>JAOAAY010000034.1 GCA_026418615.1 Candidatus Sumerlaeaceae bacterium | reverse complement strand
AGATGTGTATAAGAGACAGGGTCAGTACCACACGCCGGTCAGCCTACGGTCGCTAACTGCTGCATCTACATAGGTTCACGCTCATATCCTGTGCTCAGCAAATAAAAATGCGACCGGCAGACCATCGGCTGCCGGTCGCGCCCTTATTGCTTGAGTCTCGTGAATGCTCTTGAGGCTGCGTCAATCAACTACGCCAGGCCGCGGCAGGTTAATTTCAGAGTTGCCCTGACCGCGATGAATATCGCCGTTGGACACCGTACCGTTGGTGGGGTCGTAAGGAATTCCTCGAGGGATATTGACGGCGTTAGAAAAATCAGAGAAACCTGTGGTGTTGTTGTTGGTGAAGCGGTCTGGACCGGCCCCCCAAAGAATCCACGCTCCGCCCCATGCTTCCTGCGCTGTAAATCCAACTCCTCCGTTTTTCTCGCGGCGCAACGGAATGTTCATGAAGAAGAAGAACTCGCGTCCCTGCAGTGTGGGGGACGACTTGTAGAATGCGAGACGATCGCGCTTGAAAGTGTCAATAAAAATGTCGGCAGAACTGATGTACGCCACAGGTGTCGTCAACTCGTAACCGATGGTAAAATTAGCCGGTGGGTTAGCGAGGACATTTCCGCCGGCATAGGGACGCCAAATGCCCGAGACGCCGTTGCCGGCATCGGTCGGGTATCTGTTGTGGTCAACCATATACGACTCAATGGCAGTGGCGAGGGATCGCATATCCGCTTTGCAGCGCGAGACTTTGGCCCGTGTCTGCGCCTCAAGGAAGTTGGGAACTGCAATTGCCGCAAGGATCGCGATGATCGCGACCACAATGAGCAACTCGATGAGAGTAAAGCCGGATGGCCTTCTCATGGGTGTTTTGCCTCCATCAGGATGTAAATATATTCCGGCCGGCCGCCGTCGGTGCGGAAGGCTGCCGGCTGCTTCCAAGTATAGCACGCCAGCGCCCCCATCACATTAGACAATCGCACAGCCATGCGATGGACTCGCTAACCGGTTGGCGTCGCGCAAGGGAAATCGGCGTAAAGACAGCAATTAGGACAACAGCAATACGATTTTGCTATCGAAGCGCCCTTCGATGCTGTTGTGGCGACTGTGCTTGCCTGTAGTGGCTGACTTGTCGCAAGGCCAGCGGTGTGATTGTTTGGGCTCTTCTCTCGTGGTTTTTGGCCGCGGCGGCGGCAGTGTTCTTGCGGTTGCGCCTGCGCGGGCGGCCGGCTCGTTACGCCATAGTCGCGCTTACAAGTATTTTCTTGGCCGTTTACTCGTGGCGTGTGGCGTTCCCTCAACGAGCCGTGGACTTTGACACATGGGCCGAGGTGTCGCGCTGGCGTCTCGGACGCATACAGGAACTCTTCAAGCCGCACCGACCCCTGCAATATTATTTGGAGTATTGGATCGTTCGGGGCCTCGTGTTCAGCACGGGTGCCGACGAGCGTGCTGCGCGTGCGGCAATCGTGACGGCCTCTCTTGTCGCGGCTTTTCTCGTGCTGGTTAACATGCGCCGAACGGTTTTCCGGTCCTCGTCCGTCGCCCTGCCCGTGTTCTGGGCTGTGGGATTCGCTCTTTCGCCGGGCGGCGAATTTCTCGTCGATACCTGGAACGATCACATGCCGCTTGTGCCGCTGTATCTGCTGGGTCTTGCCCTGCTTCTGCGGCTGCAGGCTGAGCCGCGGCGTACGGCGCTAGGTGCCGGCGCGGTGTTCATCGCAGCCAGCGCACTCCACACGGCGGAGGTTTGGCTCTGGGCGTGCGGTGTAGCGGCATTTGTTGGAGTGTGCACGGATAAAAACTGTCCCCGCAGCGGCCTGCATGACACTAAAAATATCCGGTACAGGGTGCATCCGGCGCTGGTGCTACTTGGGTTCATGTTGCTGGTCACAGCGGCGATCGTGCTGGGGTACCCGGGGGCCGGAGGGGCTTCGGCTGTGCGCTATTTGGACATCTACCGCGGGCGTAACTGGGGAGCAGAAACTCTGCGCGTGTTTGCAGCGGGTTTCGAGCAGGGGGGGGCCGGCGTAGTGCGTGCGCGAGTGTTGTGGCCGATCATCGGTGCGGTCATTGCGTTGCTTGCCATGGCGGCTTGGGCGACGGGTGGCGCGGGGCGGCGCTTACGCGATCGCACGCTGTTAGTTCTTTGCGCGGCGGCAGTGGCGTTTCCCTTGCTCTATGAAACATCCAATCCAGAGCGGTACTACACGCTGGCCGTCCTTGTGCCGCTCGTGTCGGCCATCCATCTCCGGCGGTGCGGCTTCGCCCTGAGGCGCAAGCGCCTGTTGTCAGGTGTCGCGGCGGGATTTCTGGGCCTGTTGGCGGTGGCCGGAGCGGTGTCGCAGGCGCCCGAGACGGCCGCCACGCTCGGCGAGGAGCATGTTTACAACCGTTACGGTGCGCTCCTCCGCGAACGGCTTGATCCGCGCGGGGTCCTGATCGTCCAACCGGAGGGTTCGTTCTACCTGTGGATGCATTTTTGGTACGGCGGCAAAGTTCGTGTAGTCGAGGAAGGGGAGTCGGCAGCGCAGGTCGTCATGCAGACCATGGCCAAGAGCCGGCGACCAGTGTACTTGAATGGGCGCGCGGTTCAAAGCCTCCCCGGCACGGACCGCGAGAAGTTGCAACGGGTCTTCGAACGGCCGGGCGATCCGGCCACAGTGATCTATCGTTTGGATGGATAACAGCCCAAGAGAATTTCCGGGGCTGAGTCGGATTCGCGCAGCAAGCAGGGGAGATGGCTCTATGCGGTTTTGGCGTACCGACGGCAAAGGGGCCGGGTGGCGGCGGGCTCTCGGATTAGCAGTACAAGAGAGCCTGCACGGCCGAATCTGGGCCGCCGTGAGCCGGCTGGCAGGCCGGCGCCCTCCCGGCGCGTGCAGCGGCTGCTACCGGTCGTCTGGCGCCGTGACGCTCAGCACTTCGTCAATTGTCGTGACACCTTGCAAAATCTTGTTCAATCCCGCGCCCCGCAGCGTCATCATGCCCTCTTCGATAGCCAGCCGTTTGAGACCTGACGACGAGATTCCCTCGAGGATCCGATCGCGCATATTATCCGTCAGAACCATGATTTCGTACAGGGCGCAGCGGCCCTTGTAACCTCGCCCAAGGCAACGATCGCAGCCTTGGCCCCGACAAAACTGGGTCTCCGGGGGCATATTGAGCGAGTGTAGCAATTCATGCGGCGGCGCGTAGGAGATTTTGCACTCGCTGCAGATACGCCGGACAAGGCGCTGAGCCACCACCATGTTGACCGAAGCCGTCACGAGAAACGCTTCCACCCCCATGTTCGTGAGACGATTGATGCTGCTGGGAGCGTCGTTGGTGTGGAGAGTGGAGAGCACCAAGTGCCCCGTCAGGGCCGCTTTCACGCCAATCTCCGCAGTTTCGCCGTCGCGAATCTCGCCGACCATGATGATGTCGGGGTCCTGCCGGAGAAAACTGCGCAGGGCGCTGGCGAATGTCAGCCCGATTTCCGGCTTCATGGCCACCTGATTGATTCCGCGCAACTGATACTCGACGGGATCCTCGCAGGTCATGATGTTCTTGTTCGGATCGTTGATGGTGCTCAAGGCCGTGTAAAGCGTCGTGGATTTACCCGATCCGGTCGGTCCCGTAACGAGCACCATCCCCCACGGCGCGCGGATGTTCTGCTCGAACTTTTCCAACTGTTCGGGTGTCATGCCGAGGTCGGTGAGGTTGAGCAGCAGGTTACTGCTGTCGAGAATACGGATGACGACCTTCTCGCCGTGGACGGTGGGGCAGGTGGAAACGCGGAAGTCTATGTTTTTTCCGCCGTATGTCACCTTGAAGCGGCCGTCCTGAGGCAGGCGCCGCTCGGCGATGTCGAGTTCGCTCATAATCTTGATGCGCGAGATGATCGCATTTTGAAAGGATTTCGGCGGCGACTTCATCTCGTGGCACACGCCGTCAATGCGGTAGCGCAGGCGGAGTTCCTTCTCGTAGGGCTCGATATGGATGTCGCTGGCGCGCATCTTGATCGCGTCCTGCACGATCATGTTGACGAGTTGGATGACCGGCGCCGCATCGGGTTCGACCGTCAGTTCGTTGTCGGGCTGTTCTATTTCTTCGCCGCCCTTGATGACCTCAAGATCGCGTGTGTCCATGTCCGCGATTTCCTTGAGCATGTCCTCGAGTTCGCTCTCCGGCTGTCCGTAATAAGTGTTGATTGCCTCCTGAATGTCCGATTCGAAACTGATGACCGGCACGATCTTGCATTGGGTCAGCAGGCGCAGTTCGTCCAGCAGATAGATGTTTGACGGGTCGGCCAAGGCCACCGTGAGCGTGTCGCCCGCTTTGTCCACAGGAATGATGCGATACTTGCGGACGATTTCGGTGGGGATGCTGCGAAGGATCTCAGGGTCAATTTCATAGTGCGACAGCGTCATGAACGGCACATTGAGGTGCTTGCCGAGCGCGTTGGCCAGATCGTACTCGGATGCGTAGCCGTTGTCGATCAAAATGCGGCCAAGACTGCCGCCCGTCTCGTTCTGTTTGGTAAAGGCGAGATCCAAATCTGCCTGGGTCAGGACGCTATCCCGAACCAGCAGTTCCGCCATCTTTCGATCCATCAACGAAGTCATCCGGACTCCCTGTCAGGCACGCGATTGATCACGGGCGTGCCTCAGCAAGTAAAACCCGAAAACCGCATACGGGGTCAACCGAAAGTTGTTTCGCAACTGTGCCTAAAGTCCGTAGGCAGAATCCTTCAGACCCTGTGGGGCAGCGGCAAAATAATCTTGTGCTTGCCTTCCGGCGGCGTTAGGACCAGACGCACATCATACGCTCCATGCTGCCGACTGCCCCCGACGACACTTTTGTTTATGTGAATACCCCGGATGGGGTCGCCGCACTTGCCGCTCAGATAGACCGCGCAGGGCGGGCTGCCGTGGATACCGAGGCGGACAGCCTTCATCACTATTACCAGAAAGTGTGTTTGATCCAAGTTGCTGCGGGTGGCTCTGTTTACATCGTCGATCCCCTGTGTGGGGTGGACCTTGCACCTATGCTGGCGGCGCTGGGGCGCTGCCCGCTTGTCCTCCACGGCGCGGATTACGACCTGCGAATGCTTCGTCGAAACTTCGAGTTTCGGGCTACGCGGATTTTCGACACGATGGTCGCAGCGAGGTTACTCGGGTACGAAAAGATCAGTCTGGCTGGCCTCGTGGAAAAGCATTTCGGAATCGTTCTTCCCAAACAGGGCCAGAAAGCCGACTGGTCGCGTCGGCCGATCACGCCCGACTTGCTACAGTACGCCGCCAACGACACTCGCTATTTGGAAGCCCTCGCGGATTTGCTACGGGCCGAACTGGCGGCGCAGGGCAGGGAACGCTGGCATGAGGAAATGTGCGTCAGACTCATCGCCGAGGCCGAGGATGATCCTCGCGAGTCCGAGCCTGAGAAGGAGTGGCGGATCAAAGGCTGGCGGCAACTGGAAACAACGCGGGCGCTGGGAATCCTCAGGGAAATTTGGTACTGGCGTGAGGAGGAGGCCAAGCGCGTCAACCTGCCACCATTCCGGATTCTCGGCAACGAAACGATGATCAAACTGGCTCAGTGGGCTGAGACCACAACGGACTTCACCACCGCGCCCAAACTGCCCCGCAACTGCGTCGGGCGGCGGTTGCACGCCCTGAAACAGGCTGTGGGGCGCGGACGCCGGCTGCCAGAGAGCCAATTGCCGCAGTTCCAGATTCCCCGCAAAGGCGAGCGGTTGCCGTCCGCCGAGGACATAATGACGCGCCTAAAAAAGGCTCGCAACGAGGCGGCCCTGCAGTTGGGACTGGACCCAGGGTTACTGGCTCCAGCCTCGACGCTTGAATGCATTGCCCGCCGAAGACCGGCAAGTGTGCAGCAAATGATCGAATTCTGTGGCCTTTATGCATGGCAGGCCGAGTTGGTCGGCTCCGTGCTGCTTGCCGCTATGAATGGCTCCCGCGCCGAGTCCCGGCAGGCGCCAGTACCGCCATCGGCAGAAACAGCGCCATGATCACGATTCAGCACTTACTCGTGGAAGCCATTGAGCGTGGCGCGAGCGACTTGCATCTGACGAAGAATGCTCCGCCCATCCTGCGCATTGATGGCCAGTTGGAAATGCTGGACTTGCCTCCGCTTGGCCCTGCCGACACCCAGCGGATGATCTATTCAATCCTCAACGATGCCCAGAAGGCGCGCTTCGAGGAAAAGTGGGAACTCGATTTAAGTGTCGAAATTGCCGATGTCGGCCGGTTCCGGGTGAATGTCCATCGGCAGCGGGGCGCGGTGGAGGCTGCGTTTCGGGTGGTCCAAGAGGAGATCCGGACACTACGCCAACTGGGCCTGCCGCCCATCTGTGAGGAGATCGCCCGCAAAGCGAGCGGGTTGATCCTCGTGACAGGGCCCACGGGCAGCGGCAAAACCTCGACTTTGGCCGCGATGATCCACCAAATCAACAATGAGCAGCACCGGATGATCATCACGGTCGAAGACCCCATTGAGTACATTCATCGCAATCGCAAATCCATCATCAAACAGCGCGAAGTCGAAAGCGACACCCACAGTTTCGCCGACGCGCTGCGCCATGTCCTGAGGCAGGATCCCGATGTCGTGGTCATCGGGGAAATGCGCGATCTCGAGACCATCGCCACGGCACTCACGGCAGCCGAGACGGGCCACCTCGTGCTGGCCACGATCCACACGCCCGACGCCATGCAAACCGTGGATCGCATCATTGATGTGTTCCCTCCCTATCAGCAGCAGCAGGTGCGAATCCAGTTTGCGAACACCATTCAAGCCATCATCGCGCAACAGTTGCTCCCCATTCCGGGTGGCCGCGGCCGCGTCGCGGCCGTAGAAGTGCTGATCGCGACTGTCGGTGCGCGCAATATCATCCGCAACGCCAAGACCGAGCAATTGTACACCCTGCTGCAGACGAACTACGAGATGGGCATGATAACCATGGACAAGTCGTTGAAAAATCTTTACCAGCAGGGCCTCATCTCCTACGACGATGCCATCTCCCGGTGCAAATATCCCGAGGCATTCGAGACCATCTGAAGCCGGCGTCTTGCTCTCAGCGTGGGGCCTGCTCGAGGGCCTCTAAGACAAGATAAACAATGGACGAATAGACACGCCCCGTGCCGGCGGTCATCCCGATCTCGCAGGTGCGGCAGGTGGAGTAAAAGCCATCCGCAAGGCCACACTCAGCGGCGCGCACTTCGGCGGCCTCAGGGCGCGTGGCCGAGAGCGTCAACTCGGGATGGCTGTAGCCGCGGTCACCGGCAAACCCGCAACACTCGGCCAGCACCGGCACAGTGACGCGCTCGGCAAATGCGGCTGCGACCGCCTTCAGGTCTGGCAGTTTCGCCTGCTTCATCAGAGTGCAGGTGGGGTGGAGGATCGCATGGCGGCGCGTGCGGGGCCAAGTTTCGCGCAAAGGCAGAACCTCGTGCGCAAAGAACGAGCAGTAATCGTAAATGCGAAGGGCCTGCCACCGGCGGAGGTTTTCGCCCGTCAAATACTTATCGTATTCGCGCATCTCACCGGAGCATGGGGATGTGTCGCAAATGACGGGCAGCCGTCCCCCTTGTGTGGCTTCGTACAGACAGGCTGTGGTTTTTTCAGCGGCAGCCTGAAGAGTCTCGAAAAACCCTTTGCTGTGAAACGGCTGTCCGCAGCACTCGTGGGCGACACGCTGCGGGATGACGGCATGCCAGCCTGCCAGTTCCAGAGTCCGGACCACTGCTTCCGCAAGTCCCAATGGCGAGCGTTCCCCCGGCACTGCGCCCATCATGCGAGTCAGACAACTGGGGAAGTAAACGACCTGTCGGTCGGGACCACCGCCGCCATTGAGTCGAGTCTTCGGCAAGGGCGGGGCCGGGGCCGGTATGGGAATCCCCTTGGGCAGGCGAGCCAATTGTCCGCCCGACAAGCGATAGAAGATTTCGGCGGACGCGCGGGCAAGCGCCAGCGCTGGCCGCCCGCCGGCCTGAATGAACCGAAGTGCCGCTCGCACACCGAGCGATACAACAGCAAAATGGCGAAGCGCGAGGGCGGCCACCCGCCGCGAGACGGTGCCGTGACGCCCCGCGCGCAGATCTTTCACCAAGGCGCCCGTGTCAATCTTTACGGGGCAGGCCGTGGCGCACATCCCATCGCCGGCGCAAGTGTCCACGCCGTCGTATCCGTATTCGTCAAGCAGATGTGCGGCATTAACCGCAGCACTGCGGTCTCCGAGTCCTTTCAAACGCTCGACTTCGCGCAGGAGCGCAATGCGTTGACGCGGCGTCAGGGTGAGGTCGCGACTCGGACAGCGGGGCTCGCAAAATCCGCACTCGATGCACTTGTCCACGATAGGGCTTACCGCCGGCATGACCTTGAGGTCTTTCAAGTGAATGTGCGGGTCTCGGTTGAGCACCACGCCGGGATTCAGAACATTGTCGGGGTCCAACAGGCGTTTAACCCGCCACATCATCTCATAGAGTTCCGGTCCCCATTCGCTCTCGACAAACGGGGCCACATTGCGGCCTGTGCCATGTTCTGCCTTCAAGGAACCATCGTACTTATCCACGATGAGAGCCATGAGTTCGGCCATGAGGCCGGCGTACCGGTTCTTTTGCACCTCCTGCGAAAAGTCGGTGCAGATGACGAAGTGCAGGTTGCCGTCTTTGGCGTGTCCAAAAATGATGGCTTCGGGGAAATCGTACTTGGCGAATAACGCCTGCAGGTCAGTCATGCACTCGGCCAAGCGCGCCGGATCCACACAGACATCCTCGATGATGACCGCTGTACCCATTTCGCGCATGGCGCCGACGCTGGGAAAGAGACCCTTGCGCATGTGCCACAGCGCTTCGCGGCGCGCAGCATCACGGGTAAATAGGACCGGTTCGAGCAGGGGCCATCGCGACAGGATACGCGATCCTTCGTCGAGTTTCGATTCAAGGCGGGTCTCATCGTCGTCCTGAAACTCGACGAGAAGCGCTGCACAGTTTCCCTCAACCGGAAAAGCGTATTTCATTTCGTCCGCGACAGAGAGCATGGCGGCCCGGTCCATGATTTCGAGCACAGCGGCCCCGGCAGCGGCTAGGGGCGCGATCGCAGCGCCGGCATCGGCAAGGTCGCGGAAGTACACCAAGGCCGTAGCCTTGAGCGGCAGATCCGGGACGGTGTTGAGCGTAATTTCAGCGATGAAGCCCAGCGTGCCCTCGCTGCCGACGAGCAGATGCTGGAGGATGTCGGCCGGACGGTCGAAATCCACAAAAGCGTTCATGCTGTAACCGCAGGTGTTCTTGCGCGAAAACTTGCGCCGGATGCGGTCGGCGAGACCCGGTACGGCGAAGATGTCGCGCTGGATGCCCAACAAGCCTTCGGCTATAGCCGGACGGTCACGCCGCAGGCGGTCGTCCGCGTCAGGCATCGCGGTATCCAGAAAATATCCGTCTGCAAGCACCAGTTTCATCGAGGCCAGCGTGTGGTAGGCGTTCTGAGCCACGCCGCAGCACATGCCCGACGCATTGTTGGCGGCAATGCCCCCCATCATGCAGGCGTTGATCGAGGCAGGGTCGGGGCCAATCTTGGCGCCGTGTCGGGCCAGAAAAGCATTGACATGAGCGCCAACCACCCCCGGTTCCACGGCGACGCGGCGCCCCCCGTCAAGAATCCGCAGGCCTTTCCAATGACGGGCTACATCCGCGAGAACACCGTCTGTGACAGCCTGACCGGATAGGGAGGTGCCCGCAGCGCGGAAGGTCAGGTACAGGTTGTGCTCGCGACAATACCGCAGGATGGCCTGAATTTCCCGGATGGTCTCCGGGATCACGACCACTCTCGGGACCAAACGATAAATGCTGGCATCGCCGGCGCGGCTGTTGAGGTCAATCAAGCGGGTGAGGACACGAGCCTCGGGCAGAAACGATCGAAAACCGGCGATCACCTCGTCGTTTGTTAGCAGATTCGGGGTCATATCGGGTACTGAGAGATGGCTTTGGTTATGTGTATTGAGCCGGCGGCTGACAGGTCAACCGAATGATGATTGCCCGGCGACCCTTGGTGACGCGGCGCGATGCCTTGCTTGCTGCAACGGTGGCCGTTGCAGGTACCGGATTATTGTTTGCCGGCCTTGCGCACCTTCGTGGCCGGTGGCCGGATTCGCCTCAGCGGGCCATAGTGGTGTTGAGTCTTGATGCTTCCATCGAACAGCCGAATCCGCGCTATCCCGTAGGTGCAATTGCCTTGCCGGCTGTCGAGCAACAAAAACAGATTTCTTTGCCTCCAATGGCTACACCCTTGCCGTCCAACGACTCCGCCCCTGAGCCTCCGCCCGAGGCAGAATCCCAACCTTCAGGTTTGGATGCAACCACTCTCCGGGAATTGGAGCGCGAGCGCGAGGATTTGAAGGCGCGTCTCGCCCAAGCGCGGGCAGACGCGGAGAGTGCAGCGGAGCGTGCGGTCCTGAAGGCCATGGCCGGACGCGCGCGCTCCCTGGACATTGCCGCAGGTCCAAAGGGGACGGTTCGCCAATTGGACCTTTCCGGTCATCCTCAAGCGATCATAGATGAAGTCATGCGCCGTCACCGCCTGAGAGTTTCGCGCCAGGTGCTCACCGGCCCGGCTGAGCAGAATTTCCTGAGTTCGGCAGACGCGCGGGGGGATCGGTTTTTTGCCAACAGTTATTCTACTCCGGGAATTTACGAGGTTTTCGAACTGTCGCCCGAGGCGGTGGCACACATGAGCCGTCTGGAGGAGGCCGAAATCCGGCGGCGCAATTTGAATCTGGAGCGGACGAAAGTCACACGCGTTGTTTTTGGCATTGTGCAGACGCCCGAAGGAGACCACGACATCGGCCTGCTGGACTTCGAAGTGCAGTCGCTCGACTAAGTGCCGCAGGTACCTGCCGGCTCAGGCAGTCGCCGGGGAGGCGGGTTGCAGCGGCCCCAGCAATCCCAACACCGCCTCAAACACCTCAAAAGCCACATCCGATTTCGGGCGCTCGCTAATGTGGCGCCTACTACCGTCACGCCTGTAGATGGTCACTTCATTGACATCGCGGTCAAAGCCAATGCGCGGATTGGAGACATTGTTCGCCACGATAAGGTCCAAGCGTTTGCGCTCGAGTTTCGCCAAGGCATTGCGCTCGAGGTCCTCGGTTTCAGCGGCGAACCCGACGGTGATTTGGCCACGCTCTTTGATGCAACCGATGGCTTGGGCGATGTCCGGGTTTTCAATGAGTGGCAGCGTCAACGAGTTCCCTGTACGCTTGATTTTGTGCGTCGGTGGGGTTGCCACGCGAAAATCGCTAACGGCGGCTGCAAACACAAAAACATCCACCGTTGGCGCAAGGTCGCGCACGGCCCGTAACATCTGTTCGGCCGTGGTGACCCGATGCACGGTAACGCCCTCGCCCGTGGGGAGCATCTGGGGACTCACAGGCCCGCTGACCAGATGCACTTTGGCGCCTCGGCGCTGGGCCTCCATGGTCAGGGCTGCTCCCATGCGGCCCGATGAGGGATTCGTTAGAAACCGCACCGGATCGAGATACTCGTGCGTTGGGCCGGAAGTGATGAGAACGGTGCGACCGGCAAGCGATTTGTCTGGCGGGCGAAGGGTGGTGACAGTGGCGGCCGAGGCGACACTCGCGGCCGGGGGCGAGGCCACGGGTTGGCCGGCCCCTTGGGACTGTGCGCCCAGCACTGCGGCTACGATGGCTGCGGGATCGGCAAGTTTACCCCGGCCCACATCACCACATGCCAGTAAACCCTCCGCCGGGGCCACCACGGCTACGCCCCGGGAGCGCAAGAGGTTCAGGTTGGCTTCTGTAGCCGGATGCTCCAGCATTCGGGTGTTCATTGCCGGGGCGACAATCGTCGGACCGTCGAACGAAAGGTAGAATGTGGAGACCGGGTCGTCCGCGAGCCCATGGGCCATTTTGGCTAAAATGTTGGCTGTGGCGGGCGCGACTGCAAAAACATCCGCCCATTTCGCCCAAGCGATATGATCCATTTCATAAGACTTAGGCTGCCCAAACACATCGGCATAGACCGGGTGCTGGGTCAGGGTCTCAAAGGTCAAGGGCGTAACGAAACGCGCGCCACATGCCGTCATGGCGACACGCACCTCGACACCGGCTTTTCGCAGTAAAGAGCAGACCTCGGCGGCTTTGTACGCAGCGATGCTTCCGGTGACGCCGAGAACAACCTTGTTGACTGGCATAATGCGGTGAAGCGTTCCGCGGTGCCGTGGAGTCGTCAAGTCATGTCATGGGAGCCGCGGCTTTGATACCCCTCGGTTAGAAGAGCCTCATGAAAAACAGGGCGT
Source organism: Candidatus Sumerlaeaceae bacterium (assembly GCA_026418615.1). Taxonomy (GTDB): domain Bacteria; phylum Sumerlaeota; class Sumerlaeia; order Sumerlaeales; family Sumerlaeaceae; genus JAOAAY01. Next base: position 29,352 of record JAOAAY010000034.1, on the reverse strand, counting down.
GAAATGTCACCCGGCGCAGTGAGCAAAAAGGAACAACTGAGAGGCATTTTTTGCGGTATTCGTAGGATCATCGCATGAAAACATCGTTCTACATTGAGGTCTGGACAATCGGCTCGCGGCTGGCGAAACGAGCCATGACCACTTGGTACTTTTATGCCTAAGCGCCGGCCGCAAATGAAATCTCCCAATCGTCGGGTCTCGCAGGCCATCAAAGCCTCTGCCCGTTACCAACGCTTTAAGGTTCTGTACCGCATATCCGATCTGATCAATTCCACGGCCAAGACGGAAACCCTGCTACGGCGCATCATGCGTGAAACCGTTTCGGTGATGCGCGCCGATGCTGGCAGTATCCGCCTGCTCACCACGGACGGTACGCATTTAGAGGTGATGGTAGCCCACGGGGTGGACGCGTCATCAGTCCGGCAGATGCGCCTGGCGGTAGGGCAAGGCGTGACAGGATGGGTTGCGCAAACGGGAACCCTGCTCAGGGTAGACGATGTCTCGAAGTCGCCGCGGTATGTCGAGTGGCGTCGTGATGTGCGTAGCGAACTGGCTGTCCCGCTGCGCGTCGAGGGCGAGGTCATCGGCGTGCTCAATGTCGAATCAACACGATTGGCGGCGTTCAGCGAGGCCGATGAGAAACTCCTCTCGGCCATTGGTGTTCAGGCAGCGAAGGTCATTCAAACGGCGCGTTTGTACGATCGGATTGCCGAGCAAAACCGCCGCATCGAGGCTTTGTTTGAGGTCGGACAGGCGCTGATCTCGCCCGATCCGCTGCCCGCGCTGCTTCAGCGAATTACGGCTTCAGTCAGGCAATTATTGGACATCCGCCAGTGCTCTGTCATGGTGATCAACGAACAGCGCGAGTTGGTTCAGAGCGCGGTGAGCGGCCAGCAAGTGCAGTTTGCTCAGCAGCCCGGTTTCAATTTGTCCTCTGTGCGCGCAGGCGACATTTCCGTGCGGCGTCAGCCCTTGGAAGTGTTCAAGGTCAAAAGAGTCCGACAGCGTGCCGGTCGGCGAAAACCGGAGGGTGCGGCGCCCGCCTCGTTGATGTCGGTGCCCATTTTTTTCCACGAACGCCTGATCGGTTTTCTCAACCTTTACACCCCTGAGCGTCGTCGGTTTTCCGAGGACGAGATGCGGTTGCTGCATGCGTTTGCGTCGCTGTGTGGCATCGCCATCGAGAACGCCCAGCGCTATGAGCGTGTGTTGAATGCTGAGCACAGCATCCGTCAGGCCGATCGTCTGGCAACCCTTGGCATCCTCAGTGCGGAGATTGCCCACGAGGTGCGCAACCCGATCAGCATCATTTCCATGTTAATCCATTCGCTGGTCGAGGACAAGGCGGTTGTCCCATCGCGGGAGAAGGACATGGCGATCATTGCGGAGAAACTCGAGCGGATTGATCGCATTGTCTCGCAGGTTCTGACCTTCTCCAAACGCCGCGAGCCCAAACCCGAATGGCTGAATCTCAACAGCGTCCTCGAGGATGTGCTGTTTCTTGTGGGGCATTTGCTTCAGGCTCGTCAGGTGCAATTGCGCCGCCACCTCGACAGTGCGTTGCCGCAAATCTTGGGCGACCGCGGCGATTTTGACCAAGTGTTCCTCAATATGATTATGAACGCCGTCGAGGCTATGCCTCTCGGCGGCATCCTCTACATTCGCAGTGTCTGGTCACCTGCAAGGTCGGAGGCGGGCGCACCGGGCATGATTTCCATCAGTTTCCGCGACACGGGCGTCGGCATAGCCCCGGAAACCGTGCCTCACTTGTTTTCCCCGTTCTATTCCACGCGACCTGAGGGGTTTGGTCTCGGGCTCTTTGTGTCCAACAAGTTGTTGTCTCAGTACGGCGGCAAGATCGTCGTGCGAAGTGCTGAGGGTAAGGGCGCCGCCTTTACCATCAAGATCCCCGTTGAGAGACCTGTGTGATGCCGTTGCGAAAACCCAAGATTCTCGTGGTGGATGATGAGGCTGACGCCCTCTATTCCTTCCGTCGCATTTTTGAACGCTCGGACTATGTGATCATCGAGGCGCAAACCGGCCGGGACGCTATTGAAAAGGCCCGTTCGGAGTCGCCCGATGTGATCTTGCTCGATCTCCGTATGCCGGGAATGGACGGACTGGCCGCGCTGCGTGAAATCCGTGCGCTGGACCCTCGAACCCCCGTCATCCTCGTGACGGCTTACGCGTCAACGCAGAGCACCATCGAGGCCATGAAGGCCGGTGCGTTTGATTATGTGATCAAGCCTTTTGATGTCGAGAATATCCGTTCGGTCGTCCAGGCGGCGGTCAAAGTCAGCCTCGACATGCGGCAGGTGGTTTCGTACGAACCGCTTCTTTCCAAAGAAAAGCACGAGGAGGAGATCGTCGGTTCGAGCGAACCAATGCAAGAGGTTTACAAACTCATCGGTCGTCTTGCCAACAGCGACCTTCCGGTTCTTATTACCGGCGAAAGCGGCACGGGAAAGGAATTGGTGGCCCGGGCCGTGTACCACCACAGCCGCCGCAAGCACCGCCCGTTTCTGGCGGTCAACTGTGCGGCGATCCCGGAAAACCTGCTCGAGGGCGAGTTGTTTGGTTACCACAAAGGAGCCTTCACGGGTGCCACAGCGGCAAAGCCGGGCAAGTTCGAGGTTTGCGACGGAGGCACCATCTTCCTCGACGAAATTGCCGAAATGCCTGCGTCAACGCAGGGCAAGTTGCTGCGTGTGTTGGAAACGGGCGAGATCGAAAAACTTGGCAGCACGCGCGCTACCAAGGTGGATGTGCGCGTCCTGGCTGCTACAAATAAAAATCTAACCGATCTCATCGAAGCAGGCAAGTTCCGGCAGGATCTCTATTACAGGCTGCGGGTGGTTGAAATCCCTTTGCCGCCGTTGCGGGAGCGCCTTTCTGACATCCCCACCCTTGTCCGTTACTTCCTCGACCGGCACGCCCCGGAATTTGGCCACAAACGGGTCACGGTGGATGAGGCGGCCATGGCTGTTCTGATGCGCCACAATTACCCGGGCAATGTGCGCGAGTTGGAAAACCTGTTGAAAAACAGCCTCCTGAGGCTGAAAGGCAATGTCATCCGGGCAGAGGATCTCGATCTGGGGCGCCCGGCTGCCCAACCTGCTGACACAATGGCGGCGGACCAGACTTTGCGGCTGGCCGACGACTCGATTTTCGACGCCCTGTTTGACGAGATTGCGCGTCGCCAGCCCCTCCCGGAGGGCTACGATGCGTTCGATGTGGTCGAACGCCGGCTCATTCATCGCGCGCTTCAGTACTGGAAAGGCAACCAGTCAAAAGCCGCAAAATTCCTTGGTATTACTCGCAACACGCTGCGCAAGCGCGTCAAAAAGTATGGCTTGCGGATTGAACCGAATGTCGTCGAGGAGCAAGACTGATCCGCCCGGTCGGTGAGTGTGCAAGATCCGTTGAATGTGGCGGCACAGCCCGGAAAGGCTCCCAGTGATGGAGCGGCCACTTCGCGTCTTTTATCTTGTCAACGCCTTTGAGCCGGACGCGCCGACGCGCCTCATGGCGGCCGTTGCCGCCGGGGTCCAGGTCTCCAAGAGGTGTGTGTGCCGCGTAGCGGCGCTGCGGCGGACCGGCCCGTTCGAAAGGCATCTGGCTTGTCTCGGTTTGGAAACTCGTTTTGTGGACATGCCCTCAGGCCGGCATGTGTTTGCGCTCCAAAGGCTGGCATACGAGATTCGAACCTTTCAGCCGGATGTCTTCCATGCCTCGCTGCTCCGCCCGACCCTGTTGGGTGTTCCGATTGCGCGTTTGACCGGTGTCCCGCGTGTCGTCGTCACTCAGCACGGCACGCACGAGTGGGAGGAAGGCGGGGTGATTGCGCGATGGATTGTGCCGTCAGCGTTCCGGCGCGTCAGCCGTCATGCGAACGCTGTGGTGGCTGTCTCCGACGCCACGCGGCATGACCTGCTGGCGGCCGGGCTTTCCCACGACAGATTACGCGTCATACCCAATGGGGTTGATACCGTAACCTTTCATCCGGAAAAGCGCGCTGGGCGGGCTGATCTGATTCGATCTTTGGGCTTCCCGGACGATACGCTTTTAGTTGGTGCGGCGGGCAATCTGCGCGCAGTAAAGGGCCATATCGTCTTGGTTCGAGCGGCCGTCCATGTTGTCAAGCGTCTGGCGCGCGCCCGGTTCGTCGTTTGGGGAGAGGGGCCCTTGCGCGAATGTCTCGAGCAGGCTGTCACCGAGGCCGGACTCGGCGGCTGCTTCGTTTTCCCCGGCTGGCGTGCCGACATGGCGAGTGCTATGGCCGCATGCGATGTCTTCGTGCAGCCTTCCTTGCGGGAGTCGTTTGGTCTGGCCGCAGCGGAGGCCATGAGTGCGGGGGTGGCAGTTGCTGCCAGCAACACAGGAGGCTTGCCAGAACTGGTCAGCGACGGCGAAGCGGGGTTGCTTTTCTCGACGGGTTCTCCCGAAGCCCTCGCGGTGATCTTGCACTATCTGCTATCGGATGCGCAATTGCGGGCCCGTCTGGGTGCGGCTGCACGGCGACGAGTGCTTGAGTTTTTCAGCCAAGAGAGGATGGTTCGGGACTATCTGTCGTTGTACGAGCATCTAGTGGCGACAGACTCACTCCAATGAGCACGCTGACCGTCAGACTCATCGAGCCGCATGAATTCGACACTTGGGACGAATTCGTTGCGTCCTCACCCCACGGCACGCTGTTTCACACTTCCGTGTGGAAGCGAGTGATCGACTCGGCCTTTGCGCCGGCTCGACTCGTATTGATGGGATGCTTCGACGGCTTCATGCTGGTGGGGGGATGTGTGGCGTTGGATCGGGAGCGTTATGGTCAACGCACGGCCGTTACGCCCCTTGTGACGCCCTACGCAGGGTTTATTCTTGAAAGTCCGCTCGGGGAAAAATTGTCCGACCAAACATCGCGTCAATCCGAGGTTTTGACAGCGCTGACGCAGTGGATGCAAAAGGAATATGCGTATCAGAACCTCATCAATCCGCCGCATCTTGAGGACATGCGCCCGCTGATTCAGGCAGGGTACCGGCTCACTCCGCGATTCACCTACCTGATCAATCTCAAACTTCCCGCCGAGGAGATCTGGCAGCGGTTTGACGGCAGCGTCCGGCGGCAAATCAAAAAGGCCGAGCGCGAAGGATTTGACCTGTCGGACGAGATGGAACCAGCTGAGGGCTATGCGCTTTTGGAGGCTACATTTGCCCGGCGTGGCGAGGAATGCCCAGTTTCGCGAGAAATGTTCGATGCCGTCGCAGGTGCCGAGCCGTTGCGGGATTACCGGCAAGTCATGGCCGCGCACCATGGCGGTCGGCTTGCCTCATACATTGTAACGCTTAAATTTCAGCGAACACTTTACTACGAACTCGCCGCTACTCACCCGGACTACCTCTCCACAGGGGTGAGTTCGCTCTTGATCTGGGAGATTGTAAAGGCTCACGCCTGCGAGGCGTGGAACACTTTTGATTTTGTTGGGGCCAACATACCGTCCATCGCGCGATTCAAGGAAGGCTTCAACCCGCGCCTTCAGATGCACTTCCAAGCCGAGTACCTTGGCGCCCCTCTCATCAGACTCGGCAAGACCATGCTCGATTTGCTGAAACGATAGTCAAAGCCCGGGATTCGTATAAAAAGAGGCCGGTGCGGACATCTCCGCACCGGCCTCGCAAGTGCCGGGATCTTGCTAGCGCGAAATCGTTACTCAGGCTTAGCCTGCTCGTCAGTCTGCGGGCGACCGCGACGCCCCTCGCCGCGAGGCCCGCGCTGAGCCATCATCTCCTCGATTTTGGTCTTCAATTCGGCCTTTTGTTCAGCCGTCAGGATGGCATCGAGTTTCGCGGAGAATTCAGCGTTCAATTTCTGATTGGCCTCGCGCATGGCAGCCCGGCCCGCGGCAGGATCCGTTGCGGTGGTGGCATCAGCAGCCGAAGCCGTCCTGCGCATCTCCTGAACCTTTTCGCGATACTCCTTTTCAAGTTCCGCGATTTTTGAGGTCTGTTCCGCGTTCAAACTCAAACTCTTCGCGGCGCGCAGGTTCAGCATGAAAGCCGCGGGACGGCCTTCGCGGGTCGCGCCGGCCTTGGCCTCCACTTTAGCCTCCGGCTTCTCAGCCGGCGCCTTGGACTCTTCCGCAAAAGCCAAATTTGAGATTCCGGCCAGAGCAAAACAGGCCGCGACGCCGAGCGCCTTCAGGGTGATGCTGGACATAATAGTCCCTCCGTTGGAAAAATGGGAAAATCCTGCAGTAGGGCATGAGCAAGATTCGCGCCGTATGGAAGCCTCAAGAGTCAAAAGACTCGCAACAGTAGGCCGCGTGGACCATGGACTCGGGCAGTCCGTGCGGGGACCGCGCATCGGTGGGCTCCGAATAGTTCAACTATCGTGCGCCGAGTGTTCGGTATTGTGCGGTGCGCCCCCCGATGACAATTCCCGAATGATGCGGGCCGGATTGCCGGCCACGACACAGTGGCCCTGCGGAAAACTTCGTGTAACGACGGCTCCGGCTCCGACCACTGTGTAATCTCCCAACTGAACACCCGGCAGGATGACCGCGTTCATCCCAATCCAGCAATGACGCCCGATGCGGATGGGCTCGCAGGGCAAATGGCGGTCGAGGTTTTCTGGGTCATGATTGGCGCTAATCAATCCGACCCCCGGCGCGAGGATGGTCTCGTCGCCGATTTCGATGCCGTTAATCGCCTGTATGTAGCAAGCCGGCATATCGCCCGGGTAAGTGGCGCGACCCCGCCGCACGCGCTCCGGGCAGACGACTCGGGAGGTAAAGTGAACAGGCCACGGCACGCGGGTGTTGACGCGCAACACATGCTTGAAGAACAGATACTGAAGATAAAAGCGGGTGTCCACCTTTTCAGGAACCCGCAGCAGTGATCGGATCAGTTTTTTCAAATGCGCAGGCCGCCGTCGGAGACTCGATGCCGGTCGCAGAGGTTACGGTCGGGCTTTTGACGGACTCAACAGCCAATTTGGAACTGATATCAGCGCGGGGTGTGACAAAAAGTTACATATCTGGCGCCGGTCCCGTGACGGTGCTCGACAGCGTGTATTTCAGTCTGCCGCCCGGGGGAGTGGTCGCACTGGTTGGGCGCAGCGGCACTGGGAAGACAACTCTCCTCAACATTCTCGGAGGGTTGGACCGACCCGACAGCGGTGAGGTGTTATTCGAGGGGCGGCATCTTGAGGCCATGTCCGACGAGGAACTCTCGCATTTCCGTAACCGGAGCGTTGGGTTTGTCTTTCAGAGTTTTTTCTTACGCACGCGCCGCACTGCGTTGGAAAATGTCATCGTGCCCCTGCTTTTCAGCCAGATGGGCCTGCGCGAAGCCCGGCGGCGCGGGCTGGAGGCACTGGACGAAGTCGGACTTTCCGCCTTGGCAAACACTGAAATCCGGCGGTTGTCGGGCGGGCAGCGCCAGCGTGTGGCCATCGCCCGGGCTATCTGCAACCGTCCTCGTCTGTTGCTTGCCGACGAGCCCACGGGCAATCTCGACACGGACACGGCGCGGGAGATTTATGACCTGTTGCTGAGGTATCGCACGCAGCAAGGAACCGCTCTGGTGATCGTGACGCATGATCCGATTGCCACGGACTTTGAAATCCCGATGCTGACGCTTCTAAACGGCAAACTTTCAGCCGCTGCCTGATCGGCACTTGCAGTTTGCCGACTCCAATCCTTTGATTGCCTTGAGTCGCAACAAAACTTCTTCGAAAGGCGCTTTCGCTCGTGGGAAATCTGATAATCCGCGGCGGTCTGCTCGTGGACGGGACAGGGAGTCCGCCGTTTGAGGCCGATGTTGTTATTGAGGGTGACAAGATTGCGGATGTGATCCGGCGCAACCCCACGCAATCCGACTTAACGGGGGAGACGGACGCAGAGATTCTTGACGCCAGCGGGCGGCTCGTCATGCCGGGGTTCGTGGATGTTCACTCCCACAGCGACATCAACATTCTTATTGATCCCTCCGGCGCATCGAAAATCAGGCAGGGCATTACTACGGAGATTGTGGGCAACTGTGGATACAGCGCTTTTCCGCTGGCAGGCCCGATTCTCGAGGAAGAGCGCGAGGCCCATGCCAAATACGGATTCGATATCGACTGGACGGATGTGGACGGTTATTTCTCGCGTCTCGAGGCCGCCCGCCCGGCTTTCAATTTGGCGACATTCGTGGGTCACGGCAATGTGCGCGGCGCGGTTCTGGGCTACGAGGATCGCCCGGCAACCCGTTCCGAAATGCAAGCGATGGAGCGCGAGGTGGAGCGCGCCGTTGACGCGGGCGCCCTTGGACTTTCAACAGGCCTGATCTACGCTCCCGGATTGTTTGCCTCCACGGAGGAACTCGTGGAACTTCAAAAGACTGCAGCCCGGCGCGGAGGCATGTACACCTCGCATGTTCGCGGCGAGGGAGACACCCTGCTCGAGGCAGCAAACGAGTTCTTCGCAGTCGTGGAGAATGCGGCGTGTCAGGGGCAATTCAGTCATCTGAAAGCCAGCGGCCCGCGCAATTGGGGCAAGGTGAAGCGCGTGATCGAGCAGGCCGAGCAAACGAATGCGCGCGGCGGCCGCGTGCGTTTCGACAAATATCCTTACATTGCATCGAGCACCCAACTCGCATCGCTTTTGCCCCGCTGGGCGTGTGACGGAGGGCGCGACCGGACAATTGAACGCCTGCAGGATCCGCAATTGCGCGGTCGGATTATTCGCGAGGCTGCTGAACACAACGAGGGGCGCGACGGCTGGGCATCTGTTCTGATTTGCGAGGCAGGAGCGCCAGAGTTTGAGAAGTATCAGGGGCTCAGCATCGCCGACGCTGCGCGCGACGCGGGTCTGGATGCCGGAGAAATGTTCGCCGAGTTGTTGGTGCGCGGGCGCCTGACCACATCCATCTGCAATTTCACTATGAGCCAGGAAGATACTGACTTGGCGCTGTTGCATCCCCTCGGGATGGTGTGCACTGACGCTGCTTGCCGGGCGCCGCACGGGCCGTTGTCCCATGACACACCCCACCCGCGCGCCTACGGGTCGTTTGCCAAGTTTTTCCGTGACTATGTAAAAGAGCGTCCGCTGATGACACTCGAATCGGCGGTGGCCAAAGTGACCGCTCTACCCTGCGACACCTTCGGTTTGCGCGGACGGGGGCGGGTTCAGGTCGGTTATCAGGCTGACCTGCTCGTCATTGACTGGGCACGGTTTGAGGATCGGTCGGTTTTCACCTCTCCCCACCAATTTTGTGATGGGCTCGACGCCGTCGTTGTGAACGGCGTTCCCACGGTGGTCAACGGCAGGGAAACCGGGCAGCGGGGCGGGCGTCTGCTTCAGCGGGGTCGTGACGCACTGGTCTGATCCTTTGCGGCAATGGATCGAGCCAATGGCCGTGGGTGTGCGAATTGCTCTGCAATCGCCTTGGATACCGGCTGTGGCCGCGCTTACTGCGGTCCTGCTTGCCTTGCCGTCGTTTGGAACGGGGTTTCTGCTCGACGACCACTATCACAGGCTGGTTCTGCGAGACTCCGGTCCGATCGAGTCGGCCATGAATTTATTTTCATTCATGCGCGACGAGCAGGATGTCGAGCGTTTGCGCGAACTTGGGGTGCTACCTTGGTGGACTCATGAGTCTCTGCGCGTAGCCTTCTGGCGGCCCCTGTCAGCGCTGACCCACTGGTTCGATTCGCGTCTATGGCCCGACAATCCGGCGTGGCATCATGCCCACAGCCTTGCGTGGGCCGCCGCGCTGGTACTGATCGCCGGGGTGGTCTATCGCCACCAATTAGGCACACGGCCCGCGGCCGGGCTGGCTGTCGTGCTATTTTCAGTGGACGATGCGCATGCTATACCTTTTGCCTGGATCGCAAACCGCAATGCGCTCGTGAGCATGCTATTTGGTCTGGTCGCACTGATCCTGCATGACCGCTGGCGCCGGAACCTTAGCCGCAGCACCGCCGCACTGGCGCCGCTGGCGTTTGGGCTTTCTCTCCTTGGCGGCGAGTCGGGGGTCGGCATGGCCGCATACCTTTTTGCTTTCGCTTTGTTTCTTGATCCGGTTCCGTCGTGGCCCCGGCGGGCTTTGTCACTTGCCCCGTATGCCGTGGTGGGGCTGACCTGGTATGCTGCCCATTCCTTGTTGGGATTTGGAGCGAACGGTTCAGAGTTTTATGTGGATCCGGCACGCGACCCTGCAAGGTTTGCGGCCGGGGCATTATGGCGATGGCCTCTGCTTGTGCAGGCGCAGTCTGGTCTTGTGAGCGCGGATCTCATTTCCCTGCTGGCCTTGCCGCTGCAGCGGGGCTTCATTGCAGGATGCGTGCTCTGGGTAGCCATGTTATTATGGTTACTCCTGCCCTTACTGCGCCACAGCCCATTGGCGCGTTTCTACCTGACGGGCATGGTCCTTTGCCTTGTGCCCGGTTTTGGAACCCTGCCGTCCGATCGCCTTTTGCTCCCTTGCGGCTTCGGGTTCTTCGGCCTGCTTGCCCTGCTGGCGGGAGGGGTCCTGGGTCGTGCGGCCTGGATTCCGCGCACGGTCTTCCCTCGTCGCGTCATGTTTGGATTCGTTGCGTTCCTCCTTTTCGTGCACGGACCACTGGCCGCAGGACTATTACCAAGTCGCATTGGCAACCTGAGTCTTCTCAGTCGCATCGTGGGCCTTGAGCCCGGCCGCATGCCAGACAGGGCTCTGTTGAACGGCCGACAACTCGTCTGTCCATGCCCGCCTGGAGGCTTTTTCCTCATGTATGTGGGGCTTGTGTCCGGGGGCGGGCCTGAGTCTGGCGTGCCCATGCTATTAGGTCTTTCGTCCGGGGTGACACCCGTTCAATTGACCCGTCTGGATTCCCGAACTCTCGTGGTCGAGCCATCGGGCGGCTTTCTCGTGAGGCCCGGCGATGCAGCGCACGGCAAAGGGGTTCTGCCGAAAGTCTCGGTAACCTACTTCGTGCAGACCATGGACAGGATTTTTCGCAGGTCCGACCACCAAATGGCTCTCGGGCAACGCGTTCAGGCGGGCGGTTGCACGGTCGAGGTCCTGCGCCTCACTCCTGACGGGCGTCCGGCAGCCATCCGGGTGGAATTCCCCAGCGACTTGGAGGATCCAAGGTTTGTATGGATGACATTTCAGCAGAGTCGTTATGAGCCGTTCGTGCCGCCGCGAGTGGGGGAGTCCGTCTCGGTCGCTCCGGCCACTTTCGAACTTCCCTCCTCCCTTGGGATCCTCAGCATGATCGTGCCCACAGAGTGATGAGGCGGGTTGTTACTGACGAGGACTTCGCCGCAGATTTTCAGTGAATTGCCGGATTCGCTCGCGTTCAGCAGGTGATGGCGGCATGTCGCCGTATCGCTCACGGTAGTACCAATCCGTGACTTCCACCAGCGGTTCCAAATCCGGCTGACGCGATACACGCAAAGCGAATTCGCCGGGGGTTTCGTGCGGCGGCCTGACGATCCCGCGCCGACGAAGCAAATCGCAAATCTCCGAATAAAAACGCACTGACATGCGACGGCGCCGTGACCCGGTCTCCCGGCTTTGTCCGAGACGCTTCACCACAGCCTGCAGCAGCAAGAACAGGCCCAAGGATCCCACAGCACAGACAACCAGAACAACCGCAAAACCAAACATAGTTGTGCCGTCATAGCCCTGCATGTCCTCGAATCCATTCTGGCCAAACGAGATCCGGTCGAAGAAACCCGAGACAGCCGCTTGAAGCCGGATGATCCCGCGGATCATGATCAATTGGTCACGAAAATTGTAGTCAATCACATATCGGTACCACCGGACCTTGAGCGCATCCATGACGCGCCCAAAGGCCAGCATGAGCGGCGAGACCGGGGCTGCGCGTCCGATGCCGGAGGCAGGCGTCGGCTCGAAGGTCATCCAGCCGTAGTGGTCGAAGTAGGCCTCCACCCAGGAATGCGCATCGCTCTGGCGAACCGTGAAGGCGTTTGCGATGGGATTCCACTCGGCGCAGTAATAACCATTGACAATTCGCGCCGGGATGCCGATCGAACGCAACAGCATGACCATGGCCGAGGCAAAGTACTCACAGTGTCCCGCCCGGGTGCGGAACAGAAAGTCCTCGATGTGATTGCCCTCGACCGGTCTCTCCAAAGTGTACTGGAAGTCGCGCTGCAGGCGCTGTTCGATGGCCATTGCCGCCTGATAAGGAGTTGTCGTGCCGTCCGTCCAAGCCCGCGCGAGAGCAGACAGACGCTGTGCGTCCAGCGAACGGGGAACCTCAAGGCAACGCTCACGATAATCGGGGGGCAATGCGATCCGGGCGAGGAAGTCGGCGCGCGCCCGTCGTCCGGCAGGCCAATTGCCGCGGGCCGGATCGCCTGGCGCTCGCCGACGCGATGCGGCGCCTTGCCCGAGGCCGGCGCGCAGAAGTTCACGAACGCTCATACCGAGCCGGATTGCCGAATCGGTTTCGTCGGATGGATGCGGCGGATAAAGAACCAACGGATCTTCTCGGGCGTCGAGGTCTTCCACTCGCGACTCGACAAAATAATGGATTTCCCGGCTGAGAGCCGTCGGAAGCCACGCGGCGTTACTCACCGGATCGAAGATAACCGGCAAATCGCGCGGAAGACCGAGGGCGCTCGGGAAGGTGACCCCGAAAATGAAATTCGTTACAAACGGCGGCTGAATAACGAGAAAGGTCCGGGGCGCTTGGGAACGCCGGCTGAAGCGCTCAAAAGGCGTTCCGGACACCGCCGCCGTGGTACGCATCCAGCGCTGTCCATCGAAAGTGTCCAAAGCCACGCCCCGCATGCGGACGGCCGGCGGGCGCGGTCCGTCGAGCGGGCGGACATACATGGCCACACTGCCGTCAAGGTTGATCTTGCCGAAGGAGCCAAACTCTACGGACTCGCTGAATGCCGAAACCGATTCCTCCTGAACGCGCGGTCCCAAAGGGGTTAGGATCCGTTGGGTCGAGAGCCGCGGAATCCACAGGAAAAAAAGCACCGTGATCGTCACCACGAAACCCAGAAGGCCGAGCGTGGCATAGCCGAATCTGCGGGGTAAACGGCTTCGTCGCCATTCGCCGTCTTGGACGCGCGCCATCACGGGGCGGGGGAAGCCGAGCCGCTCCGCCGCCCCAAGGTCGAGCCCGGCAAGTTGCCGATCGGCGATTTCCCCGCTGCGGTGCAGGTTGTACAGCGACAACGATACGAGCATGAGAATCACATAAACGAGAAAAACGATCAGGAAACCGATGGAGGTAGTGAGGACCGCCGCGGCGACAATTTGGAAAAAGATGACCGTGTAAATCCACAATGCATCTCTTGTGGTTCGGAAGGTCAGCAGTTTGGCGACTTGCAAATACATGAAAAAAAACACAGCGCCATCCAGCAGACTACGGCGGGCGATGAGAGCAACGCCGGCAAAAACAGTGAGGGTAAGCAGGTTGATGTAACCCGCTCGAACCTTTACGCCGCGCACCGAGGCTGCAAACGCAACCATCACCCCCAAATAAGCCAGCGAGATAATACCGAGGCTATACTCGCCGGTAAGTAGCAGAGCCGTCAGTCCCCATAGGCACAGAAGGAAAAACGACCCGCGGTAAGCCGTTTGGATCGTCACGATGTTGCCACCCTGCTGAAAACGCCGTTCTGCAGCGACCACTCGCGGGCATCCACAGCGAGGCTATGTCGCCGTGAGGCGGCGAGCCCCCGGAACCGTAACTCCACCACCGGATCCTCTTTGTCAGCAGCCGACGGCACAGCGCCGGGTTTGGGGCACATTTCCAGTAGAGCAAGCGCGCCAAGGATACGATGGGCCTGATGGACGCCGCTTGCGGAGGGCACCGAACCGGAGACGGTCCTCAATGAAACTTCGTACTCTGATTGCAGCAGGCTTAGCGCTAGGGAAGCGGTGAGGATGACAGCCCGTTCAAACAGGCCCGCGACAATCGGATCGTTTTGCTCTTCGATCGGACAATAGTTGTCGAGCCACAGGCAAACAGTGCGATGCTCCTCGCGCTGAAATTCCATGACCATGATCCGTTGGGCGCGGGCGGTGCTGCGCCAATGGATGCGGCGAGCATGTTCGCCGGGTTGGTATTCACGCAAGCCGCTGAAATCCGTACCTGCCCCGCGATAGGGGCTTTCAAACTCTCCTATGTCCGAAGTCAGGGATTTAAGGACTTCGCTAACATCGGCCACGGGCGGTAGGACGACCACCTCGTCAGGGGTGCGGACAAGCCGGCTTCTCTCGACCAAACCGAACGGGTAACGGGTAATGATTCGCAAGTGCTGAAGTTGATAACGGCCTCTCCGCGGGAAGAAAGCCCGACATTCCACAACTGCCGAGGCATTGCGGGAGACGCTCGGCAGTAAGCCTGCCGCATAGGCGGAGCCGTCGGGCAGCATGTCCGCAACAGCAAGGCCGTAGGAATTCAACCAGCGTTTGCGATTGCTCACCTCAACATGAAGAACGAACGGTTTAAGAGCGTGAATGTCCCTCGGAAATTGCCGTTTGGCCGACAAACCCTGCAAATTTAACCAGACAAACAGCCCATGAGCGAGAAAGAAGGCGATCAACATCGCGAAAATGAGATAAAGCAGGTTGGTGCCCGAGTGCCACGCGGCGAACCCCACCAGTTGCATCAGGATCAGGAAGCAGATGCCCTCGACTGTGATGAGATATTTCGGGCGTGGCAGAGCGCGCCGGCGAAATGCCGGTGATCCACCCGGCGGCGGAGGCGGGGCTGTATGCGCTTGAATCGGCTGCAACTCTGTACCATGTACCCGATTCCCTGTCGTTGAATCAACCCGGTAAGGATACTGCCACCAGCGAATGCCGAAGTTTATTGTGAAATCCGGCCCCCATGCGGGTCTTGAAATTCCACTCGTGGGCAAGCGCCTCGTCTTCGGCCGATCGGATGAGTGCGATGTTGTGCTCACGGACGGAAATGTTTCACGCGTCCATGCCCATGCCATCGTTCTGGATGGCCTTGTGGCCCTGGTGGACCTCAACAGTTCCAATGGCACCTATGTCAACGAACTGCCCATTTCGCGCATTTTGTTGATGGATGGCGACGAGATCCGACTGGGCGAGACCGTGCTTGTGTTCTGCGACGCGGAAACCGGTGGGCGCGAGTTCGCCGGCGCGCCGCTGGCCTCCATGCCGCGTTTTCAGGCTGCTCCGGCATCCCCGCCGACGCTCCCGGAGGGCGCGGAGGAATTGGGCCGCACACAGTTGTTTGCGCCAATCCCCGACGACATGCATGTCGAAGCGCTGAAAGAGATTTATCTGAAACTCAAGGCGCTGTACCGGGTTTTTCAGGAGGTTTCGCAGGCGGAAGCGCTCAACGACATGTTCGAGGCCGTGGGGCGGGCGCTAACCATCAGCACGGGAGCGGAACGGGTCATCTTTTTTCTCAACGCGGAAAAGTCGGGCGAGACTTGGCACCAATTTCTGACGCATACGGCGTCGAAAGTGGACGAGCGGCAGGCCGCGTCCCCCGTGAGTGAGGCGCTTTTGGCGCGGGCGCGCGCGGATTTGAGAATGGTGCAGGCCCATGTAGGGCCGGATGGCGAAACCGACTTCGCCCAAGGCCAAGCCAATGCCATTGCGGCCCCCGTGGTGCGAGGGGGACGCCTGCTGGCCGTGCTCTATGTGGACAATCCGGCCACCGGCGAACCTTTCACCAAAGACGATGCGGACTTTGTTTATACCCTGTCGCTGCAACTGGCCGTGCGGCTCAACCAAGTGGAACAAGTCCAGCAGTTGCGGCAGGAGAATGTCGAACTGCGCCGGCGGGTGGACGCTGACTTTGCGATCATCGTGCGCGATGAGAAGATGAAAGCCGTCATGGCATTGACCCAGCGGGTGGCCGGGAGCGATTCGACGGTTCTCGTGACCGGCGAGAGTGGCACGGGCAAGGAGTTGATCGCGCGCGCTATCCATCATTTCTCCCCCCGCGCGAACAAACCCTTGGTGGCCGTCAACTGTGCTGCGCTGCCCGAAACACTTCTGGAGAGTGAATTGTTTGGGCACGAAAAGGGAGCCTTCACCGGAGCGCATGAGCGGCGAATCGGGAAATTCGAACTGGCCGATGGCGGCACCTTGTTTCTCGATGAAATCGGCGACATTAGTGCGGCAGCGCAAGCCAAGTTGTTGCGGGCCCTGCAAGAAGGAGAAATCACGCGGGTCGGCGGCACAAAGACGATCAAGGTCAATGTCCGGGTCATCACGGCGACCAATAAAAATCTGGCTGAAGAAGTGCGGCAGGGGCGCTTTCGTCAGGATTTGTTCTTCCGGCTCAAGGTGATTGACATCGAACTGCCTGCCCTGCGCAACCGCCCCGATGACATCCCTGTACTGGCAGAGCATTTCCTCAAACAGTTGCGGCAAAAAGTTCCGACGCGGGTAAAGGCATTTTCTCCCGAAGCGCTGGAGGTTCTGAAGCGTTACTCGTTTCCGGGTAATGTGCGGGAACTGCGCAATCTCGTCGAGCGGGCGCTTGTGTTTGCGACTGGCGAGACCATTTTGCCCGAGCATTTTCCTGTCGAATTATTAGAGTCTGCCGGTGGCGGCCTTCTGGTTCCAACCCCGGATGATGAAGCGTCCTTGGGGGAGCGCGCCACGCGTCCGGATGGCACCCCTCTGCCTCTTTCCGAGGTCGAGCGAAACCACATTCTTCTCGTTTTGCGTCATGTCCGCGGGAACAAGTTGCGCGCCGCCGCCATTCTCGGGATTAGCCGCACAACGCTATACGAAAAACTGAAACTGTATGGCCTGACCGGCGACGGGACCGCGTTGACCGACGCCGGCACGGACTAATTGACACGAAGATCCAAAATGGGTACGAGACGGTACTCAATGGCATCTCCGGCACGCCGGATCATTGACTGGAATGTTGGAGGTGTCGCACCAAATTGATTCGGGCGAGATGAGCGCAGTCGGAAAACAAAAGCCTGATTTATCAGTCAAAACTCTGGCAAGCGTCGGGCGTCTGCTTTCGGCGAGTGCGGATCGGCCTGCCGGCATTCGCGGAGCCTTGGAGGTGCTGCGGGAAGCGCTTGGGGCTGATCATTGCGGAGTCTTGTTGGCAGCAGGTGCGGTCGGTCGCATGCCGGTGGTCTTCCATGTAGAAGCATCGGGAACTGCGCCGCCCGCGTTGGATATCCCGTCGGATGGCTCGTTGAGCGGGGAGGTCACTCGTGAGGGCCGACTGGCAGTAATCACAAACCCAACAGCCTCCGGGCGAGACCACTTTGCTGGTGCGGAAGGAATTCCTGTGGCCGCCTTCGTGGGTGTACCGTTGATTTCCGAAGGCCAGGTTTTCGGTATCTTGCGCGCAACGAAGTCGGTTCCGGGACTCGAACTCGATCAGGAGCAAAGGGACCTGCTCTCGGTGGCAGCATCTCTCATTGCGTCCGCTGTCCTGCTTACTCGCCTGCCGGTCGGTCCCGCTCCGAACGAAGCGGAACTGGTTGATGTCATTGAAAATCTTCCGACCGGTGTTGTGACCGCTGACGCTTCACTCAGAGTTCGCAGGTGGAATCGGCGGTTCCTATCGCTCTTGTGCCTGCCCCCGGATCGAATCGCTGCGGGGAAGCCGCTCTCTGCGGTGATGCCGCACTTGTTGTGGAGCAAGGTGGAGACTAATATCGGGGATTCGACGGAGGCCGGGAACGAATCCCGAATGCAACATGACCTCGCGTTACCCGGCGGGGAGGTGCTGCCCATCGAGGTGAGAGTAGCCCCTTTGGCGGCCGATGAGTCGTCGCGGCACGGGGTTTTGCTTTCGATTACCGACATGTCGCTCCAGCGCGAATTGGCGAAATTACGGCGCTTGGAAGACCTCGAGTCCAACTTCTTGTCCATGGTCTCTCACGAACTTCGAACCCCGCTAACTTCGATCAAGGGAGCAGCCGGCATTCTCAGTGGCAGTGGCGCAAGCGATCCCAGCCAGCGCGAAACCCTCTTGCGTATCGTGCAAAACAACACGGAACGCCTCATCCGGCTGGTGGATGACCTGCTGGATGTCTCGACGATTGAGCACAGTACTCTGACGCTGAACAAGGAAGTGCTTGACCTGCGCGTTGTGGTTGAAGCCGCGGTGGCTGACATGCTCGGTGCCGCCGAGCGTAAGGAGTGTACCGTTCGGAAGGAACTGGATGAACTTTCGAAAGTGCGCGGAGATGAGAAGCGCCTCCGTCAGGTTTTCACGCAGTTGATGAGCAATGCAGTCAAGTTTTCGCGGCGCGGGGGCGAGATTGTGGTGCGGCTGACTGCCATAGATGGCATGGCACGCGTGGTTTTCCGTGATTGCGGGCCGGGCATCCCCTTGGCCGCGCGTGACAAGGTTTTCGACAAGTTCTTTCAGGTGGAGGATCCCATGACCCGTTCGGCCGGTGGGACGGGTATCGGCCTCTATATCGCCAAGGCGATCGTGGACGCCCACAACGGGCGCATCAGTGTGCTCGACAGCGGCGAATGGGGCACGGAAATGGCCGTGGACCTGCCTCTTGCGGAGCCTTCGAAGGGGCGTCCGTTGGAAGCCGACGGCGCGCTCTGGTCGGGCTAATACCGGAGGCAGGATCCGTGCGCGCGAGCCCGCGCCATTTTCCTTGTCAACGCGCGATTTTTCTCCTTGGCGTTCCTCAACCAAACCTAAAGGCTCCGGAGAGAGTCATATGGGCATGTCCGGCGGTGTGAAGACTTCCGGGCACAATGTCTTGAGCGAGATGAGATAAAGCAATGAACCAACAGAGGATACTGGCGGCAGGTCTGATTGCAGCCTTGGTCTCCGTGGCCGCGGCCGTTGGTGTGGAAGATGGCACTTATCGAACGCTTAAGGGCGACCGTGCTCCGGAGGACATCACACGAAATATTCGTATCGTTCCGCCTCCAACGGGCGGGGATCTGCAGGTGCGCATCCGCGCAGACAAGGCGCGGTATCATGTCGGCGATCGTATAAAACTGACTTTTGGGGTGAACCGCGATTCCTATGTTTACATTTTCAATACGGACGCGGCTGGCATGACGAACCAGATTTTCCCGAACTACTACGACCGCTCCAATTTTTTGCGTGCTGGAAAAACCTACTACATTCCCGATCGGACTTATGATCTTGAGGTCACCCCGCCCCGGGGAACTAACCGGGTCACGATTGTTGCCGTGGCGCAGGATTACCCATTTCTGGCAGAGTACCGTGCGTACACCCGCCGCGATCCGTACCCGGCTTCACGCGAGGGGGCTACAGCCCTCATCCGGCGGATCGAATCGTTCAGGTCGGAACCATCGGGCATGTCCATTCAACCCGTGCGTCCTGCTCCCCGCGAGCAGATGTGGGCCACGGATGACACAACATTTTATGTTATGGATATCCCGGGCCGCGAGCCGCCCGATTACCGCGTGGCACGCTACGGGGCGCTTGCAATTAATACTTATCCAACCAATGCCCGCATTTACCTTGATGGGGATTACTTTGGCCGATCGCCGCAAATCATCAGCCGCCTTGAGATCGGCTATCACAAGTTGCGCGTGGAAAAGGAAGGATATCTGCCCTACGAGTGCAATGTTTATGTGAAGGGCAACGAGACGAAGGATCTCGACATCTTCCTGCATGAGACGCCGGCCGAGCCCGGTTTCCGCCGCAGCGCGAAGCCCGAGGATGGTTGGTGGGGCTTCTTTGACCCTGTTCGTTAAAGGAGTCAGGGCGGATATGTTGTCGGTCGCGGAAGGGCGGTGCCGTTGAACCGAACGCGATTGCTTGAATCAGCCGTGTTAGTATTTGGGGCGGGGCGCAGCGGGGTCTCTGCTGCGGGGCTGTTACGCCGCCATGGCGGCGATGTGCTGCTGTTCGACGAACACGAACCGGCAGAAGAGCGCAAAGCCGAACTGGCCGCAGCCGGCATCCCCGCGGTTTTCGGCGGCGAACCGACGGCCGTCTTGGACAGGCGCGATGCCGTTGTGATGAGTCCCGGGATTCCCACGACACACCGGTTGGTGATCGAGGCCGTGCGCCGCGGTATTCCGGTGCTCGGCGAAATCGAACTGGCTTGGCTGTTTATGCCCCCGGGCGACCGTTTGTTAGCAATCACAGGCACCAACGGCAAAACAACCACGACCGCTTGGACCGCACATCTCCTCCGGCAGGCAGGCGTGCCGGTTGTCCTCGCCGGGAACATCGGCACGGCATGGACTGGTGTGGCAGATCGGCCCTCGGCTGACGGAAGCCCCCAATGGCATGTGGTGGAAGTGAGCAGTTACCAATTGGAAACCGTGGAGACGCTGCAGCCCGATGTGGCCATTCTGACGAATCTCAGCCCGGATCATTTGGAGCGACACGGAAATTATAACAATTATATAAATGCAAAACGCCGTCTGCTGAGCCGGATGGACAGCGGCGACGCATTCGTGTGGAACTTTGACAATCCCGACAGCCATCTTTTTGCTCCGAGTCCCGTGTTCCGCTCGTTTTGCGTGTCAGCCTCCGGGGATCACGGGCGCCCCGGAGCCTTTATTTCCAACGGGCGCATCGTCATCCGCGATGAGGCCCGGGAGGAAATCCCGTTGGTGACTCCTGCTGAGTTGCCGCTGCCAGGCCGGCACAATCTGGAGAACGGCATGTTCGCTGCACTGGGAGCGTTTCTTGCCGGAGCACCACCGGACGCGCTGATCTCGGGTTTGAAAAGTTTTGCTGGCGTCGAACATCGCATCGAGTTTTGCGGGAGTAGCGGCGGCGTGCGGTATTTCAACGACTCGAAGGCAACCAATGTAGACTCGCTCGAGAAGGCGTTGCTGAGTTTTGACGGCCAAGTGGTGCTGATAGCCGGGGGGCGGCACAAGGGGTCAAGTTATGATCCTCTGCGGCGGTTGATCCAGCAACGGGTTCGTCGGGTCATTACATTGGGCGAAGCGGCGCCGTTGATGGAGGCCAGTTGGGGCCCCGTCGTTCCGTGCGAACGCGCGGCCAGCATGGAGGACGCAGTCCGGCGCGCGACCGAAGCCGCGCAGCCGGACGGCATTGTCCTGTTGTCGCCCGCCTGCGCGAGTTTTGACATGTACCGCGATTTTGAGGAGCGCGGGGCGCACTTCAAAAAAATCGTCCGCGATCTCATCGCGTCCCAATAGGAGCCGCGGAACGGGTCAGCGGCTTCCGGTCAATGCCGGAAATGGCGCATCCCCGTGAACACCATGATCATGCCGTGCTCATCCGCGGCGCTGATGACCTCATCATCACGCACGCTTCCGCCGGGCTGGATGATCGCCCGAATGCCCATCTGGGCGGCCTGATCAACATTGTCGCGAAACGGGAAGAACGCATCACTGGCCATGTACGCACCGCGGATCGGGCTGCGTGCTTTCACAGCGGCAATTCTCGTTGAATCAATCCGGCTCATTTGCCCGGCGCCGATGCCCACCGTGGCATTGCGTGTCGTGTACACGATGGCGTTTGATTTGACAAACTTGGCCACGCGCCAGGCAAACATGAGTCCGTCGAGATCGTCCTCGGTCGGCTCAAGTTTCGTGACGACGCGCAGCCCCTCCGGGCCGATGAGCGGCAGATCGCGGGATTGCACGAGAAGGCCGCCGGCAACGCTGCGAAGCATTTGCTGATCCTGTGGCGCCGTGAAGGGTCCGGTTTCGAGCAACCGCACATTTTTCTTTTTTTTCAATGCGGCGAGGGCATCCGGCGCGAATGAAGGCGCAATGATGGCCTCGACAAATAAGTCTGCGACAAGCGCTCCTGTCTCGGCGTCCACTTCGCGATTGAAAGCCACGATGCCTCCGAATGCACTCACGGGGTCGCACTCCAAGGCCGCTTTGTAGGCCTCGGCCGGGGCGGCGCCGCGCGCGACGCCGCAAGGATTGTTGTGCTTGATGATGCAGCACGCCGGCTCGTCAAAGGCGCGGACCACTTCGAGTGCGGCGTCAAGGTCGAGTATGTTGTTATAGGACAGTTCTTTGCCGTGAAGTTGGCGTGCGCGCGCGACGCTTGTCTCTTCGCTGCCCGGCAGCCGATAGAAGGCAGCGGTCTGGTGGGGATTCTCGCCGTAGCGCAACGCCTGCACTTTTTCGAACTCCAGCACCAGTCGCTCAACAGCGGGCACCTCGGCCGGCGCTGCATTTGCGTGGGCATGGGTGTGTGCCGCGGCAGAAGCGATCGAGCCGGGGCTTTGGAGATAGCCCATAATCGCCTCGTCGTAATGGGAGATGGCATGAAACACTTCGGCAGCGAGCGCCCGGCGCAGTGTCAGAAGATTTTCCTCGGTCGGCGCAGCCTCAAGAGCGCGCATGACTTTGCCGTAATGTTGCGGGTTTGTGACGACGGTGACATGACGGAAATTCTTGGCTGCCGCCCGCAGGAGCGCCACGCCGCCAATGTCAATTTGCTCGATGACCTCGGCCTCTGTGGCTCCGGGTCGCGCAGCCGTTTCACGAAAAGGATACAAACTTACAACGACAAAGTCAATGGGTTTAATGCCAGCACATTCGAGGGTGGCCATGTCCTCCGGATTGTCGCGGCGCGCCAGAATACCGGCAAAGATGCGAGGATGAAGCGTTTTGACCCGCCCTCCGAGAATCTCCTCCTGCCCCGTATAGTCGGCAATGGAGGCGGCCGCGATGCCCTTCTCGCGCAAATACTGGAGAGTTCCGCCTGTCGAGAGAATTTCCACGCCGCGTGCTGCGAGAAAGCGGGCGAAATCTTCGATGCCAGTTTTGTCGTAAACGCTGATGATCGCTGTCTTCATGGGTGCCCGGGTTGGCTCCGTCAGAGGCTGTTGCTGCGTTCAAAACTCCGCCTGATTCCAGCGGTCCGTTCTGCTCGCACCTCTGGCGTATCGCACCGTGCGGGCAGTGCAATGGCTTTTCCGCGCATCCGCAGGCGCTCTGCTGCCTGCTCCCATTGATTCCGCGCTCCGAGGTGCATGGTACGGCTTGATTTTGTCCGCCGGCGTCTGGGGAGATTTCGGCCAAACGCAGTCAAGGGGCACAGTAAATGGATTCCATGCAGATGAAGCAGTGGCTTTACGAGAGAACGCTCGCCGAATTGCGGGGGTTCGGTTTGGAGGCGGTGGAGGCTCAGTCGAACGCGAATACGCCGTGGGGAGCGTACATTCGCATACGCGAAGAGTCATTGCCCCATTTTTACGCGGCATACTGGAGAGGTGTGGAGGTTCCCGAGCCGTCCGCCGGGCTTCGGCTGGATCCCAAGATTTTGCTGGTTGCGCCGGGGGCGCGCCTGTCGCTTCAGTACCATCACAGGCGCGGGGAACACTGGCGCGTGCTGGATGGTCCCGTCAAAATCATTCTTGGCGATAATGCAGACACGCTGCGCGAACGGGTTTATGTGGAAGGCGAGGTTCTGCGGATTCCGTGCGGCAAATGGCACCGGCTCGTGGGCCTCGACTCTTGGGGACGAGTTGCAGAGATTTGGGAACATACGGATCCTGCCAATCCTTCAAGTGAGGAGGACATCGTTCGTGTCGAGGACGACTTCGGCCGCTGAGTCGTTCCGCCGAACATCGTGACAGGGCTTGCGGTAGCATCGGTGCGCATCCATGATTCGGCTTTTGGACATAACGCACCAAGCCGGTGACCGGGTTCTCTTTTCGGGTCTGAACTGGCATATCAAACCGGGCGAGCGAGTGGGCCTGGTCGGCGACAATGGCACCGGCAAGACTACACTTTTGCGCATGGTAGCGGGAGAGGTGCAGCCGCAATCCGGGGAGGTCGTCCCGCGGCGCGGCATTCAGATCGGGTACCTGCGTCAGGAAATCCACGAAAGCGACCTTTCCGTGTCGGTGCTCGAGGAGGCCATGAAAGCCTTTGAAAAAGAGCGTCGGGCGCAAGCGGAAATCCATCATTTGTATGAGAGCCTGACGCGGACGCCCGTGGCGGAGCAAGGCTCGCTGTTGGAGCGCATCCACGCTTTGGAGGCCCATGTTTTTTATCACGAGCCGGCTGTGGCGGAAGGCGAGGCGCGAAAAATCTTGGAGGGGCTCGGTTTCTCCCAGGCTGACATCCGCAGGCCTTTATCGGAATTCAGCGGGGGATGGCAGATGCGGGCGCACATGGCGCGCCTGCTGCTCGAGCGTCCGGATTTACTCATGCTTGACGAGCCCACCAACCACCTGGACCTGCAAAGTATTGAATGGCTCGAGGAGTTTCTCGGGTCATTTTCAGGCGCCCTGGTCGTGGTTTCTCATGACAGGTATTTCCTGGACCGCATCACCACAGGCACTGCCTGGCTGTTTCAGCGCCGCCTGAGAACCTTCCCCGGCAGTTACTCAAAATTCGTCGAGCAGCGGCAGATGGAGGAAGAGCAACTGCGGCGCGAGTACGAAAACCAGCAACGCGAGATCGCGCATATCGAGCGGTTTATCGAGCGGTTTCGATATAAGGCGTCGAAAGCGGCAAGCGTGCAAAGCCGGGTCAAGATGCTCGAAAAGATGGAGCGTATTGAGTTGCCGCCCGGGTCGCGGCGCGTGAAGTTGCGCCTGCCGGAGCCCGCCCCTTCAGGCAGGCGCTTGCTGGAACTGCGCAACGCGGGCATGGCTTACGGGGATAACCGGGTGTTGTGGGGGATCAATCTTGTCGTGGAGCGCGGCGACAAGATCGCGCTTGTTGGGCGCAATGGGGCGGGTAAAAGCACCCTGCTAAAGATTTGCGCGGGTGTCTTAGATTATGATGGCACGCGCATTGTGGACCCGCGCACTCAGATCGAGTACTTTTCCCAACACCGGATCGATCAGTTGAACCCCGAGAACACGGTCTTGGAGGAGGCAAGGCCCCCGGGGGCGGATGCGTCGGATGAGACACTGCGCTCGCTGCTCGGTTGTTTTCTGTTTACGGGCGACGATGTCTTCAAACCGGTCGGCGTTCTTAGCGGCGGGGAGAAGTCACGCCTTGCCTTTGCACGGCTACTGCTTCGACGCGGAAACCTGCTGCTGCTCGACGAGCCGACAAATCACCTCGACATCGCAACGCGCGAGATCCTGCAGGAGGGACTGCGCGCGTTTCCCGGCACCATCGTCATGATATCCCACGACCGCAGTTTCATTGATGCCATTGCCAACAAGATTGTCGAGGTGGGCGGCGGCGGCGCGCGCCTTTATCTTGGAAATTATACCGAGTACATGGCTCGGAAGCGGTCGGAAGCCGAGGCGGCTTTTGCAACCGCTGAGGGCTTCGTCGAGGCGCGCCGTCAAGCGGCAGCAGGCGGCCTGCCGCAGGGCCGAAAAGCCGCAGAATGCACGGGAGCGATGGCAGCCATCTCTCTTGCCGAGAGAGACCGTCGAGAGGCCCGACGCGAGGCGGCGGAGCAGAGGCAAATGCGTAATCGGCGCCGGGCAGAACTTCGGGCCGAGGTGGCCCGCCTTGAACAGGAAATTGAGCGAATGGAGACGCGGCTCGCGGAAATTCATGCGCTTCAGGCTGACCCCGGGGCTTATTCGCGCGGGTTGGTCACGCCGGAACTCGGAGCGGAGGCCAAGGCCTTGGAGGCAGCCATCCCGCAGGCGTTGGACCGCTGGGAGGCCGCAACGCGTGAGTATGAGGAATTGGCATGAGACTGCGCCTTGTGTTGGTGCGGCCGGAGCAACCCCGCAATGCTGGTGCCGTGCTCCGCGCTGCAGCAAACTTTGGAGCGGAAAGTGTCTGGATTGTTGCCGGCGCACCTTGGGCGCCCGATCAGTTGCGCGAAATGCTGGTCGCTTCTTGTGGCGCCGGGCAGATTGTCGGCCAACCGGTTTTCGCTGACTCTGTGGGCGAAGCCGTCGGCGAATGCACCGTCGTCATTGGCTCCACGGCTCGCTCTCGTGACGAGGCTGGGGTAACAATCGAATCTCCTGCCGCCGCGTTTGCCCGCTTGCGGGCAGCCAAGGGCTTGGCGGCGTTGCTCCTTGGACCAGAGTCCACGGGTTTGTCGGCAGGAGACATGGCGCTGTGTCACGCGATTATCCGGATTCCATCTGCGCCGGAATTCCCCTCGCTTAATGTGGCTCAGGCTGCCGCGGTGCTCCTTTACGAGTGGGGGATGGGCGAGGTGCGAGCCGCCGAGGGCCAGAGGCAGGAGCCAGCGCCAGCCGTCGGGCGTCAGGAGGCGGTCCTCGCGCTCTGGAGCAGACTGATTGCCGAATCGGGCGAGTGGCCTGCCTCGCGCCTGCGGCGAGTCGAAGCGCGCGCACGCCGATTGCTACACCGGGCTTCGCCTCGGGATCCGGATCTTGCGATGCTGGCCTTGCTGGCGCGCGGCTTACTGCGCCGCTTGAGGGATTGATTCAACTGGCGCTTCGAGTACCACCATGAAGCCGTAAGCGCTGCGCTGTGTCCAATCCTCAGCAAGCAGCGCTCTATGCATGCGGCCATCGCGCATCACCACGGCCAGCGTGATGCCAAGATCCGTGAAACGGATGTCGCTCTCGGCCATCGCTTTATTTAGCAGACGCTGTCTTTCAGCCGCAAAAGGAACGAAAATGGACTGCGGAATATTATACGGCTCGTGGTGCGTGAGCGCGCTCACAAGGGGTGCCGTGATGTATCCGTCGCTGACGACAATGCGCCGCTGCGGAATGCGGGATAGCGCCGTGACCGCTTCAATGCTATCACGGTCTGCGAGACCGGCCGTTTGCGGTGTCAATACATATTGCGTTAGCCATAAGGCCTGGTCTGGGAACACGGTCAGCATCAATACGACGCACCAGCGCGGCACCAAACGCGGCCTGCGCGTAATGACTATCAGGCAACGGAGGAATATGACACACAGTCCCATGTGCAGATAGCCGCGGTTAAAGTGGTAAGGCTGAAACGCGCGCTCGCCGAACCAGTGGCCGTGGTGAAGAATAGCGATCTGCGACAGCGCCAGCATGGCGAACAGACTCCATGCGGCCTTGCCCCAGATGTGATGGCGTCCGGCTCTACTCGCAACGGACCAAAAGAGACCGACTGAAAAAGGCATGAGGAGGCAGAGCGACTGAAGCATCGTTGGGGGAGAGGCCAGCGGCCTAATATGCAGGCGAGCAGCCTCCCGAGTGATCTCCCATTGTCCGAGGAATAAATGGTAATAGCCGTAGGCTGCAAGCCCTGCGGTCACCCAGAGCCCCAGCCAACAGCCTGCCTCTCTACGGCTGGCTCGTGACCCGGATGCGACCGATTGAAACGCCAGCCAGGGTACGACCGCCGAATTGAGCGAAAGGGAGGGGAAAGGGTTGGACAGCCATGTTGCGAGGTTGATCGCGTAAGCGGCAAAGTATTGGCGCGAGATCAGACACCACAAACATCCGATGACGAGCGCATGGTAGAAGCACTCAAGCGGATAGACGACATTTTGACCGACAAAAGGCAGCCACGAAAAAAACGGACCCATGGCCAACCTTAGGTATGCCCACGGTTCGGTGAATCCCGCGGCTCCCGATATTTTGGCGGCATGAAACGAAACTGCAATCCAAAACCACGCGCCGCCGGCAGCCACCATCCCCAGCAACCAAGCGGCCCACGGTGTGCGTCGAAACAGTTGCAGGCTGAGTCCGGCCAACGCGGCGCCTGTGGCCGCTGAGCCTGCGACGCGCATCAACTCAAAAGCCAGCGGCAATCCGGTGATCCGCCCGACCCAAGCCAGCACAAGAAACGGCAAGTGAAATAAAACAGGCGGCGCCTCCCACCAGAGCGCAAAAGGATACGCATAGGTAACACCCGTGGGACTGCGCCACAAAGCCTGAATATAGGCGGCGTAATGATATTGGTCTAACCCCTGAGGGAAACCGGTAAAACCTATGACCGGCCCGGCAATCATCCGAGGTGCCAGTTGGGCGTGCAGAGATACCGCGAGGCCGAGGAGCCCTCCCCAGGCGAAACCTGACCAAATAATCACCCGCCTGTGGTGAAGATTTGTTCGGTTTTGTAGTGGCATCAACCGGATACCAACCTGATGTTACCGCTGATGCCAACGAGCCAATGTGCCCCTTCAGGCGACAAACGCGGGCCGCGCGGCAGGGGCGCCAAGCGACTCCCGCTCCGACTCCACTGTTGCGGCGGTTTCACGCTGATCGAATTGCTCATTGTAGTCGCCATCATTGCCATCCTGGCTGCGATTGCTGCCATCAACTATCAACTCGCGCAGGATCGCGCCGTGAAAGCGGCCGATGCGGCGAACTTCCGAACGATCGGAACGGCCTTGCAACATTACATGGTGGATTATGGCACGCTGCCCCCGGCGGATCGGGAGGCCGGTCCGTTCATGTCTCATGGGCCCGAATGGACTGAGGCCGGTAATGGTCCGGCCTCTGGCGGATCATGGGACGGTCTGCCGTGGCTGCTTTACGAGTTAAGATATGTCAGTGATTGGCGGATGCTGTTTACCGCAAAATACTTGAAACTCTACGGCGCTGGTCAAACCGTGCGGGGCGGCCACCCGCGATTTCATAATTTTCGCATCGCGTACAACAGTTCCGCGCTGTCCTCAGGGGGCCATTTGGGCGGGTTTGGAAACCTCATGAATGGCGATGTCTGGATCATCCGGAATTTGTGGCTCCCACCCCAGTCCGGTTGGTTTGCTTCATATTATCCCAACTACCCGGCAGACTACCGTTATCCTTTCGGAGAAGGGGAGAATGCCGGCCGTGTCGAGCATGCCATGTTCGCCGATATGGCCGTGCGCACGGTGCTGGGCGGAACATCCCAACCTGCACCATGATCGGCTGGCCTAAAA
Organism: Candidatus Sumerlaeaceae bacterium; assembly: GCA_026418615.1. Lineage (GTDB taxonomy): Bacteria > Sumerlaeota > Sumerlaeia > Sumerlaeales > Sumerlaeaceae > JAOAAY01. The sequence continues at coordinate 674 of JAOAAY010000034.1, read as the reverse complement.
TCATGACAGTCGTGCTCGTCCTCGGCGTCGGCACCTGTATGGCCGCGACCAGCGAGAGGGAAACGACGCGGATTGTCTCGCTTGTCCCTAGCGTAACGGAAATCCTTTTTGCGCTCGGTGCGCGCGATCAAGTTGTTGGGGTCAGTGACTATTGTAAATTCCCCCCGGAGGCTGCGATGCTCCCACGCGCCGGGGGACTGCTGAATCCAAGCCTCGAGCAAGTGCTATTGCTGCGCCCCACTCTTGTCGTGCTCTACCGGGCGCAAGCGGATGTCGTGGTCAAACTCGAACAACTGGGGGTGAAAGCCGCCATGGTCAGTTGCGACACGACAACGGAGGTCATCCGGCTAGTTCGCGAGGCCGGCGCGTGGACGGGACGCGAAGCAGAGGCTGAGCGCGTCGTGAGGGAGTTGGAGGACGGCCTGAATGCTTTGACCTGCGCGACAGGCCATCTGCGTCACCCGTCCGTCTTGCTTGTCATCAGCAGGGATGCAACGGATCTCGCAGGGATTTATGCGGCGGGCACCAATTCTTATCATGGCGAACTTCTCGCGCGAGCCGGCGGGCACAATGTGATCGGCGAAGTGCCTGTTCCCACGGTGTCCGTCTCGAAGGAACAGATCATCAGGCTGGATCCGGAAGTGATCATTGATATGTCTTACGGTGAGCAGGCC
>JAOAAY010000033.1 GCA_026418615.1 Candidatus Sumerlaeaceae bacterium | reverse complement strand
GGCTGGTTGAAAATATCCTTCGGCAGCGATGTGATATACGCAACCGGCGTGGTCAGCACATGCATTCCTACGCGCGCGGCGGGCAACGCCGGGTCAAAAATCTTCGCATTGAGCGGCGGATACACCGCACGGGCAGACCCCGGCGGCAGGTCCCAGCGGTCCCGGCGGATCGGATACCGGTTCGAATCCACCGCGTAACTCTCAATGGCCGGCGCCAGGCTGCGCTGGTCGGCCTTGATCCGCGACACCTTGGCGCGCACTTGGGCCTCAAGGAAATTTGGCACAGCGATTCCGGCCAAGATGGCGATGATCGCCACAACGATCAGCAATTCTATAAGGGTGAATCCGCGGCTGGGAAGGCTCATCAGGTGGTGATGCATCGCAACCGGCCGCCAAACGCGTCAAGGCGAATCTACCGGCGCATCAGTACCGCGCGGACAAGCCACCCCACCACGGCAAACCCGAAGAGAGTGAACGGCATCTGCCAAACAATAAAGTTGACATGCACATGCACGAATGAGTGCGCCTTGAACACAACGAACCACGACAGCGGCGCCAACAACGAAAACCAAGTGGCGGCCACGAGCGCGGCACCGCTACGCCGCCTGGTTTCGGGCTCCCGCCGAATCAGGGCCACGGCGGCCGCGGACGAAACGGCAAAGACGCCGATGAGCCAGCCGTACGAAAGCCGGATCCCCGACCACCAGCCCGACCCGTCGCGCCCCCATTGGCTCCATTTCACGGCGAAATAATTCCCCGAGATGTAGCGGCCCAAGACTTCCCCGACGCTCGCTTGAAGAGCCGGCGCATAGAGCGCCGGTTGCTCCGCCGTCGAACCGTAAGAGCGCTTGGCCAAAACCGAAACGATATGGTCGAATCCGGCACTCAAGCCATCCCGCAAAACACCAATTTGAGCGGCCAGCAACAGCAAGGCCACACCGACGGACACTGCGACCGCCGCACACCAAATCGCCGCAACTCGCATCATCTCGCGCAGCGTCCAACGCTCCCGAACGGCCTCATAGACGATTGGGACAAAAGCCATCACGACGAAGGTCGTGACAAACTCAAATCCGGTGAAAGCATATTTGAGAAGTGTTCCGATCCCTGCGGCCAATCCAACTGCCACGGCGGTCCGAGTATCGGGTCGCCTGCCACGACGCCGGATGAGCACTGCTCCCACAGCCATCATGGGCAGGTAAAACACCCAAAGGTTCCACCACAGGTTTCGGGCAAACACGGTGATCCATTGGGAGAGAATCACTGAACACGCGACCGCCCCTGCTGTGATCGCGCCTGCCTCGTACGCAAACCACCCAACAAGCACCGCAAAGACAAGAGCGCACAGCAAGGCCAGTAAGGCGTAGAAGACCTCTAATCGCGCGGGCGGCGTCAGGGGCAGCACGCGATCCAGAATTCCCAGTATCACCCCCTGCCCGCCGGGCTGCGACAGATACGGCGAGAAAACCTCGAACTGCCCGCCAGCACGGTAGGCACGGTACTGAGCCTCAATTTGGTCCGGGTAGATCCAAGTCGCGCTGAGATCCGCCTCGATTCCAGCGCCAAGGAACCCGCCGGCTGAGAACAACCCGTCCTGCCGCGATTTGACAAGCCGTCCGATGACAAGGCTTTCCGTGTCGTGCTGATGCGTCAGAAACCAGCGGTCGTCCGCGATGCCCCAGAAATTGCAGTAGAAAGATCCAAACAGTACAATCGTCAACACGGCCAGCGCCAGAGCGCCTGTCACCCGCCGGACGCCCCCGTAATCAAGCCGGTGCGGACCTTGCTCCGGCAAAGCCATCCCCTTAGGCCGGACGCCTTAACAGCGCTGACAAGAGCGCGGCGGCGTAGCAGCCCATGGCAATCCAGTAAAGAAATTGAAATCCGAAGTACATCGAGTTATACTCCAGTAAGCCGCCGCACATGGCCCCAAACAAATTGGCCGCCAGCGCTCCAGAAACATCCTGCGTGCGAGCCAACAACCCGGAAAACGCTATCCCGGAAAACAGCATCGGCAGCGTGAGCAGTCCCGCCGCCGCCAACTGGCCCGCAGGACCCGCTGCGAACCCACCGAGTGCGGAAACCATCAAACCGAGCCCCAGCGAGCCAATGACCAGGCCAAGCGGCACGGCCACCGCCCGCAGCCGGAACTTTAACACCGCCACATTCGCCAGAAACGCCATCGTAAGTATGGCCACAATGACGATTCCTATCACATGCCAGGTGTTGCCAAAATGCAGGCCGAGTTCCGTGATACCTTTTGTCTCGACCAGCATGAATCCTGCGCCCATGAAGAAAAAGGCACCGTGTCCCACCTTCGGACGCGCCCCGAGGAACGAAGCAAAAAGATAAATGGAAAGCACCAGCACGATGCCCAGCATCCAGATATAAGTGACCGGATAAACGCGCTGCGGCATGTAGAAAAACGGCCAATCATCAGTCGAGATGTCGGCCTTGAGATTCGGATCCGAATAAACACTGGACACATCGTCAAACTCGCTGGTGTTGATCACCGAGGGATCGAAAGTCAGCCCACCCTCCTTGGACTGGACGAAAGTCACCGAGCCGTCGTAATGCGAGCGAATGCACACGGGGGCGTGGCCGCCAAAAGCCTCCTGCATCATGAGGTAAATTTTTCGGCCAATTTCGGGCGACATGACGGAGAACGACAGAGCCACAACGCCTCCGTCTTCGAGGCGTTTGCGTGCGTCCTGAAGCCCCTCAACCGTATACACGAAACTGTCGAGCCGCACGCTCGAGGCATGGCTCAGCAGTGTGTGCGAGTCGAGCAGGCCGTAGACAATCAAATCATAGCGATCACCGGGCGACCGCAGAAAAGTTCGCGCGTCGTTAACAATGCGTCGAACGCGCGGATCGCTGTACGGCTGTTCAGGATGGTAGGCGGCGCCTAGTTCGAGAATGGCCGGGTCAATCTCGATGGCATCCACGCGCTCGGCACCGCGACGCAGGGCTGCGGCCACATCATTGCCGGTGCCTGCCCCGACGATGGCTACCCGACGCGCCTGCGGATGGATGACATACGGTAACTCGTAATAATCCCGCGCCATAGCCCTTTCCGGATAAGCCAGAACGCCGGAAGTCGTCAGGTCGTTGACACGCTGGTAGTATCGCCCTGCCGCCCTGATCCCCATCAGCCCGTAATGGCCCCACATGCGCTCGATCAACTGATACGGCGAGTAAATGCGTTCGATGAGAAAGGAAACCGGCCAATCGAGTGCGCAAACCATGGCAAAAGTCGAAAGGGCGCCGACCGCAAGTGCCCGACGCCCAAAAGCCTGCAACAAAACGAGCACTCCCGCGCACGGAACAAACCATAACACAGGCGGCGTCCAGAGCAGGCTCAGGCCCATGACAAACAAAGTTCCGCCGATGCTTCCCAGCAAATTGAGGCCATAGCCCGGCAGCGCCGCCATACGGTCCAGCAAACGCCCACAGACCTGCCCCACCGGCAAGAACGCCAGCGCCGTCAGCATCATGACCGTGCCAAGGAACGAATACGCCGCAACAAGGTGCGCCGGATGGGTGGAGGTCAAAAACCCCATGTTCAACTGCTCGCGCACCGGCGTAGCCATCAAACTTTTCAATTCCGGCCCCGGCAGACCATGGCGCAGCCCCACGAACAGCACCGCCTGAACAAGCAGAAGAGGCAGCGACAAAATCATGGGGATCCGATCGCGCCGCGACAACGCATAGCCAAGACCCAACCCCGCAAAGCATGAGAGCAGACCATAATTTTTGTAAAAGGCAAAAATCTCCCAAACGGTTCCCTGCCAGCGGATCACAGCAAGTTCCAGGGCAAGGCTTGCCCCCGCACTCCCTGCAACGGCCCATGGCAGGATTCGTGGCGGAAGTGCGTCGAGAAACCGCGTCTGGCACGCCGACAATTCATCAATTTGTCCGTGGAACCGACGAAAAACTATTGTCAGAAGGAGCCAGACTCCGATCCCGCCAACCCCAAGCGACAGGAGCAGGGCTATGTAAACCGTGGTAAACGGCAGGCCGTTCAGGACGCGCGAGCATGCCGCCACAATGACCGGCAGTAACAGGGCGACAAAAAGCGCCTGCTTCACCAGCCGCAAGAAAACACGAACCACTACGACCGCTCCTTTCGTTTGCCCGGACTGCGCCGGGCGTCTCCGGCCGCGTCAAGCACCGTCCAATCTCGTTTCAAGGGTACACCGGAATGTCTGTCCGGAAGCGGGGCAGACGGGTTTGCGCAGCATGGGACAGGAAGGTCTCGCCAAGATCCTTGCGCACGCAGAAGGCAAACTCATTGACTCCGTTGGACCAATACACATTGTCCGGATTCAACCAGATCTGCCGGTAGGCGAGGTAGTGAAACAGTTTCTTCCACTCGGTCACGGCGGCAGCGAAGCGCATCCCGTGGACGGAATCGCGCAGGCTTTCGCGCGGCGTCAGCCACCGGAAAATATCCGCCAGAACAAGCGGGTTGAGCATTGGCGGCTCCCACCACTCGCGCACCTTCAAACGGCGAATCGTATAGTTTCGCACTAGGTTGGGCACGCCCGAGGCTTCCCAGTTGACGAGGACCACGGGGCGCATCGTAGTCTCGAGGGGCTCGTCGCGCGCACCCATAAAATTGGTATAATCACGCAGATACCAGTACAGCGGCCACTCGACCTCCCCACGAATAATCATCGGCAGCCCCGTGCCAAGATTGGTCGCGCGGGCAATCTCGCCGATACGATCCACCGCCCACTCGACATCGGGCGAGGTGTGGTTGTACACAAGCCGCTCCTGCGGGCTGTGGGGATGAATGAAGCAAACAAAGACGATGTTGCGCGCCTGCCAGAGCGCGGCGATTCCCGCAACCGCGGCTGCCACAGCGATGCGCGGGCGTGTCAGCCGGTAACCCCGCGCCCACCGTTCCACATAAAGCCCGCTCAGCAGACACATCGGCCCCACCACATGTACGACCAGCCAAGGAACTTTTTCCCCGGCATACGAGTACGCAAAAAGACTCGTCACTGTCCAGAAAACCAAAAAAGCCTCTGACCAATGGCCCCGTCGCACCAGCAGACCTGTCGCATGCACGAGAATCTGCGCGTAAAGCAGAGCCATCAGGAGATGAACCGGGTGGCTGACATGCAAATGATCGTCGAGGAAGTTCCAATCAATCCGGTAGCCAAGCCGGTCGCGATACCACTGGCTGGCTGCCATCCAGAGCAGCCCTGCCGCCAAGACCTGCGGCACGAGAAACGCCACCAAGTGCCGGCGCCCGCGCGGTCCGCCAAACCACGACCGCCACAGGCCCGCCGCAACCACTGCAACCAGCGGCAGTTCATACATCAGCAGGAGCGACCAGTAGTAATGGAAGGGTCCCTTGATTCGGTGCAACTTGTGCTGGTCAATCCAGTAGTCCCAAGTGTTTTTGTAAATTTGCAGCGGTGTGAGCAGTACATCCCTGCCCCAAAAGTCCTGACCGCGCGTGTTCGTAAAATAGGTTGTAAAGATGGTGGCGTAAAATGCCACCGAGATGGCGACCCCGCAGAGAATGATCCAACGACGCGCCCATGCAAGCCGCAGCAAATAATGGAGCATGCCCGTTGCGCCGTGCGGCCTTTGGTAGTGCGCCATGACAAACAAACAGAGTGGCACGAGAGCGAGGAACAACAGCACCGACAACACGGCGTAAACATCGACATCGGTAACCGTGTCCCACCCGCGGGCGTTCAGCAGCGAGGCGATGACCGGTCCGATGGGCACCGTGTCGGCAAACATCCGCCGGAAAAACCATGCCGCAGCGGCCGTGAGAGCCATTGCAGCCGCGATGCCGCGCAACACCTGAAGCCACCCCGGTGGCCTGCCGGCCCCGCCGCGCTCTCGCGGCGCGAAGATCACAGCATGCCCCGGAAACCGGCGCGGAGCCTCCGGAGAAAGCCTCCGGCCGCCCAGCCAGTCCGCTCCCGCGGCAACCACCAGAAACCCCGCACAGGCCGCAAAGAAAAAGATGGAACTCTCCATCATGCTGAACATCAGGGTGGCGGACAGAATACCCCACAACCAGTAACGCCTCTCCCCCGTCTCAGCGGCCCGCAGCACCATGAGGGCGCACCAAAGGGTGGCGGCGAGATACGGCACATCATTGCGCAAGAACCGGGAGTAGTAGGTCAGGGATGGTGATAAAGCGATGGCCGCGAGTGCGGCAATCACACCGGCGCCGCCCAGATACCGCCGCCAGAACCACGCCACGACCAGCAGCAGCAAGCCCCCCACGACGGCCGGCAACCGCATGGTGAACTTCGAGTCGCCAAACAGGAGGAAAAACAAGGCGGAGACATTTTGCAGTACGGGCCCGTGCAGAATCGGCTGATACACATAGCCGTGGCCCTTGTACAGAAAATGCCCGTAATAGGCAAACAGGCTCTCATCGTGGTGCAGCGGTTTGGCTGAGACATCGTAGAGCCGCGTGACCGCTGCAAAAACGGCAATCGCGGCCATGAGGAGCATGCCGGAGGTCGCGATCCTTGGGGCGCGGTCACACATGGGCGCCGTTTCATGGCGTAACCGCCAGCGAATTCAACCTGAAAGCCCGGCGCGGCGATCGCCTGAATGTTTCGCATGGCTGGCGTTTATACGGCCAATGTGTTCGGTTCCATGCTGACCGGACCAGTGGCAGGCAAACGGCTGTCAGGCACAGCCACCAGTTGCCGCTAGCGACCACAAAGGAGGCATTTTGACATGCCAAAACACGGCAAGAAGTACCAGAACGCCCTCAAGGCGTATGACAGCACGCAGGCGTATTCCATAGACGAGGCTGCCGCGATCCTGAAAAAGATCGCATTCGCCAAGTTCAACGAAACGGTTGACCTCGACCTCAAACTCGGTGTGGATCCCCGTCACGCAGACCAGCAGGTGCGCGGTACGGTCAGTCTGCCCCATGGCACAGGAAAATCGGTTCGGGTGGCCGTTTTTGCCAAAGGCGAGAAAGCCGCTGAGGCCGAAGCAGCCGGCGCGGAGATCGTCGGCGCCGAGGACCTTGTGGCCAAGGTACAGGGCGGTTTTACTGATTTCGACGCGGCTATTTCCACGCCCGACATGATGCGCGAAGTGGGTAAGTTGGGCAAGGTGCTTGGCCCGCGCGGCCTCATGCCAAACCCCAAAACCGGCACCGTAACCATGGATGTCGCCAAAGCCGTCAGCGAGATCAAGGCCGGTAAAGTGGAATTCCGTGTGGACAAAACAGCCAATGTGCATGTTCCCATCGGCAAAATCCAATTCACAGCGGAACAAATTGCCGAGAACGCCAAGACGCTGCTCGATGCCATCGTGAGGGCGAAACCGGCTGCGGCCAAGGGGCAGTACATCCGCTCCGTCACGCTGAGCAGCACCATGAGCCCGGGCATCCGCGTGGCGTTCACGGGCGCGGCTTCCAAGTAAATAGACGACAGCCTCATCGGGCCGTTGGCACTGCAACAGGCGGCGGTCAGCCTGCCTCGGTCGTCTCGGTTGGTTCGTCGTCTATCCGCGAGACAAGCACTTTGTCCACGCGGTTGCCGTCCATGTCCATGACCTCGAACCGGTGACGCCCGTAGTCAAAGTGCTCAGCCGGAGCCGGGATTTTGCCGAGGCGGGCCATCACGAAACCGCCGAGGGTCGTGTACTCGCCGCGGTCGGCCTCGGGCAGCGAATCCATCTGAATGATTTCGAGCAGTTCATCAATCGGCAGCGATCCGCCGAGGAGCCATGAGCCGTCGGCACGCTGGACGACCTCGCTGTCCTGTTCCTCACCCGGCTTGGGGATCTCGCCAACGATGGATTCCAGCACATTGTTGAGTGTTACGAGCCCCTGCGTGCCGCCGTATTCGTCAAAGACCACGGCCACATGGGTTGGGTAATCCTTGAACGCCTCGAGGAGTTCCAAGGCTGTCATGCTTTCGGGGACGAAAAGCGGTTGCTGCATGATGGACGCCAGATCCAGCGGTTTGCCGGCATACACCTGCGTCAGCAGATCGCGGGCGCGCACGATTCCCACGATGTTGTCCAACCCGCCCTGCGCTACGGGGAATCGCGTATGGTTGCACGAGGTCACCTTGGCCTTCACCTCTTCGGGTGAATCCTCCAGCGCGAGCCACACGATGTCCGTGCGCGGTGTCATGAGCGCGCTAACGCGTCGGTCATCCAATCTGAGGACATTTTTGACCATGTCATGCTCGATGCTGTCGAACACGCCCGCTTGCCGCCCCTGTTCTAAGAGGCCGCGCACTTCCTCATGCGTCACGACGGGCTTCGCCGTCTGTGGCACCCCCAGAAGGCGGATAACGATATTCGTGGAAACCGTGAGAATCCTGACGACGGGGGACGCCAGCGCGGCAAGGTGGCGCATGGGCCGCACCGTCAATAGCGCCACCTGCTCCGGAAAAAGCATGGCAATGCGCTTGGGCACCAACTCGCCGATGATCAGCGACAAGTATGTCAAAACAACGACCACAAAGAGCATGGCTGCCGCCTGAGCAAATGGCTCGGTGGCCGGCCACATGCGAATGAGGGTCGCCGCAAGGGGCTCGGCAAGGCTGCGCTCGCCAAAGGCCCCGATAAAGATGCCGACGATGGTGATGCCCACCTGAACGGTGGACAGAAAGCGTGTCGGATCGTCTATCAGTTTGATGGCTGCCTTGGCGCGTCGGCTGCCCCGGCGCGCCATGGCCCGCAGCCGCTCGCGCCTCGATGAAACGACGGCTATCTCGGACGCAGCAAGCAGACCGTTGCAAAACAGAAGAAGAAAAATGACCGCCAAAGCGGCGCCCACAGCGCCTCAGCCCCCTGCCCGCCGGGCCAAAATCTCGACCGGCCACTCCGAAGTATCATCTTGCAGCGGCAGGTCAACGCGGTCGCCCCGCACCGCCGAAATGTAGGCGCCGAGATTCAGTTCGACGCTGGGGCTGATGTTGCCGAGACCCGTCATGGGTTCGCGCCCCGTATCGAGCCATGAGAGCACATCCTGCAGCAGATGATCCCACATGGCTTCCCAACCGGAACCCGGATGGTCAGCAAACAATTCGACCCGGCGCCCATCGCACGAATCCACAGAAAGAGTATTTTCCTCCAAAATCCGGATCGTCCCATCCGATCCGGCGAGGAGGATGTTAAAGCCTCCGGGATGGGGACGCCCCGCCTCGAGAACACCGCGGCATCCGTTGGCGAACTCAAACACCGCCACTGCGTGATCCTCCATGGCGTGCCCAAAACCGCGCTGGTTTGTCACTCGCGCCTGACCCATGACCCACAGCGGCGCCGCATCGCCGTTGAAAAAACGGAAGAGGTCAAACCAGTGCGAACCCATCTCGCTCAAGTCCCAGCCGTCGAGCGATGCAAAGCAGAGTGTCGGGCGCCCAACGGCTCCGCCATGAAACAATTCCACCGCGCGTTGCATCGCCGGCAGGTAGCGGCGGATGTGGCATAGCGCAATCCGAAGACCCGAACGCTCGGCCAGCGCGCGCACTGCGGTCAGATCAGCGGGCGAGGCCACAAAGGGTTTTTCGCAGATGACAGCCTTCACGCCCGCCGACGCGCAGGCTTCGATCATCTCGCGATGCAGCCCGACATAAGTGCAAATGCTGACCACCGCCGGACGGACCTGCTCGAGCATCTGCCTGTAGTCGGAAAAAGCCCGCCGCGCGGCGAATTTCTCCTGAAAGGCGGCGAGGTTTTCTTCGCTGATATCCGCGGCGGCGGCAAGGTCAACGCGCCCTGCCCGCCGATACATCGCGGCATGCGTATAACCAATTTGATGGCCGCCACCTTTGGCTCCGCCCGACCCTGCGCGGCCAACTCCGATGACGGCGGCAGTATAAACTCGTGCACCCGATGACATGAGCCACAGACTACTTGTTTGGTTGAGCGGCCGTGACAAGATGTTTCTGACGGTCGGACGAGAGCGCTCAGCAACCGTCCAACAGCCATTGAACGGCGTTGATCCAAAGCCGCCGCATGGCCGGCGATTCGAAGGCCCGCATGTCATGGCCGTTCGCGAGGTACACCGTGCGGCCCGCACCGGCCACCCGTCCGCCCTCCGCCGACATGACCATAGGCAGTTCCCGGCCATCATAATCCGCGACAGCGTGGACCGTGGGCGTCAGGCCGGGCGTAATGCGAATGTCATAATATAATTCGTCGTGAATCGGAAACTCGTCCACACCGGCGACCAGCGGGTGCCCGGTTGGCCGCGGACGCACCCGGTAATCGCCGATAGGCGAATGCTGCGTCACATCCCACACCCAGGTGAACCCAAGCAAATCACCGAAGCGCGGCCAATCGTCGTAACTGGCAATGCCGCCATGGTGAATGAGCAGCGGGCGGCCGGACGCAACATAGCGCTCGAACGCCTCACGATGCTTCTCCCCCATCGGCCGGTACGGCGGCATCGAGCCGTCACCGTTCAGCATCCCCGTCCAATGCAGCCCCATGACGACCAGCAAGTCGGCGTCGTCGAGCGCCTCGAACGCGTCAATCCCGTCGTAGAGGCTGCAAGCGTATCCGTCGCCAAGCCAACGCGAGATGGCTGCGGCCTGCTCAGCCACCGGATGGAAGGCCGGGCCGCCGACATGAAAAACGATCTTGGGAAAGGAGGATCTGTTCGTGGTCATTTCGAGTGAGTGCCTAAATCAGAAGCCGGCTGTTGATTCGCGAAAAATCTGCAAGCGCTTACGGAGCCGCCAGTGGCCAAGGGATCAGCCAGCAATAATATGGCGGCTGCAACCCTCCCGGGTCAGAACTTGACCCCAGAAACAAACAAGTGCCGGCGTAGCCTGTTCCTTTGCGCCGTCAATGCAGTTGGCATGGAGGCTCCGGGTTGCCCCGCCTCTTGCGACGCTCCCACCGTTTGCGCCGTCCATGCAGTTAGCATGTAGGCTCCGGAGCCCCCGCTCACACCTGCTCGCTCGTAGCACCGTCGGCGACCTCCAAGGGGAGACTTTCTCAATGAACGCCTTAGCGGGGGGTGCGCTCATGCAGCCGAGCAGATGTCCTCCCACGGACTCAACATCTGCGGCGTTGATTTCCGCTATGCAATGCCGGTTGAAGGTTCTGGCTGCAGCGCACACAAGCCACCCATGAGCAACATTCTCATTGTCTACGCCCACGAGGAGCCCCGGTCATTCAACGGGGCCCTAAAGGATACCGCCGTGCAGGTGCTCAGCCAAGCCGGCCATGCCGTGACGGTTTCCGATCTGTATACGATGAATTTCAACCCGACCGGCGGCAGCCATGACTTTACGCAACGAGCCTATCCGGACTTCTTCAAGTACGGGAAGGAGCAGATGGCAGCCTCAGAGCGAGGCACTTTTGTGGAAGAGGTCGCCGCCGAGCAACGCAAACTGTTCGCCTGCGACCTGCTGATCTTTCAATTCCCCCTATGGTGGTTCGGTCTGCCCGCCATCCTCAAGGGATGGGTGGATCGCGTCTTTGCTGCCGGCCTGACCTACGGAAACGGGCGGTTTTACAGCAACGGGCTGCTGCGAGGCCGTCGGGCGCTGGCTTGCCTTACAACAGGCGGCCCGGAGTCCATGTATTCACGCAACGGAATCAACGGCGACATGGAGCAAATCCTTTTTCCCATCAATCACGGTATTTTCTACTTTGTTGGCTTTGAAGTCCTGCGGCCGTTCGTTGCCTACGCGGTATCTCACATGACGCCGGAGCAACGGGCCGCTTGTCTGGCACAGTATGCTGAGCGCCTCCGACACTGGCAGACCGAGCCCACAATCCCCTACCGCCCGTTGGAGGATTACGATGAGCACTACATCCTCAAGACGGGCTTGCCCGCAGAGCCTTGAAACATCGCGCACCATCCGCCGTTTCGCCATCAGTGCAGGCCCTCGGCCAGCGCCTTGGCTCCGAAGTCCTGTCGAAGCGGCTCGCTCTTCAAGCCGAGCACGCCGCGGATGTGTTCACCCGGCGCGCCACGCTGTTCCACATTGAGAATGTCGAATGGTTCAATGTGCTCATCTACCATGTGCTGCGCCTGACGGGTTTCTACGGGCGGGGATATAGAAATTACCACGACATTCAGATCGTGGAAAACGAGGTCTGCCTGCCGGCGCTTCCCGCGGCTTTTGACGGATTTGTCATCCTGCACCTGAGCGACCTGCATGTTGACCTCGACTTCACCTTCGTCGAGTCCGTCATCCAGCGGCTCGGGGACTTGAAATACGATCTCTGCGTGCTGACGGGCGATTACCGCGCCCACACGAGCGGCCGTATTGATCACACGACGGGTCTGATGAAACGGCTGGCCGGGCACCTGCGCGAGCCGGTGTACGCGGTCCTCGGCAATCACGACTTCATCGAGCAGGTGCCTCCCCTCGAGCAATGCGGTATCGGCTTTCTGCTTAATGAAAGCGTGCCGATCCACCGCAATGGAGACACTATTTATCTGGCTGGTTGCGACGATCCGCATTTTTACATGACACACGATTTGCGGAGGGCGCGCGCCGCAATCCCGGACGGCGAAGTCGTCTCCATTCTGCTCGCGCATTCCCCGGAGGTCTACCGTGAGGCGGAACAGGCCGGGTTCGATCTGATGCTTTGCGGGCACACCCACGGCGGCCAAATATGCCTGCCGGGAGGCATAGCGATTATCAGCAATGGCAACTGTCCGCGACGGCTTATCCGCGGCCCATGGCGGCACGGCCGGCTGCAGGGTTACACATCACCGGGCACGGGATCCTGCGCCGTGCCGGCCCGGTTCAACTGTCCGCCGGAAATCACGCTGCATACCCTGCGCCGGCGTGGTCAGGCCGCGGGCGCTGATGATGGCGAGCGCCGACCGATCAGATAAGTCACAGCCGCCAAGGCCAGCACAGCGCCCCAAAGCGGCAAGGCCATGCCGGCAACGGCCTGAAACCCTGCACCCAGCAAACAAAACATGCCCATGGGCAGCAACACTTTCAGGCAGAGGTACATGACCTGATCGATGCGCACGCGCGGCAGCGTCCACCGCAACCAGAGCATCATGAAGAGCAGCGCGAAAGTCTTGAGGCCGAGTTGGAGCAGCCCCACCAAAGGCCGCCCCTCGCCAGAGAACGGAAAGTTCCAGCCGCCAAGAAACAGGATGGAGCCCACAGCGCTGACCAAAGCCATGGCAGCGTACTCGGCGAGGAAAAAGAAGGCGAACCGCATCCCGCTATATTCCGTGTGAAAGCCGCTCACGAGTTCCGATTCGGCCTCGGGCAGGTCGAACGGAGCCCGCTTGGTATTGGCAAGTGCGGCAATGTAAAAAACAAAGAAACCCATAAAAGCGAAGGGCGACTGAAGGACGAATGGCAGCGTCGCTTGCGCCCGGGTGATTTCGCTCAGGTTCAGACTGCCGGCCATGATGGCCACCGTCAGGACGGACAATCCCAGCGGGATTTCATAACTCATCATTTGTGCGGCAAGGCGCATGCCGCCAAACAGCGACCATTTGGAACCGCTCGCCCAGCCCGCCATGATCACGCCGATGACCTCGAGCGACGCAAATCCCAGAATGTAAAAGAGTCCAATATCCATGTTGGCAAACACCAAGCCGTCCGCAAAAGGCAGCGCCGCGAAGGGTACGAAGGCGCCCACCATGACGAGGGCCGGAGCGAGGGAAAACAGAAAACGGTTGGCATTGTCGGGGATGATGTCCTCCTTGACGAGGAGTTTCAGACCATCGGCGACCGACTGGAGAATGCCATGCCAGCCAACCCGCATGGGGCCGAGGCGCGACTGGATGTGCCCGGCCACCTTTCGTTCAAGGTAAATCATGACCATGGCAACGAGGCTGATGAGCGCCAGCACAAGCCCGGCCGCCGCCAGAAATCCGACTGGGAGCGCGAGTGCATCGGGAATCTGCCAGCCGGGCCACACGGTCACGCCGAATATCGAGCGTGGATGGGCAAGCCATTCCTGGGCCACGCCAATCGCGCTGCCAAAATGATTCGGGTGCGCAACCGGTAAAGGGCCGGGCGGCGTGTTCATGCAGTCTTATCCGGACAATTCATGGTCATATGCGGAATGGCGCGGCCGGATGCGGTGAAACGCAACGGAAGAATTGCGCAGGGCGTCTACTCCACAATGAACTCGCTCGGGCCAACCGGCACGGGCGTCATGAAGAAGTTGAGCGCCTGCGACATGACTTGGTTGCGTGTCGTCGTGTTGGTGATCGTCTCAAACGGGAACGCGAGGTAGACGACCCTGCCCGTGCCATCATACTGAATGGCCGCCACCGGCCCAGTTCCGGGAGGCGTCTGATAGGCTGCACGGTCGAAATAAAGGTTCCCGCTATTGGGGCTGCTGCCGCCTTTGAGCACCTGAATGCTGTCAAAGCGGACATTCGGCCCACTCACGGTGCTGTCCGTTGGACCGACCGCCCACCAAGTCAGATTGGACATGTTCATCGGCACTGACAACTGCTGCCAGCCGGTCCAATTGACGGTGACATAGGACGAGACAAAGATTTCCGTGTCCACCGGATCGCGGAACGCGAAGCGCACCTGGTTGCCCGAATTGTCGCCGTACAGATAAATGGTGAAGGTCGTGCCAAAGGGGAACTGGGGCTGCGCGGAATTGTACTCGCGGATAAAGTTGCCCGTGCCCCATACATAACCGAGATTTCCGGCTCCGGTGCCCTCTACCTTTGGCGTCGAAACGATCGTGAAAGTGGACGCAGGATCAGCATTCGTCTGGCCGGACGAATTCGGGTCCCACCACCCCCCCTGCGCATCGAAGGAATCAATGACGACCTCGGTTCCGCCAGTCGAGTAGTACAGGGCTGGGATCGAGCCGTTGATGGGTGTGATGACATCGGGAGAGTCCACATTGTAAACGAGGGAACCGTTGTCAAAGGTCAGGCTGGCAATGCTTTGGAAAATGCTGCCGCTTGCGCCCGAGGCCGTGTACATGAGTGCCGAGTCCGTGGTGTAATCCGCCCGCAGGTAGTTGTTCAGAAACGATGGCGCCACGCTCAGGCCGTCGAGTTCGTAGGCGACCTCTGAACCCGACACGAACAGGTTGTTGTCGGTGTTTCCGAATGTGTTCGGCGCATTGAGGAAGTTCTGAACGGCCGTCCGCTCGGCGGAATTGAATGTGTCGTCCTCCGCGGACTCCTCCCCGAGGATCCACACGACGGTGTCATAGTCGGTCAACGCCACCTGTCCGGCTGCCACGGCCTCGTTCGAGCACGAGTCGAAATCCCGCCCATAGGCATCGAGAGCCGTCGCGTGGGCAATGATGTAATCGTAGGTGTTCATGCGCCACAGGTAGCCGCGCTGGAGCGGATTGACGCTGTAGGGATCGTCCTCCACGACATTCATGCCGCTGTCCAGCCGATCGAATCCATTGACAACCAGCACCGGGTTGCGTCCGCCCGCGTAGCAACTCGCCGCGAGCGTTTCCGTCGGGAAACTCTCGCCGCCGGCGTTGGTGGCTGTCACCTTGAAGTAATACACCTGCCCCGGCGTGAGGCCGGTCACGGTATAGGTCAGCACATTGCCGACCGCTATTCCGTTGTCAAATCCTTTGCCGTTCGTCGAGCGGTAGATCTTGTACCCTGTCGCCTGATCGCCCAACAGGTTGTTGCCCGTGTTGTATGGCGGGGCGTTCCAAGACAGCGTGACGCTGCTGGGCGAAGCCCGCAAAACCCTGAAATTCGTCGGCGGTTCCGGCAGAAGTGTCGCCGACGGAAATGTCGCAGGATAATAGTTGTTGTAAAATTTTACGATTCCTTGATAAACAGCGCGCGCAGCAATCTGCCGGAATCGGGGGTCTTTCAGATCCGCCGCATCGGCGGGGGTGTCGTGGAACGCAATTTCCGTGAGAGCGGCGGGCATCTCGTTGTTGTTGGCCGGATTGATTTCTCCAAAGTTGGCCGTGTGCTTGCCCCGATTGTTCCAACTCGGATCCCATCCGGCACGAATGTCGTTAATCAGTTCGTCGTGTACGAAGTTTCGCAGGATGTCGCCCCCCGCCACACCGTCGAATGGTCCATCCCAACCGGCCGAGGAGTAGGCGTAGGTCTCCGTGCCGGTGCCGGGATTAGGCGCGTTTGTGTGCCACGCGAAATAGATGGATCGGCCCGACTCCCAGGGCTCACATTCCCATGCTGCATAGGCCGGCATGGCCCCGACCGTGCCCCACGCGGCCCAGTCGCTTTTTCCCATGAATCCGGCATAATAGCGGCCGGATTCCTCCCACCGCGGCCAACCGCTGGTCGTGTTGCTGACATTATCGGGCAGGTCGCCCATGCCGCCCCCAAACCGCACAGCGTCGGCGATGACGCGGTTGCCCGCCGTGGCACTCAGATTGCTGATCACAACCGACCCTTGCGCCGGGTTCGACCCAGCATTGAAATAATAGGTGCCAATGTATTTCCAAGTATAGCCGTCCTGATTCTGGTTCTGGGTCCAGACAGTCGAGCCGCCCGCATGATTGATCGTGATTCGGGCGTCGGCGGTCGTCGTGCCGCCGCCTGAGGGCCGGTACCAGACATAAACGGCGTAATGGCCAGCCGTAGGAATGTTGGGAGTGAAGGTGGCCGAAGTGGTCGGCGCGCCGGTAACTGTGCTCGCATAACGAAGTCCGCCGCCGTAGGCGCCCGACAATGTCTCCGCGGTCCAACCCGCGCCAAAAGACGCCGAGTTGGTGTCAACGATGACCATGTTTGTGTTGAGATCGCGCTCGCGCACGGTGTACACGCGCGCGCCCGCATTGTGGAGATAAGGCACCAGAAACTGCAGAACCGCTTCGCCGTTGCTCAGATCTTCGATGATTTCGTTCGTGTTCCCCCGCTGGGTGGCCCAACGCGACAGCGTATTATTGTAATACCACCCGTGCCCGGGGCTGAGGAAAATGGATGCTCCCGAGAGCGAACCGGTCGGCTGGGGCTGGCCTGTGACCGGTGGCTGCCCGCCTTGCAGTTCCATGCTGGGAGCCAGTGAATCCTTGGACTCCGGCTTGGATACCTTTGGAGGGCGCTGAACCAATTCGCTTAGCGGCACATAAGGCCCGTCTGTCCCGATGCGGGCCTCCAATTGAATGCGCTTGAAGAGGTCGCGCGATCCAACCGCATCACGGAGGATGACCTGCACGGCATCCGAGCGCTCATCCGTCAACTCATTCGGGGCAGGTTTGTACGGCAGGGTCACGCGTACGACGAGTTCCCCAGACGCACGGTCCACGCTATCCACCGTCGTTCCCGGCGGCAACAGGTACTGCCCGGCGGCGTTCGGTTTGCGGGCGAAATTCGACACAACCTCCCGCACCCTTGCCGCAGCAGCCTCGGCCGGGTCGGAGATGGCGCTCAAACGCTGCAGCGTCGCTTTGCTTATGTACTCGACGGAATAATATTGATCCGGGCTGTCCGCAGCCAAGGCCGCGGCCGGAAAAAGGATTGCCGCTAAAAATCCGGATGAGATCCGGTTTCGCAGCCTTCGGTAGGTCCACATGGATTGAATCCTCCTGCGCGGTCGGATGGGCACATCGCGCCGCGCAGATCAGCAATTTCGGTAGTCTGATTTTCCCCCTACTTCAGGCGAGTTCAATACTTTCCAACGCCCATTTCCAAGTGGTACGACAACGGTCTTCATTGTCAGAAGCAGCACGCGTACATCCGTCTTGCACTGGTGATCGGGCGAGGGAAACGGTTGCG
This sequence comes from Candidatus Sumerlaeaceae bacterium, assembly GCA_026418615.1. GTDB lineage: Bacteria > Sumerlaeota > Sumerlaeia > Sumerlaeales > Sumerlaeaceae > JAOAAY01. The sequence continues at coordinate 24,648 of JAOAAY010000033.1, read as the reverse complement.
GATATGGCCGGCACACGACCGCGCGACCTTCGCGATCTCGCCAAGGTTTTTTTGCGCCTCGGCCTGCTCGGCTTCGGCGGACCAGCCGCTGTGACCGCCATGATGGACGAGGAAGTGGTTGAGCGGCGACGCTGGCTGACACGCCAGCAGTTTCTCGACTTGATTGGCGCCACGAACCTGATTCCGGGACCTAATGCGACGGAGTTGGCGATCCATGTGGGCCTGCTGCGTGCCGGTTGGCGCGGCCTGCTTGTGGCCGGACTTTGTTTTATCGTTCCGGGAGCCGCCATTAGCGGGGTTTTTGCATGGCTTTATGTGCACTATGGCGTGCTGCCAGCGGTGCAACCAATCCTCGCGGGCATCAAGCCGGCGGTTTTGTCCGTGATCCTGGCCGCACTTTTACGCCTCGCGGGGTCGGCCTTGCGCTCGGGGCCCCTCGTCCTGATTGGCGCCGCGGCCGCTGCCAGTGTTCTTGCCGGTGTGGACGAGGTGGCCGCGCTCTTCGCGTGGGCACTTGCCGGAACCTTATGGCTGGCCCGCCCACAACCTGAGCAGGCGACCTTGGTCTTCAGTTGGCCGGCGGCTTTCGGTCTGGGGGCTGTGGGCATGCCGGCAGTCGCAGCACCTGCAATAGCACCGACGCTCTGGCAACTCGGCCTCTTTTTTCTCAAGGTCGGCTCCGTTCTTTACGGTTCGGGATATGTCCTGATCGCCTTTATCGAGGGCGGCCTTGTGACCGACCGCCACTGGCTGACGCGTCAGCAAGTGCTCGATGCAGTCGCCGTCGGACAATTTACGCCCGGGCCGTTTCTCTCGACCGCAACCTTCATCGGTTATCTGTTAGGTGGCGTCGCAGGAGCCATGGTTGCGACCGCGGCGGTTTTCCTCCCGTCGTTTGTTTTTGTTCTGGGTTTGCATCGCGTGCTCCCGCGATTGCGCGAGTCGCGCTGGAGTGCGGCCTTCCTCGATGCTGTGAATGCGGCGTCACTGGGTTTGATGGCGGCTGTGGCTGTTCGGATGGGTTTGACAGTTTTGGTGGACGGCCGCAGCGCCCTGATCGCCCTGCTGGCGCTCGCGTTGTTGCTTCGATTGCAATGGAATGCGGCTGGGGTGATTGCCGCATGCGGGTTTTTAGGGTGGGCAGCGACCTTGATGCGTTGATGCGAGGCGGCGTTCAATGGACCTCGTAGCATGACAGTAATTGCTCTACGCCATGGCCCCACGCACCCTGCTTGATCCTAAAACCCTCGGCGCGTTGCCGGCGGCACCCGGCGTGTACATCATGCGCGATGCCGAGGGAGCAGTCCTGTATGTGGGCAAAGCCACCAACCTTCGGTCGCGGGTGCGCAGTTACTTCAACAAATCGGGCGACACGCGGTTCAGCGTTCAGTTTTTGCGCCGCCTCGTGGCTCAGGTGGAATGCGTCGTCACGGCAAGCGAGAAGGAGGCGTTTCTCCTCGAGAACACGCTCATCAAGGAGCACAAGCCGCGCTACAACATCCGTCTGCGCGACGACAAAACCTATGTTTCCCTGCGGCTGAGGATGAATCACGATTTCCCACGATTGGAGATCGTGCGCGTACGCCGTCACATTCGTCCGCGCGGCGGCAGCCCCGCCGACATTTATTTCGGGCCTTACACCTCCTCGGGTGCCGTGCATGAAACGCTGAAATTTTTGCTCAAAGTATTTCCCGTCCGAACCTGCAAGGACAGTGTTTTTGCCAACCGGACCCGCCCGTGCCTGCTTTACGATGTGGGCAAGTGTTGCGGACCGTGCGTGCTGCCAGTCCCCAAAGAGGACTATGCGCGGCTGGTGGAGCAGGTGACGCTTTTTCTGCGCGGCCGCAGCGACGAGGTGCGAAGGCTCCTCGCCCAACGCATGCAGGAATTTGCCGAAGCCATGGAATACGAGCGTGCGGCTCTCGTGCGCGACCGCATCGCTGCGCTCGACGCCACGCTCGAGCGCCAACAAGTAGCCAACCACGCCTTTGCCGATCGCGATGTGATCGCCGTGGCCAGCGAGCGGGGACGATCGGCCATCGCCCTGCTCCCGTGGCGCAATGGACTGCTCGGACAAGCCGCCGAGTTCTATGTCCGAAATTATGAGCAGACAGATGGCGAAGTGCTTTACTCCTTCCTGTCGCAGCATTACGAGACTGCCGAGCCGCCGCCGGAAATCCACCTGAGTGTTGAGCCGCAGGACGCCGCCCTGTTGGCGGAGTGGCTGCGCGACCGGCGCGGGTCAACCGTCAACCTGCGCGTGCCCCAAAGGGGCGACGCGGCGCGCCTCATGGTCACTGCCTTGGCCAACGCGCGTCAGATTCTGGAGCGGCGGCTCGCGGGCGAAAAAACCGATGAGGAGGTACTGGCCGAGACAGCCCGACGCCTTGGCCTGCCAGCGCCGCCGTCAACCATTGAGTGTGTGGACATCTCCAACATCATGGGGAGGCTTGCCGTCGGAGCCATCGTCCGATTCGAGGGAACCAAGCCCAACAAGGCCGGATACCGCCTTTACAAAATCCGGACGGTGGACGGAAGCAACGACTTTGCCATGATGCGCGAGGTGCTGACACGCCGCTTCCGCCCGTCAGACGGTCGCCCGGCGCCCCCGCCCGATCTCCTGCTCATTGACGGCGGCAAGGGGCAACTGAGTGCGGCTCTCGATGTGGCCCGCCAACTCGGACTCGACCGCCCGCCCATGGCGGCCATCGCCAAGAGCCGCGTCGGCGACCGCACGATGCGGTCGCCTGCTGGGCGGGAACGCCACGCTGCCGGTGAACGCATCTTCTTACCCGGACAGAAAAACCCGGTGAATCTGGCGCCCAATTCTCCCGTCCTGTATTTGCTTCAGCGCGTGCGCGACGAGGCCCATCGCTTCGCCATCACCTATCATAAGCGACTGCGTGCCAAAAGCGGACGACGAAGCCTCCTCGACGAAGTCCCCGGTGTCGGTCCTGCACGCCGCCGTTTGCTTTTGCGGCATTTCGGCTCGCTGGCGGCTGTGCGTTCCGCCTCCCTCGAGCAACTGGCTGCCGTGCGCGGCATCGGGCTTGCGGCCGCGCAGGCCATTTACGCATTTTTGCATCCGCCGGCTGATGACAAGTCTTAATACGGCAGCCGTTTTCGATTGAACAGCGCCTGTTTGTCGCGCGGCATCCGACCAACGGAGAATTCAACCGGAGATCTCAGCGCTCATGATCCGAGTCGGTTTCATTGACCACCATCTCAGAAATTATCACGCCGATGTGTTCTTATCGCTGCTGCGCGGAGGAGTGGGCTGCGGGCGCGTCGAGCTTGTCGGTGCTTTCGAAACCGACCCGGCAGCCGGCGGCGACTGGTGCGCAGACAACAGCGTCCCGCGGCTGGCCTCGGCCGCCGAAGTCGTCGCGGCGAGCGACGCCATCATCGTGCTCGCGCCGGACAACATCGCGACCCATCGTGAACTCGGGCGCCCCGCTTACGAGTCGGGCAAACCCGTCTTCGTGGACAAATACCTCTCCACCTCGTTGGCCGACGCCCGCGCCATCGCCCAACTTTGCGAGGCCCACGGAACCCCGCTCATGTCGTCGTCGGCGCTGCGCTTCGCCGTCGAGGTCGAAGAGTTGGCCGGAAAACTCGTCACGCCCCCTGAAACCGTTTTGGCTCGTGGTTTCGGTGCGTGGCGCGGCTACGGCGTCCACACGATCGCCCCTGCCATCCGGTTGTTTGGTCATAAGGTGGCGCGACTCATTGACACAGGCACGGGCAGTTTCCGCATGGTTACTCTCGACGACGGGACCGGCCGCCGCGCCACCATCGAAGTCCGTGACGCAGAAAACCGGCAGGAAGTCTCGCCGTGGCAGGTGGGCGCCCTCTCAAGGAGACGGTACGAGTTTGCGACGGTCACCAAGTTTGCCGAATTTTACGAGAACCTCATGAAGGCTGTTGTCAGGTTCTTCGAAACAGGCCAGTCCCCCGTTCCCTTGGCCGAGCAGTTAGTGACATGTGCTGTCGAGGAGCAGGCGGATGCGTCGCTGGCCGCAGGCGGCGCGTGGGTGGACATCGCCTGCTGAATGTCACCTCACGGTTGAACTTCCCGCCGCGGGGTGCTTTCTATTGTGGCGGAGCCGACTGGACATGTCCTCATTTACTCGCAGATGGTTCAGCCACGAGCCCATGACAAACGAGCGCATGATTGCAGAGCAGATTCAGGCTCGCGGCGTGCGGTCGGAGCGCGTTTTGGCCGCCATGCGGTGCGTGGATCGTGCCTTGTTTGTCCCGGCGGCCCAGCGGGCCGAGGCATACGCCGACGCCGCACTGCCAACCTTTTTCGGCCAGACGATCTCCCAGCCATACATTGTGGGTCTTATGACGGAACTGCTTGATCCCCAGCCAACGGACAAGGTGCTGGAAATCGGAACCGGCACGGGATATCAAACCGCTATTCTGTCGCATCTTTGCCGCGAGGTTTGGAGCATCGAGCGCCTGCCGGCACTTGCTGACGAGGCCCGTGCCCGGCTGCGGGACCTCGGCTACGAGAATGTCCATGTGTTATGCGGTGACGGATACGAGGGATTGCCGTCTGAGGCGCCGTTCGACCGAATCGTGGTCACCGCCGCTCCGCCGGAGGAGCCCGAGACCCTGCGCCACCAACTGGCCATCCCCGGCCGGATGGTGGTGCCCGTGGGCGCCGTCGAACAGGATCTCGTGATCATAGACCGAATCGGTCCGGCGGATTTCACCCGACGCGTGTCCATCGCCGTGCGCTTCGTACCCATGTTGCACGGTTCCGCGGATTCATCCGCATCTTGACCGTGGCGATGACTCGGTACCTGCTACTGATCCCATGACCCAGTCGCAAGATGGCAAGTCGCCGCCTGCCGTGGCCCGGATTGTCGTCGTGGATGACGAAGAGGAGATGTGCCGGATTTTGGCGCGGATCCTCGCCGCGGAACATTATGATGTGACAACCTTCTCGCGTCCCCTTGAGGCCATTGCCCATATCCGACGGACTGCGCCTGATCTGGTCCTGACGGACATGCGCATGCCGGATGCGACCGGCATGGATGTCTTGCGCGCCGCGCGGGAAGCCAACCCTTTTTGTGGCGTCGTCGTCATGACCGCATACGGCACCATCGAGGGCGGGGTCGAGGCCATGCGCGCCGGAGCCCACGACTACCTGACCAAACCGTGGAAGATAGACGAACTGCTCCTGACTCTGGCCAAGGCCTTGGAAGCGTCCCAGTTGCGGCGGGAGAATCTGTCACTGAGCGAGACCCTCCGCCGGCAGTCGGAAGGCTCCGACCTGCTTGGCGACAGTGCCCCGATGCGCACAGTGCTCGAAACCATTCGCAAAGTCGCCCCCACGGATGCAGCGGTGCTCATCTGCGGCGAGAGCGGCACTGGCAAAGAATTAGCCGCCCGGGCCATCCATAAACAAAGCCTGCGCGCCGCCGGCCGCTTTGTCGCCATCAATTGCGCTTCCATCCCCGAGACGCTGCTCGAGAGCGAACTCTTCGGACATGAAAAAGGAGCCTTCACGGGGGCTGACAAACAAAAACTGGGCCTCGTCGAATTGGCTCATGGCGGCACGCTGTTCCTGGACGAGATCGGGGAACTGCCCCTGACACTTCAGGCTAAGATCTTGCGCGTGTTGCAGGAACGGGAGATCCAGCGGGTGGGCGGAACCCAAACCATTCCGGTAGACATCCGTCTGGTCGCAGCGACCAACCGGGATTTGCAAAAGGCCATCGAGGCGCGAGAATTCCGGGCCGACCTGTTTTTCCGACTCAATGTCATTACCATAACCTTGCCGCCCCTGCGTGACCGGCGCGAAGATATTCCGGTGCTCATCGCGCATTTCCTCGCCCGTGCGGGCCGCAAAATGCACAAGCCGGCCGTCCGAATCGAGCCCGCAGCCCTCGACGCCCTTCAGTGTTACTCCTATCCGGGAAATGTTCGCGAACTTGAGAACTTGATCGAACGCATGGTGGTCATGTGCGACGGCGATGTGATCCGGTTGGAGGATGTTCCCCTCGATCTGCGCACCGCACGACAGCCCGTCGCAACTTCAACCCGGACCCAAATCCCGCAGCCGACCGAGTACAAAGATGCCAAGGACCAGTTCGAGCGCGAATATCTTTTGCGCGTCATCGAAGCCGCAGGCGGCAACATGACAGAGGCAGCGCGTTTGAGCGGCATCTCGCGCCGACACCTGTACGAAAAGATGGAGCGCCTCGGAATCAAACCGACCCGGCCCCAATAGTGCGGGCGCCGTCGGGCACAGCCCCCCGATCTCAAACGCCAAAACGCAGTCCGAGCGTTACAATTTCCTTTGGCCCGACTGGAACCGATAGCGGTTTCCCATCCGCCACGGACAACGCTCCAAGGTCCAGTTCCTCCATACTCAGCCGGTGCGCCGCGAAAAGCGGGCGGTCGCTGCGGACGGTGGCCTCGACCGGCGCCGCGGAAGGGTTCCAGAACCGCACGACGACGGAGTCGCCATTCTCGCTTTGCTTGAGGCCGGACAAGATAAGTCCCTCCGGGGCAATGCTCAAAACCGACTGTTCACGCGGCAAATTGCCACGGGTGGGCGCCGACTCCAACGCATAAACCCGCGTCACATGCTCGGCCGCCAACTCTGGCAGCCTCGCCTCGGCCCAACCCCCCCGGTGCGGTACTAGCGCAAACCGGTAGTAGTGCTCGCCCAAGCACTGCGCGCCCGGCGTCGGGCGCCCCCAGACAAACTTTCCGAATGCCCGCAACAAGGTGATGGCAATCGTCCGCGGCCCGTCATCCACCACTTCGTACTCCGTGAGGCCGTCCTGCAGGACCGCCAAGCCTTGCTCGCCATCGGTCACATCCACGAAACTCCACATGGGGTGAGTCGGGTATGGCTGCTCTTTCCAGCCCTGCGCTTCGGGCAGGCGGATGGGACGCTCGAGAATGTCGAACTGGCCGTCGGCCGTCGAGTGAGTGGCCGCCGAGATGCCCGAGGGCAGCATGACCCGCAAGCGGTGGTCGCGAGCAGTATTATTGACAAACACGGTCACCTCCACCGCGCGCGAACCGCGGCGCAACCGGACCTCGAGCCGGACGCTAAGGTCAACCGTCTCCTCGGCGCGCGTTCCCGCCGGAGTGGCGGCCTTGGGAACGGCAAACGGAACAAAGATCCGCACGGAGCCGGATAACGCCCCGTTTTCCACGATTTCGCGCCGCGCCTGGGCTGAGAGCGACAGCAGCGGCGTGTCGCCCTCCGGAACAACCCGGTTCCACGGATCGCCCAGTTCCCCTATATCTTCAAAATAAAACAGTTTGTCAATCGTCCGCCCCGACTGCTTGTCGGTGACGCGCAGCGTGCCGTTGGCATTGAACTCGACTCGCAGGTATTCGTTCTCCAGCGACCCGTCGGCGTTGACGATGCTCGCGCCTGCAGCGGGCACCGCCTTGCCACGACGGATGGCATAGGCCCGCCAGCCCATCGGCGGTAAATCATCGAGGGCCAGCAGGACGCGGTGACGCGCCACGGCCAAAGGCATGGTAAGTTCGTAACCGCCTTCGATGGTGGGAGTGCTGGGTTCGCTTGCCAGAATTTGCTGCGGCACCACAGAGCCATCCGGAGTTTCGACACAAAACACCTCGCCAGTATCCGCGCCGGGAATATCAATGACAAACTCAAAGATGCCCGACCGCGGTCGCGCCAGTGTGTTGAAAACCGTCAGTTGCAAATCGCTCGCGGCGATGCTGGAGATTCCGTCAATGCGCCCCGCCGTATCGCGCATCGAGCGGCGGATCAACTCGTCATTGATCGTTTCAACCTCACCCCACCGCGCCAGCATCTCCTCGTGAACCTTGTCCATGCTGCAACCGCCGATGGCGTCATGCGCATGGTTGACCAGCACCTTCTTCCACGCGATTTCCAAAATCCGCGATGGGTATCGTGAGCCTGTCAGCCAGGCCAACGCGGCCAGCGGCTCGGCGTTGCCTGTCAGTTCCGCGCAGATTCGCGCGTTGCGCTGTTTCAAGTAGAGCCGGCACGACAGGATGTGCGCCATGAGGGTCGTCCACAGGCCGTCCTTGAGCGTGTGGCGCATCTCGCCCCGCACCACCTCGAGGTCTTTGGCTTCGGCGCGAAACGCCCTCAAATAATCATCGAGCGCGCTGTGGATGACCTCGCCGTCCTCGGGTGCGGCCGCGGCGCGCAGGGCACGGATCAGATCCAGTTCCTCGCGCGCCGCGAACGAGTGGTCGTGTCCCATCATGTAGAGCAAATGGCGCGTGCGCGCATCCGGCGCCGTAAACCGCACACCGTCGCTCAGCGCCCGTTTCAGGTTATCCGGATAAACATGCAGTTTCTGATGCAGCCACCCGTACTGGCGGTCCCATGACTGCTCGTTAGCCACCCGGTACGGCACTTCCTCTGGATTCCATGTGTAATCCCGGTCGCTCGGAAACCGGCCCAGCAGGCCCGGCCTGTAAATCAGATAATAATAGTTGTACCGGGCGTAATCGCCGAACCGGAAGGCATACAGCCGCGAACCGTCCGGGCCCTCCCAGAGGAAGTCCGACTTGGCGACATGTTTGCCGATGCCGCGGTAAAAAAACACGGAATCGATGCCAAATCCGCGGTACAGTTGCGGCAATTGCGAAATCTGCCCGTTGGAGAACGGCGTGTAGCCGACCTTTGAGACAGGCCCAAAACGCTTTGCGACCCGATGGCCAACAAGCAGGTTGCGCACCAGAGTCTCGCCGGGGCATCCCCATTCGTCGGGCAGCGTGTACCACGGCCCGATCTGCAGCCGCCCCGCCTGAACCTGCGCCCGGATGCGCTCTTCGTTTTCCGGGCGAACCTCGAGGTAGTCTTCGAGGATCACCGTCTGGCTGTCCAAATAAAATGCCCGGTATTCCGGCTCGGTCTCGAGAACCTCAATCAGACCGTCCATCATGTCCACCAAGTCCATCCGGTAGGACTGGAACGAATAGCGCCATTCGCGATCCCAGTGGGTATTGGAAATGACATGACAGAGGAAGCGGGGGGCTGCTGCGGGCGATGTGCCGCCCGTGTCGGCCGTATCTGACGGAGAAGTACTTGGCGCAGGTGTCATGGCAGGCGTTTCTTCTTGTCCTTGATGGGAAGTTGATTTTTTGGGGATCAGGCCGCCGCGCACCGACACGGCGGGTGTCAAACCCCCGACAAATACCGCCATGCGGCCATATCTTCACGCGCGGCATCCACCATGCGCCTCGTTGGAATAAGGGCTTGCCGAGGGTTATCTTCGGTTGCGTGAATATACGGGCACGGCTTTCTTATCGTGCCCTTGACGACGCAGGCGATTAGTCAGTCCCGCATGGAGCGGAGAGGTGTCCGAGTGGTTTAAGGAGCGCGCCTGGAGAGCGCGTATGCTGGGTTCCCGGCATCGAGGGTTCGAATCCCTCCCTCTCCGCCACCGGCGGAGCGTCCCGTGTCAGACGCTTCAATCACACAGCGTTGATATCGCCCAAACCCCTGCCGCGAACGAAGGCTACGCTCGTGTGAGGAAAACGCTGCCCGCTGTCCTGGCCGCAGGCTGTTGCGGCGTCTGCTTTTTGTCCGGGCCGGCATCCATGCCCACGGATGAGCGGATCGGCTGTTCCTGATATTCAACGCGCCCGCACCCGTCCATGCCGGGATGGTCCCCACGCAATCCTGCACAACGCTGCATGATCCATTGTCACTCGGATTTCTTGCGGAATCGCAGCCTCAGCGGTGTGCCCTCGAAGCCGTACTCGCGCCGCAACTGGTTGGCTAAGTAACGCTCATAGGAGAAGTGAACCAATTTCGGATCGTTCACAAAAAAGGTAAATGTTGGCGGGCGTGAACCCGTTTGGGTCACATATTTGATCTTCAACTGGCGTCCGCGCTGGACAGGCGGGGACACATGAGCCGTGGCGCGCTTGAGAAACTCGTTGAGTTCCGGTGTCGCAATTTCACGCCGATACTGTTCGTCCACGCTGCGGATGACCTCGAACAGTTTTTGTACGCGGAGACCCGTGAGGGCCGACACGAACAGCACAGGCGCAAAACTCATGAATGCCAGTTCTTGGCGCAGGCGGCGCTTGAAATCATCAGCGGTCCGGCTGTCCTTCTCCACAAGGTCCCACTTGTTGACAACCAGCACGCAGGCACATCCGGCATCCACGGCGTAACCAGCCACATGGGCATCTTGGTCGGCAAGACCACGCGCCGCATCAACCACCACGAGCGCGATGTCGCAGCGTTCCATGCTCATCACCGATGAGGTCACGCTCAGACGCTCAGCGCCTGCCTCCACTTTACCCCGCCGCCGTATGCCGGCTGTGTCGATGAGGGTGTAGCGCTGGCCGTCGCGCTCAAAGGTGGTATCCACGGCGTCGCGCGTAGTGCCGGGAACATCGCACGCAATGACGCGCTCGTAGCCAAGTATCCGATTGACCAAAGTGGATTTTCCAACATTTTGGCGGCCCACCACGGCGATCCGGATTCCGGCATCCGTGTCTGCCTCGGCGCCTGCGCGCGATACTGGCAACCTCGCTGCCACCTCGTCGAGCAAGTCACCCGTCCCGACGCCGTGCGCAGCGCTGATCGGAAACACCTCCGGCGCGCCGAAACGGGCAAATTCCGACAGGGCCGCCATTCGAAGCGTTTCGTTGTCGCTTTTGTTGGCAGCCACCAGCACCGGCTTGTGAGACTGCCGAAGCATGTCCATCAGGTCATCATCGGTCGGGTTCATCAACTCGTTGGCGTCGGTCATGAAAACGATGACATCCGCTTCCTCAATGGCCATCAGCGTCTGCTCCCGCATCAGGCGGTAGATCGTCTCGCCCGTCTCGATCTCGTATCCGCCCGTGTCCACCAGCAGGAAATCGCGGCCTGCCCACGACGCCGGGTGATAGTTGCGGTCGCGTGTCAGACCGGGGGTGTCATGCACAGCCGCCTTGCGCTGGCCGATAACCCGATTGAAAAGGGTGGACTTGCCCACATTGGGGCGCCCAACGATGGCGACAATCGGCAATCCGCGCCGGCCGGTCCCACTGGTCATGGCGCACCGCCCACGGACGCCGGCTCGATGCTGACTGAGGAAAATCCGGCGCGCGCACAAACCTGCAGCAGGCGCGCGAGAAATGGACCGTCCACCCTCTGACCCACAACCAGCCTGAGTGAAGTGCCAGCCGCACTGCGTCCGCCAAGACGATGCTCCAGATCACCCAGCGTTGCCACGGGCTGAGCGTCGAGACGGATGTCGGATGCCGCATTCGCCACAAGCACCGGCGCATCCGCCGGCATACGCGTGTCGCTCACCGTCACGCGAATTCGGCCCTCGCCGGACCTGAGCACGATCAGCAGTGCGCACACAGCCAGCACACTCGCCATGAGGGCAACCACCGGCAAACCGAATTCTGGCGTTTGACGCGCGAGAGGCGGCTCGGTGCGCTTCATTCCGACTCCTCCCTCGCCGGCGTGAGGACGCGACGGCGGAGCCCGTGGCGCTCGCAGAGCCGCTGCGCAATGTCATCCCCAGCCGGCACCAACACATCCCGTTCAAGCGCCAAAATGGCTATCCGATTGACCAGGTAAAATGTGTAGGCAAGGGCGGCAATGCCGACCCCCCAAACCAGGGGTACCAAAGCCTGTTCCACCTCGGCCGCAAAAGGCTCCACACGGCCGCCGGCGACGGCCACGCTGGCCGTCATCACCCGCCAAACGCTGCCGGCCACTGCCGCCAACGGAGCCAGAATAAACACGGCCTGCAGCGGCAGCAACAGGGTGCATAGATCGTTCACCACCGCGGCTACCTCCGCCCGCACATCTTGCGGAGACAAGGATCCGTGACGATCGAACAATTGCGTCAGCCGCGACGCCACCATCTCTGCGCCATAGCGTCGCACGCCGCGAACCGCCAGCAGCCCGCGCACTCCCGCGAAGAGCGCCACCACCAGCGCCGGCACCAAAAGCAACATGGACCAACCGCCGCCCAAGACATAATGCTCGAAAAAGGACCGCTCGCTCATCGCCCGCGCCGCGCCACCTGCAGGCCCGCCCCGGTCAGTCCCCGTCGGCGTACACGCGGAAATCAATGTTCGGGAAAATATTGTCTTTCCACTCGATGTCGCCAAGGAACCCCGGATCAATCCGGTTCTCGCGAATCATAAAATACAGATCGGTGAACCGCGTCACATGATCTTTGGTGCGCTTCACGGCGTACTCGACCATCGTGCGCGTCTTCATGATGAACGCCCAGTCGCTCGACTGCGCCAGAAGCAGTTCGCGCGCGCACTGGTTGAGCGCCCGCACGCGAAGCGGGTCGCTCTCGTTGCGATACGCGTTCGCCAGTTCCACCATCCGGTCCGCCGCCTTGTGCAGGTGCCGGTAGATCCAGTCGTTGCTTCCCTCCAGCCACACTTCCGCGTAGCCCTTGTGCCCCCAACTCGACATGGACGGGGTCGCCACCTGATTGCGCGGGTATTTCGCCAGATATTCACTGGGCGTGCACAAATCGAGCGTGTTCTGGTCGTGATGGATTTTTCGGAACAGAAAATTCAGGAACTCGGGCCCTTCGTACCACCAGTGCCCGAACAGTTCTGCGTCGTAGGGCGACACAATGATCGGCTGGCGGTCCATCAGCGATGCCAGAAACTCCACCTGTTTTTCGCGGTTAAACATGAAATTCCCCGCGTGGCTGGCCGCAACCTGTAGCGCCCGTTGCTCGTTGTACGGCTCCTTGTGCGCTGTCGGACCCGTGATACGATAATATTTGATGCCGGTGTTGATGCGCAACCCGCTCTCGTGGATGTACGGCCGGATGTAGTCGTAATCGAGGTCAAAACCGATGTCGCGGTAAAACTCGCGATAGTTGTAATCGCCCGGGTACCCCTCCTCGGCGCTCCAAACAGACTTGCTGCTCTCCACATCGCGCCCGAACGCCGCAACCCCGGTCGGACAGTAAAGAGGGGCAAAAACGCCGTATCGCGGCCGACGGTCGGCATGCAGAATGCCGTGCGTGTCCACGAAGAAAAAACGGATATTGTTGCGGGCCAGCACTTCGTCCAGCCCCGGGTAATAACCGCATTCGCCGTTCCAGATGCCCCGAGGGCTCCGACCGAACGCTTCTTCATAGGCTTGGCACGCTACGGCAACTTGCGCGCGAACCGCGTTGCGGTTGATCTCCATCAGAGGCAGGAAGCCATGTGTCGCGCCACAGGTCACAATCTCGAGTTTTCCCGTGTCCTGCACCGCCCGGAAACCCGTGACGATGTTGCGGTGATAATGATCCACGAAGACCTCGCGGCACCGCCGGAATTTGCGCAGATACATATGCGCCAGTGCGTTGAACTCCGGCATGAACTGTGTCCGGATGATTTCTTTTTCGCTCAACTCGATGAGCAAATCGAGATGCCGCACATAACGCTGCTGCAGCAGTTCGTCCTGAAGCATCGCCACCAGCGGCGGCGTCATGCTCATCGTCAGCCGAAAATCCACGCCGTCGCGCAGAAGCCCGTTCATCATGTCCAGAATCGGGATGTAGGTCTCCGTAATTGCTTCGTAGAGCCAGTCCTCCTCGAGGAAATCCTCGTATTCGGGATGACGGACAAACGGCAGATGCGCATGCAGAACGAGGCACAACAGGCCCTTTGCATTATCCTTGCCTTGAAGCATCGCTACCCCCGCGGCGGCAAGCCGCCTTCAGAATCGTAAAGCCGTCTCTTGCAAACAAGAATGATACGCCTACTCGCGGCGTTTTGTGCGTTCAACTCGCCATTTGTCCCGGAAATGCCCCGATCAGACCTTCAGAAAGATCTTTTTCCGGTATAGCGGCGTCATCAGCAGCATCCACAGCGCCACATAGGCCAGCGCCCACACCATGGAGGCAAACTCCGTCTCGCCCAGCACTCCTGTCAGCAGTTGCCATGTCCATTTCTTCACATTCATCACCGTGTCGCCCTCGCCCCACTTGATCATGGTCAGTAACCGCGCCATGAGGCTCGACCCAAAGAACGACAGGATTGCGTTCATCCCCAGCACGAGAAACGGGGGCGTCCACCAGCGCCAGCCCCGCACATCAACGAGGTAGTAACACAGCGCAAGAAACGCCGACGCCCAGCCAGCCATGGCTACCACATAACTACTGGACCAAATCTTCTTGTTGATGGGAAACCACTGGCCAAGGAACTCGCCCGCGCCAATCAGCACGACCCCCGCGATCAGCATCGCAACAGCCTTTCGCTGGCGCGAAACGCCAGCGGCTTGAATCCAAGCCCCACAGAGCGTGCCCATCAGCACCGTCGCGACCGCAGGAACCGTGCTGAGCAACCCCTCAGGATCGGGCCGGTGCGAATACAAATGCCCGCCCAACAGCGTCGTATCAATCCAGTCGTTCAACCGCCCCTGAAAGGGCGCTGTCGCGGGTGGATCCACTGTGATTCCCGGCTTGCCGGCCCCAATGACATAGCCCGCCGGCGCGTCAACATACTTCATGACCAGCCAGTACGCCGCGCACAGTCCGAGCGACCACGCCAGCCGCCCGCGCCAGCCCGTAACCATCATGAGCAGAGACGCCCCAAGATAGCACAGCGCGATGCGTTGCAGGACCCCCACGACGCGGATCTCCGAGCCGCCCGAGGAATCCAGCGGAAACCAGTCCGCAAAGGACACGCGCCGCGTCGGACCGCTGAAATACCGGAAGTCTGCGACAAACCAAATCACAGCAAGTGCCACCATCACCCAGCCCGGAATCAGCCACCGGTTGCGCCACGGCCCCTGCGGGGACCCCCCGGCCGACGCACCGGCCTGCGCCGAGGGCGCCAGAGAAACCAGTTCCAGACCGAGGATCATGAGGATATAGGGCGTGATGATCCGCAGGTTCGGAAAACCGGTCAGGATCATCCCCAACAGATAAAGCACACAGGCGCGAACAAACACATGCCCCAGCAAGTGCACCTTGCTGGCTCCGCGGGCCAGACGCTTGTCGAACGAAAAAGTCATGGCCACGCCCATGATGAACAGAAAAAACGGAAAGATCCAGTCGGTTGGCGTCCAGCCATCCCACTGAGCGTGCCCCAGCGGCCAGTACATCTTCGACCATGTCCCCGGGTTGTTCACGAGAATCATCCCCGCAATCGTCAGCCCCCGGAACACATCCAGCGACACAAGCCGCTCGCCCCTCGCCTGCTCTGCCACAGTGTGTTGAACCATCAAGTGTACCCCCACCAACAGATTGGCACGACCTGCGTCCGCCAGACTTCCGTCACGCCCGTGGGGCAAAAGCCAAGGCCGAAAATGCCCGGTCCTCAGGTCGGTAACCGCTTCACCTGAATTCTGACGATACGGGGTTGCGCTCCGGCGCGCCAGATGTTCATCGTTGCCTGCGGCAGAGGACTGCTTCCCCATGGGGGCTATGGCGACCACTCCTGTATACGCGGCCTTGCTGCATTACCCCGTGACGGACCGGCGCGGCGACGCCGTCACAACCTCCGTGACCACGCTCGACATTCACGACATCGCGCGGGCGGCACGCACTTATGGGTTGCACAAGTATTTCGTGGTAACTCCTACGGAGCCCCACCACTGGCTCGTTCGCCGCATCATCTCGCATTGGCAGGGCGGGTGGGGTGTGGAGTATAATCCCACCCGCGGCGATGCCCTCGGCGCCATCGAAGTGGTGAGCGATTTGGGCTGCGTCACGCAGGCCATTTTCGACGCGCACGGAGTCGCACCGGTGTATGTGGCGACTTCGGCGCGCCGTTACCCGAACCGCGTCGGATTCGCGGAACTTCGGCGCCGCTTGCACGAAGCGGGACAGCCGCCCCACTGCCTGCTTTTCGGCACAGGATATGGCCTTCACCCGGAGGTGATCATGGAGGCGGACTTAGTCCTTGAACCCATTGACGCTGGCACAGACTACAACCATTTGTCCGTCCGCAGTGCGGCCAGCATCATCTTTGACCGCCTCTTGGCCCCAGACCGTTGAGTAAAGGTACCGTCGCCTTGAGAGCGGTGCAAGGCGCCTGCACCGGCTTGACTGGCGGCCAACGAGGCCGTAGGCCCACAACATGACAACCTTCACCTGCCTCATCCGTCTCGCGACTGCAGTCCTGATAGTCGCGGCTACCACCGGTTCACACGCCCAACCGACGACCACGGGAACCGCCCCCGCCGCAACCGAGGCCGATGCCATGGCGCTGCCCCCGGGCGCCCCCACCAATGCCGAGCCGCAGCGCGCTGCCCCGCCCCGCAAGGCGCCGCCCGGAGAGGTGTTGCCAACAGCCGCTGGCGGCCTGGGCGGTGCGACGAGCGCTACGGCAAAACTCCCCCTCCAGGAGGAGGCGCTGGCGGAGATTCGCCGAAGCCAGTTAGGGCAGCCGGAATTCCGCGGCGCGTGGGTGACGCGCTTCGACTGGATTGCGCGAACGCGAGATGCCGGGTTTTCCGCAGAGGAAACAAAGCGGCGCATCGTGCTGATTCTCGACAGCGCCCGGGATCTCAACCTCAACGCTGTCGTTTGGCAGGTGCGGGCCGACTGCACAACGCTCTACCCCAGCCAACTCGAGCCTTGGTCGCAGCAGGTCGGCGGGAAGGATCCGGGCTTTGACCCCGTGAAAATGGCTATCGAGGAGGCCCACAAGCGCGGCCTCGAATTTCATGCCTACATCAATCCGATCCCGTGCACCGAGGAGCGCACCTCCTCTCCCGCCAGCCGCGATCACATTTGGTACAAACACTGCACGCCGGAAGCCTCGCCCAACTGGCTCGTACACCGCGACGGCAAGCCAGACGCGTTCAACGAATACCTTTGGCTGAACCCGAACCTGCCCGAAGTTCAGGCATATCTGCGGCGCGTCATCGTAGACTTTGTCACCCGCTACGATGTGGACGGGCTGCACTACGATCGCATCCGGTTCCCCAGCCACCGCGTTTCGGACGACCCTTGGAGCAAGGCTCGTTTTGAAACGGCCAACCCGGGAAAACTCGAGTACAACCGGTGGCAGGCCGACAACATTACCCGTATGCTGAGCGATCTCTATGCCCAGGTGCAGGAGGTGAAGCCGCGCGTGAAAACAACCGCGGCTGTCTGGGGGATTTACGACAACACCCGCCTGCCTCAGGGGCGCGACCGTGCTACAGGTTATTCATGGACATCCTCAGGACTGCAGAACTATATGCAGGATTCCGTCACTTGGGCCAATCGCGGCTGCATGGACGCACTTATTCCCATGATTTATTGGAATATGGGCGATCTCAAGCCGGACTACGACGAATTGCTCGAGCAGTTCACCACGCTGGTCACCAGCGGCCGCCATGTTTACGGCGGACAGCGCGTCTTTGACGGCCCCGAGATGCTGCGTCAGGCCGTGGCCACCCGACTCTTGGGCGGATTGGGCACATGCCCGTTCACACTTATGCGCATAAGCCGTCCCGAAATGGCAGAGTACTATAAAAATCATATCTATCCCGATCGCGTGCCCGTGCCGCCCATGCCTTGGAAGGAAAAACCGGTCACGGGCACTCTCATCGTGGTCGTCAAGGACCGTTCCGGCAAACCGGTTGTGGATGCACAGGTCACGGTGGGCGGCCACGACTATGTTGCCTTATCATCGGCCGACGGCCTTTGCGCCATTCTGGGCGTCAAGCCCGGCCGGCACACCGTGACCATTCGCAAAGGCGATTCGAAACCCGTTACCGGCTCGGCGAACATTACACCCGGAAAAGTGACGCGGCTGGAGGGAAAGACCCTGTAAGAGCCGGCCGTAACGCGGGCCGGGTGCCGAATACCGGAAAGTTGTTCGGGTAGCGACGCACAAATGTTATTGCTCGCACTCCAAATGCTTATTCGCGACAAGGCGAAGCATATCATGCTGGTCAGCGGGCTTACCTTCTGCTCCCTGCTCATCACGCAGCAAGCCTCGGTATTTTGCGGGCTGATGATCTGGACCGCCGGCACGGTGCGCAACATCGCTGCGCCCATATGGGTTTTTGACGAGAAACTCGAGCAGGTCAACGAGGCCATCCCCATGCGCAGCATCGAACTGCAGCGCGTGCGCAGCGTGGAGGGTGTGGCGTGGGCCGTTCCGCTCTACACGGGGCTTGCTCAAGCGCGTCTTCCCGACGGTTCATTTCAGGGAATGCTGCTGGTCGGTCTTGATGCCGCCTCGCTCGTGGGGCGCCCCGCGGTGATGACCGCCGGACGCATCGAGGATCTCGCCCTGCCCAATGCGGTGATCATTGATCAAGTCGGCGTGGAAAAACTGGCAGCCAAAGGCGTCCGATGCGAGATCGGGACCACTTTCGAGATCAACGACCGGTTGGCGCGCGTCGTGGGATTATGCCGTACTTACCGGAACTTCACCGGCCAGCCCTATGTTTTCACGACGGCAGACAGGGCGCTTGAGTATCTGCCGCCGCAGCGCAAAATGTTGAGTTTCGTGTTGGCCGGGGCGCAAGACGGGGTCCCGGCCGAAGCCGTTGCCGCGCGGATCGCGCGTGAGCCCGGCCTGGAAGCGGCCACGCGCAATGAAATCTTTTGGCGCACCATTTGGTGGTATGTGCGCAACACCGGAATTCCCATCTCGTTCGGAACCGTCGTGTTGCTGGGGGCGATCGTCGGAATTGCCATTGCCGGCCAAACATTTTACCTGTTCATCCACGACAACTCGCGGAATCTGGCCGCGCTCAAGGCGATGGGGGCGCGCACACCGTTGCTGGCGGCGATGGTGATTACGCAGGCCGCATGGGTTGGCGGTCTCGGCTACGGGCTGGGGGTGGGGCTCGCCGCCCAATTCGGCCGCGCCGTGTATCAGGCAGGCCAGCCGCCGTTTTTCATGCCATGGCAACTCCTGGTGTTTGCCGCGGCCGTCATCCTGCTGGTTTGCGTCATTGCCGCCTTGATCGGATTGGCAAAGGTTGTGCGGCTCGAGGCCGCGCAGGTGTTCCGTTGAGCCCCCTGCTGCCGGTGACGCTCGACAAGGCCGCGTGCGGACAGCGGTCCATTGTTGTGCACGGGGTTGTCAAACGATTCGGGCGCGGGGACAATATGGTCACCGCTCTCAACGGCGTGGAATTGGAGGCACGGTACGGCCAGATGCTCATGATTGTCGGGCCGTCGGGTTGCGGAAAGACGACGCTACTCAGCGCCCTGTGCGGAACGCTGTCGGTCGAATCCGGATATATTAATGTTTTCGGCTTCGAAGTGACGCGGATGAGTCAGGCAGCACTGACCCGTTTCCGCAGAGACCATGTCGGGTTTGTTTTTCAGCAATTCAACTTGGTCTCCACCTGGACCGCGGCGGAAAATGTGTCGGTTCCGTTGTTGCTGGCCGGATGGTCGCGTCGTGAGGCGATGGCGGCCGCCCGCAAGATGCTGGCCGAGGTCGGGTTGGGCAAACGCACCCATGCTTTCCCCAGCGAACTCTCGGGCGGGCAGCAGCAGCGCGTGGCCATCGCGCGCGCTCTGGTGCACGACCCGAAACTTGTCATTTGCGACGAGCCAACCGCAGCACTCGACGCGGCTACCGGCCTTCATGTGATGGAACTCCTCTCCCAGATTGCCCGGCGCGAGGACCGCACCGTGATCGTCGTGACGCACGATCCGCGCATTTTCCGCTTTCCAGACACCGTCGTCGAACTGGAAGACGGAAAGGTAAAATATATTTGCGAAAACGAGGAGAGGCAGCGTGTTTAGAGGTCTGGCCGTGGTGCTAGCAATCCTGGGCGTTGTCTCCGCCGTGTCGCTGACCCGCACCCTGCGCACGGAACCGCCTCCCCCGGCGCCGCTCGTGGAACCGCCAAAATCGCCTTTTGCCGGTTCCATCGGCGGCCAAGGCATCATTGAAAGTTTTGGCGAGGATGTCCGGGTTGCAGCGCCTCAGCCCGGGCTTGTGACGGATGTGTTCGTCGCCGTCGGCGACCGGGTGACCAGCGGCGATCCCCTGTTCAAACTCGACTCGCGCGATGCTGAGGCTCAGGTGTTGCTGGCCGAGTCGGAGATCCCCGTGCTCGAAGCGCGCATCCGCGAGGCTGCGACCGTGGAACACGATCGTCGCGACCAACTCGACAGGGTCCGGCGGTTGCGAGCCCAGTCGGTCGTCAGCGACGATGACGAGACTCGTGCGCGTTACGCTTACGAGATTGCGCAGGCGGCGCGCATACGCGCCGAGGCCGAATTGCAGCAGGCCAAGGCTCGCCTTGCCCGCGCCCGCGTTCAGCGCGACCTGCTCACCGTGAGGGCAACCCGCGATGCCACAGTTTTGCGCGTCAACATCCGACCCGGCGAGTTTGCTGGCGCCGCCAATGGCGGCGAACCAGCCATGGTGATCGGAAACACAGATCTGCTTCAATTGCGTGCGGACATTGACGAAACGGCCGCGCCGCGCCTCAGGCCCGATGCGCCTGCCTATGCATTCGTGAAAGGCGACACCTCCACCTCGATCCCGCTCGAGTTTGTGCGTGTGGAACTCCTTGTCCAGCCCAAGCGCTCCCTGACAGGCAGCAGCGCCGAGCGGACGGACACGCGCGTGCTACAGGTTATCTATAAGTTTGATAAGCCCAAGTCACCGGCGCTCTATGTCGGTCAACAGATGGATGTGTTCATCAAAGTTTCGAACGCTGACGACAGACCGTAACGCCATCGGCTGCTCCTGCCGGCCTGATCGGATGCGCGCCTGACCTCCGAGCGCCCTCGGAAAAGCGCCCCCTCAGTCCGGGACCAAAGGCAGAGCCCGTATCTCGATTCGGGTGGCCATAAAACTCCCTTGCTCAAGCGGCGCTCCGAGGCCGCCGGAGAGACTGTCCCCCAGGTCCATACCGAGGAAGATGTCGCGCCGGCTGGGCGAGCCGACTCCCGGACCGGGCTGAGATTTGCGCTTCGCGCACGCCGCACCATCATCGCACCGCCGCTATCGGAGGCGCAGCCATCCAATCCCGCATTCTCGACGGTCAGACGACTGCCGTTGCCAGAATAGATGGCTCCGCCGCGTCCCGGCGCCACGCAATCAAGAAAAAAGCCGTTCTTAACCGTTAGCGCTCCATGATTGTTGATTGCGCCCCCGTCCGCCCCCGGCGGAGCGACGCCGCGCATGATCATAAGCCTGTCAAGCGTTACACTGGTTCCGGCCGTGATCAAAAACGGCCGAAGACCATAGTTGCACTCAAGCGAAGCCCCGCCGGAAAACGCCCCGACAATCTCGAGTTCATCCGCGATCGTCGTGAGCGGGTCAACCAGTTCGACAACAAAGTTGACAGGGAATCGAATCAAATCATAGCCCGGCGATCCTGCCACCGCGTCCCCGCACGGGGCATTGGTGACCGCAGCGGTGACCGCCTCGCGCAACGACAGCACGCCATCAACACCTACAAGATCCGACGGGGTGGTGACTTGAAAGACCACGCCATGTCCAACGGCCACCCACTGCGCGACTGAGGCGATCATCAGCGCACGCCGAATAGCCCTGCCCCAACACTTCAGGATCGGCCCTCCACCCTTCGACACAAGACGAGACAGCATTTCTCTGCCCACTGACCGCTCTTCGTCTCGCTGCGCCGACGGGACCCGTGCCATGGCGCCGAAAGATGCCCCCACGCCAGCCGTGACAGCGTATCAGCCACCATACGGGAGATGTTACGGATCGTATCCTGGAAACGCGCGCGCAAGGAACGGTGTTGATCACTGCCGTCACCTCCGCAGGGCGAAACGATGGAAAACGGGCTGGGTACGGGTTTGTGTTATTCAACCTTGCTGCGCCGTTAGGTGCCGCGGTTGATGGGTCTCAGCGATTTTTGCGCGTCGTGGCTCATCAATCCGGCAAAGGACAGGTCGCTTTCCCTCTGTCTAAAGCCTCCGCTTGCGGCCGGCCCGTGCCAACCATCATGCGAACCGCCCGAGACAAATGCGTCACTTAATTGTTGGGCTGCGACAAGGCCTGCCGGCGAGCGGCGATGGCGGACTCAAGCCCACCGTTAAAAGTAATAATTATCTATAATCATCGGCATCAAGTTTTGGACTTGCTTAGTCCGCATCGAGGCCTTATCTAGAGAGTCAGGATGGCGCGTGATACTGCCCGTGGGACACCTGAGGAGCGCCCCGGGCTTAATCCGCGCGGGGGCGAAGGGACTCAGCGCGCCTTGAAGCCGCCCGAAGGGAGTACGCCCGAACAAATCGCGGCCGAACGCGAAAAACTGAGTTCAAGTGGATTACTGTCTCCGCTTTTTGATCTGCTGCCGGTGGTCATTATTATCCTGAACCGGCATAGGCAGATCCTGTACATGAATCAGCCCGGACTCTCAGCCTCCGGAAATACCAATTCCGCCGGCTACCTTGGTTTGCGGCCCGGCGAAGCATTTGACTGCGTTCATGCGTTCGAATCTCCGGACGGATACGGGGCCTCCGACCAGTGTCCGCAATGCGGCCTCATGCTGGCCGCTCAGACGGCCGAGTGCGCCGGGGCCGGAACCTTTGAATGTCACATCATGCGGCGCAGCATGCCCGACACAATCGATTTCCGCCTCTACACCACATGCCTCGAACTCGCTGGGGACACTTATCTCTTTATGGTCGGGCTCGACATCGGCGGAGAAATTCGGCAGCGCGCCTTGGAACGGATTTTCTTCCACGACCTTCTCAATGCCACTGGAAACATTGACGGCCTTGCATGGCTGCTGATGCAAGGCGGCGAAAAACCAGAACAGGAGCGCTGCCGACTGCTCTTGACCAACGCCTGTAGGCGACTTGCCGATGAAGTCCGTGGGCACCGCGACATCTTTGACGCTGAGCGCGGGGACCTTCAAATCGAGCCGCAACCCATGGAGCCATGGGAGTTCTTATGTGATCTTATCGAACACTACCGATCTCATCCGGTGGCCCGAACTCGCCATGTGCGGCTGGTAGAGCCGCCGGAAAAACTACCGACTTTGCATACGGATCCGTCGCTCGTGGGCCGTGTGTTGGGCAACCTCATCAAAAATGCGCTTGAAGCCACGCGACAGGGCGACGCCGTGGAGGTCGCCGTTCGGCCGTGCAACGATCTGGGCGGCGTGGAATTTCTCGTCTGGAATCCGGAGCCGATACCACAGGAGTTGCAAAGGCGCCTCTTTACCCGCGCCTTCTCCACGAAGGGTGTCGGACGCGGGCTGGGAACTTATGGCGCGAAACTGATCACCGAGCGTTACCTCGGCGGCAGCCTGAAGTTTGTTTCCACCGCCCACGAGGGCACCACTTTTTCTCTGTCGCTGCCGCCGACTTCTCCCCCAAGTCAGCGGGAAAGCACGCGGCCAAGGCAGACGCATCTACCGCCAAACTGATGATTCACGCCAGCCAGAACGCTGACAGGCACTAGCGATGCCAGCATCCCGGAGGTTTGCTCCATGTCCCATACAGGACCGACTCCCCAGCCACTCCCCTCAGTCCTGCAGCATGACTTAGAATCGCCCGCCCACGGTCTCGAATGTCTCAAACGATTGACAACAATCCTTGTTCTTCTGCTTGCCATGCCTGCCATGAAGGCTGGCGCTCAACTCGCCTTGCGGCCGGATATTACGATCCCCGAACTTCCCGCGTTCCGCCCCCTTCCACCGTCAGATCCCGTGTTTGACGCGCAAATCGCGGAACTGGTGAAAAAGGCGCGCCTCGATGAGCATACCTCTGCCACAGAAAATCCCGACAACGAGGAGGAATGGTCATCCATCTGCGTGGTGGACATCCGCGACACGGCCCGTCCACGCGTGGGCGGCTGGGAAGCGGACAACTTCGTCTATCCGGCAAGCACATACAAAATGTATGTTGTCGGCGAGGCCATCCGCCAGGTTTGCGCAGGCGAGCGAAGCCTCGATGACCTGACCACAGTCGCCGCAAAGAATGTTCGCTCAGATTCGCGCCTGACCACCGGCCAGGTTGTAAGCCTCTCAGAAGTCCTGCGCCTCATCTGCCAGTACTCGGACAACACGGCCGCCAATGTAGCCATTGATCTCGTGGACCGTCAGCGGGCTAGCGCCCTGATGCGCGCTCTGGGTTGTAACGGCTCCGACATTACGCGCAAATTCCTGCCGCGCGCACTCGAAGACGACGGCTACAGCACCGTCCCCGGCACTGTCACTTGCGCGCGACACCTGGCCACCTTCCTGTGGGCGGTGGAGACGGGCGCCATCGGCGGCGGACGCGGACGCGGGCTGATCAAGGGTTATCTGGCAACCAACATCGCCAACAAGGAACGACTTCGCGCAGGACTGCCCGAGTCGGCAACCATCTACAGCAAGACGGGCGAGTGGAACATCTTCGTCTCCGAGGCCGGCATCGTGGAGGACGGCCCGGTACGCTATATCATTTGCGTGTTGACAGCCATGCCGATCAATCAATCGGCTCCGCGCATCGCCGCCTTCGGACGCATGGTTCATGCGCTTCTTGCTGCGCCGCCCACAGACTGAAATAGGCGCGCCGTGACTCGGCCATCGGATTCCCTTGCGCTAAACGGCTGGTATGGCTCTTGTTAGTTAATGGTGACTGGGAAAGTCATGGATGCTCGAGCAACAACTCCCCCTCGGTGGGTGCGCGCCCTGCTGTTTGATCCGTGCTGGCGGGTAGCCGAATATTCGCGGTTGGCGGCTTGCGTTCTTGCGATGGCCTTGGGGACCGGTCTCGGCTCGGCGCAAGAGGCCCAGCCGGTGATGAC
>JAOAAY010000032.1 GCA_026418615.1 Candidatus Sumerlaeaceae bacterium | reverse complement strand
CGCCACGGTATAAGGTATTATGTGACCGAACCTCTTACAGAGGCGGCTGGCCACCTGGTGCAGGCCCCCCCGCCGGCGGCGGTGGCGGAGATACCAGATATGGTTTCAGTTTCGGCCACCCGTAAAAGAATACCAAAACCAAGGCGACAACGATGAGAATGACGCCGACAACATTCTTGTTCATGGGTAAACACCCTCCGAACGGGTTTTACTGCCTTGATCGTCTCGTTTGTGGTGCCCGATTTTACGGAATGCAAGTGCCCAATTGCGGTTGAAACGCGAGCGTGAGAGGCGTTGCGGTAGCAGACTTTTCAGATAATCGAGGGACGGACTCAGGCGAAACATGAGCATACTGGTTGACCGCGGAACGCGGCTGCTAATCCAAGGAATTTCTGGCAACGAGGGGCGGTTTCATGGCGAGCAGATGATCGCCTACGGAACGCGCGTGGTGGGCGGCGTGGTCCCGGGCCGCGGCGGCGAGCGGGTGCTGGAGGTGCCCGTGTTCAACACGGTGGCCGAGGCCGTCCGGGCGACAGAGGCCAACGCGTCAGTGATTTATGTGCCTGCGCCGTTTGCCGCGGATGCCGCGCTTGAGGCGCTGACGGCGGGTCTTCCCCTGGTGGTGGTCATCACCGAGGGGGTGCCCACTTTGGACATGATGAAGGTTTACTGGTTTGCGCGCCAGCGGGGGGCGCGCGTCGTCGGGCCAAACTGTCCGGGAGTCATTTCGCCCGGCAAGGCCAAGGTGGGCATCATGCCCGGCCACATCCATAAGGAGGGGCGCATCGGCGTTATCTCGCGCAGCGGCACGCTCACCTATGAAATCGTGAAGGAACTGACGATGTACGGTCTGGGCCAGTCCACCTGTATTGGCATCGGCGGAGACCCGATCGTGGGCACGACTTTCACCGATGCCCTCGAGTTGTTCGAGGCCGATCCGGAGACCGATGCGGTCGTGATGATCGGCGAGATCGGCGGCACGGACGAGGAGACGGCTGCGGAATTTGTGAAAACGCGGATGACGAAGCCGGTGGTGGGCTTCATCGCCGGCCTCACGGCGCCGCCGGGCAAGCGCATGGGTCACGCAGGGGCGATCATCAGCGGCGGAAAGGGCACGGCTGCGGAAAAGATCGCGGCGCTGGAAGCGGCAGGCATCCCGGTGGCTCAAAGACCCGACCAAGTGGCCGGTTTGGTTCGCGAAAAACTCGCAGCAAGGGCGCAATAATTGTCGTTGATGTCCGCAAACGGTTGCGCCTTGTTATGCCAAGGGGAAAAGTGATGAAAAAACCGGTCAAAATAGATGACATCGCCGCGCTGGCAAACACTTCGACGGCGACCGTATCGCGCGCGCTCAACAACAAGCCGGGCGTGACGGAGGCGACCCGCCAGCGCATCATCAAACTGGCTCAGGAACTCAACTACCGGCCCAATCGCATCGCGCAAAACCTGGCGCTGCAAAAGAGCCACCTCATCGGGTTCGTGGCGGCGGACCTCTTGAATGTCGTGTATATTGATTTCTTCCGCCGCGTGCAAAAACTCGTCGAGCCGCTTGGCTATCAGGTTCTCATCTCCGACAGCGAGCAGGATGTGGCCAAAGAACGGCACAACATCGAAGTGCTGCGCCAGCACCGCGCCGAGGGACTGATCATCTTTCCCATCCACGACTGGCACAGCGAGACGCCCGTGGACCACCTGATGGAACTGCGCCTGCGCAAGTTCCCTTTTGTGGTGCTCGGCAGCATCAAGGGCTACGGGCTCGACTGCGTGACGAGCGACGAGATCGGCGTGGCGCGGGAAATGACGGCGCACCTGTTGTCTCTTGGTCACCGGCGGGTTGGATTCATTGGTCACGATCCCGAGAACCGCTGCGTCAACGAGCGGTTTGAGGGCGTGCGGTTGGCGCTGCGCGAGGCCGGGCTGGACTTGGATCCAGCCCATGTCGTGGCGCACCGCGAGGGTTGGCAGGAAGGGTTGCGCACTCTTCTGCAGACGGCCGGACGGCCGACCGCGTTGGTCTTCATGAATGATGTGCTCGCCCTGATGGCCCATCGGCTGATTGGCGATCTCGGCATCGAAGTGCCGCGCGACTTATCCATTGCCACATTTGACAACGGAATCTGGACGCAGCATTTGCGCCCGACGCTGACCACGACGGTCGAGAATCCGCAGGGAATCGCCCGGGTGGCCACGGACTTGTTGCTCGAGCGCATGGAAACGCCCGACGGGGCGCCGCAGACGAGATTGATTCCGCAGCAACTCATCATTCGCGAGTCCACCGGTCCGGTGCCGCAGTAAAGCAGGCGCGACGGCCCCGCATCCCGAACCCAGCGCAGGCGCGAACCTGCGCCAGGCGATGCAGACGGGGGAAAACGATACGATCACAAACAGCGGAGGCCCGGGGGCGTGGACAAGGTGGCCCGCGAGAGAGCGATGGGACGCCAAGGCGACCGGGCGACAAGGATCGGCTCATCGAGAAACCCCGAGTCGCCAGTCGCACCACGCGAGTTCGACACTCCTGCTTGCTCAGGTCCCAGCGACGAGTCGGTGCGTGCTCTCGTTTCTTTGCCCCTGCGGGCTTGCGGGCCTAAGGAGGCTTTTGTTGGCCGGAGCACCACGGCTCCCGCCCCGGGGTGTGGCTTTCATGAGGTGAAGGGGTGAAACCGGACCAGTGTGGAGACAGGGTTAGCCATAGCCCCGACTGGCAGCGGGATTCGAGGGCCTAGCAGAGCGCTATTCGGGAGCGGGATGAAGTCGGGGGGGTGATCTCTCCGCTGATCGTGGGGGGGCAGCAAGAATCCTATCGAGGCGTGTCAGACCCTCTAAATTATGCTTTTCCGCCCGCTTTTCGCAAGCGTTTCGCGCATCATTTTTCGCTTGATACCAAGGAATGGAAGCGCTTACCTCTCGCGTGTAAGTGAAATCGCTTGCATGTGGAGGCCGAGCCTCTTCGGGTTCAGCAGCCAACCATTTTTGGGAAAGAAGGGAAGCAGCATCATGAAACAATTTGTCTCATTGTTTGCTGGGCTGGCGCTGGCCAGCGCAGTGCAGGCCGCGCCGCTCTTCTACGACAATTTCAATCTGCCGGGTGGCACATTTGAGAATTGGGCGTCACATTTTGATCAGAGCAACGCGGTGGCGTCGAGCCGGTTTAATCTTAGCGGCGGGGCGCTGCAAATCAACTCGACGGCGGTTGATCATTTGCAGACGGCCGTGGATTTAAGTGACAATGTGACGGTGGTCTACGATGTGGCCATCACCACCTTTACGGCGTCGCCGGGCCGCTTGATGGTCGGATTTTGCGCGGCGACAGCCGGCGATAGCCAGGTGGATTGCGATCTGTACAACGATGCGGGCGTCATAAAGATCGGAATCTTCAACTCCGCCGGCTATCTGGGTTCAGATGTGGCGTTGTCGCCACAACCGATCCTCGGCACGACCTACCGGGTGACGATTTCCCGGACCGGTTCGGTCGTTTCCATGAATGTCAAGACCACCGACGGGTTGGTGACACTCGGATCCACGAGCCGCACGATCAGCACCTTGCCGGCCATCGGGCAACTGCGCATCAAGGCGCAGCAAGTGCAGGCCGCAATTGATTCGTTTGTCGTGACCGACAATTATGCGAATCAGGCTGTCATCAACGACGACTTCAGCGGCAGCACCTTCAAGACCGGATACTGGTGCGCCGAGCCGAACCCGGATGTGAACGAGGGCGGCTCGGGCGGTATGCGTATCTTTAACTTTGCCCCGACGCCTCCGCAGGTCGGCGGCGCGCGGCCTGACTTCGTGACCACGGGCTATATGACCATCCGCGGCGGCGCCCCGGCTGGCGGCGGCGGCGAGTTCTACAGCCGCGTTCCGACCCGCTTCGCCGCGGCCAACCCCAAGTTGGACAAGGTGTATCCGTGGTTCGGCAATGTGGATGTGATGTGCAAGATCAAGGTGGATCCGGGTCAGACCCAGTTCTCGATCGCGCTCGACAACCGCACCAATGAAGGTCCTCGCTACGGCGCGGTGCTGGACTGCCAGAATTCTCCGCCGCGGCTGTTCCTTGCCGAGTGCGGCGGCGCGAAGGGCTTTGGCGGCCCCGGCTCGATCAGTTGGTCGCCCATTGGTACGGCCCAGAACATCCCAGTCACATGGGATCCCGCCACGGAGGAACTCTACATCTACATCCGTCGCAACGGCTCGTCGTTCCAGGCATGGGTCAGTGAACTTGGCGACGGCAGCGTGATGCCGGGTTTCACGGTGGTCAGCCAGAGCATCGCGGCGGCCAACGCGTCCGGTCAGATCGTTTTGACGGCCCATCGCGGCGTGAATCAGGTCAACGACTTTGCCGTGTGGGATTTCAACACGGGTTGGACGCTTCCGGCGCCGACGGAAGTCGCGGACTGGACCCTTTACTAAGACTTAACCCCCAGACGGCCCGGGGTGGTGCTCACTGCCCCGGGCTGGCACCGTTCCCAATCGGGGATGGGCACCGACGCCGGCGGGTCGCTTCAGGCCCGCCGGTTTTTTTTCAAAGATCCAGCGGCTGCGCACATTTGCTTGAACTTCTTGTATTCCTGCCCGTGTTGAACGGACGCTCATGACCACAGAATCTCGAAAATCGGATTACAAGGCAACCCTTTGCCTGCCCTCGACGCCTTTCCCCATGAAGGCGAACCTGGCGCAGCGCGAGCCGGAAATGCTGGCGAAGTGGCGCGAGACGCGCCTGCAGGAGCGCATTGACGCGAAGCCGGCGCCGCGCGGGACCTTCATCCTTCACGACGGCCCCCCTTATGCCAACGGCCACATCCACTTGGGCCATGCGCTGAACAAGATTTTGAAGGATATCGTGGTGCGGTTTGCCACGATGTCGGGGTACCGCTCGCCCTTTGTGCCGGGTTTCGACTGCCACGGCCTGCCTATCGAGCAAAAGGTCGGCGAGCAGTTGGGGGCGAAGCGCAAGACCATGGCGCCGCTCGAGATTCGCCGCCATTGCGAGGAGTACGCGCGCAAGTGGGTGGCCGTGCAGACCGAGGAGTTCCAGCGGCTGGGCGTGGGCGGCGCGTGGGACGAACCGTACCTGACCATCGAGCCGCGCGTGGAAGCGGGGATTTTGCGGGCCTTGCGCGACCTGGTGACCCGCGGCTACACCTACAAGGGCCTCAAACCTGTTTTCTGGTGTGCCACCTGCGGAACCGCGCTGGCCGACGCGGAGGTCGAGTACGAGAACCGCACTTCGCCCTCCATTTATGTGAAGTTTCCGTTCCGCGATCCGGCTTGCGTGCCGGCGCTGGCGGGTTTGGTTCATCCGGCGGTGGTCATCTGGACGACGACGCCGTGGACGCTGCCGGCCAATCTGGCCGTGTCGCTGCATCCGGATTTCGAATATGTGGCGCTGCGCGTCACGGCGGAGAAAGACGGCGCCCCGCGCGACGAGGACTGGATTGTGGCCCGCGGCCTCGTCGAAGCGTTTGCCAAGGATGCCGGCCTTGCGGCCTACGAGGTCGTGCGCCCGGTGTCGGCGCGCGAACTCGAACGGGCCGAACTCGAGCATCCCGTTCAACCGGGCAAGGTGTCGGTCGTGGTGCTGGGCACCCATGTGACCTTGGAGCAAGGCACGGGGGCGGTGCACACGGCGCCCGGCCACGGCATGGAGGACTTCATTGTCTGCCAGCAGTACGGCATCGAGACGGTCGTGCCTGTGGACGGCGAGGGGCGATTCACGCGCGAATTTGCGCTGATGGAGGGGATGACCGTCTGGGAAGCCAACGGGCCGATCATCCGCTACCTCGACGAGAAAGACCTGCTGATTCACCACGCGCCCTACGAGCACAGTTACGCGCACTGCTGGCGTTGCCACGAGCCCATTATTTATCGGGCGACGGAGCAGTGGTTCATGCGCGTGGATCATGAGGATTTGCGGCGCCGCACGCTCGAGGCGATTGACGGCGCCGTGCAGTGGATTCCGGCATGGGGGCGCGACCGCATCTACAACATGATGCAGACGCGGCCCGATTGGTGCCTGTCGCGTCAGCGGTCGTGGGGCGTGCCGATTCCGGCCATGGTGTGCCGCGCGTGCGGCGAGTCCACGCTGTCGCCCGAGGTCATCGAGCGTCTGGCCGTTGCGGCGGAGACGCGCGGCACGAACGCGTGGTTCGAGGACGGCGCCGAGGCCTTCCTTCCGCCGGGCTTTGCCTGTCCGCACTGCGGCGGCAAAGAGTTTGACAAAGAGAGCAACATTCTCGATGTGTGGTTCGATTCGGGCTCGACGCACATTTCGGTGCTGGAGCAGCGCGAAGGCCTGCGCTCGCCGGCCGATTTGTATCTCGAGGGCAGCGACCAGCACCGCGGCTGGTTCCACACCTCGCTGCTGGTGGGGATGGGTGCGCGCGGGCATGCCCCCTACCGGGCGGTGCTGACGCACGGGTTTCTGCTCGACGGCAAGGGCGAGGCCATGAGCAAGAGCAAGGGCAATGTCATCGCGCCCGACGAAGTCATCAAACAATTTGGAGCCGACGGCCTGCGGCTGTGGGTGGCGTCGGAGGATTACCGGGGCGATGTCAAGGTATCCAAGGAAATTCTGGCTCGCGTGGGAGAGGCCTACCGGCGCATTCGCAACACGATCCGCTATCTGCTCGGCAATCTCTCGGACTTTGACCCGGCCGCGCACGCGGTGGCGCTGGCGGACCTGACGCCGATTGACCGGTGGGTCCTCCACGAGTTGCACGGCGTCATTACGCAGTGCCGCCGTGCCTACGAAAATTATGAGTACCACAAGGTTTACCAGAAGGTCAATGAGTTTTGCGTGGTCGAGTTGAGTTCGTTCTATCTCGATGTGCTCAAGGACCGGATGTATTGCTCCGGTGCGGGGTCGCCGCTGCGGCGCTCGGCGCAGACGGCGCAGTACGCCGTCGTTCGGGCGTTGCTGGGGGTCCTGGCGCCGATCCTGGTGTTCACCTGTGACGAGGCCTACGCCGTGCTGGAGAAGGATGGCGGAAGCATCCACCTGCAGCCGTTCCCCGAAGCGCCGGCAGAATGGCTTCTGTCCGAGCAGGCGGGCGAATGGGATTTGTTGCTGGCGGTACGCTCGCGGGTGTTGCTGGCGCTTGAGGACGCGCGGCAGGTCAAGAAGGCCATCGGTGCGCCGCTCGAAGCACAGGTTGTGCTCTGGGGCGGCGAGGCGGGCGTGATGGACCTGCTCCGGCGGCGCGAGGGCGAACTGGCGGAGTTGTTCATTACATCACAGGCTTTTGTGGCAGCACAGCCGCCCGGCGGCGAAGCGGTAAGCCGCCTGGAGGGTCCTCCGGTTTGTGTTGCGGTTTTCAAGGCACAGGGGCACAAATGCGCCCGCTGCTGGCGGGTGCTCCCGGATGTCGGCCGGGCTGCGGCGCACCCGGACCTGTGCGAACGATGTGCGGATGTCATGCGGAGGTGCTATAATAATGGCTGACAAGAAGAAGGCGGCCCCCAAGGCGGCCAAGGTTGAAAAGATGAAAAAGCCTGCCAAAGCGGCGGGCAAGGCTGGTAAGACTGCCCAAGCGGCGGCTAAAAAAGCGCCTCCCAAGGCCAAGCCCGCAGCGAAGACAAAGACGACCGCGCAGACCAAGCCCGCGGCGGTGAAGAAGGCTGCTGCCGCCAAGCCCAAGGCGGGAGCGGCTCAGAAAATTGCGGCGCCAAAGCCGGTGGCCAAGGCCCCTGCCGTGAAAAAATCAGCGGCTAAAAAAACGCTAGCGGCCAAGAAAACGCCAGCGCCGAAGCCCGTTGCCAAGGTATCGGCCGCTAAGAAAGCGGCCGCCAAGCCCCCGGTCAAGAAAACCGCTGAAAAGCCCGCAACGAAGCCTGCAACGGGCAAAACGGCCATCCGCCGGCCAGCACCCCAGCCGGCACCGAAGCCAGCGTCCAAGCCGGTCGCCAAGGCCGCACCCAAGCCGGTCGCCAAGCCAGTTGCCAAGGCTGCGTCCAAGCCGGAAGCCAAGGTTACGGCTAAGCCGCCGGCCAAGGTCGTGCGTCCCGCTGCACCATCCAAGCCGGTCAAACCTGCACCTGCTGCCACCCCCGAAGCGGTGCCAGTGCCGGCACCGCCGGCGCGCCGCAAGCCCGTATTTCCAGCAAAGGTCATGAACGAGTTGCGCAAGGCCCTGCTGGAAGAGCGCGCGCGGTTGCTCAGCGAAATCCGCTCTTTGGAAAGCCGGGCATTTTCCGACGAGGAGAACGATTCGCAAAAGCCGGGTTTCTCGATGCAATTGGCCGACTCGGCGGCCGAGAATATCGAGATGGAGATCGCGCTGGGCATCCACTCGATTGAGGCCAAGACGCTGATGGAGATCGAGGAGGCGCTGCGGGCCATGGATCGCGGCGAGTATGGCATCTGTAAAGGCTCCGGCGAGCCCATCGAACTCGAGCGTCTTCGCGTGAAGCCTTGGGCCCGTTACTCCGTGAAGTACATGACCATGTTGGAACAGCGCAATAAGAGGTCCGCAGCCTGACCATGCCGTTGGCGCTCGCCGCGCTGGCGGTGTTTGTGGTGGACTATCTCACGAAATGGGTGGCCACGGCCCGCCTGACGGTGGCGCCGGAGACCATGCCGGTGACATGGCGCATGTTTGCCTGGCCGGACGAGACGCAACGGATCATGCTGGCCAGCGCGCCTGTGCGACGGGTGCCGGTGGTGCCGGGCTGGTTCGATTTTTTCCTCCAGCATAACACGGGCGGGGCCTTCTCGATCATGGGCTCCTACCCGTGGCTCATCACGATCGTGGCGCTTGCCGCGATGGGCTGGATCGTGTGGTGGAGCCGGCAGGTGCCGCGCGAGGTCGTGTCGGCCCACACGGCCTTCGGCCTCGTGTTGGGAGGAGCCGCCGGAAATCTCTTTGACCGCCTGCGATTCGGTTATGTGGTGGATTTTCTGCACTTCTACCGCGGCGAATGGTACTGGCCCACATTCAACATCGCCGACAGCGCCATCGTGACAGGCATCGCCGTGCTCGTGGTGCTGAGCCTGTTCACTAAGAAACTCGAGCCGCGCGCGGCCACGGGCGATCCGGCAACCCCCGAGATCCCCGATCCGAAATAAGTCCCATCCGCCGGGATGGAGCAACATCCGGGTCGGCATGAGCCGCTTCCGAAGTGTTAGTCAACCTATTTATTGGTTTTTTTGTTGACTTCCCCAAAAACGGCAATGAGAACGGGTGCACAATTCTCCTATTCCAAGGGCAGGCTATTCCAAGGGCAGGCGCATTCAAGCCATGCAGGCGGGCAGGTTCGGTGGCGAATGGAGGCTTCGTGCAAGGCGGGCTTTTGCGGCTCCGAGCCTTGCCGGGTGGATCATGCTGGTGATCGTGGCGGGCAATTGGAGCGGGGATGCCCCGGGTGCCGGCGCGAACGCGGCCGAATCGGTAGCCGTTGAAGACATCCTCGCTGAGGCGCGGAGAGCGCATGGCGCAGGGGATTATGATGCCTGCGCGCGAATCCTCAGGCCAGTGATTTCCCCCGGCAATCAGCGTTCCGTGTCGGGCTCCGTGGTCGCGGAGGCCGATATTTTGTATCTTCAGGCACTGCGCCTCGCGGGCAATCACGAAGCCGTAGAAGCATTTTATAAGTCAATCCCGCCGGACCATCCCGCTTGGCCTGGCCTCGCCTTGGAGGCTCTGCAATCGCTTGATCAACAAGGGCGTTCCTCCGATGCGATGGCGTTTCTCGCCCACGCCGACCGGATGCTGACCGCCCCCGAGACACGGTTCCCCTATGTGAAAATCCTTACCCGGCATGCGCTGCAATTGTCGCGGCCGCGGGATCTGGACGCACTTTTGCAAGCCATTCACCAACACGGAAGCAATGCCACGCTCCTGTGCCGCGTCCATTACGAGCGTGGCTTATGGTTTCTTGGCACGGGGCAATACCACTGGGCGCGGGCCGATTTCGACGCGTGCGAGCGATTGGCCTCCGACGCTCGGTTGAAATCAGCCAGCGAGTTTTACAGCCTTAAGTGTGGTCTGCTTTTGAGCGAGCCTGAGGCTGCCCGACGAGCCGAATCTCTCTTAGCCGACTCGATTGCTCCACCCAATCGTGACGACCTGCTCATTGCCCTGATTGAGCATTACGCTCGGCGCGCCATGCACCACGACGCTCTGCGCTGCTGTTTGTTCTTTGAGCAGGCCTTCAGGCCATCGGTCACTTCGCCGGAATACATGCATGCCCGGTTGTTTGTCCTGCACGGTTTGGCGTTCGCATCGGATCCGCCAGACCCGCTGCTTTTGGAGACGGTGGTGTCGTACGGTTACGAGTGTGCCGAGGTGGCAGTCAAAACCAGTCATCCAGCCTATCTGAGATATGATCTGAGTTGCCTTCTTAGGACTTATGAGACACTCAACGAAACAACATCCGGGGTAAACTTGGTCCGCCACCTTTGGCCTGACATTCTTTCGCTGGATGCCACCTGCTCCGAAAACATGGTCCGGGATATCCCGATTATCTTAGGGGGGCTGAGTCTTGGGTCTGACGAGGTTTGTGCAATCGTTCATGATCTGGTGCATGCCGCGGAATCGGAAAAAGTTCGTCAACGCCTCGCTAAAGCGGCCGCGGAAGGCTTGTTTATTGCAGGTTTTCCATGCTCACTTGAGCAGGAATGAAAGTCACATTTTGCAGAAAGGGGGTGATAACGGAAGCGGCTGCACTCGCTTGCCGCTTGGATTGTAGACAACGGCCACACGGGGGGCTATACCTTGGTTGCTCCGGTGGCGGATGTTGAGCAATGTATCTCTGCAATGGCATCCCGCCCACCCATGGCTGTTGTCAATGTAGCAACTGTTGTGGCAAATAGGAGTCGCTGCCCGTTGCCGTCGCCTGTAACAGTCGGCGTTGTGAACAGGATTGACTCCGCATCTGCCGCCAAAAAACGCAAAAAACCCTTGGCTCATCAAAGTTTCGGGCAACCAGAAAAGAGGAATAAAGATGAAGGTCTGTTTCGTGGCCATGGCCATGCTATCTTTGTGCTGCAGTACCATGGCATCGGATGCGTTCAAACTATCCATCCCGGATGGTATTGTCGTTGAGTCGTCGGCTACCATCAAACGCTACCGCAAACAGGGAAGCGCGGAGCCGACAAGTGTCGAGACGGTACGGTCGGTGTCGTTTCGCATCGGAGAAGCGATATGCACCGAGGTCACTTCCGGGACCGATCGGGAGTTTGCCGTGACCTATGTCGGTTCGCCCGATCGCTGCCGCGTGTGGCGGGTCGAAGGCCGTCCCAAGGGATTCGACATTCCCTATGCAAACGGAGATTCCATTGAATTGCTGGGAATGAATCCCTTGTGCTTTTTGATGAGGCATGAGCATCTGATTAATAGTAAGATGAAATCGGGCGATCTGTTGAAGCGCGAGACGCGGCCGGACGGCGAGGAGTGGCATCTGTCCATGCCTGCGCCCGCGGGTCTGATGCCCGCAGGATCGCGTTGCGTCATGAAGTTGCGTTGTGACAAGGGTCTTTTGACGGGCCTCTCCGTGGATCTTTACGGACCGGCCAGTTCCGATGCCGGCCTGTTCGCGGAGGGTTCGGCCGAGTATGGCAACACGGGTCTGGGCAAAACCATCCCGTCGCGCATCCGACTCTTGCTCAACTACCCGGGTGCGCCACCTCCGGGCCCGTACGAGACAGTAGAGTCTGAAGTCGTGAGCGTCGCGGCCTTGCCGGCCGACGCCTCGCTCGATACGGAGATCGCAAAGCGCTCGCAAGGTTTGCAGGAAGTTCCGTAATTCGTTGTCACTGCCAGACCTCTTGCTGCCGTTCCAACAGCCGCCTGCGATCGAAACGGTCGCGGGCGGCTGCGTTTTTTGTCGGGGTGGCCCCCTTATGTTGGGACGACGGCGGAATACGAACGGCCCCCGCTGACGCACGGCAATAAACCCGTTCAGCGCCTCTACTTAGGCAACGACAATCATCTGGGAGTGACGACATGAGCCCGGCGGAGCGCGATGCGATCATGGCCATCTGTCTCATGGCCGCCCTGAGCGACGGCGGCAAGGACGAGGCGGAGCGGGCCAAATTAAAGGAAATCTTTTCGATCCTTGAAGCCGATGGCGGTGCGCCGGTGGAGGTTTACCAGCGCGTACTACTGAAGAAGACGAGCCCCGCCGCGGAGGCTCAGGCGCTGGGATCGGCAGAGACGCGTATGCTGGCCTACGAAATGGCCGTGTGTGTGTGCGACGCGGACGGCGTGACAAACCCGGCGGAACGCGCCTTTTTGGATGATCTGCGCAGGGTTTTGGGGCTGACCGGGGCCGAACCAGCCCGGGTGCTGGATGAGGCGGAATCGCTGGCGGCCGCGCCGCCCGACACGCCGGAGTCCTCGAGCGCCACGCTGCCGGTGCCAACGGCGGCGGCAGGTGCGGCGGGCGCAGCGGGCACGGGCGCGGGGGCTGCCGCCGCGATCAGTGCAGAGACCGACGGTATGATCCTGCGTTACAGCATCCTGACGGCGGCGCTGGAACTGCTGCCGCAGTCGCTCGCGACGCTGGCCATCGTGCCGCTTCAGACGAAGATGGTGTACCGGATTGGCGCCAAGTACGGATATACGCTGGACGCGGGTCACATCAAGGAGTTCATCGCGACGGTGGGGCTGGGTCTGACCTCGCAAGTCGTGGAGAATTTTGCCCGAAAACTGATCGGCAAGTTTGCGAAGAAGGCCGGTGGCAAACTCGCGGGAAAGGCGGGCAGCGCCGTGACCGGTGCGGCGGTGACCTTTGCGGCGACCTATGCGCTGGGCAAGGTGGCGCAAGCCTACTATAGCGGCGGACGCTCGCTGGCGGGTGCCGACCTGAAGGCGCTGTTTCAAAAGCAGGCGGAGCAAGCGCGGGGTCTCTACGCACAACATGCCTCGGCCATCGAGCAGCAAGCCGGATCGCTTGATATGGGCAAAGTCCTTTCGATGGTGCGCGGGCAGGGTGCTTAGGACTTCGGCTGCGCCCGAACTTTTATGAGGAGTTTTTCAGGGTGTCCTCGCTGCCCTCTTCGTTGTCAATCTCGGCGGCGGGGACGGGGCGGCCAAAGTGGTACCCCTGACCGAAGTGGAATCCGAGTTGGCGGCAGGTCTCGGCCTCGAAGGGCGACTCGATGCCCTCAGCAATGCACTTCGAGCCGACATCGTCGGCAAATTTGACGAGCATGGCGACCATCTGCTGCAACTGAGCGGGCGCTTCGTGGATGTCTTGCACGAGGCTGATATCGAATTTCAGGTAATCCGGGGGGACTTGGGCCAGTTCCACGAGGCGCGGCTGGCCAACGCCGAAATCGTCGTAGGCCAGTCCGATGCCGACCGAGTGGAGGTCGTCGCGCAGGGACTTAATCTCTGTGACGCCCGCGACGGCGTTTTCGTTGATTTCGATGGTGAGATTGAGCCGGGGATGCTTGTTACGCACGGCCTCAAGGTTACGGACAAACTCGCGCGGCGAGAGCATCTCGCGGGGGTGGATGTTCATGAAAAGATTGGTCACCCGGGGGCTGTCCGCAACGGCTTCGACACCTTTGGCGCGGAACAGGGCGCTGAGTTTATCCTCGATGCCCATGCCCGAGGCGATAGCAAACAGTTCACGAGGTGTATTGACGAGGCCGGCCATGGAACCCCGCCCGAGCAACTCATGGGCGAACAGTTGGCTGTCGTGAATGCCGACAATCGGCTGGAAGAGGGGCAGAACCGCCTCGCTCTTCATCATTTCTTCGAAGGCGCCGAGGCTGGTCAGGTAGCCGGCCCCCGGTGGGCGCTGGCGCACCTGCGTGGCGGCCATTGCCTCGTTGGGGTCCTCGGAAGCGACCAGAAGCCGGAATTCGAAATCACCGATGCCCAAGATGTCGCCCACCTGTAGGGGCGTGGCTTCGCGGATCAACTGATGGTTGACGAAGGTGCCGTTCGTGCTGCGCAGATCCCGCACCATCAGCGTGTCGCCGCGCAGAAAAATCTCGGCGTGAATCCGGGAGACATTGCTGAAATTCAGTCGCAGTTCGAGATCGGCGCTGCGACCAATCCGGAAGGGAAACGGACGAACCGGCAAGCGACGCAACACGGGAGGGTTGTCAGTAAATCCCTCCAAGTACCACTCTTGGTTGGCCAAGGGTGGCCAACCACCACCTAATGCTTTCGAGTCGCCCGTCGTCACTTAGGTCCATCCCACCTGAACGACCTGATTGCCTACGGACAGGCGACAGCGAAAGCAACCACAATAGTGGGTCCGCGTCCGGAGCGAGGCGATCAGTCGCGGGTTTCGGTGACCAGGATCAGGTGATAGCCGAACTGGGTCTTGACGGGTTGGCTGACCTTGCCGATCGCGGAGCCGAAGGCGACCTCCTCAAACTCCGGCACCATCATGCCGCGCTTGAAAAAACCGAGGTCGCCGCCGTCGCGCCCGCTGGGGCATTGGCTGAACCGTTTGGCCAGCCGGTGGAACTTTTCCTCGCCGCTATCAATCTTTTTCTTCAGGTTGAGCGCTTCCTGCTCGGTTTTGACAAGGATATGGCTGGCGCGCACTTCTGTCGGCATGGCGGGAACCTCCGCGATGGTGTGTAGGTTTGAGACGCAGGACAAACGGCGACGCGTCGAATTCATCCGCCACCCGGCGGCCGGGGCACGGGCTGGCGGCGCGGCCCGTGCAAATTGTCGGCCTCCATGCGGTAAAGACCCAGCACGCTTTCGCCAGCGGAATATTCCCCGACATCCAGACGACCCAGCACGCGGACAGGCTGATCGGGAAAATAGTTGGCCGAGGCGCCGTCGCGCATCTGCACAAGAATCCATTCGTTGAGTTTCGGGATCACGCCGAAGCAACACAGCATCCGGTCTTTGACGAGGGCAAACGATTTGACCTTGGCGCCCTCTGTCTCGAGGGGCACCATGAACCCGATCACTTCGACCTGTTGGCCATGGAGCGCCTGAATTTCGGGGGGAATCAGACCGGCGGGCAGCGTAGTGGCCTCGTCAGCGGCTACCGGACAGGGGAACCCCGCCAGTTTTCGGAATGACACCGGTTGGTACTCACGGCCGTTTTCGACGGTTGGGTGAAAGGAGGCGGGCGGCGGCTCCTGAGCGGCAACCGTCGCTGAGGATTCGGCCGGACGGTGGCGGACAAGAAACGGCTTGCCTGCCGCCGGAGGGGTCGTCGCGGGCGGCGGCACAGAAAAGTGTTGGGGCACGGGCACGGGGCGGAACCAGTCCATGGCCAAGACCCCCGCGGCCACAGCCACGGCAAGGAGCGCGACCCAGCGCAACGCCAAGGCCGTGCGGCTGATTCCGGGCTGGGACGCGGGGCTCATGCTGTCATGGTGGGGATCGGCCCGGTTGCGGGCGAGAGGTCAGCCCTTGAGCGCGTCAGCGCCGGCCACCACCTCAAGGATCTCTTTCGTAATGGCCGCCTGTCGTGCCTTGTTCATACGCAGCGAAAGCGAATCAATGAGTTCGCCGCAGTTTTTCGTGGCACTGTTCATAGCCGTGCGGCGTGCGCTGTGCTCGGCTGTGAAACTGTCCAACAGGGTCATGTAGAGTCGGCTGCGCACATACCGCGGCAGGATGCTGGCAAACACGGCAGCCGGGCTGGGTTCGAGAATATAATCCGTGGGGGGGTGATGCACTCCGTGCCCGTGAGCGTCATCTTCCGCGCCGCCGAGCAACTCGGCAGGGTCGAGCGGCAATAATTTGAAGGCGATGGGGCGGTAAACGAGCATCGAAACGAAGGTGTTGGCCAGGACCAGGATTTCGTCGGTTTCGCGCGCGATGAAGGCGCCCGCAAGGCGATCGGCAATTTCCGCAGCCCGGGCACCGCTGCAGCGGCCGGCAAAATCCGTCACCTGAAACGCGATCGGCCACTCGCGATTGCGGAAATAGTCGTAGCCTTTGCGGCCAAGGCACACGAGCGAGGTGGGCGGGGCGCCGGGCTGACGCAGAACGGCCTCGGCGCGCTTGATCAGCGCATTGTTAAACGCGCCGGCGAGACCGCGATCGGCCGTCACGAGGACGAGCGTGCGGTGCGCCACCTCGCGAAGTTCGAAATAAGGATGGTCGGTGGTGGCTGAAGCCGCGAGATGGCCAAGAAATTCCTGCAACTTCGCCGCGTAAGGCCGCCCTGCCCGCAGCAATTCCTCTGCGCGCCGAAGTTTGGCCGCGCTGACCATCTCCATCGCGCGCGTGATCTGTTTGGTGTTTTTGACGGAACGCAGCCGGCGCCGTAGCGCCTTGACATTCTCGGCCATGGGTCGTTTGTGCCTTGCCCTTCCTGCCAGATTTGCCCGATGTCCTTACCATCGCGCGCCCAAGGTCATCGGTTCAATGGCGAATCTGATAAGCC
Source organism: Candidatus Sumerlaeaceae bacterium (assembly GCA_026418615.1). Classification (GTDB taxonomy): domain Bacteria; phylum Sumerlaeota; class Sumerlaeia; order Sumerlaeales; family Sumerlaeaceae; genus JAOAAY01. The sequence continues at coordinate 15,964 of JAOAAY010000032.1, read as the reverse complement.
GGCCAGCGCAGGTTTGCGGCCGCTCGAATAGCCCCTGCGAGCGCGAGTAAAGCACTTGCGGCCTCGTGTGGTGGGTATAGTTCAGTTGGTTAGAACGCCAGATTGTGGCTCTGGAGGTCGTCGGTTCAAATCCGACTATCCACCCCACCTTGTATCATTTTTTTCAATCCACCGGCGCCGGAAAGATCACCGGGTAGCGGACGAAGAAGGTCGTGCCGGTCCCATCGGCGGATTCGAAACCCACCTGCCCCTTGAGATAGCGCTCGGTCAGCAACTTGATGCTGTAAGTGCCAAGTCCGCGTCCGGCGCCTTTTGTGCTGAAGGAGCGTTGAAAGATCTGCAACTGCGACTCGCGCGGCATGACGGCAGGATTGTGAACGCGAAACTCAACCCAGTGATCCCGCGCTGCGCAGCCCATCGTCACTGTCTCGCCGGCATGTGAGGCTTCGAGGGCGTTCTTGACCATGTTGCAGAGGACCCGTCGCAGCAGGGTTGAATCGCTGGTGAACTCCACGGACGAAGAATCAGGGTCAATCAAGAGCACCTTATCGAGCGCTTCCGGCTGGTCGCGATAGTTGTCATGCACCTCGTGCAGCAGAGCGAGCGATCGAACCTTCTGCAGTTGGACTTGTAGGTCACCTGTTTCTGCGGCGAGCAGTTCGCGCTGGGCGGCGATTTCCTCGACGAGTTTGCTGCTGAGTCGGATGATGCGCTCCCGCAGGTGGTCGAGTTCCCCGGCGTCGGCGCTGGCCAGCAGGTGAGCAAGGCCGCGCACTCCGCCGGCCGTGTTGAGGATGTCATGAAAGAAAATGCGTTCCAAGGCGCGCCGGCGTTTTTCGTGGCTGATGTCCTGAATAGCGAAGACCGAGAGCGTGCGGTCGCCCAAGTGGAGGGGGGTAGCCCAGACCAACAGGTCGAGCGCATCGCCATTTTTGAGGGTGACGCGGCATTCTTCGACGCTCTGTTGTCGTCGCTGGCTCGAAACGGCGGCTTTCATGATGCCGCAAGTGGAGCAAAACTCGGTCGTACCGCAGCCGCCATCGCTTTCAGAGGCATGAACACAGTCGAGCACTTCGCCCGGCCGCAGGCCGCAGACGCACTCGGTGTCATCCAAGCCGAGGAGGCTGAGCAGCGCCCGGTTGGCATAAATGATCTGGCGTTGCTCGTTGAGCACCAATACGATATTGGGCACGGCGTTGAGCATCGGCTGGAGTCCCAACTCGCGCACCAACGCTTGGCCCTGCCGGACAGACTCCCGATGCGTTAACCGCTCAGGCAGCGCAACCTTCCCTGACTTATCGTGGTCGGTCCCCATAGCGAAACCTCGCAAAAGACCATGGCCGAGGGAAAGGATCCTGACTCAGGTGCCCAACCCCCGACCGAACCTGATTATGGGACAAAGCCCACGATGCTGACACTCCATTCGACACACAATTAGGCCAAAATCGGTCCAATTATGCGACTTCCGGATGGCTACACAGGCGGGCGGCGTGAATCGGGTTTGCATCGGCGTCGCCCGTCGGGGTGATCATGTCGGCCATGACGATGACAGGCGACACGGGCGGCCTGCGGCGGCTGCGGGTGGTGATCCGGGGCGTCGTGCAGGGGGTCGGATTTCGGCCTTTCGTCTATCGTCTGGCCCGGGAAGCCGGCCTTGGCGGTTGGGTTGTCAACTCCGCGCAGGGAGTGTTTCTGGAGGTTGAGGGCATGGCCGGGGCGCTGGACGATTTTCTGACGCGCCTGCGCACCCAGGCGCCGCCCCGGGCATCCATTCAAAGCCTTGAATGGAGCCTGCTCGAACCGGCGGGTCTGGGACCATTTGAAATCCGCGAGAGCGACGAGTGCGGGCCGCGAACGGCGGTTGTGATGCCCGATGTGGCCGTCTGCGCGGACTGTCTCCGGGAAATGTTTGACCCCGCCGACCGGCGCTATCTGTACCCTTTCATCAACTGCACCAACTGCGGGCCCCGTTACTCGATCATCGAAGCGCTGCCGTATGACCGGCCAAACACCACCATGCGCCGTTTTGCCATGTGCGCCGACTGCGCTACCGAGTACAATAATCCTCTGGATAGGCGGTTTCATGCGCAGCCGATCGCCTGTCCGGCATGCGGGCCGCGGCTGGCGCTCTGGCGCGGCGTCGTCGCCGGTGAGGTTGCGGCCTCCGGGCACGAGGCGTTGCGGGCTGCGGCCGCGGCCCTGCGGCGGGGAGAGATCGTCGCTGTCAAGGGTTTAGGCGGTTTTCACCTGATGGCGGACGCGGCGCAGGGGGGCGCCGTGCGCCGGCTGCGCGAGCGCAAGCGCCGGGAGGCCAAGCCGCTGGCCCTCATGGTTCCGGATATGGGTTGGGCGCGCCGTTTGTGCGTCGTGTCGGCCTCCGAGGAGCGACTGCTCGCCTCGCCCGAATCACCCATTGTTTTGATGGCGCGCCGGACGGACGCCCCGGTGGCGGCCGAGGTGGCGCCGGACAATCCTTCGCTAGGGGTCATGCTGCCCTACACACCGTTGCACCACCTTCTGCTGCGCGAGGCCGGGTTGCCGCTGGTGGCGACGAGCGGCAATTTGAGCGACGAGCCCATCTGCACGGACGAGCGCGAGGCGGCGGTCCGGCTGGGCGCGATTGCCGACTGGCTGCTCGTGCACGATCGGCCCATCGCCCGCGCGGTGGACGACTCCGTGGTGCGGGTCCTGTGTGGACGCGAGCAGGTCCTGCGGCGGGCGCGTGGCTACGCGCCGCTGCCGGTGATGCTGCCGGGGCTGGTTGCCGAGGGTGAGACCATCTTCGCCGCGGGCGCACACCTGAAAAACACGGTGGCCCTTACGGCCGCGGGGGGCGTGGTGCTGAGCCAACACATTGGCGATCTCGACACGGCCGAGTCGCACGAGGCGTTCGTGCGCACGGCGGCAAGTTTGCAGGGGCTTTACGGAGCGAGCCCGTCCGTCGCGGCCTGCGATCTTCATCCGGATTACCATTCGACGCACTACGCCCGCTCGCTGGGCCTGCCGGTCAGGGCTGTCCAGCACCACCACGCCCATTTGCTCGCGTGCCTGGCGGAAAACGATCTGCGCGGGCCGGCCTTGGGCGTGGTGTGGGACGGCACAGGCTACGGCTTGGATGGCACCATTTGGGGCGGCGAATTCCTCATCGCAGAATTATCCTCCCCACAGTTCCGGCGGGCGGGACACTTGCGGCCGTTCCGGCTGCCGGGCGGCGACGCGGCAGCACGCGAACCGCGGCGCGCCGCGCTGGCGGTGTTGTTCGACACCCTCGGGCCGGAAGTCTTCTCGCTCCAACACCTGCCCACGCTCGGCGCATTCACGCCGGAGGAACTGCGCGTGCTGCGCGCCATGCTCGAGTCGGGCGTCCACTGCCCCGTCACGACCAGTGCCGGGAGGCTCTTCGATGCCGTCGCGTCGCTGGCCGGCTTGCGCCAGCGGTCCACATTTGAGGGACAGGCTGCGATGGAACTTGAATTCGCCGCCGGCGGCATGGAAACCTGCCGCGATTTTGTCAAAGAGAATAATGAGAACCTAAACGGTCCTCATTATGAATACAGTTTCACGACGACACACGGGAATTTTGTGATAGACTGGCGGCCAGCGGTTCGTGCGATTCTTGCGGACATCCATGAGGGTTATCCCGCACGGTTCATTTCCGTTGGTTTTCATTCCATGTTAACCCGTTGCATTGTTTCTGCGGCTCGTCACGCGGGGGTGGAGCATGTGGTGCTGACGGGCGGCTGTTTTCAGAACCGGTTGTTGACGGAGGGCGCCGTGGCGGCGCTGTCGGCGGCGGGATTTGTGCCGGTTTGGCACCAGCGGGTGCCGCCCAATGACGGCGGAGTGGCGCTGGGTCAGGTGGTGGCGGCGCTGGCGTGGCGCGGCGGCGGAGGTAAGGGCTGATGTGTCTGGCGGTCCCCGGTCAGATTGTGGAAATCCGCGACGCGGCGGACCCGCTGCGGCGCAGCGGGCGCGTGAGTTTTGGCGGCATCATGAAGGAGGTCAACCTCGCCTATGTGCCGGACGCGGCGGTGGGCGATTATGTGATAGTGCATGTGGGCTTCGCCATCAGCCGCGTGGACGAGGCGGAGGCCCGCCAGATTTTCGAATACCTAAAAACCATGGATGAGTTAGGAGAGTTGTCCGATGAAGCAAGTGTTCAAGACGCTTGATGGCAATGAGGCGGTCGCCTATGTGGCGTACCGCACCAACGAGGTCATTGCCATCTACCCCATCACGCCGTCGTCCAACATGGGGGAATGGGCCGACCAGTGGATGAGCGAGGGTAAAAAGAATCTGTGGGGCTCGATTCCCTCGGTGGTCGAGATGCAAAGCGAGGGGGGCGCGGCGGGGGCCATTCACGGGGCTCTCCAGACCGGGGCGTTGGCCACCACTTTCACGGCTTCGCAAGGCCTGCTGCTGATGATCCCGAACATGTACAAGATCGCCGGCGAACTGACGCCGACGGTCTTCCACATTGCAGCGCGCAGCCTGGCGGCTCAGGCGCTTTCGATTTTTGGCGACCACAGCGATGTCATGAGCACTCGCGCCACGGGCTACGCCCTGCTGTCGAGCGGCTCGGTGCAGGAGGCGCACGACTTTGCGCTGATCGCGCAGTCGGCCACGCTCGAGTCGCGCGTGCCGTTCCTGCATTTCTTTGACGGCTTCCGCACCTCGCACGAGGTGCAGAAGATTGCCATCATCCCCGACGATGTCATGCGGCAGATGATCAACATGGACCGCGTGCGCGAGCATCGGGCGCGCGCCCTGTCGCCGGATCATCCGGTGCTGCGCGGCACGGCGCAGAACCCGGATGTCTATTTCCAAGCCCGCGAGACCGTCAACCCCTATTATGCCGCCTGCCCGGACAAGGTGCAGGAAGCCATGGACAAGTTTGCGGCCCTCACCGGGCGCCAATACGGGCTGTTTGAGTATGTCGGTGCGCCCGACGCCGAGCGGGTCGTGGTGCTGATGGGCTCGGCGGTTGAGACGGCGCACGAGACGGTGGAGTATCTGGCCGCGCGCGGCGAGAAGGTGGGCGTCTTGAAAGTCCGGCTCTACCGGCCTTTCCACACGGCGAAGTTCCTCTCCCTGCTGCCCCCGACCACCAAAGCCCTGGCGGTACTCGACCGCACGAAGGAGCCCGGGGCCAACGGCGAGCCGCTGCTGCTGGATGTGATCCAAGCCCTGCACGAGGGCCTGAACGAGGGCCTCGGCTCGCTCAAGGCGATGCCCAAAGTCGTTGGCGGACGCTATGGTCTGTCGTCGAAGGAAGTCACGCCGGCGATGATCAAGGCGGTCCTCGACAACCTCAAGCAGGACAAACCCAAAAACCACTTTACGGTCGGCATTTACGACGATCTGAGCCACACGAGTCTCGATTTCGACCCGTCGTTCTCCACCGAGCCCGACAATGTGGTGCGTGCGGTGTTCTTCGGTCTGGGCGCGGACGGCACCGTCGGCGCCAACAAAAACTCCATTAAAATCATTGGCGAAAACACGGACAACTACGCGCAGGGCTACTTCGTGTACGACTCGAAGAAGTCTGGCGCGGTCACCGTCTCGCACCTGCGGTTCGGCCCCAACAAGATTCGTTCGACCTATTTGGTCAGCGAAGCGAACTTTGTGGCCTGCCACCAGACGGTGTTCCTCGAGCGTTACGACATGCTGCGACTGGCCAAGCCGGGCGCGGTATTCCTGCTCAACACAACGGCCTCCCCAGAGGAGGTTTGGGACACGCTTCCGCGCAAAGTGCAGGAAGACATTATCGCCAAGGGCCTGAAGTTCTATGTCATTGACGGCTACAAGGTGGCGCGCGAGAGCGGTATGGGCAACCGCATCAACACGGTGATGCAGGTCTGCTTCTTTGGCATCTCCGGCGTGCTGCCGCGCGACGAGGCCATCGCCCAAATCAAGGAGGCCATCCGCGACACCTACGGCCGCAAAGGCGAGGAAATCGTGCAGATGAACCTCAAGGCCGTGGACAACACGCTGGAGAACCTGCACGAGGTGAAGGTGCCGGGCAAGGTCACGAGCACGATCGAATTGACCCCGGCCATGCAGGGCCGCAATGTGCCGGCGTTTGTGTGCGATGTGTTGGGCGAAATCGCTGCAGGGCGCGGCGATCAGATCCCCGTCAGCAAGTTCCCCTGCGACGGCACTTTCCCGACGGGCACAAGCCAGTACGAAAAGCGCAACATCGCGCTCGAGATTCCCGAGTGGGATCCGGCAACCTGCATCCAGTGCGACAAGTGCGTCATGGTCTGCCCGCACGGCGTCATTCGGGCGAAAATCTACGACCCGGCCATCCTGGAGAAGGCGCCGCCGACCTTCAAGTCGGTGGATTTCAAGGATCGCGACCTCAAGGGCCTGAAATTCACCATTCAGGTTGCGCCCGAGGATTGCACGGGATGCGCGTTGTGCGTGGATGTGTGTCCGGCGAAGAACAAGAAAGAGACGCGGCTCAAGGCCATCAACATGGTTCCGCAGCCGCCGCTGCGCGAGAGCGAGCGCGTCAACTGGGAGTTCTTCCTCGACATCCCCAATCCCGACCGGCGCAAACTCAATGTATCGCTCATCCGGACTCAGCAGATGCAGGAGCCGCTGTTCGAGTTTTCGGGTGCCTGCGCGGGCTGCGGCGAGACGCCGTACATCAAACTCGCCACGCAATTGTTTGGCGACCGCATGATCATCGCCAACGCCACGGGTTGCTCGTCCATCTACGGCGGCAATATGCCGACCACTCCGTACACCAAAAATGCAGAGGGGCGCGGCCCGGCGTGGTCCAACTCGCTGTTCGAGGACAACGCCGAATTTGGCCTCGGCTACCGGCTGTCCATTGACAAGCAGAAGGAGTACGCCTGCGAACTGCTGACCAAACTGGCCTCGCAGTTGGGCGACGACCTCGTACAGAAACTGCTGACGAATCCGCAAAAAGACGAAGCGGATATTTACGAGCAGCGCGAGGCGGTTGCGGCCCTCAAAGAGAAACTCAAGAGCATCAACGGCGAGGACGCCCGGCAGTTGGAGGCCGTGGCGGACATGCTGGTGAAGAAGAGCGTCTGGATCATCGGCGGCGACGGCTGGGCCTACGACATCGGCTACGGGGGTCTCGACCATGTGCTGGCCAGCGGGCGCAATGTGAACCTGCTGGTGCTCGACACGGAAGTGTACTCGAACACCGGCGGTCAGATGTCGAAGAGTACGCCGCGCGCGGCTGTGGCAAAGTTCGCCGCAGGCGGCCGTCCGGCACGCAAGAAGGACCTCGGCCTCATGGCGCTCAGTTACGGCAATGTCTATGTGGCCAGCGTGGCCATGGGCGCCCGTGACGAGCACACCCTCAAGGCGTTCCTCGAGGCCGAGGCTTACGACGGACCGTCGCTGATCATCGCCTACAGCCATTGCATCGCCCACGGCATTGACATGGCCAAGGGCATGACGCAGCAGAAACTGGCGGTGAACTGCGGCCAGTGGTTGCTCTTCCGCTACCACCCCGAGTGGGCCGCGGCGGGACAGAATCCGCTGAAACTCGACTCGCGCCAGCCCAAGCAGCCCGTGTCGGAGTACCTCCTGAGCGAAAACCGGTTCAAGATGCTTACGAAGGCGGCTCCCGAGGCTGCCCGGCAGTTGTTTGCGCTGGCCCAAGAGGACGCAAATTACCGTTACAAACTGTACGAGTATCTTGCGGCCCGGGCGGGCGACGGTCAACCGGCGGCGGCCAGCGGCGAAGAGAAGTCGGAAAACTGACGGCGCGAGCCCACCAACGAAACCATTCAAGGGATGAGGACACAAAACCAATGACAGACCTGACCACGACCTACATGGGCCTCAAATTGCGGACGCCGCTGGTGGTTTCGGCCGCGCAGCCGCTTTCGGAGGACATTGCCAATATCAAACGCATGGAGGACGCCGGCGCCGCCGCCGTTGTGCTCTACTCGCTGTTCGAAGAGCAACTGACGCTCGAAAAACTCGAACTCTACCACCACCTGACGGCCGGCACCGAGAGTTTCGCCGAATCGCTAACCTATTTCCCCGAGGTCCCGCAGTTCGAACTGGGCCCCGAAGGCTACCTGAAGCATATCGAGAAAGCGAAAAAGGCCGTCAAAATCCCGATCATCGGCAGCATCAACGGCACGACCGTGGGCGGGTGGACGAAGTTCGCCAAGCAGATGCAGGAGGCGGGTGCGGACGCCATTGAACTCAACATCTACTGGATTCCTGCCGACATGGACGCCGCATCGGCCGACATCGAGCAACGCTATCTGGACATTGTGGCCGCGGTGAAAGGCGAGGTCTCGATCCCCGTGGCAGTGAAGGTCAGCCCGTTCTTCACCAATATGGCCAACATGGCGCGGCGGCTCGAGGCTGCCGGGGCCGACGGCCTGACGCTGTTCAACCGTTTCTACCAGCCCGATCTTGACTTGGAGCATCTGGAGATCCGGCCCAATATCATTTTGTCCACGCCACAGGCTCTGCGTTTGCCGCTGCGCTGGATTGCGATTCTGTACGGGCGCGTGAAGTGCAGCCTCGCGGCTACCAGCGGCATCCACCGGGCCGACGATGTGCTCAAGATGCTCATGGCAGGCGCCAGTGTCACCATGCTCTGCTCCGCTCTCATGCGTTACGGAATCGAGCATATCCGCGATGTCGAACAGGGCATGCGCGACTGGATGGAAGAACACGAGTACGAAAGCGTCGAGCAAATGCAGGGCAGCATGAGCCAGAAGAGCGTCGAGAACCCGGGCCAGTTCGAGCGCGTTCAGTACATGCGCGGCATCACTTCGTACAGGCCCGAATTTCTGAAATTGGAGGGCGGCGCGAACTGACGCCGCCCCTGTCGGCCGCGCCAACTCGGGCGACCTGAGAGAAAAGAACGGGCGGCCCCGCTCGCCATCGAGCCGGGCCGCCCGCCGTATTTACCGGGTGTGGCTTACTTGCACGGGCAAGACGGTGCACACTTGCCGCCCGAACAGCACGACTTGTCGCACTTGCAATCAACGCACTTGCAGTCCTTGCAGCAGCACTTGGACGCCACCGGAACTGCAGGGCTGATCGAGGAAACCGCAAAAGCCGGGCCGGTCAACAGAGCCCCGGCAACAAGCAAGGGGAGGAACATCGTCTTCATCGTATATCTCCTATAGGGTTGAGTCAGTGTCAATCGGGTGCGCCCCGACGGGGCGTCACCGAGCGCGGACATGAGTGACGAATGCTGAAGCGCACCCCCGTGCGCGAAACACGCAGGGGTGTGCGGTTCTCAACGCCTCAGGGAAAGATAAAGCATGTGCAATCGGGGGCCGGACGGAGCGACGGGTCTCAAGCCGGGCGCCAGACCGGCCGGACTCAGCGTTGCTAACGAAATCTCGGCGTCTGATGGGGTCGCTGACCAGTCATGGCTGGCTAAGCCCGACACCGGAAGCGGAACAGGGTGGCGGTCAAACGGTGAGCGATCAACGGCACAAGTGCACGCGTCACAGCAGGGTGTATCGCCTGAGCAGAAACTGCCCGAACAGTTGCCGTCAGGCGATCCGCAGGGACAGCCCTCCCTCCCGCAGCACGCGTTCGCGACGGTCGCCTGCTCCGCGCAACACGACACCGATGCCGGCTCTGGCAAGTCGCCACAGCATTTCGCCGGAGCCCGGTCAGCCGCGATCGAAACGGCAAAGGCGATCACAATGGCCAACCATGCTTTCATGTGCATCCCTTTTTAGGACTCTTGCAGTGCTATATTCGCCGCTCGGCAAGGGCGATTGACGCCCGGAGTTGGCAGGGGCAGGTCAGTGGGTATGCTGATGGAGCGCATGGGCCTGTTGCATGCGCCGAACCGATCAAAAAGGGGATTGTTCCAATGTTTTTCCGATACCTTGGATCATTGACACTGGCGGTCGCTCTGCTGGCCGTGACCGGTCCAGCCCGGGCAGACTCCGCAACGACGGCCACCGCGGCGCTGCCGGCGGCTGCCGTTCGCGACGGCGTTTTCATCCATGTCTCGTCCGGTCCGGCCGAACCGCACCGGCTGCTGATGGCGCTTCGCATGGCCGACCTCATGAGCGCGGACAAGGATGTCATGATGTACTTTGACATCGAGGGCGTCAAGGCGCTGACCAAATCGGCGCCCGATGTCAAACACGAGGGTTTCGAGTCGTCGCGCGCCATGCTGCGCCGCCTGTTGGGCAAGGGCATCCGGATTCAGGCCTGTCCGGGCTGCCTGAAAGCCGCAGGCTTCGAGGCGGGAGATTTGGCAGACGGGGTCTCCCTGGCCGACCAAAAGGATTTTACGGGTTTTACCAAGGGCCGGATTCTGTCGCTCACCTACTGACGGCGTCCGCGTCCGGCTGACGGCGCGGGAGGCGGCGGTGACCGGACGGGGGCGACCCCCCGCCCGGCTAATCAATTCTTTTCCTGTTGTGCAGCGAGATGCTTTTCGAGTGCGGCTGTCCACACCTCGTAAGCCGGCTTGAGCAGGTGCAGCCCGTCGCCGGTATAGTCCTCGCGCAACTCGCCCTTGTCGTCAGTCATGAGATCAAACAGATTGATGTAACTGGCGCCGGTCTCCCGGGCGATTTGCTGCAGGCGCCGGTTGGCCTCCCTCACATTCGGCAGGTGAAACGCGAAGCGGCCGCGCGTGGGGAGGATGCTCTGGATGTGGAGACGGGCTTGGGGCGCCTGCTCGAGCAGGCTTTTGACGACGAGCCGGTGATGCTGCTCGAGGGCGTCCAGTGATTTGCTGGCGCCCAGATCGTTGATGCCGATCATCAGGAACACATCCGCGGGTTTGGCCCGGGCCACGAGGGGTACGCGGCGGGCCACACCGCCGGTGGTCTCGGGCGGATACCAGGTGTGGTCGCCGCTGATGCCCATGTTGACGACGGGCAGGCCGCCGAGGGTTTTGGCCGGATGCCCCTCGGTGATCGAGTCGCCGAGGAGGACGACGGTGGCCGTTGTGTCGGGCGGCAGCGCGGCGATGGCCTTTTCGATGTCCTCGAGGCGGTTGGCGTAGTGGCGGAAGAAGTTCCAACGCGGGGGTGCGGGCGGCTGGCTGGGCAGCCCGATGCGGCTCCAGTCAAACAGTTCCCCGGGATCCGTCTTGCGCCCCGTCGCGTAGTCGCTGTGTCCGACGATATGCCGGCGCTCGCGCTTGATGAGCGGCCAGCGGGTCATGATGTCGTCAATGAGCGCGTTGAGCGCGGCGTACTGCGCGTCCGTAAAGCCGATATGCTGCGGGTACGAGGTTTTCAGGTCGTTGTACTTTTGCTCATCGAAGCCAAAAACTTTCATGTCATGCTGGGAGCCGATGGCGAACATTTCGATGCCAATCGAGTGGTTGTTCAGCACATCCTTGCGGGGCGGGTCGAAGGGCAGTTCCCCCTTGCCCGCGTGCCAGGCCTTGTCTTTCTCGTCCACAAACCGGTACACGGTCCCGTCGCGATCAATCAGATAATGGCTCGACACCTTGTATTCGGAGAAGATCTCGACGATGCGGTCAATCTGATAGGGGTTGTCGGGGTTTTGGATGACATCGCTGCAGAAGTGAAGCATGATGGTATCCACCTCGGCGCCCTCCGGCCGGGTGGACCAGCAGTCGGCGGGCAGCGGCCGTTCGACAATTTTCAGGGTGTAGGTGGTGTCAGCGGCCAGGGTTGCGGCCGTTAAGGCCATGATCGCGGCCACGCATGCCATTGTTCTCATGGGTATCCCTCCCGCAGCCCGTTGCCGGGCGCCCGATTGATCTATGAAAAATGTTTCATATCCTGAACAAAGTTGCAACCGGGGAATTCCGGCGCGCGGATGACGACCGTTACGAGGAGAAGTGCGCATGAATTCCTATGAGCGGACCATGGCGCGCCTGCGTGGCGAGCGCGCCGACAGCCTTCCGGTGCATCCGTTGTTTATGATTTATGCGGCTGACCTCGTCGGCGCCCGCTACGACACCTATTTGCGCGACTCTGCCGTGCTCGTGCAGGGTCAGATGGCCGTGCTGGAACAGTTCGGTGTTGATCTGGTCTCGTGCTGTTCGGACGCATGGCGCGAGGCGGCCGATTGCGGCGCACGGCTGGTCTGGCACGACCATGCGCCTCCGTCTTGCGAGGCGCCTCTGTTGCGCGAGCCGGCCGACTTGGCGCGCCTGCGAATGCCCGACCCGTTCGGCGGGGGGCGTATGACCGACCGCCTCGAAGCCCTCCGGTCGTTTGCCGGGCAGGTCAAAGGCCAGTGCGTCATTCTCGGCTGGGTGGAGGGCCCCATCGCCCTTGCGGCCAACCTGATGGGACTCGAAGCGTTTCTGACGGTTTGCGTCGAGGATCCCGAGTTTGCGTGCGCCCTGATGGACTGGGCTGTGGAACTGGCGGCGCGCTTTGCCGCGGCGCAGGTGGCGGCGGGCGCCGACATGATAGGCATCGGCGACGCCGCGGCGTCGCTCGTCTCGCCGTCGTGGTATGCCCGCGAAATCGCCCCGCGCGAGCGGCGTTTGGTGGCCGGCATTCACGCCGCCGGCGCCAAAGCGCGGCTGCACATTTGCGGCGGCGTGCGCGGCAAATATGCAGCGATGGAATCCACGGCCGCGGACATGATAGACATTGACTATCCGCAACCGCTGGCCGAGGCCCGCGCCGCCATGCGTCCGCAGACGGTCCTGGCCGGGAATCTCAATCCGGCCACCGTGCTTCTGGCGGGAACACCGGACGATGTGGCGCGCGGGTTTGAACAATGCCATCGCGAGGCGGGCGACGCTTATGCGGTTGCGCCCGGATGCGAGGTGCCGCCGGCTACGCCCGAGGCCAACATCCGGGCGATGGTGGCTTACGCGCGCTCGGTGGCGTAAGGTTGAGCCTCGCCGGTTGAGCCGGCCGCCGACTCCGCCTCCGGCCCGTCCGGGCCCATCATGTCCCGGACGATCTGAAAGCGCCCGCCGGGCCACGCACGCACGACATACACGCAGGCGTTTGGCGGATGCCGGTGCCAGATTTCATCGAGACAGCGTCCCTGTACCATGCCGTCCACCACGCGCACCGTTCCCGAGTGGGTGACCAGCAGCACGGTTTGCCCGGCGTGGCGCCGGATGACCTCGTCGAGAAACGGCCGCAGCCGCGCCCGGACTTCTTCAAAGGTTTCGCCGTCAGGAGGGCGCCAGGTCTCGCGCCGGTCGGTCCCCTCGCGAAAGCGCGTGCCGGGGTAGCGCTGTTCGATCTCCTCGCGATTGAGGCCCTCGTAACCGCCATAATTGCGCTCGCGCAGGGCCGCCACGGGCTGGGTCGCAAGCCCGCGGCCCGTCGCGATGATTTCGGCCGTCCGCAGCGCGCGCCCCGTGTCGGAAGAATAAATGTGGGCAATGGCCCAGTGGCGCAGGACCTCCGCGGCCTGGCGCGCCTGCTCCTCGCCTCGCGGTGTGAGCGGGCTGTCGAGCCACCCTTGCCACCGGTGTTGGGCGTTCCACACGGTCTCGCCGTGGCGGACCACGATCAGCGTGACCGGTTCCTCTTTGCGGTTTGTACGGGGGGAATCAGGCACAGTCTCTCCAGAGCGAAACACATGATCGGCAACCCCGTGTTGCGGCAGCCTTGCAGGTGACCTACAGGCGTTGCTCTCATCCCATTGCATCAGCCACAGCCGGTTGCCCGCAGCGACGCCACCTTGAATTTTGCGCCGCCGAATCCCCTAATAGGCCGCGAAGACCGCGGGGCGGTAGTTCAGATGGGAGAACGCCGGCTTTGCAAGCCGGAGGTCACGGGTTCGATCCCCGTCCGCTCCACCACTCCTGATGGTTGCCCCGGCTATGATTAGTAGGGCGTTTGGGCGCCGGACTCCGTATCAGCCTTCTTGGCGATCAGCATGAACGGCAGGCTGCTGTTGCCCACGATCAGGAAGCGTATGGCGATCGTGCGGCTGGTGCCCGGCTCGAGGCGGATGGGCTTGGGCAGGAGCGGTTTTTCCTTGGCCGACTGCTTGGGACCGGCCCACTGGGAAAGCACCGGAATACCGTTGTACACGGCAGTAGCCGGCGTCTCAGGCTCGGCCGGAGCCTGTTCGTTCAATTGGTAAGCGAGTCCGATGTCGGCAAGTTCGCCACGGAAAGTCACATCGAAGGCGTGGGCATTTTCGTCGGGGTTTATGAAAGTCAGGCGCACATCGTACTCCATCATGTAATTGCCGATCGTGTCTTCCCGCGTGTAACCGGGGCGCAGGACGAGATCCACCGATTGGCGGGCGTCCTCGCACCCGTCCGTCTGGATCTTGGGCAGAGCCATGGGGAAACGGATCCCGCTCTCGGGCAGTTTGGAGACATCAATGACGGTGGCATCGTTGCGCCAGACGGGGTTGGGATAGACGCCGACGGCGCGGCGCAGGTCGCAGCCTTGGGGCTCGGAGTCCATGGGCACCTCGTCGGTACTTGTCGCACCTTTGTCCAGCCATTTTGCGGTTTCCGCGGGGATGTCCTTGATTTCGGTGGGCGGGATGGCGACGACATCCACCTGCAGCCGGGCCGGCTTGGCGCCGTCCACGAGGCAGCGCACATAGCCAAAGCAATTAATATTTTTGCTCGCATCAGGGCCGTTGGCAATGTTGCCAAACCGCTTGCCGTAGGCCACGATACGGCCCTGTCCGGGCTGCAGGGTAACCTTGCCGACGGGGCGGTCCCAGTTGTTGGCGAGCACCCGCATGGCGATGCCGGATTCAAACTCATGCACGGTGCCAATCAGGCCCTCCGTGCGGATGACCTGCATGGCGTCGAGAGTCACGGGCTCCTCGCCGAGATTTTTGGCGTGCACGACGATGCGCGACACCTGACTGGGCTCCTTGGCCATCAGATGGAAAATGAAGACATCAAAGGACCCGTCAATGACCTCAAAACCGTTGGCTTTGCGCTGCCGCAGCAGTTCCGGTGCGCCACCGTTGGCGGGCAGGACATCGCGGGTGGAATAGAGCACACCATAACCTTTGAAACTTTCCGGCAGGTCGCTGATGATGCCCCATTTGGCGGCGGGGTTTGCGTAAGCCCGCCCGCGCAGCAAGGTGCCGCTGCAGCGGTTACACTGGGCAGAACTCGTAAGTTCTTTGAGGATGGTCGCCGCGGGCAACTGAGCCCGCGTGGCGGAGACGGCGGTCAACACGATGACCACCAGCAGAGCCGAGCGGCATGAGAATAAGGACAGCACGACTGTTACCTCGTTGCTTGGAAAATGCAGTACAGCCGGCATCGCAAGCGCTTAAGGGTTGGGTGTCAAACCTGAAGCGGACAAAGCATGGGCCGGCGGATGGTTCGGGGCTGGCTGCCATTTTCCTTGCGCGCGGGGCGGCCAATCTCGTGGTTTGGTGGCCGGCTGATGACCCGCGAACAACTCCTATTGGCATATTACAACCTCTACCTCGTGCCCTGGCCGCAAGCGTTTGGGCTGGGGGTGTTCTGCGGGGTGCTCCTCGTGCAGGTTTCGATGGGTCTGGCGCGGCGGTTCGGTGTGGTCGCCCGGCCGGGGAGGCGGATGTCCCATGATATTCCGACGCCGCGGTTGGGTGGCGTGGGGATCGCGGGCGCGTTTTATGTGGTGCTGTTGGCCGTCCAACTCTTGCGGTCGTTGCCCGTGGCGGGGTGGAGCGCGGGTTTGATTGTCGGCAGCGGCTACGCGTTTGTCGGCGGGCTGCTTGATGATGTGCTCGATTTGCCGGCCTTGTGGAAGTTTTTGTTTCAGGCGGCCGCCGCTGGTGCGGCCGTCATGGGCGGCTCGGCGGTGAGCCGCTTAGTCTTGCCCGGCTCGTGGGAGATCGTCATCCCCCAGCCCGTTTCGGGCGCCCTCGCGTTCGCTTTCATCGTGTTCATGATGAACGCATACAATTTTATGGATGGCATGGATGGGCAGGCGGCTTTGTTCGGCCTCGTAGGGCTGGCAGGTTTGGGTTTGCCACTGGTGGGGCTTCATGTGGCGGACAACGCGGTGGAAGTGCTGGCATTGGCGGGCGTTGCCGGCGGGCTTGC
>JAOAAY010000031.1 GCA_026418615.1 Candidatus Sumerlaeaceae bacterium | reverse complement strand
AGATGTGTATAAGAGACAGCGTTTTTTCTGTTCAATAGACCGGGATGCCCGCCCGAGCATAAGACCTTCATGGGCGACTGCGGCAGCCAGTTCGTGGGATTCGTTCTGGCGGTTATGGCGCTCCGGCTCAACGCAATCAATCCAGTCGAAACGCCGCTGGCAGCGTGGCTGATCCTGTTTGCACCGTTTCTTTACGATGTTTTGTACACGCTGGTGCGCCGTCTAAGCCGGCGGGAGAACATCTTTCAGGCGCACCGGTCACACCTGTACCAGCGGCTGCTGGTCGCAGGGTGGTCGCATCGGCAAGTGTTGGCGCTCAATGCAGTGCTCTATTTGGGCTGTTTCGCGCTGGCGTTTGCCTATGCGCTGCCTTGGCGCGGGCATTCAGAGGCAGCGGTCACGGCGACCAGCCTGCTTTGCGTTCTGATTCTGACCGGGTTGCTCGGGGGCTACACGCTTCTGGTTTGGATGGTGGAGCGTGCGTCGCGGCGCGCTATGGCCGATTGACAAAGCGTAGTCAGAGCCCCAAAACCAACTTGCTAAAAAATCGCATACGGCGCAAAATGTGGCACAAGAGCCAGTGTGGTTAGGCAGTCCATGGGACATCACAAGCCACGAAGGGCCCAACAAGAGTCATCGGGTGCCGCGGGCGCCAGTGGCGGACATGTGCCGGGCGCGCCGCCGGAGGATCCGTGTGCTGAGCCGCGCCTTGAGGCGGATCGCGTCGAGGGCCTTGAGCGCTTCCATGATATTTTTAGATTTGCGCCTATTGGGATCGCCTACACGACGCGCGAGGGGCGGCTGCTGGATGTGAACCCCGCGCTCGCGCGGATTCTCGGGTTTGAGTCGCGCGAAGCCATGCTGGCCGAAGTGACGGACATTGCATCGCAGGTCTATGTCAATCCGGAGGACCGGCAGCAGGTGCTGGCGGAATTGGATCAGCAGGATTGGGTTCACGATATACCCTTGCTGCATCGAGCGCGTGACGGTGGCGTCGTGACGGTCAACCTGACCTGCCACGCCGTGCGTAACCCCGACGGCTCGATCCGTTTTATCGAGGCTTTCGTCGAGGATGTGACCCGTCGGACGGACGCGGAGCGGATGCTGCTGGCGAAGGTTAGAAACCTTCAGATTCTCAAGGCGATCCACGAGGCGCTTGGGGCCACGCTGAGCCTGCCCGAGATTTACGCTTATGTGCGGACCCAACTCCACGCCATGCTCAGCCATCTCCATGTGGACCGGGTGACACTCATGATCGCCAACGAGTCCCAGACCTGTCTGGCCGGCGAAGAAGATGTCGGTCCGGACGGGCTGATTGATTTCACCCAGTCGCTTTTGCAACCCGTCGGAATGAGTATCTCCGGGTTGTGTCTGGCGCAAAAGCGCATGGTGCTCGTCCGCGACTGCCTGAACAGCGATGTCATTCCGCGGAAGTTTGTGGAAGAACTGTCACTGCGCACCAGTGTGGTCGTCCCCATCTTACGCGGTGAACGCGCGCTGGGCGTGCTGCGTTTCGACAATATCCACGCCCCCGACATGTTCGACGAGGAAGCCGTCGAAGTGTTTGGCATTGTGGCCCATCAGTTTGCGCCAATCATTGAGACGGCCATGCTGTTCGCGCGCCAGCGCCTCGCCGAGGAGGCCCTTCGCCGCGCAGACACGGAACTGAAATTCCACCACTCGCTTATGCGCACCGTGCAGGAGGTGTCACCCAACGGCATCCTGGTGACAGGGCTTGAAGGGGAGTGGCTCGTGTACAACCAGCGATATCTCGACATCTGGGGGCTGGACGAGAGGCTGGTCTCAGAGAAGCGCGTCGAGGATGTCTTGGCGCATATGTACGCCCAGGTGGAAAACGCTCAGCAGTACCAAGATTGCGTCGAAACAGCCATTGCCTGTCCGGAGTCGGTGGTGACGGGCGAAGTGCGGCTCAAGAACCAGCGCATTTATGACCTCTACTCCGCGCCCATGAAAGGCGTGGACGGTGTTCGGCATGGGCGCGTCTGGTACTTGTTCGATGTCACGGAGCAGCGGCTGGCGGCGGAGGCGGTCCAGCGCAGCGAGGAGCGGTTCCGGGCGCTGACCGAACTGTCGCTGGATATCGTGCAAGTGTTCGACTCGGACGGCGTGATCACTTATCAGAGCCCGTCGCACGAACGCTTGCTCGGCTATGACCGCGACGAACTGGTGGGCCGCAATACCTTTGATCAGTTTCACCCCGACGACCGCTCGGCCGGAATGGCCACGATTCAGAGCCTGCTCGCCGGCCAGCGCGGCAGCATCGTGACTTTCGAGCACCGCTACCGCCTCAAAGACGGTTCTTACCGGGTGCTGGAATCGTCGTGCACGAACCAGTTGGACAACCCAGCCGTGCGGGGAATCGTGGTGAACGCCCGGGATGTGACCCTGCGCAAACAGACCGAAGAGGCCCTGCGGGCGGCGAAAGCCGCCGCGGAGGAGGCCGTGCGCGCCAAGAGCGCGTTTTTGGCCACCATGAGCCATGAAATCCGCACGCCGCTCAACGGGGTGATCGGCATGGCCCAGTTGCTTTTGGGCACCCCGCTGACCGGTCAGCAGCGCTCCTATGCCAGCACTGTTTGCACGGCGGCCGATTCGCTGCTGAGTATAGTCAATAACATTATGGATTTTTCGAAGATCGAAGCGGGGATGCTGGAATTGGAGAATCTCGACTTCGATCTGCCTGAGTGCGTGGAAGCGGTCCGCGAGATCATGGCTGCGCGCATTCGCGAGAAGAGGCTGAGATTGAACTTGGCGATTATGCAGGATGTCCCGCGGGCGCTTCGTGGCGACACGACGCGGCTTCGGCAGGTACTGCTCAACCTTGTTGGCAATGCCGTCAAGTTTACGGATCCGGGCGGCAGCGTCTCCGTTTTGGTGTCGCTGGTGGAGCAAAACGCCGACACTGTGGTGCTGCGTTTTGAGGTTTCGGATTCGGGGATTGGCGTGGCCCCTGAATGTCTCGACCGGCTGTTTAAGCCGTTTACCCAAGCGGATGCGTCCATGTCGCGCCTGTACGGCGGCACGGGGCTCGGACTGGCCATTTGCAAACAGTTGGTTGGACTCATGGGCGGTGAAATCGGCGTGAAAAGCCAGTCCGGTCGCGGTTCCACCTTCTGGTTTACAGCACGGTTTGGGCGTGCCAAAGCGGCGAGGCGCACGCGACCATCTGCCGCAGAAAAACTGCGCCGGATGCGGATCTTGGTGGCCGAAAGCAACCCCATGGATCGCGCCCGCACGGCGGCGATGCTCACCACTTGGGGCTGCAGTTATAGCGAGGTCGCCGACGCCCGACGGGCGCTGGAGACCCTGCGCGCGGCCGCCGCCACGCGCCGACCCTTCAATGTGGCCATTCTGGGCGCCTGCCTCGGCGACGCCGACACGCGCTCACTCGCCAGCGAGATAAAAGCCGATCCCAACCTCTCACCCACAGCGTTGATCTTGTTGACGGACAGACCCAAGAATCACCGGGCTGCGGAATTGCTCAAATTGAGGTTCGAGTGGTACCTGACCAAGCCGCTGAACCAATCGCAGTTGCTCAACGCCCTGTTGAGCCTCGGGCCGGTGCCGACATCCGCCATCTCGCCGGCGCCAGCCACCATTATTGACCCGCACGCCATCTCCACGCCGCGACGCCTCAAGGCCATCTCGCGCCTGCGCATCCTCGTGGCCGAGGACAATCCCATCAATCAGGAGGTAGCCGTCAGCATTCTTGAACGCGAGGGGTTCGAGTGTCGCGTGGCCAGCAACGGCGAGGAAGTGCTGTCGCTCTTGAAGCAGGAGCATTTCGATCTGATTCTCATGGATTGTCAAATGCCCGTGATGGACGGGCTCGAGGCCACGCGGCGCATCCGCCTCACTGAGACGGGAAACCGCCACCTGCCTATCATCGCCATGACGGCCGAGGCCCTGCATGGCGACCGCGAGCGGTGCCTCGCAGCCGGCATGGATGATTACCTTTCCAAACCGGTGACTGTGGAACAGTTGCTGGCTGCGATCAAGAGGTGGGCGCCAACGGCGGCTTTCATGATTGTCACCGAACCCTCGGCGAAGGTTTCGGGCGAGGAGCCGAGCCCGTCGCCCGCTGTAAAACGCTCACAGGACACAGAGCCGCTGGCGGGCGAGCAGGACGGTCTGCCGCCCCCGGCCGATCTGTCGTACTTGCGCAGCGCTGTAGACACGGCCAGCACGCTGCAGCGGATGATTGATGTTTTTCTGGCGCAAGGTGAGGAACAGTTGGCGCGGCTGGCCGCGGCCATCGAAACGGACAACTGCGACGATGCGCGATTTCTGGCGCATGCCCTCAAGGGGGCGGCGCTCAACTACAAAGCCGACCGCATGAGTTGGCTGGCTCACCGCATCGAAATCGCTGCAGAAGAGAGGCGGCTGCAATCCACGCCAGAAATCCTTTGCACCCTCCGCGAAGAATTCGCACGAGTGAAGCACTATCTCGAAACAGAGCGCCACCGGTGAAAGTGCTGGTTGCTGAGGACGATTATACCTCGCGGGTCCTGCTTGAGACGATGTTGCGAGGCTGGGGGCATGAGGTCGTGACGGCCAACGACGGGCGCGAAGCACTGGTTTTTGTCGAGCAACGCCCCGACCTCCAATTGCTGATCCTCGACTGGATGATGCCCGGCCTCGAGGGACCTGACATTGCCCGGCATGTGCGGGCGTCGGTGCGGCCGAACTATGTGTACATCATTCTTTTGACAGCCAAGACCGAACGGGAGGCTTTCCTCAGAGGCATGGAGGCCGGCGCCGACGACTTCATCATCAAACCGTTTGATGCCGAGCAGATGCGCGCGCGGTTGCGTGTGGCGGAACGCATCGTGCAACTCGAGGAGCGCCTGTCGGCCCAGAACGAGGCCCTGCGCCACGCCAACGAGCAGACCCGTCTGCTGCTGGCGCAGGTTCAGACGCAAGCCGTGGAATTGGAGCGACAGGCCCGCGAGGACTGGCTGACGGGCTTATACAACCGCCGCCATTTGGACTACCATTTGCAGCGCGAGTTCGTAAGGGCGCGCCGCTATCAGGCGCCACTGACGGTCGCCATCGCGGATCTGGACAACTTCAAATCGGTCAACGACCGGTTCTCGCACCATGTGGGCGACGAGGTCCTGCGGACGCTGGCCGACATCCTGCAGAGCAACTCGCGCAGCACCGACATTGTCGGCCGCTACGGCGGCGAGGAGTTTGTTCTCATCCTGCCGGAGACAACGCGCGAGCAGGGCCTGATTGTGTGTGAGAAGATCCGCCGCACCGTGGAAGAGTATGACTGGAGCAAAATTCACGAAGGGCTGCGGATGACGGTGTCCGTCGGCATGTCCTCCGACACCTCGCTGGCCAATTACGAACGGATGCTGACTCAGGCCGACGATCGCCTGTATGAGGCCAAGCGCGCGGGCAAGAATACTGTCCGGGGCTGATCGTGGCGGCTGTTGACTGCCGGATGTGCGCCGGGGGCAATGGGGGCTGCTTGCGACTCCACCTCCGGGGGCTGTCCCGTGACTCGGCTCGACTACAGCAATGACCTTGGACCTGCGGTGCGCATTGGCGTGCTGCAAAACGAGAAGGAAATCAAATTAACACTGCGCGGGCGCTACCGCGTCGTGCCCGGCGGCGCAGTGCTCGAACCGGGCACAGATGTGGTCTGCCGGCTCGAAGACGGGCGCCCGGCGCCGCTGCAGTTCCGATTAGTGTTAAAGAAAAGTCCGGATCGTGCCGCGGCGGAAACGGTGACGAGTCCGGCATCTTCGCTGGAGCCGCTCGAGACGATCCGACTCGGTTTTGACTTCGGCCCGCAGGCTAGCAGCGTGGAATACTGGCGGTGTTCGCGTCCGTTCGCTTCGCGTGCCGAGGCCGAGGCCGCCCGGGCGCGGGTCCCCGACAGCGCACGCATAGGCATCTTGGCGGAGGCGCTCGGCAGGCCTTCCGGACGGGTGAAGGCCGAAGTGGCCGGCTTGACGCTGGAGGGCGCGGACGGTGTTCTGCGCTTGGAGCCCGAGGATCCCGACGGCGACCGATGCATCATTCACGAGGTGATCGTCGGCATCGAGTATCACTGGCGCCATGTGGAGCGGCAGCGGTTCCGGGGCGTTGTCGAGGTGCGGGTGGACAACGCCGGGTTGTTGACAGCCATCAGCGAATTGCCGGCGGAGGCCTACCTGTTTTCCGTCAACTCCTCCGAAATGATGTCGGTCATGCCCGAGGAATTGCTCAAGGCCCAGACCGTTGCGGCGCGCAACACACTATTTGCCACCATGGGCAAGCATCACTACGCGGACGCATTCGACCTGTGCGCAGACGACCACTGCCAGTGCTATCGCGGCTCCTCGCGCGAAACCCCCGACTCGCGGCGCGTGACGCTGCTGACGCGCGGCGAGGTGCTCGTCCATGACGGCGCCATTTGCGATTGCCGATACTCGAAGATGTGCGGCGGTCTCATGGAGGCGTTCGAGAGCGTCTGGAATGAGGATCCCCGCGGATACTTGCCCGCCGGAGTGGACGCGCCCGCGGGCGCCGCAACGCACGCGCTGTTTCCGGCGGACACCGAGGAACGCGCCGCGGCCTATATCAACAGCCGCCCCGATTGCTGGTGCAACACGACCAGCGGCGAGGTGCCGCCCTACCTGACCTACTCGGCGCCCTACTTTCGCTGGGAGGTGCGCTATGGGCGTGCCGAGGCGGAGGAAATGATCTCGAAACATCTCGGAGCGCCCATCGGCGAGTTGAAGGCGTTGATCCCCCTCCGACGCGGGCGCTCGGGACGCATCGAGTATATGAAAATTGTGGCTTCCAACGGCGAGTGGACCATCGGCAAGGAACTGGCCATCCGCAAAGCCCTGTCGCGCACCTGCCTGTACAGCACGGCGTTTCTGGTGGATTACGAGCGCGCGGCGGACGGATCCATCGAGACCGTCATCCTGCGCGGCGCGGGCTGGGGCCACGGATCGGGACTGTGCCAGATCGGCGCCACGATGATGGCGTGGAAGGGCAAGGATTACAAGGAAATCCTTGACCACTACTATCCTCACTCAACCCTGCAGGCCTTGGCCGGGCCGGTGGCGCCGGACCGGTTCGAGACAGTGGTCGCTCGGCAGGAGGCGCGCGCAGGAGAGCGCTGCTACGAGTATTATAATTGTTATGCAGTGGCGCGGTGTCCGGTCTATTTGGCAGGCGTAAGCCTCGAGGCTCAGACGGACGGCGGGCCGGGGCTGGAGTTTCGCCAGACGCAGCCCGGGGCGGTCATGGACCTGCAGGGTCGGGCGATCGCCTGCGAATTTCTCGCTTTTGACGGACCAGTCGCACGGCCCAAGTCCTAACGGCGTCGCGACTGTCGCAAGACGGCGGAGATCCCCTCAAGCCGGCCCTGTGGCAGCGCAGCGGTGCCGGTGGCCGCGGGGGGGCGGGCATTGAAAAAGAGAGCGGCGGGCAAACCGGTTGCCCGCCGCCATGCGCATTCCCTGATAGGATATCGGGGTTACGACTCAGCCGGATTTGCGGACATTCTGGGCCTGAGGACCTTTCGGCCCGGTGGTGACTTCGAACTCAACCGTGTCACCCTCCGCAAGGCTCTTGAAGCCGTTCCCAGCGATGGCCGAGTAGTGAACAAACACATCAGGCCCGGATTCCTGAGTGATGAATCCGTAGCCCTTTGCGTCGTTAAACCACTTGACGGTTCCCACTGGCATGGGGGCGCATCTCCTTTCCGCCGGTCGGCTTGCGCCGCCGGTTCATACTGTGGAGCGGGATGACCGAGAAACTCGTGCCGCGAATCTCGAGCGCCCCGGCCCCCCTTGACGCGCGGAACCGCAAGCCCTTCGAAATCCAACTGCCATGCTTCCCCGCCGGCCGAAACCGGCAACCTACCCTACTCTCAGGCGCCCGCGTAATCACGGGTGGCGATCGAATGCAAGGAAAATGTGGCGCGGGTTCAGCACGCTATTTCCGGCGAACCGACTCCAACGCTCGCTCCATTTCCTCCACGGACTTGCGCATGGCTTCTTTGACGCCGGCCCACGCCTCGAGGGTGGCGGTGCTGGTTTCATCGAACTTCGTCGCAAGGTCTCGGCGGCGCTGCTCAAGGTCTTTGAGGGCCTTTTCGATTTCCTCAGCGGCCTCCTTCCTGGCCTTCTCCATCTTTTTTGCGGCTTCCTCGCGTGCGGCCCGGATCTCCTTGTCGAGTTCGGCCAGTTTCTCGGACATTTTCGCGCGATACTCGGCGCGTCGCTCGTAAGCGTAATCCTTGAGGGCCTCCCACGCCTCCGCGGCTTCGCGCTTGAGCCGCTCGGCTGAGCCGGTTGTCACGGTTGGCTTTAACTCCGGTTGCGCGTCAGCGGCTTGCGCGGGTGAAACGGCCGCAGCCCAACAAGCCGCCGCAAAAACTGTTGCCATGCGAGTGAACCAACGATTGAACATGCAAATGTGCCTCCGGGATTGTTTGCGGACGGTCCGGTGAGTGCCCCCGTACCAAGACAAGCCCGCCACAATTGTAACTACCGCCAGCGGCGCATTACTGTTGAAGGACGCGACCAGACATGAAACTCATGTGCAATATCGACATTTACGGCCGCCTGCTGCGCGGGGCCACGGGCCTTGTTCTGTTGGGCAATGGCCTTTTGATGCTGGTGTGGAGCGTCCCGGGCGCCGGTCTCGGCTCGCGCCTTTTGCAGGTCGCCATGATCGGCTTGGGAGCGTTTTGCATCTTTGAAGCCATCGTCGGCTGGTGCGCCATCCGCGCCATGGGTTACAAAACGCGGATTTAACTACCCGCCCGTCCGCTGCGGCGACCGGTTGAGGTGTTACTGTTCAGCGGACTTGGCCTCGTCCCAAAGCGCGTCCATCTCGGCGAGAGTCAAAGTATCGAGTTTACGGCCTTGCTCGTGAGCACGCCGCTCGATGTGGGCGAAGCGTGCGCGAAACTTCTCGGCCGTCTCGCGCACGGCATTTTCAGCGTCAATGTCGAGGAACCGCGCCAGGTTGACGAGTGAGAACATGAGGTCGCCGAATTCCTCGCGCGAGTGGGCCTTGTCGCCGGCCTCGAGCGCGGCGCGCAGTTCGCGCAACTCTTCCTCGACTTTGTCGAGCACTTGAAGCGGGTTCTCCCAGTCGAAGCCGACCCGCGCGGCCTTTTCTTGCATGCGCTGGGCACGCAACAGGGCGGGGAGGTTGGACGGCACCCCTGCCAAAACGGACGGCGGCTGCGCCCCTTCGCCGTTGCCGTCGCCGGCGGACGCCTTTCCGGCGCGCTCGTGCTGTTTGAGCCGCTCCCAATTGGCCAGCACTTCGGCGGCCGTGCGCGCCTCCACTTCGCCAAAGACATGCGGGTGGCGGCGGATCATCTTGGCCGCACTCGTGCGCAGCACATCGTCCACATGGAATCGTCCGAACCGCGCGGCCAGCACCGAGTGAAACAGCACCTGCAGGAGGACATCGCCCAGTTCCTCTTTCAGGTCCTCGTAGTCGCCGCGGTCAATGGCATCGAGCGCCTCGTAAGCCTCTTCGATCATGTATGGCTTCAGGCTCTCGTGAGTCTGTTCGAGATCCCACGGGCAGCCGCCCGGCTCCTGCAGGCGTTCCATGATGCGAAGCAGACGGCGGAACGGGTCGGTGATTTCGTCAAAGGCCATGACCACTGGATACAAGCCGTGCCGGCCGGAGTTCAAAGTCAATCCGGCCGGCACTGGGGAAAAACGGGCTGTCTGATAATAAAACGGAACTTACGGGCCGGAACGGACGATGTTGCCGCCGCTGACGGTGCCGTTCGTCGGGTCATATTGCCAGAGATAGGGCTGATCGGTGTGATCCACGCCGTTGGAGATTCCCGGTGGCGCAAAGTACTTGTCCGGTCCCTTGCTCTGCAGCACCCACGCCGCAGTACCCGGAGTCTGGTGGCTGGGCGAGACATTCCAGAGGAACCCGCGGCAGTCGAACCAAGCCTTGGTATTATAATAGTAGGCATCGGCAATGGTCGCACCGCCGCCGAAAGTAAACAGGTCGTCGGGCCGCACCATTCCAAACGGGTCGTCGGGAATGGAGGTGATGTAGGCGATGGGCGAGGTCAGGCCGGCTGCGCGCGACGCAGAAACACATGAATCGCCGCCCGTCGCGTTCGACGGTCCGCCGGGGACAGAAAAAGCCTGCGGCGACAGGCTGAAGCGCGGGTAGTCGTTGTTATCTGTTCTGTAGGATTCCAGTGCGGTTGCGATGCTGCGCATGTCGGCTTTCGTGCGGCTGACCTTCGACCTCGTCTGCGCCTCGAGGAAGTTCGGTACGGCAATCGCCGCAAGGATGGCAATGATCGCCACCACGATCAGCAACTCGATCAAGGTAAATCCCAAACGCCTCATGACATGATTCCCTCCTTTGCTCCAAGATGTCGGCGGCAAGAGTCCTCTTGCCGACCTCAGCAGGGTTCCATGCGTTCCCAACGACTGTCCAGCAGGAAAAAATTGTGCATCCGACAACAAGGTGGCCCCAAGCCCCGACCCTCTGTCATAGCCAGCGCTGGGGGTGCGCGCGGACGGTGCGACTCTGGGGGCGGCCAGCGAAGGGGGGCTAAAACAGAGTTCGCTGAGTGTCGGACGATCGGGCGACCGCTTGGATGGGCCAGCAGTTGTCCTGGCCGTGTTTACACCCCTTGACAGCCCGTGTTTTCGTGGTGGCATACCTGTCAAGCGTCGGGGATTGGCCCTTTCTTGTTCCCGTTTGGATGGTTGCTGCCCGCATTGTGCGGATCCGGGCCTGCTCCAACCGACGACGAGGATAGGAGATTCCCGTGAGACGGGTTTGGATTGTGGCGGCTGC
>JAOAAY010000003.1:94209-99184 GCA_026418615.1 Candidatus Sumerlaeaceae bacterium | reverse complement strand
TTGCCGACAAGACCCGGTAAAGGGACTCCGGACGCCCGTTGGAACATGCAGTCCTCATCCTGTGTGCAATATGCCGCGTTGCAACGCGACCCTGTCAAGCCACAGAGGTCTGGCAGCAGAAACAAAACCGACCGGCTCCCCGTTGGGGGGAACCGGCCGGCTGTCAGTGATTTCGAGGCGGTCAGTCGGGCCGATTAGATCTCGTAGTACATCATGAATTCATGCGGATGCGGGCGCAGACGGATCGCGTCCACTTCGCGGGTCCGTTTGTACTCGATGTAAGCCTCGATGACATCCTTCGTGAAGACATCGCCCTTGAGCAGGAAGTCATGGTCCGCCTCCAGCGCGGCCAGCGCGCCCTCGAGCGAGCCGGGCACCTGCGGAACCTTCTTTGCCTCTTCCGGGGGAAGATCGTAAATGTTCTTGTCGAGCGGCTGCCCCGGCTGGATCTTGTTTTGGATACCGTCAAGACCCGCCATCAGGATGGCTGAGAAGGCGTAATAGAAATTGCACGACGGATCCGGCGGACGGAACTCGATGCGCTTGGCCTTCTCGCTCGGCGAGTACATCGGAATGCGGATCGCGGCAGACCGGTTGCGCTGGCTGTAAGCCAAGTTTACCGGAGCCTCATAGCCGGGCACGAGGCGCTTATAGGAGTTGGTCGTGGGGCTGGTGAAAGCCAACACCGCCGGCGCATGCTTGAGCAGGCCACCGATGAAATACAGGGCTGTCTCGCTGAGCCCTGCGTATTCCTTGCCGGCAAACAGGTTTTTCCCGCCTTTCCAAATGGAAACATGGACATGCATGCCGCTGCCGTTGTCGCCGTAGAGCGGCTTGGGCATGAAGGTGACGGTCTTGCCGTATTTCTTGGCCGTGTTCTTGACGATATACTTGAACAGCAGCGCCTGGTCGCCCATCTGCACGAGCGGACCGAACCGCATGTCAATCTCGGCTTGGCCGGCAGTGGCCACCTCGTGGTGCTGGGCCTCCGCCTGAATGCCGCACTGCATCAGCGTCAGCATCATCTCTGAGCGCAAATCCTGAAGCGAATCAATGGGCGGAACGGGGAAGTAACCTTCCTTGTACCGCGGCCGGTAACCGAGGTTAGGCTCCTTGTCCCACGGGCGACCGCTGTTCCAGATGCCCTCGTCGCTATCAATGTGATAGTAACCTTCGTGCGCGTTTGTGTCGAACCGGACATTGTCAAAAATGAAAAACTCGAGTTCCGGCCCGAAGTACGCGGTGTCGCCGATACCCGTGGACTTGAGATAGTTCTCAGCGTTGATTGCCACACTGCGCGGATCGCGCGAATAACGCTCCTTGGTGATGGGGTCGAGGATGTTGCAAACCAGCGAGAGCGTACAGTGCTTGGTGAACGGATCAATGAAGGCGGTTTGGGGATCCGGCAGGACGAGCATGTCGCTCTCATTGATTTCCCGCCAACCGCGAATGGACGACCCGTCAAAACCGAACCCTTCCTCGAACGAGGACTCCTCCAACTGGTCTACGGGAACGGTGAAGTGCTGCCACTGACCGGGCAGATCCATGAATTTGAAATCAACGCAAACGACATTGTTGTCCTTGCACATCTTGAGGACATCTTGCGGGGTCTTGGGCTTTTCGGCCGCCGCGGGTTTGGCCATTGCTTCTTTTCTCCTTGGAATTTGTCAGCCGCAGTGCGGCTGCAGTACTAACGCAAACTTGCAAATCTTCAGGGGATTTGCGCCACTGATAGGCGACAGGCCAGCCAGATACACTTGCGACCGGCCGATCGTTTTTCTCCTCCTTTCTGAATGGTCAAAAAGCACCTAAAAAGCCGGTTGGACGAGACTCAATAGTGTGTGCGGGCGCAAAAATTTTGAGAAAAATCAAAACGATACGCTCACGGGTTTGAGCGGAACCGGACTCGGGTCCGAGGCTGCAGGAAACGCCCTTGCGTACGAGATGGCAGCATGGATAATAGTGTGATATAAAATTGCTGGAGGCGTTCAGGGAGACAACAACGATGATCGAAACCGTTTTCACCGCGGCTACCATCACTATGAGCGACCTATGTTACAAGGGTATGCGCTCTGATCGTGGCGGCCAATTGCTGAGGGAAATTCTTCAGGATGAGGGCGCAACCTTAGTCGATCACACAATCCTGCCGGATGACGCGGAGGCCCTCTCTGCGCGGCTGCGCATGCTAGCGCCGGAAGTGGACATGGTTTTCACGGTGGGCGGAACGGGCTTGTCTCCCAACGATGTGACGCCTGAGGCGACGCTGGCAGTAATCGAGCGGCGAGTTCCCGGCATGGAGACGGCCATCCATCTCGCCGGCCGGGACAGGGTCCCGACTGCCATCCTTTCGCGGGCTGTTGTTGGAATGCTTGGCCGGTGCCTGATCATCAATCTACCGGGCAGCCCCAACGGTGTGCGCGATTGCATGGCCGCCCTGAAACCGGTCCTGCCTCATGCGCTGCGAATGCTACGATCCGGCGCCATTGAGCGAACGGCAAACCTTGACGACACCCGGATTGACTTGGATTAAAGGCGGGTCCCGGTGGCGGACTCGCACCATGTGTCGTGCGCATGGACGCATTTGCCCCCCGCGTAGGTTGCGACGGGCAACAGTTCGCGCAGTTGCTCGGGGGCCACATTCAACGGATCCTCGGCAAGCACGATAAAGTCCGCGAGTTTTCCGGCTGACAGATCTCCGACTTCGTCCTGAACTCCGGCGGCAAGCGCCGGTCCGGTGGTGTAGGCCGCCAGCGTCTCCCACGCCCCCAAGGATTCCTCCGGATACCAGCCGTTTTCCGGGGAGCCGTCGAGGCTCCGCCGCGTGACCGCAGCGTAGAGACCATAAAATGGATTGATCGGCTCGACAGGCGCATCCGACCCGAAGGCCAGCGGACAGCCGGCTTCGAAGAGGGTGCGGCAGGCGTAAGCGTAACGGGCGCGTCGGCCCCAGTAGCGATCCGCAGGGCCCATATCGGCGCACAAATGAACCGGTTGCATGGATGCCACGGGCCGCAGGCTCCGAATGCGCGGAATGTCGCGCTCGGCAAACAGTTGCAGGTGTTCGATCCGGTTGCGGACGAATGGCCGGGATCCCGAGGCACCGCTGTCGCCCGTCTCCGTGCGCGAGCGCTCAAATGCGGCGAGGACATGCGACACGGCCCTGTCCCCGATCGCATGAATGGCCATGGCAAGTCCGGCGCGGTTGGCCCGCAGGGTGGCGTCCTCTATCTCCTCGGCCGAGGCGACGGACATTCCCAAGTTCTCCGGCTCTCCCTCGAAAGGTTCGTACATCAGGGCGGTACGCCCGCCGAGCGAGCCGTCAGCAAACATTTTAACTCCCGCCACGCGCACTAGGTGATTTCCCAGACCGTGACGCACCCGAAGGTCGGTGAGATGATCGAGGGCGGCCACGGGGATCAGGAAATTGAACCGCATCGTCAACGCCCCCTCCTGAGCAAGCCGTTGGACAAGGTCGAAGTCGTCAAGGGACTCAGGCGTATGAACGCCAGTCAGTCCCAAGGCGTGGGCCTCGTGCTGAGCGGCCGCGACCGCACGGCGCATGAAATCAGCCGAAGGCGGGGCAATGTGCGCCTCAACCAGGCTTCCGGCAGTCTCCTTAAGCAAACCGCTGGGTTCCCGCTTTCCCTCGCGGTCGCGCATTTCGATTTCTCCTCCCGGCGGGTTGGCTGTTGTCCCGTCAATCCCGGCGGCCCGGAGTGCGGCCGAGTTGACCCATTGCAGATGGCCGCATTTCGAAGTCAGGTACACAGGGTTATCCGGATAAACGGCATCCAACGAATCGCGCGACGGTGCGACAGGTGGCTGCCACGCATTGTGCGACCAGCCGTGTCCAATGATCCACTGGCCTGCCGGCGGCCGGCCGGCCGCTTGCTGCAACAGCCGCACCGCATCGGCTTCGTTCATGGAAGGTGTCAGATCTGCGCGCGTCCGGGTGACAGCCCACCAGACGAAATGGACATGCGCATCGGTCAGCCCCGGCAGAACAACCCGCCCGCCAAGGTCAATGCATTCGACATTATCACGCAGGCGGTCACGCGTCGAAGCAAAACCGCTCTCCCGAAAGTCCAGCCCAAGGGGTGCGCGCTCGGGAGAGCAAAAGAGTATTCTGTCACCTGCAAGCAGCAGATGGGGCGACTTGGGCACGGCCGGGTTCATCGTGTGAATGAGGCCGTTATAAAAGTAACGGAGTTTCATGGAGACACCGTCTGATGATCTGGTTTAGGAGGCGGACGCCATGTTTGCGGAGTCGGACCGATTGTCCAGCGTTTCGAGAAGTGCCGCTTTCGGGCAGTTTTGACTTGCCCTGCCGTCATTGGCCCGAATGCTCTCGGGTTCTGTTCGCCGCGGCGGGTCACGGCGCGCCTGCGGCAAATACCATGGAGTGAAGTCCATGACTCAACCCCTGCATTTCGTTGTCTGCGGCAGCATTGTGCCCGATCCGCTGCAGACGCTGGAACCCATATTCAGCCCTACTGGACCCGTGCTAAAGAATGAAACCATGCTGCCCATGGTGCTCGATCCGTGGGCGGCACACGCCCTGTACGAATGCGCCCACCTCGTCAAAATGCTGCCCGGCAGCAAACTGTGGCTGGTCAGTGTTGGCCCGAAAGCCAAACTTCAGCAGGCGATGATGACGATCGGGCAGAAAGTTCCCTTTGAGTTTGTGGCCGTGGATGGCTCTGCAGGCGGTTTCACCGAGGCAGCGGATGTGGCAGCCGCTCTGGCCGAAGCGATATCCGGGATCGCGGGACTCGACAAGTCGCGACTGCTCCTCTGCGGCGGCTGGGAGTCGGCGACTCGCGGCGCAGGCGCGACCATGCAGATTCTTGGCGAAATGCTCGGTATCGCCGACCAGTTCCAAGCCGTGGATGAAGTGAAGGTCGAGGACGACGGCGCCCTGCGTATCTTGGAACGCGTCGAAGGCGGGCAACATCAGGTGTCCGTTTGTGCCGGC
>JAOAAY010000003.1:79551-94053 GCA_026418615.1 Candidatus Sumerlaeaceae bacterium | reverse complement strand
GTGCCGCGACAAAAGCGTGAAACCCGCATCGTGAAGGACGCCAGCACGGACGAAATGGCGCGAGAAATTGCCGCTTGGGTGAAAGGTGACTGACATGGGTGAAACAATTCTCGTTCTTGCGCATACCAATGCGGACGGCGCGCTGCCGAAGCCGGCGCTTGAGGCGCTTGCTGCCGCCAAGACGCTGGCAGCCGGCCTTGGCGGCTGTCCCATAACGATCGGCCTGTTTGGCAAAACGGTTTCCGCTGCTGTGGCGGCTTTGGGAGGCGTGGGTGTAACACGCATTTTGACCGTCGCATCGCCGCATCTCGCCGAGGCGCGATACGCCACAGACGCCGCGGCGGCCGAGGCCATCGCCAAAGCGGCGGCGCCCACGGTGTTGATTGCTCCTGCCACCTCGCGCCTCAGCCGAATCGCCGCGGGCTTGGCACAGCGTCTCGGAGGTCGGGCAGACACCCATGCCACGGGTCTCGAGGCGGCCGATGGCATACCGAAAGTCACGCGCTGGTATTATCGTCAGCGCATGGTCGCAGACATTCGGCGCCAACAGCGCCCATGGGTCATCACAGTTGATCCGGGCTCTTTTCCGCCGGCCGAGACGGCAGCGGGCACCACGCCAGTTGAGGAGATCGCGGTAACATTTTCTGACGGCCACCTGCGCACTCGAGTGGAAGGCTTCCAGTCACCGCCGGGCAGCCAGCAAACGATACGCCCTGATGCGGCCTTGCTCTTTGTCGCCGGAGCAGGGTGGACCAAAAAGCAGCGCGATGGGCAGTCTCACATTGCGGAGGCGGAAAAGATCATTCTCGACTTCCTCAGGAAGTCAGGGGCCTCGCTGGGCAGCAGTAAATCGCTTGCCGACCAAACCGGTGAAGGGCATGCGGTGCTGACCTTCATGAGTCACTTGAACCAAGTGGGGCAAACAGGCTCAACTCCCAGACATCCAAAAGGACTCGCCACCTGCTGCCACGGGGAAGAGCCACATGTGGTGGGCTGGCGCTTCATCAATGAGCGCCGGGCCATCAACACCGATCCCAACTGCGGCTGGGCTCACGGCAAGGCCGATGTGCTCTATGTGGCTGATGCGTTCGAAGTCATGCGTAAGGTCAACGAATTGCTTTAACAGCGCCGGGGGGCTCGATCCGCTGACTCTTTTTGTCCGGTCGGGCTATGGGCGGTCTTGGGCGGAGTCGAACATGGCCAGCAGGTCCGCCGCAGGCGTGGCTTGCGCGTAATCGTCCGGGGTTGGCGGGTCGTGATGGGCGATGGTCGCGCGCCTCGCCTTTTCGGACCCCGGCAGGATCGCGGCCGCTGGCTCATTAGCATATACCAACTGCCGCATCAAGTCGCTCCCCTCCACATCGTCGCCTTCGGCAAGCATAAGGTAGCGCTCGAACATCGCGCTGTATTCCCAACGGTTGCCCGTCCGCGCAGCGTTGGCCACCGCCTCCTGATAATTGGAAATCTGGGCATCGATCAAATCCGCGTGATGAAGAATGATGGCCTCCAAGGTTTTGGGGCGCTTGGGAGAGCCAAATTCGAGCATCCCGTGATGACTCAGAATGATGTGCTGGACCAACACTTTTTTGGCCGGGGGAAAACCCGGCATCTTGGAGCACTGCACTTCAACAAGAGCATTGCCCATGGAAATGTGGCCGAGAAGCCTTCCGACATCGGAGTAAGCAATTTTCTTGTCGTAAACAAACTCCATCGTCTTGCCGAGGTCGTGCAGCAGGCCGGCTGCGATGAGCAGCGAGCGGTTGGCTTGCGGATAATTGTCGGCAATTTTCAGGGCGTTTTTCACCACGCACAGGGTGTGTTCCAGCAACCCGCCCAAGTAGGCTTGGTGCATGGACACAGCGCTCGGCGCGCGCCGGAACCGCGACATTAACTCCTCGTTCGAAAAGATGGC
This sequence comes from Candidatus Sumerlaeaceae bacterium, assembly GCA_026418615.1. Lineage (GTDB taxonomy): Bacteria > Sumerlaeota > Sumerlaeia > Sumerlaeales > Sumerlaeaceae > JAOAAY01. The sequence goes on along the minus strand of JAOAAY010000003.1, from coordinate 92,141 downwards.
TTTCACAAGGCGGCTGAGATCGGGGTCAGTGATCTGAGCGATGAGGGCCGCTAGGTCGCGTTCCATATCCGCGACGGGCACGGGGCTCACAGGGAGGAAACGGGTCTCGTCCACATCCTCGTCGCGCACCTTCCTGATGCGCCCGGCCTTGATTTGCATTTGGCCGTTGTAGGTCACCACTTCCCCGGAGATCTCGACAAAGTCGTTCTCTTTGATCTGACCGGTCGAGAGGCCGTCGAAGCCATCCCACATGACGCACGGGATGCGACCCGTGGCATCGCGGAGTATCATGGAAGCAAAACTGCCGCCATCCTTCTTATTGCGCACCTGCGGGTTCTGAAGCAGATACACCGCAAGAATTCGGGTTCCCGATTGAAGTTCGCTAATGGGGACATACTTGAGGGTCACCAGTGCGCCTCGTTCGATAGGATTTCCTCTTCAAACACCGGAAACGCCGCGCATTCAATACGAATCGAGCGAATCGCAAATAGGCGGCGCTTGAATAGCCGCCGCGTGTCAACCTGTAGAATCGAGCATCATGGTTACAGCCGTGCCGCGAAAACCCAAAACTTTCCACATCGTCACCTACGGGTGCCAGATGAACGACAACGATTCGGAGATCATGGCTGGCATTCTTCAGGCGCGGGGCATGACTCCGGTTCGTGACGAAACCGATGCAGACCTCGTCATCGTCAACACCTGCGTTGTGCGTGAGGGCGCAGAGGAACGGGCTGTCGGCAGACTTGCGAGCATGGCCGCAGCAAAACGGCAGCGCCCGGAGATGATCATCGCCGTGGCGGGCTGCATGGCGCAAAAGGATGGCGAACGCATTCTCGAACGCCTGCCCATGGCTGACCTTGTGGTCGGAACGCGCGACTTGTTCAAGATCGGCGCCTTGGTGGACACGGTGGCCACCACGGGCGAACGGATTGTTTCCATACAAGATGTGGACAAGCCGGTGTTTCTGGACGCGCACCCGGTGCAGCGCAAGAGCGGTCTCAAGGCTCTCGTGACCGTCATGTATGGGTGCAACAATTTCTGCTCATTTTGCATCGTGCCGAAAACCCGGGGGCGCGAGGTGAGCCGGCCCCTGCGTGAGGTGGTGGGCGAGGTTCGCCAACTAGCCGATCAGGGCTACCGCGAAGTCATGCTGCTCGGGCAAAATGTGAACTCATACCGGCACGGCGGCGCGGATTTTGCCGATCTGCTTGCCGCGGTGAACGAAGTGCCCGGAATTGAGCGCATTCGCTTCATCACCTCTCACCCGAAGGACTGTTCCGACCGGCTAATCAGTGCCATGCGATCTCTGGAAAAGGTCTGCGAGAATATCCATCTTCCGGTTCAGGCCGGCTCGAACCGGGTCTTGCGCCGCATGAAACGGTTTTACACGCGGGAACATTACCTCGATCTGCTGGCTCGGCTGCGTGAGCAAGTGCCGGGCGTGACCGTGACCACGGACATCATTGTCGGGTTCCCTGACGAGACGGATGCGGATTTTGAGGAGACCTACAGCCTCGTGGAGACTGCGCGGTGGGACAGCGCGTTCATGTTCATGTACTCCCCCCGCGCCGGCACCAAGGCTGCTGAGTGGATTGACTCCATTCCGCTGGAACTGAAGAAACATCGCCTCCAGCGTTGCATCGGGCGCCAGGAGCAGATTAGCGGCGAGATCAACGCCGGGTATGTGGGGCAAACGATGGAAGTTTTAGTTGAATCAACCTCCCGTAGATCTGACCAGGAACTCATGGGCCGAACTCGGGGCGACAAGTGCGTTATTTTTCCCGGGCCTGCCTCTTTGGTGGGGTCATTGGTGCAGGTACGGGTGACGGCCTCGCATCCCCACACGCTGTTTGGTCAGTTGGCGGTTCCGGTCGCCGTGGCGGCGGCCTAAAAGCCCCTAGGAGGGATTGAAAAGCCATGGCATCAGCCCGAAAGCCCCACCGATCAGCCGCCGCCGAATATTTTGGCAATATTTGGAACGGCATCCTGACGACTCTTGTCGGCTTAGGAGTGACCGGACGCTACTTGCTCAGCAAGCCCGTGACGCTCCAATATCCTGACGAGAAACCGGAGATCCCCGAGGGCTACCGGGGCATTCATGTGTTTGAGAAGGATAAATGCATCGCCTGCGATCTGTGCGCGGTGGCCTGTCCAGTGGATTGCATTTACATTGAAAGCATCGGCAAGGGTAAGAACGCCCAGATCACGCGTTACGAGATTGATTATAACCGCTGCATGTTTTGCGCGCTGTGCGTGGAGCCCTGCCCGGCTGATTGCATCCACATGGGACCGAGTTACGATCTGTCGCAGTATGACAGTCCCTCCTGTTCGATTGATTTCGCCCGGCTTTGGGATGAACGGCAGTTGCAGTCGCCGACTGGAGACCGGGTGGTGCGGCCGGAGGGGGAGAAACCCGCGGCGGTGACAGCCGAGTAGCGAGACGACTACGGCTTGCGGCCGAAGTTGGGATTGCGCCTCAGATAGTCGTCTATGGCCCTCAGCGATCCCTGCTTTGTTGTGCATGTCATGCACAATCCTTTGTCGTTATCGGGCCGCTCATACTTCGCCCCGCACATACTGCAGGTTCCCGAACCGGACTGCGGCGGCTGGGGCGGCGTTCTGACCTGAACACGAGGTGTCGCCGTGGGTTGGGGCGTGGACTGGGCAGCCGCCGGCGATGGGCTGAAAGGTGGAGGCGCATATCCCCGCGAACTCGATGAGGCCGGCGGCGTTCTCTGCCATTCGGGCTTCTGGATCTCGCGCAGGAGAATGTCATTGATCGCATCGTGCAAAAAGGAGTTCTCCCCTCACCAGCAGGCGTGGCTGTCCTTGTGTTCTGACATGCCACAACCGCAAAGCAGGTTCCGCAATCAGGTTGTCTCTTGCCCAAGTAGACCCTGCCCGCATTAAAGGCCGACACGCCTGCAACAGTGACGACGCGTCACGCGGACAGGAACCGTGCCCATGGTTTTGAACCGCGCTGCGAGCGGGCCTCTTGAACCTTGCGCTTCGCCGAATCCACGACCATGATCCGGCTCCATGTCGAATCTGCTCGTGCTCGGCGTTGGCCCGCTGCCGGTTGACGCGTCCGACCGTCTCTATGCGCCCGGTCTGCGAACCTGGCACTTTGCCGAGGTGCTAGCCAGTCGCCATCATTCGGTTGTTATTGGTCTGATCAATTTCGGAGATTTTGGCGCTGCAGGGTCGGGCAGCGGGGACCTTCCTCGCCGCGAGGAAGCCGGCGAGAACATCACCATCGTCCGGCTGAAATATGACCCCGTCAAAATCGCCGAGTCGCTGGCCACACTTCACCGCTGGGCGCGCTTTGATGCCATCATAGCGACTACGGACATCATGAACCACGCTGCTGCAAGGGTCGGGCTGCCCTTGCCCATGTGGCTCGACTACAATGGGGATCCGTTTGCCGAGAAACAGATGCAGGCCTGCGTTCACGGCAGCGACGCATCGCTGCGCGAACAGTGGCACCTGTTGCTGCCGGCCCTGGTGCGCGGCGATCGGTTCAGCACCGCTGGAGATTCTCAGAAAAATGCGTTGATCGGGCAATTGGCATTCGCCGGCCGACTGAACCAGCACACCGCCGGCGAGGAACTCGTCCATACAATCGTTCCCTGCTCACGCGCCATGATGGCTCACGGCGTGGGCACGCCCTATTCCGTCAAGTCGAGACTGATACCGGCACAAGCCTTCATGGTGCTGTGGAGCGGCGGTTACAACACATGGGCCGATGTGGATACGCTTTTTGCCGGAGTGACCGCCGCCATGGACCGGATTCCGGAAATGTGTTATATTTCGACCGGTGGCGGCATTTCGGGCCACAACACCGCTACCTTCGATCGCTTTAGCGCCGCGGTGTCCGCCAGCCGATATGCCCACCGGTTTCATTTCCTCGGGTGGGTGCCGACGGAGAGCCTGCCGTCCCTCTATCGGCAGGCCGACGCCGCTATTAACCTCGATGTCTTGTCGTACGAGGGGGAACTCGGGCACCGCAACCGCATTATTGATTGGATACTGTTTGGCACTCCCGTGGTGAGCACCGTGCTGTGTGATTTGACGCGCCGACTCGCAGAGCGCAACCTGATCTGGCCCGTCGAAATCGGCAATGCGCAGCATTTGGCCGACACGCTGGCGCATATCGCCACGCATCCGGACGAGGCGCGCCGTCGGGCTCAGGCGGCGCGCGAATACCTGAACGGGGCGCTCGCCGAGTCGCAGGTGCTTTCTCCTCTTCTCTCCTGGGCTGCCTCCCCCTGTTTCGCTGGCGACCACAAGGATCCCGCTGGCTCCCCACGGCTCGAGCCCACCGGTCTGCAACGCCTCCACACCGACCTGCTGGCTGACCGGATCGCTCCCGTCAGGAAGACGGCGCGCCATTCTTTTTTGGGGCGTGCCCTGGACCGGATCCTCCGGCGCGCCAAGAGATGAGCAAACGGCCGCTGGTTCTGTAAACGCGACTGAGTCCCGCACCGTCTGGACGCACAGCAGAAAACAAGGAAAGGTTTCACATGCCCGTATCCGAACAAGCCGTGATGGACGCTCTCCGTACGGTAAACGACCCGGACCTCAAACGCGACCTCGTCAGCCTGAACATGGTGCGGGATGTCAAAATCTCAGAAGCCGGAGAGGTGAGTCTCACGGTCGTCCTGACCACGCCGGCCTGTCCGCTCAAAGGACAGATCGAAAGCGATGTGAAGGCCGCTGTCATGCGTGTACCGGGAGTCAAGCGGGTGGTGGTGGATATGGGATCGAGCGTCAGCGGCATTCAAAGACCTGCAGACCTTGCCCGCGGCGTGCGCAACATCGTGGGCGTGGCCTCGGGCAAAGGCGGCGTCGGCAAGTCCACCGTTTCCGTGAATCTTGCAGTAGCGCTCGCCCAATCCGGCGCGAAGGTCGGACTGCTCGATGCCGACATCTACGGGCCGAATGTCCCCCTCATGCTCGGGCTTGCTGGCCATCAGCCTGAGGTTGTGACCCGGCCAGATCATCAGGGCGGTGAAATCGAGATGATCAAGCCCCTCGAGGCGCACGGACTCAAGGTGATGTCCATGGGTTTCCTGATCGGCGAAGACACGCCGGTCATTTGGCGCGGCCCCATGCTCAACAGCGCCCTTCGCCAATTCCTCGGTCAGGTAGACTGGGGCGACCTCGATTACCTCATCGTGGATCTGCCCCCCGGCACGGGCGATGTTCAGATTTCCCTGATTCAGTTGGTGAAGGTGACAGGCATCGTCCATGTCACCACGCCTCAGGCCGTGGCTGTGCAGGATGTGCGAAAAGGTGTCATGATGTTCCAATCCCAGAACATCCCCCTGCTGGGCATTATCGAGAACATGAGTTACTTTGTCCCGCCGGGCGCGAGTGAACCTGTTTATGTGTTTGGCAAAGGCGGAGGACGGCAGATTGCCGAGACCTACGGGCTGCGCTTCCTTGGCGAAATTCCCATGGCAGTGGAAATTCGCGAAGGCGGCGACAACGGGGTTCCCATTGTGGTGGCCCGTCCCGACTCGCCGACAGCCAAGACATTCGTGGCGATCGCCGAGCAATTGGCCTCGCAAATCAGCATTGAGAACTACTCCCAATCGGGCCGGCAGGGCGCCGCGGTGTGACCTGGCTTTGCGGAGGACCGATCGTGAGCAGTACCCGTACAACTGAGGCGTGCGGGGCGCAGGAGCGTCCCATCCTGCTGGGGCGGAGTCTCGCCGAACTGACAGCCTTGGTGACGGCGGCCGGGGCGCCGCCGTTCCGCGCCAAACAATTACATCACTGGCTGTACCGGCGCGGCGCACTGAACTTTGCCGAAATGCACAACCTCGCGCGCGACTTTCGCGCATGGCTCGAGGCCCATACGGAAATCGGCCACATATCCCTCGCAACCATCCGCGAGTCAGCCGATGGCACACGGAAACTTCTTTTCCGGCTTCATGACAACCGGACCGTTGAGAGCGTCCTCATCCGCGAGCGCAACTGGTGGACACTCTGCGTATCGTCGCAGGTTGGTTGCGCCGTTGACTGCAAGTTTTGCATGACAGGTTTCGGCGGCTACCAGCGCCAGATGACAACGGCCGAGATCCTTTCGCAGATCATTCTGGCTGCGCGCCATGCCAACGGCGGCGAGTATCCCCGGAATGTGGTATTCATGGGCATGGGCGAACCCATGCTAAACCTTGACGCTGTCCTGCCGGCCCTCCGTGCCATCACAGATCCCGACGGCATGGCTATCGCCGCGCGACGGGTGACTGTGTCCACCGCTGGCATACTGCCGGGCATTGAACGCCTCGGCGAAGCCGACCTCGGTGTGAATATAGCCATCTCGCTCAACGCGTCGAATGACCGGACCCGGACCGAGATCATGCCTATCAACAAGGTTTATCCGCTCGAGAGGCTTCTGTCCGCATGCCGGGCCTTTCCTCTGCAGCGGCGCAAACGCATCACTTTCGAATATGTGCTTCTGGGCGGACTCAACGATTCAGACTCCGACGCGCGTGCCCTTGTGCGCCTGCTCCACGGATTGCGGTGTAAATTAAATCTCATTCCGTGGAACCCCGACCCGCACCTGCCGTTCAAGCGTCCATCAGAGGACCGCGTCCGGCGTTTTCAGCAGATACTGCTCGATCATCATTTCACGGTGAGCATCCGCTACTCGAAGGGGCTCGATGTCGGCGGCGCCTGTGGCCAGTTGGCCGGGCATTGGGCGGCGGCTCAGGCTGGCGCATGAGTCCGGCAGAGTCCCATGTGTTGAGCACGGACGGGTTCGTTGTGCAATCGCCCGGGCTTCTCAGGCACGATTGGCTCCTGCACGGGGCATCCACGAGACGGTTGGTCGAAACACGCGACACTCAGGAAGCCGGGATGAATCGTCTGATGGCGCGGCTTGGTGGGGCGGGCATGCCTATGGTTTGTGCGCAGCAAAAACATACAAACCGCGTGCAAGTGGTCACCGCTGCCGCCGCGGAGGCTGCGCGCGCCGGACGGCCGCATGTCTTTCCCGAAACCGATGCCCTTGTGTGTGCGCAGCCCAGCGTCGGCGTTTTCATTTTCACAGCAGATTGTGTTCCCATATTTCTGTGCGACACACGCTTGCATATAGTGGCTCTGGTTCACGCGGGATGGCGCGGCACGCTGGCCCGAATTGCCGAACATACGCTGCAGACCATGCAAAACATCGGGTGCCAGCCGGCAGACATCGAGGTTTGGTTTGGACCGTGCATCAGTCGTGAAGCCTACGAGGTCAGCCCGGAACTCATCGAGCGGTTTCGGGCCGAGTTTGCTGATGCCGAACGCTCCGGCGTGGATTTTTTCTCTGACCGCTTGTTGGACCTGACGGCGCTCAATGTGTATCAGTTAGAAAAGTGCGGCGTTGCGCAGTCGCGCATCTCCATCAGCAACCTTTGCACATTCGGCAACCGCGACTTGTTTCACTCCTACCGCGGAGGAAACGGGGCGGCCGGCCGGATTGTATCGGTCATGGCCGTGCGGGAAGACTAGGTACGACCGGAAGCGGCATGGCTCGGACGCGCATCATCATCGTCACGGGTCCGACGGCTGTCGGGAAGACAGCGGTCTGCGTCGAACTGGCACGGATTCTCGGGTCGGAATTGATCTCCGCCGATTCAATGCAGGTTTACTCCCATCTGCGCATCGCGACAGCGAGGCCAACCGAGGACGAACTCAAAGGCATCCCGTGCCATTTGACGGGCTTTGTTCCGCCTGACCGACAGTATAATCTTGGAGACTTCATCCGTGATGCGGACGCCGTCATTGCCCGGCTTGCTGCGTCGTCCGTAATACCCATTGTCTGCGGCGGCACAGGGCTCTACCTGCGGGGACTGGTCGAGGGCGTCTTTGGCGAGTGCAGTCGGAACCCCGACATCCGCCGCTGGCTGGCCGCCCGACTTGAGGACGAGGGGCTTGCGGCTCTTTACAGCGAATTGCAGCGGGTGGATCCGGGTTCGCATCATATCATGCCGAATGACCGCCAACGGATCCTGCGTGCCCTCGAAGTATTCCATGCCACGGGCAAACCGATCTCCGCCTTGCAACGCCAGTCGGCGGGCCAGCCCAGATATGACGCAGAGACCTTTATCCTGACGCGCGACCGCAAGGCTTTGTACCGGAGGATTGAGCAACGCGTCGAGGAGATGGTCGCGGCGGGGCTTGCAAACGAAGTCCGCGCCTATCTCGCGGCAGGTTTCAGTCCGAGCCATCCGGCTTTTCACGCTGTGGGTTGTGCCGAAATGGCACGCCATATCCGCGGCGAACTGTCGCTCGAGGAAGCCATCTCCGCCATCAAGCGTCGAACGCGCCACTATGCCAAACGCCAGTTAACATGGTTTCGGTCCATGGAAGGTGCCGTCGAGATTTCGGCGGACGACCGTACCCCGGAAGCCTGTGCGCATGACATTGCTGCGCGAGTCCAGCAGCGAGGTTAATCCTTGCAACGGCCCTGCCAGAATCGTTTCATCACCGGCCTGGACAGCCGGATTTCCGGCACCGGTCAGCAACATCACCGCAACACGGAGTGACGCGGCATGTCGAAGTTGGGAGTCAACCTGCAGGACAGTTTTCTCAACACCCTCCGCAAAGAGAACCAGGAGGTGAAGGTTCTTCTGATGAATGGGTCCACTCTGCAGGGCCATGTAAGGGGTTTTGATAGTTTTACATTCATCCTGCATGACAGCGACGGCCAACAGCACCTCGTGTACAAGCACGCGGTGGCTCACTTGGTGTCGCGGCGTTCTGCAGGCTCCCGCCGCGATGCGCAAGCGACGGCAATGCCGGAACAGTCCGATGCTTCGGAAGCGTTGGAAAAACCCTCACCGCGGTCGCGCCGCAGTCAGGATTCCCGGCCAGCCGAGAAGCCCAACAAAGAAGGGTTTAACAAGATTGACCTCTCCGGAATCCGCGTAGAACCTGCCGCCACACCTGACAAGTAGCCGACGCGCTACTCTTTTTTGAAGATGGCCCGCAGTCGGCCGCTCAGGCCCGCGGCCTTTTCCGCCTGCAACCGCTGCATTTCCTCAACGAGAGGGCGCTGCTCTTCGAGCGTCTGTTGCAGGGCTAAAATTTGGTTGTGCAGTTCCCCGACGCGTCGCGCCTTTTCGTCGCGCTCGCTGCGCGCTTCCATTTCGCGCTCACGCGCCGCGCTCAGTTCCTGACGAAGCCGCTCAATCTCACGCTCGCGCTCGATCAGCGCCGCCTCCAGTTCGGCTCTTTTATGAACTCCCGAAGCCTCGCCGGCCGCCGACTCCTCGACAATGAGCGGCGCACCAACAAGGACGAGAACTTGCGCTGCGCAATCCGACGGCGCGGACACCCGCAGGACGAGTTCGCCCGTGTCGGAAGTGTCGGGAAGCGCTGCAAGGCAGTCACGCCATTTTCCGGCCAATGACTTCTGCCCTGCGGTGACCGATTGATAGAAAACGGTCTCTTCGCCCGTTGCTCCCCGCCAGAGCAACTCGAGGTTGGCCACGGCATCGGCAGTCAGCGCCCTGAGCGTTGCAGCGGGAACGGCCAGGGCGAACCGCAGCATCAGACCTGGCCTGAGTTGGATAGGCCAACGGCACTCGACTCCGGCGCCAACTGCCAGAAAGGCAAATTCCACACTTCCCCGCCGCGCGCGCCCTACGCTGAGCGCCAGCGGTTGCGGCAACCGCATCCGGGCACGGGGCAGTTGGGCCAGCAGATCCACATGCGCCTCGGCCTGCGGCAAGCCCCGCAGCACCTCCATGGCATTGAGGAAATGGACCCGCTGCAGCGCCGACACAATCGCGGACTGCGGCAGCCCGGGAACAGACAGCGACGGTGAGTCAAAGGTTGTGATGGCCCTTTCAGTGCCCGGCGTCAGCATGCCGCTGCTGGTGCAATGCAAGTGCAGCGAAGTGCCCGGAATCGGTTGGTACACCGTACACCGTATCTCATCCGGCTCCAGCGCTTTGTCCACCGCCCATGTCTCGTGCAAGGCTGCCTCGTCCTCCACTGGCAGACCCACCATGTTCGACACGACCACTTGCATTCCGCGTTTTCGCGCCTCTGCGGCGACCAGCCGCAGCCGGTCCAGCGAGAGATTGCGCGTGGCAATGCGCCGCCGTACGGCATCACTGCCGCTTTCGAGCCCCAGCACAATCCGTCGGCAACCCGCGCCAGCCATCAGGTCGAGAACTTCCTCGTCGGTTTTGTCGCATGCTATGGTTGCCTCAAAACCCGCCGCACCGCCGAAACGCTGCCGGAAGGCTCTGAGCCAAGATTTGTCAACAGGAAACATTTCATCAACAAACACCAGCATGGCCTCGGGATGCTGGCGAAGCAGTCCGTTGATCTCCCCGGTCAGATTCTGCGCGGACCGCATGCGGTAGTAAACCCCTTTGCCTTCGTAGGCTTTCTTCAATACGGGGCTGTAACAAAAAAGGCAGTCGTACGGGCATCCGCGGGTGGCCACAACCGGCAGGCGCACGGGGGCTCCCGGTGCTGGGGCGGGGTCCTGCTCGAAGAGCGACCTGTTTGCGTAGGGCAAAGTGTCGAGGTTGTCGTGGACTGGCCTCAGCGGATTGCGGCCAATTCCCTCCGGTGTCCGGTACCACAAGTTGCGAATTTGCCGGATTTCGCGGTGATCCAGCAAAGCCGTGGACACCTCAAGGAGGGCTACTTCCGGCTCGCCCACAACCATGCAATCAAACCGTCCGAGATTCATCACACGGTCGGGCATTAATGTGGCCCCCACGCCGGCGGCGCACGCTGGAATATCCGGGAAGACGGATTTCAGCCGTGCAACCCGCTCGAGAAACATCGGACCGGCAAACTCGTCAAAAATAACAACGAGCACCCGCGGAGTGTGATGACGGAAAAGGTTAAGCAACACATCCAGCCCCGCACCGGGAGGCACAAGAACGCTGCCTACCGACACTTGGGCATCGGCCAGCATTTGGTGCGCGATACCCGTTTCCAACATCCGCAGGAGTCGCGACGGCCCTCCAGAGTCAAAGTGCGCAATCAGCACATCCATGGGCACATCTGTGCACACGGAGCCGCGTCCTGACAAGCCCTGCTTGCTCCTTTATTGCCCCCCGGCCACCACTCCGCTTTGACGGGGCCAGTCGCGTTCATGGCCTGAGCGATGGCCGAACATCAGAAGCAGGCCCGCCACCACAAGCACAAAACCGGCAGCGAGATGCAGCCGGACCGGCTCGCCCAAGAACGCGACACTGAGAAAAGCCCCCCACAGTCCCGTCAAAAACCAGTAAACCGATATACTGGTCACCTTGTAGTGCCTGACGAGGCCGTACCAGATGCGGAACGCCGTGGCCGAAACGAAGGCCAGCCACAATAATACGGCAAGGAATCTGCCGGACAACAGGTTGTGCCAGTGGTGGCGGCCCTCAACAAGAGCCGACATAATGAGTAGCAAAGCGCCGCCAATGGCCTGTTGGGTGCCGGTAAGGCGCATCAGACCAAATCGCCCCCGGTAAGTAATGACCAGCATCGTGCCGGCGGAACTGATGACAAGTCCGCCGAGGATCAGTGCACAGCCGACAAGGGAGGAGTCTTGCGGACCGCTTCCGCTTCGCCCGAGCGCAATGATCGCGATGCCAGCAAAAGCAATGATGATGGCTGCAATCTTGCGGCGTGTCAGACGATCATTGTGGAGCACGAAGTGGGCCATGACCGAGCCAATGATGGGGCTGGCGGCGTCGAGAAGCGCCCCGGTAGATGCCGTGGTGCGCGCCATTCCAAGGAAAAACATGGCATAGAAGACGGCCGTGCTCAGGCAGGCGATCATCAGGATGCGCGGCCAGTCGGCCGGCCGGGTGACCGGAGTGTCCCCGCCTCCCAAGCGCGACCGGACCGCTGCAGAGGCTGTCAGCAGCAGCCCCCCCGCAAGCAGGAAACGCAGACCTGCGAAACCAAGAGGCGGCGCATGATGAAGACCAACCTTGATGAGCGGAAACGCCGTTCCCCACAGGAAGGTGGCAAGCAGAATGCGGGCGTATACGCTGAGCGGCATCAGACAGCCGGTTTATGCGCAAGGCTTACACATCAAAGATGTCGCCGCGTGAGGGCACGGCCACCTCAACTCCCGGCAAGTCACCCTGCAAAGCGGCCCGCAGAGCCTCCGACGCAGCAGGCTCGCCATGAACAAGGAATATCTTACGCAATCGCCCCGAGGCGCCGACCTGAAGAGCAAAGGCCCGCAATTCCTCCGCATCGGCGTGGCCGCTATAATCATTCAACACGACCACCTCAGCCCTCACCGTGTAATGATCGCCGAGGATGCGCACCTCCTTCTCGCCGTCCACCAATTTGCGCCCTAAGGTGTTCTCCGCCATGAAGCCCACGATGAACACGGCGTTTCTCGGATCCGAAATCGTATTGGCGAGATGGTGCAGAACCCGGCCGGCCTCGGCCATGCCCGAGGCGCTGATGATAATGCACGGTGTATCGAGGAGATTGATCCGTTTGGATGCCGACACATCGCGCGTGTAGATGAGGCTCTCGAAGCCGAACGGATCCGGGTCAAACCCGAGGAGATTTTGCACCTCCTCGTCGAGACACTCCGGGTGAGCGCGGAATATCTCAGT
>JAOAAY010000003.1:0-79373 GCA_026418615.1 Candidatus Sumerlaeaceae bacterium | reverse complement strand
GCACCTTCCGCCGGCCGGTGGCACCGGTTTCCGTAAGTGCTCTCCAGAATCAAAATGTCGGCATCGCCCGGCGTTTCGGGATTGCGCAGGATCGGCCGGTTACGCCGGCCCAGATCGCCTGAAAACAAAATTTTCTTTTCCGTGCCGTCGCCGTCGGCGGCCGTCATCTCGACAAATGCCGAGCCGAGAATGTGGCCGGCATCCCGGAACACGGCCGTCACAGCACCGCCGGCCGCGCGAAAGGGACGCCCGTAATGGGCGGTTTTGATCTGCTCAAAAACTTTTTCCGTGTCGCGCAGAGTGTACAGCGGCACAACCGGCGGTTCGCCGTTCCGGCGCTTCTTTCGGTTCAGATACTCTGCGTCTTTCTCTTGGATGTGGCCGCTGTCGCGCAACAGAGCCTTGACGAGGTCTGCCGTCGCCAGCGTACAGCGGATCGGTCCTTTGAATCCCCGGCCCACCAGCGTCGGCAGATTGCCGCAATGGTCAATGTGCGCATGCGAGAGAATGACATCGCTGATCGTCCCGGGCGGAGCCGGAAACTCCTGATTGTACTGGCGCGCTTGTTCGCGGCGACCTTGAAACAGTCCGCAGTCGAGCAGCACACGCTTGCCATTGACCGACAACAAATGGGTGGACCCGGTTACAGTTCCCGCGGCACCCCAGAATTTGAGTTGCATAGACCTGCCTCGACCGCGTCCCCGCCTGTCAACGATACATCTTTTCGATCAGCGGGGCATAGTGTTTTAGGATCATGTTGCGTTTCGGTTTCATTGTTTGCGTCAGCAGGCCGTTGGCTTCGCTGAACGGCTCCGCGACAAGCGCGATGCGGCTGATCATTTCGTACGGCTTGAACTGCCCGCTTCGTTTCATGATGCGGGTAATTTCAGCCCGCAGGTGTGCCTCGGCCTGAGGATGTGTAACGAGGTCGTCCGGTGGAGTATGAGCCGGAAGGCCGAGAGCCTCGGCAAGGCGCTCAAAATGCGGCACCACGAGCGCGCCAAGGGCTTTTCGGTCCTGCCCGACAACGATGATTTGCGAGACAAGGGGACTTTGACAAATGGCACCCTCGATGTGCTCCGGCTCGATGTTTTCGCCGCTCGACAGAACAATCGTGTCTTTCTCGCGCCCGGTGATGACGAGATCGCCCGTGTAGGTGATCCAGCCGAGATCGCCCGTGTTGATCCAGCCTTGGGCATCCACAACCCTGCCGGTTTCGGAGCCGTTTTTGTAGTAGCCGGCCATGACCTGCGGGCCCCGCGCCCAGATCACGCCGGTCATGCCTTGCGGCAGAGGCTCCCCCGTCTCGGAGCGGATTTCAATTTCCGTCAACGGTTGCGGCCGCCCTACGGTCCCACGCACATTATGATGAACCTGTCGCACTGTAAGAACGGGTGATGTCTCTGTCAGGCCGTACCCATTGAGCAGGGGGATGCCGAACACCTCGAAGAAATCGTCGAGATGTGCAGGCAGGCTGCCCCCGCCGCTCACCGCGGCTTCGAGGCGACCACCGGTGACCGCGCGCACTTTGGAAAAGACAAGCCGGTCGCCCAGTGCCTGAACGGGCGCCAGCAAAGCGTACACAATCCACGCGAACGCTTTTTCGAGGCCATTCGGCGCAGTGCGACGCGCAACCGTGTTGGTGACGATGCGCCGCGCGTAAACGAAATAATGGCCGCAGGTAAGAAAAAACCGGAACAGTGAGCGACGCCAGAACGAGTCCTTCGCCACGCGCGTCATAATGCCGTCGTAAATGGACTCCCACATCCGGGGGACGCACGGCAACAAGTGCGGCCGCGTCCGGGACAGATCCTCGCGCAGGTGTCGCTTGGTCGTGTACACAAGAGTCGAACCGTGCTGAAGGCCGAAATACTCGCAGACGCGTTCGTACACATGCCACGAGGGCAGAATAGCGATTTGCAAGTGTCCGGGCTTTGGAACATAGCCGATATCAATGCAATCCGCCTGATGGCGGAAGTTGCCGTTGGTCAGCATCACCCCCTTGGGGATGCCGGTTGTGCCCGAGGTGTACACCAACGCCGCGATATCCGAGTCGCTGATCTGCGACAAACGGGCGGCCAAGTCCGCCGGCTGCTCGCGGCCGAGGGTCATGACATCGGAAAAATTCCTGACCTCGACGCCCGGCAACGCCTGCACTTTCTCCGCCGAGTCATCCATCATGACGACGACTCGCAGCGTCTGGACAGCCTCCACCACGGCAAATAATTTCTCGTAAAGCGACGCGCTTTCAATGAATGCCGCCGAGGCCTCGCTGTGGTTCAGAATATACCAGATTTCCGGAATGGCCGTATCGGAGCCGCGCGGCACGCTGACCGCCCCAAACGCCATCAGGGCGAGGTCGGTCATCAGCCAGCGCGGCTGGTTGTCCGAGAGGATCGCCACGCGGTCGCCGCGCTCAATGCCCAAGGCGATGAGTCCGCTCGCCACGGCCCGCACGGCCTCAGCGAATTGGGCATAGGTCAACAGGAGCGGCGGATCGGCATGGTCATCGCGCAAGGCCGGCACATCGCCGTGGCGTTCGACTGCCGTGAGAAACATATGTCCGATGGTGTGTTCCATGACCTCTCCCGTGGCGAAGCCGCTGCGTCTGGCTTCTCCGGTCCATTCAGGCCGGGGCGAAATGTCAGGGCTGAGTCGTCTCCACTTGATAAACCATGAACTTGCCCGGAGCGGAGACCACGAAACTCTTTCCATCTCCCAGCGCAACAATGTTGGTCAGACCGGCCACTTCATATCCTTTGATGGCCTTCACATCCACCCGCGGCCCCGGATTGACGCGGGTAATTTGCGCCTGCGCTGGGCTGGCCAGGAAACTCGTGCCATGACTCACAAGATTCATCGCCAACAGGATGGCAATCACGACCAGCATGACTCGGACGAAACGATCCTGACGCATGTCTCTCTCCTGATAACTCATTGGTGTCGGGGATCGTGGCTCCAAACCTGTCGAAGGGCAAAGGGAAAACACAGCCCGCAGTCGTCGTGTGCGGGACCTCTACACCGGCCGGCAAAAACAGGATCCATTTAATATGTTGCAATGCGCAGATCCGATGAGCGCTTGCGCGCCAAGCCCGCGGGAAGGAATTATGGGTTGATTCCTCCTCCGGCGGACTCGAAGCATGCGAATGGTGGTCCGCGCGACCGCGCGGAAGATCCATGCGTTGCGGGAGACGAGTGTGGTGGACGAGCAAATCATCGCGAATATCGTGGACGAGGTTGTAAAGCGTATCGGCGGATTACGGGAATCGGCACCGCCGTCACCCGCCTCGCGGCCGGCTCTGCATGGGGTTTTCCCGTCCATACCCGAGGCCGTCGAAGCAGCCCACGAGGCATTTCAGCACTACCGTGAAGCCACCCTCGAACAGCGTCGGGCGGTCATCGAGGCCATCCGGCGCACCGCATTGGAGCACAAGGAGGACTTCTCCAAGCGCATCCTCGATGAGACCAAACTCGGGCGCTACGATCACAAAATTCAGAAACATCTTGCTGTCATCAACCTGACACCGGGTGTGGAGGACATTGCCCCGCGCCATTGCTGGACGGGCGATCGCGGCCTGACCATCGAGGAGTACGCCCCGTACGGAGTGATCGGCGCCGTCACGCCCGTAACCCACCCTGTGGAAACCATGATTAACAATGCCATCTCGTTTCTCGCGGGCGGCAACACGGCTGTTTTCAATCCGCACCCGGCGTCCAAGCGTGTGTTCGCTTACGCCCTCGATATTTTCAACAACGCCATCGAGCGAGTCACCGGGTTTCGCAATCTCATCACCTGCATTGATGAACCGACCATCGAGAGCGGGCGCGAAATGTTCAATCACCCACGCGTGCGGGTTCTGCTCGTCACAGGCGGTCCCGGCGTGGTGAAGGAGGCTCTGAAGACCCCGAAGAAAGCGATCACAGCCGGCCCGGGCAACCCGCCTGTAGTAGTGGATGAGACGGCTATCATTGCCAAAGCGGCTCAGGATATCATAGCCGGCGCCGCATTCGACAACAATATCCTTTGCATCGGCGAGAAGGAAGTCTTCGTTGTCGAAAGTGTAGCGGATCAACTGATCGAGGAGATGCGTCGTGGCGGTTGCGTCCTGCTGGACAAAGCCCAAATCGACCAACTCGCGCAGGTGGCATTCCGGTGCGACGGCGGGCACGGTGCCGGGCGCACCTGTGGCGGTGCGACCGTCAACCGCGACCTCGTCGGACGCGATGCCAGCGTGCTGGCCCGTGCGATCGGCCTGAGTGTGCCTGCGCACACTCCCCTGCTCATCGGCGAAACGGACTTCGACAATCCTTGGGTCCAGCACGAGCAAATGATGACATTTCTTCCGATCGTCCGCTGCCGGAATGTGGACGAGGCTATCGCCATGGCCGTCGAGGCCGAGCACGGGTACGGCCACACGGCCGTCATTCACTCGCTCAATGTTGCCAACATGACCAAGATGGGCAAGGCCATGAACTGTTCCATCTTTGTGAAAAACGGACCCAGTTTTGCCGGACTTGGCGTTGGCGGCGAAGGTCACACTTCGTTCTCCATCGCCAGCCCCACCGGCGAAGGCATCACCACGGCCCGCACCTTTTGCCGAGTCCGCCGCTGTTCCCTGATCGATTACCTTCGCATCGTCTAACCGAGGCTGTCGCTGCCGGACAAAAAATAACGGCCCGGTGGAGGGGGTGGTGCACCGGGCCGGATGAGAGGCGGGTGAAGCCTCACATCAAACTTGTGTTTGCGAAATTTGCTTTGGGTGAGTCGCGGCATTCTCAAGAAACGCACTGAATTGATATTTATTCACAAATCAATAAATAATGATTCGTGTTGCCACAGCACCGGCTGAGGACACACTCTGCCTCGGCCGGTCATTCATGCTGTTGCGCAAAGCCGGAGGATTTCATGGATCGAGACCGCTTGGCCCTGCAGTTATACTCAGTCCGCGCTTTGACCGCAGAAGATTTCCCCGGTACGCTGCGGGCCGTGGCTGCCCTCGGTTACGGAGCGGTGGAGTTTGCCGGTTTTTTCGGCATTTCCGGCGGGGAACTTTGCGATGTGATGGCCACGACCGGCCTGATTGGTGCCAGCAGCCATGTGGCTCTTGAGACTTTGGAGCGCGACACGGACGCGACTTTGCAATGGCATGCCGACTTGGGGATTCGGGACTTGGTCATCCCGTGGCTGGCTCCGGAACTTCGATCAGATGCGGCCGCTTGGCGCAGCGTGGCTGCCCGTATCGGCAAGATTGGCACTCGTGTGAACGAGGCGGGCTTCCGGCTCGCTTATCATCATCACGACTTTGAATTTCATCGCTACGCTGGCACCACCGGTCTTGAGATCTTGATGGATGCCTGCGATCCCGCATGCGTGGGGCTTCAGGTTGATACCTATTGGGCGCGCTACGGGGGGACGGATCCGGCGGGGCTGATCAATCGTTATGCCGACCGTTTGGCATCGCTTCATCTCAAAGACATGGACGGGACACGAGAGCGCGGTATGGCCGAGGTAGGCACTGGCATCCTCGACTTCGAATCAATCCTTGCGGCCGCAGAGCGTTCGACAGCGCGCTGGCTGATCGTGGAACACGACCATCCGCCATCGCCGCCGCTCGACAGTGTCCGCCTCAGCCTGGAAAACCTCCGCGCCCTGCTGGCGCGCCAGCCACGCCAATCAATGGATGGACGCGATGCGGGCTGACTTCCCGTTGGCATCGCCGCCGTTAGCCATACGAGCCGCAACCTGCTGCAAAAATTTTGCCGCCGCCTCGGGAGGTGTGGGGTTGATATAAAAGCCAGTTCCCCACTCAAAACCGGCCACTTTTGTCAATTTCGGTATGATCTCGATGTGCCAGTGGTAGTAAGGCTCAGCGCCCGCCTCGTTGAACGGCGCCGCATGCACAAGGAAGTTGTAGGCGGGATCGTCGAGCGCTTCGCGGATGAGGCCAAAGACCTGACGGGTGATCGAGGCCAAATCAGCCACATGCTTTTTCTGAATGTCATTGAAATAGGCCGTGTGCTCGCGCGGCATGAGAACCATCTCGAACGGAAACCGACCCGCAAACGGCAGGAAACAGATGAAGGTGTCGTTCATGGCGACAATGCGCAGGTTGTCCGACAGTTCCTGCTGAATCATGTCGCAAAAAACGCAGCGTTCCCGGTGGTCGTAGTATTTGCTCGCCCCGTGCAGTTCTTCTTGAACACGCTTGGGCACAATGGGCAGGGCAATGATCTGGGTGTGAGGATGTTCGAGTGAGGCCCCTGCCTCGCGCTGCCAGTTCTTGAAAATCAGGATATACCGAACACCTTCGAGTTTGCGCAACTCGACGACGCGGTCGCGCAAGGCCCAGATGATCTCGGTGATCTGCTCTTCAGGCAGGTCGCCGTACGACTGCTCGTGATTGGGCGATTCGATGAGGACCTCATGGGCGCCAAATCCCGTCATGCAGTCATACATCCCGCGGGCACTGCGTTTGAGAACGCCGTCCGAGATAAGAGCCGGAAATTTATTTGGCACCACTCGCAGCCACCAGCCTTCCTGATCGGGCTGCGTACTTGTCGGCCGGTAGGCAAGGACCTCTGGTGGCGTGGTGCGTTCGTTACCCGGGCAAAACGGACAAAAGCCGCCCCGGCGTTCCTCAACGGTCTTCGTATACTGCGATGGACGCTTGGCACGCTCTGTGGCGATGATCACCCAGCGCCCGGTGACCGGATCTTTGCGCAGTTCCGGCATGGCGATGAATTGTTCCACGGCTGTTGTTTCCAAACCCTTCTTGAACAGAAAAGTGTCGCCTGAAACGCCACCCCCTGCGCAACTACTAAATCACTGGCGATTTGGTGCGGGCGCTGGCCCCGACGGATTGAAGGTTGTGTCTGGCCCGGGCGGCATATGCGTTCCTGCGCCTGTTTGCATCGGAACGGCCACCGGTGACAGCAGGGTCGTCTTTGCCTTCTCGAGGTATTTGCTAATCTCCGGAACCGGCGGGATGCTCTGCTCAATCTCGATCATCTGCAAGGCGGCCGCATTCACCTTTTTGCCCGCCAGATCGAGCATCAAGTGGCCAACTTGGCGCCCCTCAAACCCGCCTGCCACGATCTTGACACCTTGTGCTTCGACGATGTCGCGAAACAAACCCTGCCAGTCGCCGGCCACTGCAATGTTGATGTTGCTGGCGGCATCACCGAGTTGCTGCAACAGTTTGGCCACGGACGGGCGGAACGCGAAAGCAAGAAGGACGACCACATCGCTCTGGGCTTTCACTTTCGGCAGGTAGGTTTTCAGCGCCTCGACCTCATCGGCTATCGCGTAGGTTTTTCCGGGCTTCTCTGGCGGCGAACCGGGGGCAAAAATGATGGCCGGATTGCCCTGCTCTTTGCTGCGCGTCACTCCAATAAACCCGATCCGCACCTTCGTCCCGTCCTTTAATTCGACGGGCACAATCTTATATGGGGCAAACACGGGCGCGCTGGTTTCATCCACAATATTTGCGGAAATGAAAGGCGTCGAAAAACTGGTCTGAAGATCCTGCAGGTAGGAAATGCCTGCGGAAACATCTGGGAAGGCAACATTCACCACATCGAACTGGAGTTCTTTCATCGCCTCGAGCATGAACACCGTTCGCGTGCGATGGACATCGTAGGGCAGATCGCGCATAAAGCCGCCAGCATCCACCTTGAGCACCGGCTGGCCGGCAACCTTGAGGCGCTCGTACAAACGCGCTTCCCGATCGAGGCCCCCCAGCACATGCGACACACACCCGCACGGATCAATGCTTGACCTACGGTAACCGTTAAAAACCAGCGACAGACTGGTTTCTCGCGAAAGTTCCCGGGTACCGGGCGGGAAAAACACTGCATCGAGTTTATCGTCGTCCCAGACCACTAGGCTCGCAGGTGCTGGTTTCGCCTGTGCACCGGGCGGGATCATGGGACGCTCTGCAACAGCGGGTGCGGTCGTGGCACCTTGCGACACAATCTGCTGAAATGCGGTCGTGGTGGTGACGGACGCATCGGCACCCACGGCCGCGACGGCGCGTCCGGCCAAACCTGCAAGGATGATGGCGACGGCGAAGATCGGCCCGCGTTGATGGACATGCATGGTATGAACGGCTCCAAATAAAATGACTGTTTCGGCAAACAAACGCATTGACCGCTACGGCGTCGCTCGTGCCCTGTCAAATGCGGATACCATGAGCCTGGAGCGCACGCTGTGCAGCCCGTAATTGAGTCCGCAAGGCCCGTGCCAAGCCGGTGCGGTTCGCGAATCGCGAGTCTGACGACGGCGATCATCTGTGCGCTTGCCATTGCACTGGTGCTCCGACCCTCCATCCATGGCAACGACGGCGTTCAGAACTATGCCTACCTTCGCTCGTTGTTGTTTGATGGTGACCTCGATTTCACGAACGAGTACGCTCATTACATGTCGCGCCACGCGGAGTGGTTTGACGGCAAGTCTATCCCTCGCGATCCCGTCACCGGTTTGCCGATCAACCTTTACGGTGTTGGCAACGCCCTGCTCTGGGCACCTTGGGTGCTTGCAGCGCACGGGTTTGGATGGGTAGCCAATGCTGCAGGCGCACAATTTGTTCTCGACGGTTATTCGCCCCTGTACGCTGCGGCGGTAGGACTGGCTTCGGCTGTCTACGCGGCCGTTGGACTCGTGCTTTTGAGCGACCTTCTGGCACGCATGGCCGGCCCACGGCGATCGCTGCTTGCTGTTAGCATTGTGTGGCTGGCCTCCCCGCTGTTCTTTTACATGCTTCTCCATCCGTCCATGAGCCATGCCAACTCGTTCTTTGCGGCGACGCTACTGCTGGTGCTTTACCTTGGCGGAGATTCTCTGTCGCGGTGGGCCGTCATGGGAGCCGTTGCCGCTCTGATGGCGCTGGTCAGGTTTCAGGACGGCGCGCTGCTGGCGGCTTTGGCCGTTGGCGAGGTGGCCCGTTTTTGCGAGCAGCGCGGCCATGATCAGGCCATGCGGTCGTGGTGGGTCGGGCGCTTGCGGCGTTATGGCCTTTTTGGGCTGACCGCCGTGGCGGTGGGTTCGCTCCAATTGCTGGCGTGGCAGGTGCTCCAAGGGAGCGCGCTCAGTGGTCCCCGGGCCTACATGGATCAGGGCTCTTTCGGTCTGATGATTCCGCGCTACACCCTCGAGGTGCTATTCAGCCCCCGCCACGGGCTGTTCTACTGGCACCCGGGGCTGATGATCGGACTGGTCGGTTTGGTCGCGGCTCGTGGCGCGCCTCGTGTGCGGGCGATGGCCTTGGCAGCCTTTTTCGCTCAACTGTGGGTGGTCGCATCGTGGAGTCATTGGTGGGCTGGGGCCAGTTTCGGACACCGAATGTTCGTCAGTACCTTGCCCTTTCTGGCAATCGGGATGGCGCTCATCTTGCCGACGGCGCCGCGGGGTCAGTTCACGGCAGCCGTCGTTGCGGCCTTGCTCGTATTGTGGAATTTCGGGCTCATCGTTCAATACGGCTCGGCGATGATTCCCCGCCAGACGGAGGTGTCGCTGGCAACCATGGCGTACAATAATTTTGTTGTTCTGCCGCGTATGGCGTGGGAGAGATTGACAGCGCCTTGAGCGCTCAACTCCCAGCCAAATGAGCCGTGTCAACAATGCCGATGATTCCTGCATCCACGGGGATGTCTTTGCCGTCCGGCCCCGTGTACACGGCGTCGCCGCTGGCTACATAATAAACAATTTCGCCGGTGCCGCGCCGGCCTGACGAATCGGATGCAATCAATGGCTCACCCTTCGGCTGCAGGCGCTCATCAACAGGCTGAATGACCAGCAGCGTCACCCCATCAAGCGAGGGCGTTTTCCGTGTTGCCACGACCGTGCCTATGATCCGGGCCATGTCCATGGTCTGATGCTGGGCAACACGGGCGGCATGGTGCAATGGCAATCCGCGTTGGATCCCCGGAAATAAGTTGCGTTACGAGTGGTCGTGCGGCGGTGCTTTCGGTGAGATTGCGACGAGATGGCTGGGACTTTGAACTGCTCCCCATTACAGGACGCGTTTGCACGCCGCGATTTTGCGGCGCTTGAGGCCATGTGCCGGCAAAATCCGGAGCACGCTCCATCACACCTGTTTGCCGGCATAGCCCTGTTTGATTGCGGGCGGTATGCGGAGGCACTGCCCTGCTTCGAAGCCGTTTTGCGCCTGCAGCAGTACAATGACCTCGCAGCGGCTTACCGGGCACTGGTTATGTTGGCCAGCGGCCGCGACGAAGAGGGGGTCGAGGTGTTGCGAACCCGCGGTTTTGCGGACAACCAGCAATTCCTTGTGCGCCTCACGGAGTGGGTTGAAACTCAGTGGCTTGAGTCTGGCCGTTACTTTGAACCGAGACCGCTTGATTTGGAGCCGGCGCCCGCCGGGAGTCGGCGCGTGGCCGAGCGCCGCGCCTCAACGGCGTTTCACCGCCGCGATTGGCGCTCCGTCGTGTCAGCGCTCGATCACCATGTTCGTCAGCCGAACGCTGACCCGAATGCTGTGTACGCTGCTGCCCTTGCCGCGGAGATGCTGCGCGACAACGAGCGGGCCTTGGCCTATTTGTCGTACCTGAGCGCCGACCTCGATGGGGCGGCCGAAGCCGGAGCCGGCCCCCTGCCCGACATCATCCGCGCCGCGCGCGCACGAAACCTCGTAAGGCTTCGGCATTTTCGGCAGGCCGCTGAGGACCTGAGCCGTGTGCTCATTACTGGCCCCGAAGATTTCGGCGTAAACTATTTTTTGGGCGTTTTGTGTCTGGCTGCCGGTCAGCGCGATCGAGCACGGGACATGTTTGCGCGGGCGTACCGGGATTATCTTGTTGACACGCTCGAGTACCAGTTTGCGGCTCTGAAGACCGCACTTCTTGGCAGGGAGTAGGGCATCCGCTAAGGTGCTGTTGCGGTCGTCGCGGTGGTCTCGGTCGTTGTTTCCGCGTCGCGCTTCGGCTGGGGCGCCTGAGGGTCCACAATCCGCAGGAACCCGAAGCGACGGAAGTTGTGCAGGGTGGCACCCGGATTCACCCAGACAGATGTTTCTTCCGGCGCGCCGTCGCGAGCAGCACGCACGCGTGCGACATTGCCGCGCCAGAATCCCTGTTGGGTTTTGCTGCGAATGACTTTGTAAGGCAGGAAAATCTCAGCCTCCCAGCCCTCGTTGGTTGTCTGCACGGCCGACTCCCATCCCGTCACCGGGCGGTCGCGATCCATATCCATGGAATAGCGAACCCCGGCGGCATTGACGGCAAAATGGAAGTAATTCGTCCGGTCGGTGTCTTTCTCCGGACAGATCAGCAGTTGAATCGAATCGTCGGTAAACACCGGCCCATTCTCGGTCTTGACACGCGTCACGAGATTCTGCGGTTCCGGATCCGCCACGACAAATCCGGCGTAGAAACCGTCTTTCAGAAACGACATGTAAACGGCTGTCGAATATTTCGGCTTGTCGAGCGAGCCCAAGATCGTCATGCTTATCGGCGGGGTTTGCGCCTTTTCCTCGTCGGAGATCCGGCCGTCAATTTTTGGGGTCAGGTCGCGTTTGACCATCACATCCACGGCGTCCACAGCCACGGAAGGGCGGCAAATCATGATAAGGACAGACAACACCAGGGCACAGCGGACACTGAAGTTCATGGCTCACCCCAAAGATGAAGTATTGCGAGTCATTCACTGGGCGTGGCGTGCGAAAATCAACCGCGTTGATGGGTTGGGGCAAAAAGTCCGGGGAGAATCTTGTTCGCCACTCGCAACACTCGCCCGTCTTTCGATAGAAAAGGGTGACGCGTGCCGCCCGTGGCCAGCAACTCGCCCGTGGCGTCATTCAGCAGCCGATACTCGAAAGTTATGCTGGCCCGGGTTAATGCTGCGATGCGCGTCTCGATCCGCACGACATCGTCGTAGAGCGCGCCCTTGTGATAATCAATCCAACAGGAGGCCACGGGCAGATAAACGCCATGTGTATCCTCCCACTCCCGGTAGGTCATGCCGAGGTCTCGAAGCATTTCGGTGCGGCCGATTTCGAACCACACAAGGTAGTTGGCGTAGTAAACATGGCCCATGCGGTCGGTATCGCGATAAGTGACGCGCACGGTGGTCACATTGGTGATTGGGGTCGAGGGCGCGGCAGGATGATTTCTCGTCATGAGCAACCACTTCATGGGCAGGAGTTCGATGCAGTCAACCGCGTGTGGTGCGACGCAACTGAACAAAACAAAACGGTGGTACTGGATCGGGTGATGCCATGCCGGTTC
Source organism: Candidatus Sumerlaeaceae bacterium (assembly GCA_026418615.1). Lineage (GTDB taxonomy): Bacteria > Sumerlaeota > Sumerlaeia > Sumerlaeales > Sumerlaeaceae > JAOAAY01. The sequence goes on along the minus strand of JAOAAY010000003.1, from coordinate 67,130 downwards.
GATTTCTCAAAAAGGCTTTAACCTCGAGACGGCGCCGCGAAGAGGTGCCTGATCATGCCCCGACGCCGGAGTTGCGGGGCCCGATGGTCCGCCTGCTGACTTATAACATCCATCACGGTCGGGGGCTGGATCGCCGCTACGATTTGGAACGCATTGCCCGCGTGATTGAGCATGAGCGTCCGGACATCGTTGCGCTGCAGGAGGTGGAGAAACACCGGAAACGGACAAGGGCAGATAATCAACCCGCGTGGTTGGCCAAGCGGCTGGGGATGCACCATGTCTTTGCTCGCATTGTGGATCACCGGTACGAGGAGAAACACCCGGACGCGTATTACGGCGTGGCCGTCCTGAGCCGTTTCCCGATCACTGCGCATCACCATTTCAACCTGAGTTACCGGGCCGGTATTGAGCCGCGCGGATGCCTTCATGCGGCCGTGGAGGTCGAGGGGACCCCTCTACATGTGTTCTGTGTGCATCTGGGTCTGCGCCTGAGAGAGCGCGATTATCAAATGGCCCGCCTCCTGAGCGACGACATCGTGGGGCATGAGCGCTTTGGGCAGGGTCCGCGGGTTCTTTTGGGCGATTTCAACAATTGGTGGCCAGTGGCCTCGGCTCGCTTGATTTCGCAACATTTCCGTAACGCATGCCTGGTCACGGGCCGGAAACGACTGCGAACTTATGGCTCCTATTTCAGTCTGTTGTGCCTTGATTATGTCTTCACATCAGCCGATTTGCGCGTTGTGTCTTGCGAAGTCGTTTCAACGCGGCTGGCCCGGATCGCCTCGGATCACCGCCCGCTGAGTTGCACCGTGGAAATGCCCCCAAGGGGCAATTCCGCTTGACCTGATTTGCGCTCCGCCGTTTCGTATCACGCGCTGGTGTCGCGGTGTTTGCCGTGCATTCATACAAGGCCACGGGGTACCCCATGGGCAAAAGTAGGCGTTTGTCTTCTGTCATAGTTCGGTTTCTGGCAGCCGCCGGAGCGATTTGCGTGATGGCGAGCGGGCCAAGCCTGCGCAGCGCCGCAGCCGGCCTTGCGGCCGAATCGAACGACCTTATGGAGGTCGAGTACCAGCAGGTAGGAGCCAACGAAGAGGAGGCCGTGAGGCTTGCCTGCATCCGGGCTGTCCGAGCGGGCATCGGTCGGCTTCTGTTTTCTGACTACTCGCTTCAGGCCCGCGACCTGCTGGAACCGTATATTCAGCGCGAATGGCAGAAGTTTGTGGCCTCGTTCTATGTGCTCGAGCGGCGTAAGGACCGTGACGGGTTTGGCGTCCGGATCCGTGTGAACCTCCTACCTGAGGTTCTCATGCGTGACCTGAAAGAGAAGCGGTTCCTTTACAAGCCGCGTCCGATGCCCTATCATCTCGTGTTCTCCTCCGAGATATTCGAGGGCACACCGGTCACCGCAAGTACGAGCCGGGACGCAATCATGACGGCTTTGGAGGGACAAGGCGCGCGCGTTTTGAGGACGGCAATACCGGGCGGGATCCCGCCAAACTTGCCCGTGCTCGCCGACGCTAACAATCTCAATTCCGCGCGTGAGGCTGCCGCCCGGGCGGGCGCCGAATTGATTGTCGCTGCCTTGGTGGCCACTCGCAAAGTGGACGAGAAGGAAGTTTTCTACGACAAGATGAACACCTACGAGACGGCCGTGAAACTGGCGTTCCTGCGCGCGGACGACGGCGTGGTCGCTGCGGAGACGGAGGTTGTTCAGCGCTCAAGCGACCCGGACGATGCCGTCGCACGCAAAGGGTCAATTGAGCAGGCCGTTCAGCGGGCAGTGGAGCAACTCTACGAGCAGGTTTCAGCCAACTGGCAGGTGACCGAACGCGACCAAGCCAAGTATGAAATCATGTTTACGCACTTGACCCAGAACGAGGTCCCAGTCGTGCAACGCCACTTGGAGACGACTCTCGCCAAGGGCACCAAGGCCCGGCTTCGCAGTTTTTACGGCGATGTGGCCGTCGTCGCGCTGGATACTCCGCGCGACTACGCAGCCGTTCAGCGGGCTGTGCTCGATTTCCGCTCGTTTGACATGCGCATTACGGATCGTGTGGGCCGGCGTATCACCGTTGATGTGAAACACTGATCATGTCCCCGCGTTCGTCTCTGTGCGCTGCTCTGTGCGTCAGCCTCTGCTTGGCGCCGTCCGGTTTAATCCGTGCCGAAACGACCACCGACACCATTCTCACGGCGCTCAGTGCCGACATCGCGCCGGCGACGGCGAGTGTCTCGCTCGATGCAGACATGGTGCTCGCAACGACAGTCAGCCAGCCCGTCGCCGGAGCGGCCGAGATTGCCGCTTTGGAACAACGCCTCGGAGATGTCCTGAATCAGGTTGTGTCCAGTGGCAATCTGCCCGCGCAATTGCCCGACCTCGCCGAGTTCGAGTCGTATGTGAAAAACAAGAACAAACGCGAAATGGGCATTTCGCGAAGCGAGGTCGTGTTTCGCACCTTGTGCAAGAATCTCAACATCCGCCTCAGCGACATCGCCAACCGGGCGGCGCACGACGAGATTCATGCTCAAGAGGGCATCTTTGACCTCACGATTAGTGCGCGAAGCGAGTTCACCCGAACAGAGGAACCCCTGCCCGTGCAGCCGGGTACGGGCAATGATGTGTCCCGTGGGCGGACCTTTGCCAACAGCGTAGGCCTCGGGCAACTGCTGCCCACGGGCGGGCTTGTCGAGTTACTATTTGACAACCGCCAGAATTACACCAACGCGGCGTTCACGCTCGACCCCAACTACCGCTCGAGCGCAGGAGTGCAGGCCCGCCAACCCCTGCTGCGCAACGCGGGGCCCCTCGTCACTCAGGCCAACATCGTGATCGCCCAGATGGATAACCTCATCACCAATGCCGCTTTGCGCCAGCAGGTGATATCAGAACTCTCGCAGTCGCTTCAGACCTATTATGACCTGATGTTCGCGGTGGCCAATGTGGATGTGCTGAGGATATCCCTCGCGCAGGCCAAGGAACTGGAAAGGGTTAATACGGAGAAATTCCGTGCAGGGGTACTGCCCGAATTGGATGTTTTGCAGGCCCAAGCCGATGTTGCCGCCCGGCAGTCCCAAGTGATCGAAGCGCTGCAAGCCGTGGAGAATGTGAGCGATTTGCTGAAAGTGCGACTCGCGGAGATCTGCGAGTTGCGGGATGTGGCGCTGCGCCCCACTGAATTACCTGACATCCCGAATTATCCGCTCGATGAGCGCAAGTTCATCGGCGAGGCCATCCTCAAGCGCCCCGAATTCGAGCAGGTGCGCATGGAGATTGAAAAGTCGAATCTCCGGCTGCGGGTCGCTCAGAACCAGACCCTCCCCGCTTTGGATGCCTACGCGGCCTATTTCGCAACAGGAGCCGCCGGCACCAACAGCGACGCCTTGGAATCCGTCTACGGGACGGATTACAACAGTTGGAAATTCGGGTTGGAGTTGAACTACCCGCTACAGAATCGTGCGGCGCGTTACCGCTATCATCAGGCCGAAAAACAGGTGGACGCAGCCTTTCTGAAACTGCAGCAAACGCGGGATCATGTGGTGCTCGATGTGCGTACCGCCATCCGGGCCATCGAGACCAACCTGCAAAAGGTGCAAGTGGGGCGCGCCACAGTCGAATTCAATAAGGCCAAAGTGGATTCGGGGCAGAAGCGCCAAGCCGTTGGTCTGGCAACGAGTTTTGATGTCTTGGCCTTTCAGCGCGACCTTGCCGACGCCCGGATCGGATTGATCCGTGCCATCATTGATTATAATAAGGCCATCATTGCCCTCGAAGCCGCCAAAGGGACGCTGTTGGAAAAATTAAATGTCTCTGCTGACCGCGGCATGGTCATGCAGACGGGCGCGGTCCCCGCGAAACCGTTTGAGGTGTCCGACTGAGCCAAGCCATCGCCCCGCGTAGGCTCAGCACTGCCGCGGCACGCAGGTAGCGCCGCCTGTGACGCCGGAACTCAAGTCTGTCATCATCGGAACAACCGTCGGCCACAACCCCCGTTGCGAGAGCCGGCAAACGCAAGTCGTGTGCAGCCGACAGAAAACCGTTGACGCCAGCGGCAACGACTTCCACAACGAATCTGGACCGCACCCAGTTTCGCACGCTTTGGTGCTGCGGCCAAAAACCGCTGCAACCCGCCCGCACCACAGGAACCTCGGGTTGAACAGACTCGGCGGGCATGTTGTGCGCAAGGGCTTCGGCGACTATCGCCAGACCCTCGGCGTCGGATGCCACAGCAGGCGCCTCGAGTATTTCGCGCCGGATCGCCTCGCTAGGAAACAGGTAACGATCATCGCAAATGTTGCGGGCCAGACCTGCCGGGACGAGGCACCTCGCGGCCTCGCGAATCAGCACAAAATCGCCCCCGTGGAGTCCCTCGGCAACGGCTGACACTGGTTCGAGGGCAACGGCTATTTGCGGCTGGAAAATATGGGCCATTTGGCGCAACGCCACATACAAAGGGTTCTCGCCATCACCCGTGACAGCCACCGCGCACAGGCGTCCGCCAACCGAACCCTCCCAACCCAGAAAGAGACCGAAGCACCGGCGCCGTGACCGGTCGAGGCATCTTGCCACGGCCCGCCCTTCATCCTCGCCTGAGCACAGAATCACCAAACCGCCGGACGGCGCGGGCGACAGCGCGTTATGATTATTTCCTGTCTGCACTTGACCCGGTTGAGTAGTGAGGGGTTTCTTGGTGCTGTAAAGGGTCATGACAGCCCCCGTTGGCAATCTTGATTGAGGACGGTGACAAGCGGAAATGGGGTCCATCGCACGATCTGTCGCGCTGGCAGCGAGTGCGCTGTTGCTGACACTCGGGTTTTGCGGTTGCGTTGAGAAATCAGGTCTGTGGGGCGCCAAATCAACGGCCTCGCAGAGTCCCCAAGAACCGCGCGTGACGCCGCCCAGTCCTCCCCCGGTCCCCTACCGCTTAGTAGCCCGTGCGAGCGGCCCGACCATCGAGTTTACCATTGTTAACGACGGCGAGAGCGACCTGAGGGTTTCACCAAAGGATTTTGCGTTGATTCCATCGGGTACGCGTCGCGTCGTCCCGTACGATCCGGAAACCGTCACCATTGATGTACCCTCGAGCGTTCCTGCAAAGGGACGGATCTCGGGTCGGGCGATGTTCAAGGAGTTTCCCACGCCGACCGGCCACCGCCTCGTGTTTAAGCCGGATCAGCACGGCACCTATGCTGACATCATTGGCTTGTTCTGAACCGTCTCATGGCCATCAGCATCGAGTTTGGACGCCCGGAATGGCAGTCGCATCTGGGAGGCGATCTTTACCCGCCTGAACACGATGGGGATCTCTGGTGGCGATGGTGCGGCAGCGGGATCTTTTGGTGCGTCTTGCCAAAGGAAACACCGTCAGGACCGGTGAAAATACGCCTCGAAGCGGCTCCGCTCGCACCTTTTTCCGGTCCCATCATGGAGTTGCTTCTGACGGATCAAACCGGAAAAACATTGGCACGCCGTGTGTCCTCAACGGGTTGCGTGGCTGCGCAAACGGACCTCGTCTGCGTACCAACAACACATTGCGCCGCTGCCTGGCGCTTGATCCCGCCGCCCGGCATCACCGTGACAATGGGTCAGGAAATCGTAGCCCGGCTGGGCTACGAGACACGCCCTGAAGTGCAGGTTCGTGATTTTGAAATTCCGGAGGGACCCGAGGACCGTGCGGCGCTGCGGATCATCTCGTTTCAAGCGTCGCCCGCCATTGCTGCCACGGAGTTAGGGACATCGGACGACAGGCGTCCGCTTGCATTCCGCCTTTTTCGACTGATCCTGTTGTAAGGCGTTGTGAGGCTAGGGTCCGCTGCCCGCGTTGTTTGCGCTGGAATATGCCAATCCATCGCGTAGCGGTATTAGTGCTTCTCTCGGGCGGCCGCCCGGGTGACATTTTTCCAGGATAACAGGACCGGATCCGACATGAAGCATAAGCCGAAGGGCCTGCAGTGGCATGCCGTTGAAGGGCACCGCTCGCGCACCGCTTTACTAAACGGCTGGTGGGAATTCCAACCATTATATGGCAAAGCAACCGACGCTGCATGGCCCGAGCAACTGACAGAGCGGATTTTGGTGCCGTCATTCTGGAACCGCCTCCCGGACGCATGGGCAGGCTCATGGGGCGCTTACAGAAACTTCCAATGGCCGGAGCAATGGAACGAAGCCCGGGCGGGAGCATTCAGACGCCGATTTGATCTGCCGAAAAACCCTGCGGACCTTGCCGGAAATTCCGCGCGCCTTCGCCTGCGATGCGAGGCAGTCATGGCAACAGCCACCGTGTTTGTAAACCAGCAACCCGTCATGCAGATCGAAGACGGGTTTCTGCCCCACGAAGCCGACATCACCGAATCCGTGCGTTGGGGCAAAAGCAATACCGTCGAATTGCTTGTTCGCGAGCGCCCGCGTCTGGAGGACACCTATCTGTTGCGGCCCGGCGGCTCGTGGATTGGCTGGAACCTGCTGGGCATCTGGCAGGATTGCAGCCTAACCCTTGTTCCTGCGGTGCGCATCGCCGATGTGTTCGTCATGCCCAGCGTCCGCGAGGATCGCCTGCGTGTACAGACAACCCTCGAGAACGCCGGACCCCAGCCATGTCGCGTTCTGACCCGTCATTGTGTCCATGGCACGGAACTCCAATTTGCGGCCGAACCAGTGGAAATAGCGGCAGGCGGCACCGCAACTGTCGCAGTCGAGGTGCCGCGGGGTTCTCTGGCCTTCTGGGAGCCGGAGACGCCGGTGCTCTATTTGCTTGACACAGCGTTGGAAACAGATTCCGGACAATTATTGGATGCCCATCGGGTGCGTTTCGGATTCAAAGAGTTTTGGATCGAAGGCGCGCGTTTCGTGCTCAATGGCACCCCCATCCGGTTCCGCGGTGATTCGTGGCACTATATGGGCGCACCTATGCAGCACCCGAATTACGCGCGCGAATGGTTTGCGTTTGCACGGCAAACGGGTGCCAACATGGTACGGCTGCACGGCATGCCGCATCCCTCATTCTTCCTCGATGCAGCGGACGAGATGGGCATTTGCATCATTGACGAGTGCGCCGTGTACGGAAGCGGCGGCAATTTGGCCCTGGAGTCGGAAGAATTTTGGGCACACGCCCGGGACCATGTCCGCCGGCTGGCTTTGCGCGACCGCAACCACCCCAGCGTCTGCCTCTGGAGCGCCTCGAACGAGGTAGTCTGGAAGGGCGGACCTGCCGTCTTCCCGCATTTGCTCTCGCTCGAGAGGGCTATTCTCGAGGTAGATCCGACTCGCCCCGTTTCGTTCGACGAAAACAAAAGCGATCTTGGCGGCGGAGCGCGCATCTTCGGCGGGCACTACGGCACTTGCGCCGAATGGCAGGCTTGCTGGAATGGCGACAAGCCATTGATGGTTAACGAGTTTGGTTCCCTTTATTATAGCGGTCCCGAGGAGCCTGCCAAGTGGGGCGGCGAGGACTGTTTCGCCTCCTTCGATGGGCGGCTGCTGGCTTGCGCGGAGGAAAACCGCGATATGATTTCCGGGCTGCGCGCCCTAGGCGCCTCGAGCCTGACCCCGTGGAATTTTGTCTGGTACACCCTGTGGCCGGCTTTTCCAAGTCAAACTGTAACCTTGACCCCTCACCCTACCGCACCGGGAATCAAAACTCAGCAGATCGGCGCGCACTCGCTATCGCTGAATTATGAAATCAGTCCCGGCCACCGGTTGGAGCCGGACAGTCCTCCCACCCGACCCAACGCCGCCTACGAGCCCATGCGGCGGCTTTATGCGCCGGTCGCCGCGTTTATGCGCGACCGCTCCCCCGGTTGGTTCTCCTGCTCAACGCCATCGGTGCGCGCCGATGTGCACAACGACAGCCGCGCTGATGCAGAGATTACTTTACGCCTGACCAGTAATCCTCTGGACATGGTTGCAGAGACACAGGTTCGGCTACCGGCGGGACATTCAGTTACCGTCGACCTTCCCGTAGCCGTGCCGGAGGTTCCCTCGCTAACAGCGTTTTCGCTGACCTTGACCACCATGACCGGCGGAGAGGTCGTGGCCGTGGACACGGTGAAAGGTATTGCTGGTCCGGAGATTCGCAACCGGCTGGGGAAGACTGTCTGCCTCATTGATGACTCGGGCCAAACGGCCCGCACTCTCCGCCGCATGGGTTACAGCATCGAACATTTCAGTTGGCCCCTGACCATCGGTCTGCCGCTTCCGGACCGGCTGGTGATCGGCAAAGACAGCCTGCGGGATGTCACGCTGCGCGAACTGGTGGAGTCCCTCGACGCAGGGGGGTTTTTCGAGGATGGCGGATCGCTCATTGTTTTCGAGGGTGCCCTTGCGCCGGATCTAACCAGCCCGCTGAATCCCGTTGAGCGCGAATTTGCGAAGGCTTGGGTGCGGTCGAATCCGCCGTTTTGGAGTGACGGTCCGTGGGAGCATGCGCTGGCACGCTGGTCGCAAAACGCGGATCTGCCGTACGCAAACGGTTGCGTCGCGCACCGGGCGTTTCCCAAACCCGTTCAGGGCGCGTTTCGCCCACTAGCCGAGGTGGCCGATGGGAGCGCCGGCCTCGACTTCACACCGCTGCTCTACCTGCCGCTCAAGAATGGCGGCGTCATGCTCAATGGTTTTAATGTCGTCTCGGCCGCTCGTTCGCATCCTGCCGCTGTTGATCTCTTGGGGCGGATCGTGGAAGCGCCCAAGGCTGACACTGGCCCGCTGCTCCCGCCGGGCGATCCGGGCCGTTTAGCCCTGGATGATACTCTTGCCGGGCCTTGGGGCGCATTGACGCGAACAATCGGATCGGACACCGTTTTTGCGGATGCGGACGCCCATGTGATCGAAGTGGTTGATGCGTCGTCCCTTGTCACTGCACCGCCGGAAGCCGTCGCGGCGATGCGCCAGCGACTCGAGAGGGGGACAACGATTTTCCTGTGCGGAGTCACGGCCGACTCCCTGCCTGCAGCGAGGGCCTTGGCTGGGCTGCCGTTGGAATTGGTCAGCGAACCGGTGGAGAATCTTATCAAGGCTCCTGGTGAAGAAGCCTCCATTGTGCTCGACGGCCTTTCCCATGACGACTTCGTCTGGGTGCGACGAGGACAGTCCGAGATTATTGCGGATCTAACCTTTGCGCTGTGCGACGGTCTTCATCCGCTCGTGATCACGACGGCGACGCGCTGGGCCGGCTATGCGGAGGCGGCCGAGCAGCACAAATATGCACTGATGTGGCGCCGGTTGCAGGAGTTTAAGGGAGAGACCGCCGCGTTGGCACAGGTCGCTGTTGGGCAGGGGCGTCTTCTGCTGTGTCAGATGCGTCTGCCTGAAGCGAGCATATTCCAGCGCAAAGCCCGCCGCATTTGGACCATGCTGCTGGCCAACCTCGGAGTCCGTTTCTGCGACGAAGCCTCGCCGCTTTTGATGCGCATGTCGCCCTATGTGGACGAAAATGGGTATTTGCGCCGGATGCTGATGCTTGGCGTATTCGGCGGTGTCGAGCCGGGCGCTTTGCTGTCGCATGATTTTGTAGATGACGAGGCGGGCTTGGTGGCGCGCCCCGGTTTGACCACGGCCGGACGACAATGGTTTGTTTACGATAGTCCCGATCCCGATGTGAATCTGCGGGCGGCATTCGACGGGCATGTGCTCAACGGTGTAGCGGTCTATGCGGCCGTCTGGGTTTTCTCCCCCACGGCTCGGGACATTATCCTGGACACGCCGGACATGGTGGATCTCGCGCTGGGTTGCGAGGATGGGTGCAGGGTCTGGCTCAACGGAGAACTCATCCACGCCGTGGATGCGCACCGCTCGTTTCAGGCCGATCAGGATCGTATTCAGGGCGTCAAACTGACACGCGGCTGGAACAGGCTTGTCATGAAGTTCGCACAGCGCGGCTGGGAATGGAGGATGAGCCTGAGATTCCTCACCTCACGCGGCACTCCGGTAACAGAACTCGTTTACGCCCTGCATCCGGACGAACAACTGACCGCATGAGGCCGGAATGGTCGGGGTGGCAGGACTTGAACCTGCGGCCTCAGCGTCCCGAACGCTGCGCGCTAGCCACCTGCGCTACACCCCGGCCGGGCAACACGCCACCACTGGCACCATCCAGAAGGCGGCCGTCAAACGGTAGTTTCTGACCACGCCTTTATTCACGACACGCCGACGCGGCACTGGATACCCCCGCGCCCTTTTCCAGTGGCAAGCCGGTGCTTGCGACAGCAGATCAATGACCCATGGACGATGCAGCACTTCGTGCGGACGGATCCAAGGCAGAGTTCCCAACCGCTCATGGCAAGAGGCAGCCGCTGACACGCGAACTGCGGGCTGACTTGGCGCTGGCCCTTTTGACCATGCTTTTTCTGGTGCTTCCGCTCTATCGGACGGGCGTGCTGGAGGATTCGTTCATTACACCAAAATTCTTCTTGCTGGTTGCACTGGGACTGGCCGCAGGGATTTCCAAACTTTTTATGGCATTTCAATCGCCGGCTGCAAGGTGGCTCAATCGCTGCAGTCTCTCGGGACTCGCTTTTACGGCTCTCGTTGTCTGGCATGCGGTGGCTGTGACTTGGGCACCGGCTCAGGGACTTGCCCGGTCCAGCCTTGCTTGGTGGTTGGGCTTCCTCGCCCTGTTTCATCTCATCCGCGTGACGGCGCGCAGCGTCAGAGCCATGACGGCACTGTGGGGGGCAGCCGTTATCGCCGCGGCGGTCACGGCGCTCTGGACGGTGATCGAGGATGCCGGACGCGGGACCCTTTCAGGGGTCATTGTGGCGCGTTTGCCCGACTGGCGCGGCTACTTATCAGCGGGATTGGGAAACAGTGGACACATTGCGGGTTACATTGGCTATTGTTTACCGGCCGCAGTTGTTTGGTTTTTGCTGCGGCGTCGGCTCTCCGTCGTGGGTTTAATTGGTCTGCTCGCCATGTTCGCGGCGCTCATTGTGACATGGTCTGTTGGCAGCACGGGGAGCACATTGATCTCCCTGATGATTTGGGGGGCGGTTGCAACGCGTAGTCCCCTGCGGCGCACCCTGCATTGGCGGCGGCTGACTCTGCTCGTCATTGCCGGTATTGCCGTGGCGGCTTTCTACCTGCCAGCGCACCCGCTCAACCCGCATCCCCATGGCTTGTGGGCCGAGGCGTTTGCCTCGGAGCGTTGGAAGGAGGGCGGCCCGACCCGCCTCGCCATCTACCTCACCACATGGCACATGATCCGGAATCACATGCTGCTGGGAGTCGGAGCGGGCAACTTCACTCATGCCTATGTGCAGCAGATTGTGCCCGAGGTGGCTGACAATCCGCGGCTTAGTGCCTATGCAGGGGCCTTTACAAATGACGCGCACAACGAATATCTTCACATTTGGTGCGAGACGGGTCTACCGGGTCTGCTGCTGCTTGGCCTGGTCATTGTTCTGTTCTTTTATGAACTCCGCCAGACGCTTTGCCGATGTTCCCCCCGCACGGCGGCACTGGCGGTGGCGGCCGGCGGCGCCATGACGGCACTGCTGCTTGACGCCATGATGACATTCCCGATGCGGCTTCCCGCGCATATGGCCATGTTGATTCTCGCTCTCGCAACCATACCGGCTTTGTCGTGCGGCAGCCATTCCTGCGCCATTAACGGTTGGCGGTTACGCGGGCTGGTTGGCGCCATGGTGATCGCGCCGTTTCTCATTTCCGGGACCTTCCACGCGCGACGGGTGGCTGCCGAATATGTCTTCAAGCGTGCGCGCGCGACGGCAGAGAGCGGTATCACCATCGCGGGCGGCGGGGTTGTTTCCATCTGGGTCGCGGCTGAGGGACTTTTTCAGGAGGCGGCGAATCTGATGGCACTCGGTCGCGCGACCGAGGCCCGAAATTTGCTCGACAAGGTAGCCAGTCTGTGTCGCGAACCAGCGATGGTCGAGGCACGAGACCTGATGAGGCGGTCCCTGGCGTGGGATCCAGACTACACGAATGCGTCCAGCCGTTATGGCGCCCTGCTGCTCATGTCAGGAGATTATCCGAATGCGCGCCATTGGCTGATCCGTACACTGCGCAATCTTCAGGCTCCTGAGGTTCACGAGAGGCTCGGGTTCGCTTATTATTTGGACACGGCAGCCGCTCCTGAGGCACGGGCTCACGCGGTCGAAGCCGCGCATCGGCACTGGCGGATCGTCGCGTCGCGCAGGCCGGTCATGCGCGAGTATTTGCTGGCGCTCATCCGCGCCACAGGCGGACATCATGACTGACCGCATGCGACCGGATGCCGCGACCCGTTATGTCCTGATTGCTTTGTTTGGGGCCGCCGTGGGGCTGCGGGTCATCTTTCTTGGCAGCCTGCCGCCGGGAATGTTCCGTGACGAAGCGGAAAAGGCTTATAATGCGTGGTGCCTCGCCCTGACAGGTCGCGATTTGGCAGGCAATTTCCTGCCGCTCTTTATCAATGTATTCGGGGTGACGACCTCCGCCATTTATCAGTACGCGGCAGTCCCCTTCGTGGCCGTTTTGGGCCTGAACGAATGGAGCGCCCGCCTGCCTGCGGCAGCCGTTGGAAGCGCCACCGTGGCCGTTAATTATCTTTACATGGCCCGGGCATGCGGGCGGGGGCCTGCGCTGCTGGCAACGGGCTTTCTTGCGTTCTCCCCGTGGCACATCCTTTTCAGCCGGTGGGCACAGCAAGGGATTTTCCTGCCTTTGCTGTTGTCCTCCGCCATGCTGGCATGGCAGGCGTGGCGAAACGGCCTTCGTGCCGGCCTTCCGGCTGCAGCGGCCCTGTTCTCGCTGGCCATCTACGCTTACGATGTGGCCCGGCTTTTTGTCCCTCTTCTCATGTTGGGTCTGGTTGCATCCCAGTGGAGGACGCTCCTTCGCCAGTGGCGCCTCGTGCTCGTGTCGCTCGTTGTCTTCCTCGTGGTGGCAAGCCCGACAATTCACCTCGTGCTGAACTCCCCTGCCGCTGCACAGGCGCGGTTCCGGGCGATTTCCATCTTTCAGGATGGCTCAACGCCCCTCTCTGCCGCGCGCCAATTCGCGTTCAACTACCTGAATCATTTTTCGCCAACCTTTTTGCTGGTACGCGGCGATGCCGAATGGCGTCACTCCGCGGGCACAGGCCATGTGACCGCGTTCGAACTCTTTTGTCTTTTGGCGGGACTGGCAGCGGTGGGGTTGCAGCGCAAACCAAGCGATCGCATTTGGATATGGTGGCTCTTGCTCGCTCCCATCCCTGCAAGCCTCACGCGTGAGGGGGTGCCCCACGCCTTGCGCGCCATCATGTTTGTTCCGGCGATCCAGAACCTTGCCGGTATTGGCGCCGCATGGCTGCTGGAACAGGCTCCGCCCGCGCGTCGCTCCCTGCTCGTCCGCGCTGCCGTGCTGGCCGGCCTTGCAGCGTTTCTCCCCTTCGCGGCCTCGTACTTCGGTCCCTATGCCGGACGCTCTGCTGTCAACTGGCAGTATGGCGTCAAACATGCCCTTGAGATCGCCGACGCTGTCGAGCCCCCTGTCCACCGGATCGTGTTTTACAATGTCACCGGTGCGGAGTATCTGGTGGCTTTCTATCGCCGAACACCTCCGTCCGCCATTCGCGAGGCGGATGCGGTCTGGACCCGCCACGCGTTCGCGCCGTTCAATGCGCCATTGGATCGGGTCTGCCAGGCTCATGACAGGCACGCAGCGTTTATCATGTTGCCCGTGTTTACGCCACCGTGTGCCGACAAGGTCGTCCTCATTGAGGCGCCGCGCGGTGGCGGCCCGGTGATGGCTGTCTATTTCAATGATGCGCTGTCATCACCAACGGCGGATATCAGGTGATGAGCGACCGTTTTCCGTGCCGTCTTCCGCGCGAGTGGTTCGAGCGGCGCACGCTGATTGTGGCCCGTGATCTGATCGGCTGTGTGCTTGTCCATGAAGCCTATGATGGGATCACCGCCGGGCGCATTGTTGAAACCGAGGCCTACCTTGGCCCCCGGGATCGTGCTGCCCACTCGTTCGCCGGGCGCCAGACAGAACGCAACAGCGCGATGTTCGGTCCCAAAGGGCGCGCCTACATTTATTTTATTTACGGCATGCACTGGTGTTTCAATGTGGTGACCGGCCCGGTGGGTTTGCCGCAGGCGGTCTTGATCAGGGCGCTTGAGCCACTTTGCGGCTTGGAGATCATGAGATTGCGGCTTGCGCAACCGCAGGCACCCGCCCATTCCTTGTGCCGGGGTCCGGGCAAACTCTGCCGCGCCATGGGCATTACGGGCAATCTCTACGGCGCGGATTTGCAGGGCGACACTCTCTATATTGCACCCCGAACCGACCAGCCCCGACGCATTGCAACTTCCCCTCGCATTGGCATCGCTTATGCCGGTGTTTTTGCCGCGAAACCATGGCGCTTCTGGGAAGACGGAAATCCCTGTGTCAGCCGCCATCCCCGCCCCGCCGGAGTAACAAGTACCCGCCGCAACACACGGACAATGTGAACACGAGCAGGAAATGGACCAGTCCGAGAGCCACGGCAGCATCGAGGTCCGCACCGGCACCTGTCAGCAACGACAGATAAACGACTTCACGAATGCCCAACCCGCCGACTGACAGCGGCAGCAGCGAAAGCAGCGTTACGGACGGGACCGCGATGCAGAAAATCGTGAAAGGCAGACTCATGCCCAGCGCGCGGCCGAGGATGTAGGCGATCAGGCAATCAGTCAGTTGTGAGACCACTGAGAAAAGCACGGCCACCGGCACGGCCCGCAAAAAGGGTATATATGCATGATGCAACCGCCAAATGGCACGCACAGGCCGGCTGCCCGCCACGGCACCCAGTCTGAAGAGCACCCGTTGCAAAGCCGATACCGTCAGCCGGGCGCTAAGAAGACAATTCACGGCGAGATAGCCGCCCGTCACTGCGGCAAACCACGGACGCAAATCCGAAACCGCACGCGGCAAATTGAGAGCGCCCGGTAACGCGACCGGATGAATCCACACCGCAGCGTTGGCCAAAACAAGCAAACCGGCAAGACCAGTGTTTCGCTGCATAAAGACCGAGGCCAAGGCCACGGCGCGACCGCACGCCGTAACGGCCAGTGAAAGGGTACGGGCGATATCACCTCCAATGGACCCGGGCAGGAACAGGCCATAGAATACTCCCGCGGCCGAGGCCCGCAAGATTGCTGCAACCGGCACGGGATGGCCGGCCTTGCGCAGCAGATATCGCCATTTCCAGGCTGTCAGCCCCTCGCCGGCAATCATCACGGCAAAGGCCAGCCCAAGCCACCGACCGTCCGCGGCGGCGGCGATGCGTGCTGTCTCACCCAAATCTGCACGAAAGCGAAACACTCCAATCAGCAGCGCTGCGGCGGCGGCGGCCCGAGCAGCCGCACCCCATGCGGCAGCCGCTGTGCGAGAGTATGGCTTGCTTCTTCTCATCTCGGCAGAATCTCGTTGCCACTTCGGTCATGCAGCCGCCGCTAATCGAGGGAAAATGACGGCGAAAGGATAACTCCCTATGACAGGCCATTGGGGCATGATTGGCGCCAACCTGGAATCTTGCCGGGCTGCTTGGGCGATTCGCGAGTCGGGACGCGGACGCATCGCTCTGGTCTGCGCCGATCCTGCTGGCTGGGGACGCGAGTTGCTGGCGCTGACGGCCGCCCGACCCGTCGCGCATCCTTCAGCAATCCTTGCCGATCCATCCATTTCTGCAGTAATCATTGACGGCACTACGGCGGACGCTGCAGCGCTGGCCGCTCAATGTGCTGATGCCGGAAAAAGTGTGGTCTTCACCTTGCCTGTCCGGTTTGGAGAGGCCGAGGCCGCACAGTTGGACGCCCAGGCCGCTGCTCAAGGCTGCAGCATAACCGCACTCATCCCCTCGGCATTCGTGCCCGAGTGGGGGCAATTGAAGGGCTGGCTGGCCTCGAAGGATCCTGCCACTGTTGGCACGGTTCGGTTTGGCAGGTTGGAACAAACCGTGGAATCAGCATCAACGGAAGATGGCCTATCGGGAGCGGAGGCCGTCCTGGCCGACCTGATCGGGGCGGCGGAAACCTGCGTAGGCGCCCTTCAGCGTTTACGGGTTGTTCCCGCTCCGACCGCGGCGGGCCGTGAATACCTGCTTGCCGCCGGCAAGTTTGAGTCCGGTGCTTTGGTGCATTTGGAGGCCGGCCTGACGGAGTCCCCGGGTTCACAATATTTTTATTTCGAGGTGGCCTGCGCAAACGGACTGACGGAATTCGACAGCCGCATTGAGCGTGAGTATGTTCTCTCCTCCGACACGGATGCGTCACCCCTGTGCTCAGCCTATGCGCGAATCGAAGATGCTTATGCTCGAGCCCTTCAAGCCGCGGCGTCGGGCAACAGTCCGGCCGGGTTGCTGCCAACCGCTGCCCGAGTATCGGCCATGGCTGCCTCGCGCTCGTGAGCGGCAATCAGGGGACTGCGGCGTAAGCAGTCCAGTCGGCAACCCGCGAGGCACCCAGCAACGGGCCAAAAAACCCAAACCCTTGGGCGAAAGCGGAACTGAAGTAGGTGAAATCACCGCCGACCACGAGACGCCCGCTGACCAGGTTGATAGCCCTCACAACATTGTTCGCATCGTACGAGCAAAGATAGGCCGAACCATTGTTTGCATCCAAGGCAGCCAGCCGCGAACGGATTTGACCGCCGCAAAACGAGAAGAACCCGCCAACATAAACAATGTCACCCCGCACGGCGACAGCATTCACGGCGGCGTTCGCTCCCGGATTCCATGCCAAGGCCGAACCTGTTGATGTGAGATCAAGAGCCGCCAGATTCTGCCTGAACTGCCCGCCGATGGTGGTAAACGATCCCCCGACATAGAGGGTCGCGTCGCGAGCGGCTAAGCCGTACACATAATGGCTGCACTGGGCATCAAACGGCAGAACTCCGCCGCCTGCGGGATCGAGTTCCGCCAGCCCCCGCCGGGGCGAGCCGCCTACATTGGAAAAGACCCCGCCGACATAAAGGCGGCCTTGATGCAAGAGCAGAGCGCGCACCGAATTATCTGCGTTAGGATTCCACGGCAGTAGCGTATTCAGTGCGACATTTGCAGCGGCGAGGCGGTTGCGCGGCTGGCCGGCGACGGAGGTAAAATCCCCGCCGACATACAGCGTTGATCCGTCAAGAGCCAGCGCCCTGACCGTGCCATCCGGTTGCAGGTTGAGCGGCAACAACGACCCTGTCGTGGTCAAGGCAGCGAGACGCGGCCGCAATGAGCCGCCAGCGGAAAAGAACTCGCCGCCGACAAAAATCTGTGTGGGCGTCGCCGCAAGTGCGTAAACGGGGCCATCCGCGCCGGGGTTCCAACCAGTGGCGGTCCCGGTGATGGCACTGATTGCCGCGAGGTTTCGGCGTGGCTGCCAGCCCGAACCGTCCGCCGGTCCGACATGGTTAAACACCCCACCGATGTAAATCGTGTCGTCCACGACGGCAATGGCGTGAACAATGCCATCCGTGATCCACATCGCCGCGTTGGGCTGGATTCCGCTGGAGACATCAAAGGTCCAGAGGGGCGATGCCAACGAGGCGCAAGATGTGCGGCTCACCACTTGCCAGGTGTGGGTGCCGAGGGCAGGCGGGGTTGGCAGTGTGAAACTCGTGGCGGTTGTTGTGCCAATCAGCACGCCATCCAGATAAACATCAAAATCCACGCCGGTCAGCCCTGTCCAGGACAACGAAACCGGCGGGACGCACAGCACAACGGCATTTGCCGGCGACGGATTGGACGGAGTCTCGTTGATGCAATAATTCCACACCTCGCTGGCTGTCGTGTCGCAGGCATTGATGGAGAACACTTGCCAGGTGTGGGGTCCTGCTGTCTGCGTGGCCAGATAATCCATGTGGCTGACCGCGGTGTTGGTGTAAAAAATACCATCCACATAAACATTATATACACTCGTCCCCGGGGTATCCTCCCAGTCGTATCGCACCAACGAAGACCAGGTGGTCTCGCCATCAAACGGTGACGGCATGGTGGCCGGACCAAACACCGGCGGGCAGACCGAAAAACGCCAGGGCGGGCTAACCGTGGTGGCGCAGTCGTTGCGGGCCAAAATCTGCCACAGGTATTGATCGTAGGGCAGGAGCACGGGAATCTGGTACTGGCTTTCGGTGGTGACAGCGATCAACACGGACTGGAACCACACTTCGTATTCCGTGGCGCCCCCGGCGTCCGCCCAATCAAGCAGGATAGACTGGTTGCTAGTGGTCTCGAAATCAAACGGGCTTGGGTTTGCCACATCACCAACTGGAGGAACCAAGCGCCAGTTGAGCACTATTGTTCCTGTAGCCCCAGCCACGCCGTCCACAACGATGTGCAATTGCGTGCCGGCCAGCACATCAAAGCCAACACGGCTGGTCTGCGTGGTTCCATAATTATTGTTGCTAGCCTGCTCAAACAACGATCCGAGACCCGGCCCTGTGTACACGGCCAGCACCGTGTCAAAAGTGCTATCGTAAGTGTCCACAGAGAAACAGCCGTCCGTGGTGGCCGTCCAAGTCCACCAGACGGACGCCCCGCCCGGTATCCCGGCATGGTCGGTCTCAAAAGGTTCGGTCGTCGCTCCGTCGTTGCTGCCGGTAACTGTGCCGGAGGCTCCAACAAGGGCCTCGCGATTGGCGAAATCATCGTTGGCGGGCTGGGCCGATGCCCATGTGCCGAGAAGACCCAGGATCATAACGGCAACGGCACGGATCATCCGCGTCTGTTTCGTGAGCGTCATATGAATGAACTCCCGCCCTCAATCGCCTCAATGTCTACATTGGCTGTCTCATCCGGGCAACGCAGAATCAACCTGAAGCGCGCAGCCGGCGTATCAACATAGTCTATGACACAAATCCAGCGCCGGCACGAGACTCGCGTTAGGCGTTCGGTCGGTCGGCCAATCGCACGGCGAGCGATTTGAGAAGTCGCACAGCCACGGCCGGATAAGACACCACAAACTGTTCGAATTCGGCTGCATTGAAAGCCAACACCCAAACGCGGCCACGGGCTCGCAGGGTTGTCGTGCGCGGCAGGCCCGTCAGTGCAGACACCTCGCCGAGAAAGACCCCCTCCCTGCAAACCACCGATTCGACATCGCCGGCCCGCTCGACAACAACCTCGCCTTGGAGCAACACGAAGGCATGCCGAGCCAAGTCGCCCTGACTGGCGAGCACTTCGCCATCTTCAAACACGATGTATTTCCCTATCACATCGCTCGCCTTGCAGATCGCAGCCAAATGTGGATCCACGATACGGGAGACCAGTTCCCGCACTTCTGCCCCCGCAGGGTCAGCCTTTCGTCCCGACCCGAGCACCGCTGGTTGAATGTCTCCGGCACTCGTGTGACGCATCACCTGAGCAAGAACCTCGGCCGCACTCCCCGGCCGGCGCAACGGCTCAAACATCAGAAGACTCATGATGACCTGCTCGAGCGCCGCGCTGCACGGGCGGTGCTCCGACACCGGCGGTAGCCCGAAGGGTGACGAGGCACCGGGACCGGCCAAGAGATTAAGGTGGCGGTTGAGCCGCAGCCCGGTAAAGTAAGCATACGCAGTCGCTCCTGCGCCCCAAAGATCCGTCCGAGCGCCGATGAGGTTCGTGTCGCGAAAGCGCTGTTCGGGTGCCTGATACCCGGGCGAGCCAAGGCCAAACGCCATCTGCTGGCGCGAAACGCCGCTGCCTTGCGAGATACCGAAATCCGTCAGCACAAAATTGCCGTCTACATCGACCAGTACATTGTCGGGCTTGATGTCGAGATGGAGGATGCTGGCCCGGTGCGCAGTGCTCAAAGCCGACATCAAATGCGCCAGCAGCCGCCAGACCTCGCCTTCTGCCGGCAGGCGACCGCTGGCACCAGCCTGAAAAAGGTTTCCACTCGGATGATACTCAAGCACCACAAAAGCATTGGGCGGATCAAGATTCCAATCGTAAACGCGAATGATGCGTTCGTGGCGCAGCGCAAGCAGCGAGGAAAGTTCGCGCTTGAGAAACTGGGCCGGATCCGCCTCGACCGGCGAATTGAAGACTTTAAGCGCGACCTGACGCGGCACAACCTCCGGCGTCTCACTTGAAGTTTCGAGGGTCTCGGCGAGATACACCGACGCATAGCCGCCCCGCCCCAGCACGCGTTCCAGACGATAGGAGTGGCGCGCCTTTAGCACCGCCCCCCGCTCCAACGGCGGCGCCGGCGCCATGGCCACCGCGGGCGTCAGCGTGGAGGTCTGGTCCGATCCTGTCCGCGCACCCGCACGCTTGCCGCCGTTACTGGCCACGCGCCGCCTTCCACAAAATAATATGATAACTCACCGGCACAGGTCAATTATGGAACAAACAGCAGGCTTTGGCCCCTGCCTAACAGTATGAGATGTTCACCTCCTTCCCCAACGAGGTCAGACACGACTCAAGTTCCCGCACCAGGTTTTTCCTGACGGAAATCTCGCCCGGCAGAAGCACATTTTGGTAATAATCACTCGTTTTGAGCCCCACGAGAAATTCGATGACATCGGCGGCCAGCAATTCCCGCGCAAGCAACACCGCGCCATTTCGGTCGCGCGGCAGCCGCTGTGGGTCGCCACAAGAGTCCCGCAGTAGATCCAACGCCTTGAGCATCGTGAGCATGCCCTCGGTTACGAGATCCACCTCCCGGAGTAGCCCGATCGGGGGAATGCCCTCGCGCATGGTGGCAAGATCTGTCTCAATCACCTCGGCGAGGTGCATGCCGACAATCGTCGCTGTGGTTCCGCCGCAAATGACCCTCCGGCCGGGAAAATTGAGTAGGCGTTCCGCACAATCGAAGTCCCGCGCCGGGTCCTGTGGCGGACCCGTGAAAATCATCAGCGATGCGCGCTGACGGGTGTGGAGGCCGACAATGGTCGCATCGTCTGACGGGCGCCCATGGTAAAGCGCCGATGTCAGATGGGCCAG
Organism: Candidatus Sumerlaeaceae bacterium; assembly: GCA_026418615.1. Lineage (GTDB taxonomy): Bacteria > Sumerlaeota > Sumerlaeia > Sumerlaeales > Sumerlaeaceae > JAOAAY01. The sequence continues at coordinate 46,254 of JAOAAY010000003.1, read as the reverse complement.
GTTGCGCACAAGGCTGCGCGCTGTTGCCGGTTGCAGGCGGATCTGCTTTTCCAAATGCGCGGCAATCGCGTCACTGTCCCAGCGGCGGTCCGTACGATTGCCCGGGGCGGCGTGGGTGACGCCGTCGCTCATCAACACGATGTGGTCGCCCATTTCCACATCGGACTCCATGACCGAGACCTGACGCCCGCGCACGGGCTCTGTCCGCGACTCAGGCCTGATGCGCCGCCCTCGTCTAAAAAAAAGAATGGGCGGATTGTCGTAGTTGACCGCCCGCAGACGGCAGGCGACCGTGTCCACTTCGACTAGTGCAAAGGTCGCATAGGCCAAACCCCGCACCTGACACACAGGCAGCGTCCCGGCAATCGTGTCCACCACATCGCCCAGATCCGCCCCCGCAGATATCATGCGCCGGATGATGGTGGTCGTCAGGGTGGCGAGAATGTTGGCTTTGACACCGCTGCCGAGTCCGTCTGACAGGATGACAACGGCCCGGCCCGGAGTCCGGTGGACAAGGACCCGATCCCCACACAACTGCTCGCCGTGCTTGTTGAGTTGAACTGTCTCGATCTCAACGAACGCTTCCAACTCACGGTTTCTCCTGCTCGAGCATTCGCGTCAGTTCGAGGAGGGTCAGTTTGGTTTCCGCAGTCGTCTCGCCAAGCAGGCCGGCTATCTCCTGAGCCACTTTCATTTGGCGATCCACGACGCGCTCCATTTTTGCGAGGCTCTCGCGGGTGATCGTCCGCAGGCGCTCCCTCTGCCGCCATTCGTCGGTCATGTTCACCATGATGCAGGCCACCACCCCGTCGTCTCCGGCGGGAAATACAACCTGTTTCACATAAAGGTTATGCCGGGGATAGTGGCGCTCGCGCCCGACGATGGCCTGACGCGAGCGGCGCACTTCGTCAAAGATTTCGGCGTCATCAAGAATCTCTGTCACAGGACGGCCCGACACAACGGGTCCCTCGAAGCCAAACATCCGGCAAAAAGCGGGATTGACGACGCGGATGATTCCCTGGCTGTCCACGGCCACGAGACCATTGGGATCGTACTCCCACAACACTTCCCAAAAGGTTTTCTCGTCGCCTGTCACTGGCTCTCCTATCCGGCCCGCGTCCGGCCCTCAGGCCGGCTACACATCGAGATTGCGCACCTCTGGGGCATGACGCTGAATGAACTGACGCCGTTTGAGGACATCGTCGCCCATGAGAACCGAAAAGGTTTCCTCCGCCTCGTAATCGCGCGCCTGATCCAAGGTCACGCGCAGCAATCTGCGGGTCGCCGGATTCATTGTCGTCTCCCACAACTGCAGGGCAGTCATTTCGCCAAGACCTTTGTAGCGCTGCAGCGTGACCCCGCGCTTGCCGGCATTCTTGACGGCCTCGAGAACGGCCCGAAGCGAGTGGCAGTAAACCGTCTCCTTGCTGGTCGTCACGACAAGCGGTGCGCGGTCGTTGGTCTGGCGGTAGCGCTCCTCGGGGTCCTCGTCGAAACAGGCAACGCTCAGGCCTGCACGCTCCACCCGGACCGCCAGTTCGCGCAACTGCTCCATTTCCACGCGCAAATCATGGGCTGTGTAACGGAGTTTCCGTTCTGTTTCTTCGTCGTCCTGCTCGACATCGTCCTTCGCGCTCAAAGCCAGTTCCGTTTGGACTGCCGTGGGAGACGCCTTGCCCTTGGCCTGCTCCGTCTCCACCTTGTCCATTGTTTCGGCAACCTCGTCCTTCAGCGCCGAGTACTCCTTCTCATCGAACGCAAAATGCCTTTCGAATTCCTCCGTGAACAGCCCGATCGGATATCGTTTTTTGGGATCCGCGGCCCGCCGTGCGAGACATTCCTTCACACTGGTTCCCTTGCGCTGCAGAGTACGGTCAAGGGCCTCGAGGGCCATAATGACCTCAAGCAACTGGCGCAGGTCGGCGTTGCGCAAGGGCCCCACTTCGCGGCCCGTGGCGGAGCCGTTCAGCCGGCCGGTGACCGCACACTCGTCAATCCCCTGATCAAGCAGAAACCTGTCCTTATCCTCATCGCGGTCGAGATATTGCTCCATCTTGCCCCGCTTGACCTTGTACAGGGGGGGCTGGGCGATGTACACATTGCCGTTGGCCAGCAGTTGCGGCATCTGGCGGTAGAAAAAGGTTAGCAACAGCGTCCGGATGTGTGCACCGTCCACATCGGCGTCCGTCATGATGATGCATTTGCCGTAACGCAGTTTGGTGATGTCAAAGGAGTCGCGGATACCCGTGCCGAGTGCAGTGATCAACGCGCGGATTTCCTCGTTGGACAGCACGCGGTCGAGGCGCGCTCGCTCGACATTGAGAATCTTTCCGCGCAAAGGCAGGATCGCCTGAAAGTGGCGGTCACGCCCCTGCTTGGCGCTGCCGCCCGCCGAATCGCCCTCGACGATGTACAGTTCCGCCCGCTCAGGATCCTTCTCGCTGCAGTCAGCCAGTTTTCCGGGCAACGAACTGACCTCGAGAGCCCCCTTACGCACAATTTCTCTCGCCTTGCGCGCTTCGATGCGGGCCGTCGCAGCCATGACGGCTTTCTCCACGATCCGCCGCGCAATCTTGGGATTTTCTTCGAGAAATTCTCCCAGCCCCTCGTTGACGATCTGCTCGACAATGCCGGTGACCTCCGTGTTGCCGAGTTTGATCTTCGTTTGAGACTCGAACTGCGGATCCGAAATTTTGAGCGAAATGACGCCGGTCAGTCCCTCCTTCAGGTCGTCGCCCGTCAGGTTTTCCTTCAACTTTTTCATCAGGTCGTTGCGCTGGGCATAATCGTTGATGGTCCGGGTCAGCGCCTTGCGGAACCCTGTCATGTGGGTCCCGCCCTCGATTGTGTTAATGTTATTGACGAACGAATAAAGGTTTTCCGAGTAGCCGTCGTTGTACTGGAGGCAGACCTCCACCTCCACATCCTCGAGCACATCGCCGTCCATGGTTGACTTGGTCACCTGCTTGGCGCGGTGAAAATACACGGGCGTCGGATTGATGACCTGCTTGCCCTCGTTGAGTGATTTGACAAACTCTACGATGCCGCCTGCATACCGGAACTGGTGCGATCGGCCGTCGCGCTCGTCGGAGATGGTGATGGTGATCCCGCGGTTGAGAAAGGCCAGTTCGCGCAGCCGGCTGGCCAGCGTGTCATAATGCGGCTCGATGGTTTCAAAAATGGTTGAGTCCGCCTTGAAGCGAACGGTGGTTCCCTGCTTGCGGGTTGGACCGATCAGTTCCAGCCCGCATGTCGGCTTGCCCCGCTCATACCGTTGACGGTACACGGAGCCGTTGCGGCGAACCTCCACCTCCAGCCACTCGCTCAGGGCGTTCACGACCGACACGCCCACGCCGTGCAAGCCTCCGGAAAATTTATAGGCGGTTTTGTCAAACTTGCCGCCGGCGTGAAGCATTGTCATCACGACTTCCACGGTGGACTTGTTCTTGCACTGCGGGTGCATTTCCGTCGGGATGCCGCGGCCATCGTCCTCCACGGTCACCGAATGATCAATGTGGATGGTGACATGGACATTCTTGCAAAAGCCTGCGAGCGCCTCGTCAATCGAGTTGTCCACCACTTCATAGACCAAATGGTGGAGGCCGGCCGGACCTGTGGATCCGATGTACATGGCCGGCCGTTTGCGGACAGCCTGAAGGCCTTCAAGGATTTTGATGTCTGAAGATGTGTAGTTCGAAGCCTGCGTGGTTACCGTATCGGGCATCGTTGCAACTCAACCGCCATTTCTGCGTGGATTCGGGTCATCTGTGGAGCAAGTCACAAAACTCTTGAAAAGTACGCTCTGCGGGATCGCGCGTCAAACACAAATGACAGACTCCGGGCTGCTAGCGGACTCGATTTTCCGCTCCATAACCTGCTGAAAAACATAGACTTACAACACGCTGTCGCAACAGCGAGCGGCCCATTCAGTGGGCTGCTGCCGACTCGGGTGCTTTTTCCTCGTTCATGCGAGTTGCCGACCGCGGATCGCCTTGACCCGGCGTCGCCGCGGACATGGGCTCTGCAGCCGCAACGCCAGACTCGGGCTGCTGATCGCGAACCAGCGGCGACCGTGGCCTCAGCAGGCGTGACAACTCAAAGGCCAGCCATTCCCGTAAATGGTAGATCGTGGTGCGCAACTTGCCGTAGCGCTGCCAAGTACGGGCGCTCGTCTCCACGGGGTGGCGGAGCAGCACAAAACGCCCGGCCTTTCTAACCCGCAGCACAAAATCCAGGTCTTCGCACATCTCGACCGGCGCATAGCCGCCCAGTTCCTGAAAAACCTTAGTCCTCACAAACAGCCCCTGATCGCCATACGGACGCCCCAACAAAGAAGACCGGAGGTTCACCCACCCGGTCACAAGCCGGTAGTAGAGGTCGTCGCCGCGTAACTTGAATCGGAAAGCCCCCGCCGCGACTTCGGGATCTGCCATCACATCGAGGATTTCGTTGATGGAAGTCGGCTCAGGAATGGTGGAGTCAGCGTGAAGGAACCACAGGATGGGAGCGCGTGCTATCCGCGCTCCGTGATTCATCTGATTGGCCCGGCCCGGCTGGGCCTGCACTACTTCAACAAATGGAAATCCGTAGGCCACATCAACCGTATCGTCCTCGCTCATCCCATCCACGACAATGACTTGAGCGACGGAAATCATATCCTGCCGGGCCAAAGAGCGCAAAACACTCGTGATGGTGCGCGCTTCGTTGAGCGCCGGAATGATCACTGATATCTGCGGTTTCAGCACCAACGCTTTCCCTTCTCCCTCTGGAACACGGCTCGGTGACCAAATGTTGGCTATGATTCAGGCAAGCCGTTATTCAGGCTGCCGGAGAGGCTTGCCCACCGCAATTCATCGCGCCATGGTCGTGACATGTTCAAGACAGATCCCATTCGCTGGCGAGACGGCTCATGATCATCCGCAAGGCAGTCATCACGGCGGCGGGGCGGGGCGTGCGCCTCTACCCGGCCGCCGACAGCGTCCAGAAGGCCATGTTGCCGTTTATGGACCGCGACGGAGTAAATAAACCCGTTTTACAGATCATCGCTGAAGAGGCGCTCGACAGCGGCATTGAGGAAATCTGTGTCGTCTGCGCGCCCGGCGACGAAGCGCGCTACCGTGACGGCTTTGATCTTCTGCGCCGCAACCTCCTTGAGGCGTACCGGGGAGTGGAATGGGCGACAGCCCAAGCCGAACGCATCACCAACCTGCTCGGTCGCCTGCATTTCGCCGTGCAGGAGGAGCCGCTCGGTTACGGGCATGCCGTCCACCGCGCCAAACAATTTGTCGCCGGCGAACCGTTCCTGCTGCTGCTCGGCGATCACCTTTATATCTCCGAAATGCCGGAAAAGCGCTGCGCCCAGCAATTGCTGGAACTGGCTGCCACCGAGGAGTGCGCCATTTCGGCTGTCCATGCCACCCGAGAACACCTTATCGGAGCCTACGGCACGGTGGCCGGAAAACGGGTCGGCAATGCCACCGGTGTCTACCAGATCGAACGGATCATTGAAAAACCCAACATATCGCGAGCCGAAATGGAACTTCAGGTCCCCGGTCTTCGGGCAGGCTATTACCTCTGCTTTTTTGGAATGCATGTGCTGACACCGGTTCTGCTCGACATTCTCGAGCAGGACATCCTGCCGCAAACACGGCACGGCGGTCAGGCCCAGTTGACCCCGGCGCTCGAAATTCTGGCTCAGCGCGGAAAGTATCTCGCGCTCGAGGTGCAAGGCACACGCCACGATCTCGGGTCGCGCTACGGGCTCCTTCAGACACAACTGGCCTTGGGATTGTCCGGGCGCGACAGGGATGAGGTCCTGACCGCCATCCTCACCGTTCTTGCAGAAACCACGCGCCGGCCGGCCGGTCTGACCCGCGTATGAATCCAACCAACCCGTTCATCGAAACCATTGTCAGCCCCGATCCCGCCGTGCGTAACAGACCGCTGCGGGATCTCGCTCAAACCCTGACTCCGGCGGCTTTGATGACCGCCTGCGAGGAACTCGAAGAATTCCGGCGGACCACCCGGAACCTTTACGAGCGGGTCCGTTCCGCGTTATTCCTTCACGCTCTGTACCGTTATCATCTGGCCGACGCACCTCAAACCCCCGCGGCAGGGCACATTCCCGCTGATGCCCACACTCATCTCATGGTGCGCCATTTCGAGCAGGCCATCGCCATCATCCGGGCCCGGATGCGCGAGGGACAGATCAATGGCACCCTGCTCAGCGCTCTTGCCGAGGCGTATCATCGAGCCGCCTTCCAAACACTGCTGGATCAGGTGAGGCAGAGCGTGCGAGCCAGCGCGGGTAACCGGTGGATGCTCCGCGTCGGGCATCCCGACGAGCATCCCCTGCGCATCCGTCCTGAACTGCTGACGCGCGAGCCCGGCAGCCGGCTGTATCCCGTCCTGGTTGAATCCACGCCTGTGCGCCTCGACCTGAGCCACAGCGGATGGTCGGACATCTTTTTTCTGGGCATGGACTACCCCGAGGGTGCCCGTGTGTTGAATATTTCCGTGGATCTCGGCGTCCATGGCCGCGACAGGTCGTGCCGCCCGCCGGTCTCGGCATGCGTCCGGGTCATCCCCGAACCCCTGCTGCGCCTGACCAGCGTCGATCTCGGTGCAACAAGGGATATTACGGATCTCTCCGACCTGTTCAATTTTGGCAATGATTACCTTGGACTCCTCAAAGCCGGTGTCATCGCGTCGGGTTTGCTGCCTTCGTCGTTTGAGGGCACCGACCACTCCATAGCGGCCATCCTGGGGCGCGTGGTTGGGCGCGGCCTGGGCATCGAACTGGTAACGCGGGTCAATGACATCCCCAAAGGCTCGCGCCTTGCAGTGTCAACGACTCTTCTGGCGTGTGTCATTACAGCGCTCATGCGGGCCACCGGCCAGACCCTGACGCTGGAGGGCAGTCTCACTGAGGCGGAACGGCGCCTGGTAGCCTCCCGCGCCATTCTCGGCGAATGGCTCGGAGGGTCTGGCGGCGGCTGGCAGGACTCCGGCGGCATCTGGCCCGGTTTCAAGGTCATTGAGGGTGCCGTTGCAACACCCGGGGACCCCGAATTCGGCATCAGCCGCGGGTGCCTGCTGCCCCGCCATCGTCTGCTGGGCGACCGCGAGATCCACCCTCGCATCCGGGAATCCTTGGAAAACTGTCTGATCTTGGTTCACGGCGGAATGGCCCAAAATGTCGGGCCGATTCTGGAACTGGTCACAGAGAAATACCTGCTACGAGGCCGCGCGGAGTGGGAGGCGCGCCTGGCCATGCGCGCCATTTTCGACGACATTCTGAGGGCGTTGCGCGAGGGCGACCTGCGAGCGTTGGGCCGGCAAACGACCCGCAACTGGGACGGGCCGCTAAAGACCATCATTCCCGCCGTGACCAATCATTTCACGGAACAAATCATTGCCAAGGCCCGCGAGCGCCTCCGCGATGATTTTTGGGGATTCCTAATGCTTGGCGGCATGTCGGGCGGCGGCATGGGGATGTTTGTCAACCCGCGGAAGGCTGCGTCTTTTCGCGACGAAATTCTGGAAATCATGACTGCCTCCAAACGCGAATTGGAAGACGCGCTACCGTTTGCCATGGATCCCGTGGTTTACCGTTTCGAAGTCAACCATACCGGCACATGCGCCACGCTGTTGCGCGGGGCCGAGGCGCTTCTCCCCTCCGGCTACTATACCCTTCAGATCCCGGAACTGGTGCGCGAGCATCCCGCCAAGGTTTCGCCGCTGCGTCTTGCGGAGTTCGACCAGTTCACTGCCTCAGCGACCGAACCCGGCGAATCGTTTCACATGCTTCGGACCATCGTCACCAGCCTGTTTCGCGTTTCCGAGCCGGCCTCCCGCGCGGACCGTCTGCGGTGGGATGCCGACGCAGAGCGAATCCGGCGCGAAAACACCTTTGACGAGGTTCAGCACGAGCAAATGCGTGCCGACTTGCGCGCCGGCCGCATTGGCCTGGCCCGTAACCGCCTGCCTGTGTCCACGGACATTGAGGATGTGCAGCCGGGCGATGTCACCCATCTCGCCGAGGCAGCCAGTTATCGGGAAGCCGGCCTCGCCGCCCTCCAGTCCGGCCGGGTTGCCGTGTTGACTCTTGCTGGCGGGGTTGGCAGCCGCTGGACCAGTGGCGCCGGCGCCGTCAAGGCTGTCAACCCATTTGTTTTCATGTCGGGAAGGCACCGCTGTTTTCTGGAAATTCACCTCGCCAAAACCCGGCGGGCGGCCGCAGAATCAGGCGCCGTCATCCCCCACCTGGTATCCACCAGTTACCTGACACACGGCCCCATCTCCAAACATCTCACGCTGAACCGCTCCTTCGGTCATGATGGACCGATTTACCTGTCGCCCGGACGCGCCATCGGGCAGCGTCTTGTCCCCATGGTGCGCGACCTTCAGTTCCTCTGGGAGGAGACACCTCAGGAAACTCTGGATGAACGCAGACAACGGGTGCGCGACGCCGCGCGGCGGGCGCTGATGGAATGGGCCCGGGCGTCAGGCGAAGGGTCAGATTACACGGATAATGTCGCCCTGCAGCGATTCAATCCGCCGGGCCATTGGTACGAGGTGACAAATCTTTTTCGGAACGGCGTGCTTGCCACGGTGCTCCGGGAGCATCCGGGCATCCAGACCATCCTGCTTCACAACATTGACACTCTGGGCGCGTGTCCCGATCCGGCGGCACTCGGCGCGCATCTGGCCTCGGGAAACACATTGACCTTTGAAGTGGTCCCGCGACGCGTAGGCGACCACGGCGGTGGCCTCGCGCGTGTCAACGGCCGCGTGCGATTGCTCGAGGGACTGGCCCAACCTCACGAGTTTGACGAATTGCGGCTGCGCTACTACAACTCAATGACCACCTGGATCGAGGTGGACCCTCTGCTCGCCCTCTTCGGGCTGACTCGCTCCGACCTAGACGGACCCTCCGAGGAGATCGCCGCAGCCATACGCCGCGTGGCTCAGCGCCTTCCCGTCTATGTCACCATAAAAGATGTCAAACGGCGGTGGGGGCATGGACAGGAAGACATTTACCCTGTGGCCCAATTCGAGCGCCTCTGGAGCGACATGACCGCACTGGCCGATGTGTCGTGCGGTTTCCTCGTCGTGGACCGCAAGCGCGGCCAACAACTCAAATCCCCGTCGGAACTGGACCCATGGATTGAGGATGGCAGCCGCGACCATGTGGCGCGTCTCGCCGGCTTCGCATGAATCCCGACCATGCCCCTGTCGCGCGAATAGTCGCGTACCCGTGATGTCACGCTCCCCAAGACCCTTACCCTCGGAGATGCCAATGACCGTGCTCGACGCCCTGCCGACCAACACTGATTTCCCGCGCCAATACCTGCCGGCGGATTTGGATCTGGGCTCCTGGGACAACATCGCCCGGTTTTACGACGAACTGGAGGCGCGCCCTCTGCCGGATGCCGCGGCGCTGGAAAAATGGTTGCTCGACTGGTCCGAACTGTTTTCTGCCGTCTCGGAGGAATTCACCCGCCGGCACATTCGCATGACCTGCCATACGGATGACCCGGAACTGGAGCGGGCCTACCTCGATTACCTACAGGACATCATGCCCAAGATGGAGCCGCGCAACTTCGCCCTCAGCCGCCGGTACCTGGATTGTCCCCACCGTGCCGCTCTGCCACGACACCGATACGAGGTTTTCGACCGTGCCCGTGCCAATGAGGTCGAAATCTTTCGCGAGGAAAATGTGCCTCTCGCCACACAGGATGAAATGCTCGCCCAACGCTACCAGAAGATCTGCGGCGAAATGACAGCAACCCTGCGCGGCGAGGAACTGACCATACCGCAACTCCAGAAACTGCTCGAAGAGCCCGACCGGGCGCTGCGCCGCGAGGCCTGGATCGCCGCCGTGACCCGCCAACTGCGCGACAGAGAAACCTTGGAAGACCTGTTCGACGAGATGTTGGCGTTGCGCCAGCAGATGGCTCTCAATGCCGGTTTTCCGAACTTCCTCGCTTATCAATTCCGGCGCCTCGGCCGTTTTGATTACGCGCCCACCGATTGCGTTCAACTGCATGAGGCCATTGAAAAGGTGGTTGTCCCAGCCTGCCGTCGCCTGCTCGAGCGTCGGCGAGTGTTGCTCGGCCTTGACCGTCTTGCACCGTGGGATCTGCAGGTGGATCCCAGCGGATTGCCGCCGCTGCGGCCGTTTGAGACTTCGGAGCAACTCATGGCGGGCACCACACGGATTTTCGCGGCGGTGGACCCCTCATTTCCCGATGACTTCTCCGTTTTGCAAACCCTGCGATTGCTCGACCTCGACAACCGAAAGGCGAAAGCGCCCGGCGGATACCAGAGCACTCTCGACGAGGTTCGCCTGCCGTTCATTTTCATGAACGCGACCGGTCGAAACCGCGATGTCTTCACGCTATTGCATGAGGGGGGACATGCCTTCCACGCGCTCGCAGCGCGCCACGAACCCCTGCTGCCTTATCGCAGCGCTCCCATCGAGTTTTGCGAGGTGGCGTCCATGGGCATGGAAATGATGGCCTGCGAAAAGTTGGACGCCTTCTACGACGCTGCCTCGGCTCAGCGTGCGCGCCGCGAGCACCTCGAGGAAGTTATTCTAATCCTTCCATGGATCGCACGCGTGGACGCCATGCAGCACTGGATGTACACAAATCCGGGCCATACGCGCGCTCAGCGGGCGCACGAGTGGCTGCGCCTCGATAAACGCTTCGGCTCTGACCTTGACTGGACAGAACTATCCGAGTGGCGCGAGTGCTCGTGGATTCACAAACTTCACTTTTTCTGCGTGCCTCTCTACTACATTGAGTACGCCATTGCGCAGATCGGTGCGCTGCAACTGTGGAGTCTGTACCGGGCCAACCCGCGCGACGCGGTCGCTGGGTATCGCCGTGCGCTTGCTCTGGGCGGGTCGCGGCCGCTACCCGAATTGTTCGCCACGGCCGGAATCCGATTTGCCCTCGATCAGGCAACGCTAGAACCCTTGGTTGCCGAAGTCGAGTCAGCGCTTTCGTCTAACTAATCCGGTATTATGAGCGACTTGAGGGGCAGACGCTTAATGAGGGACTGGCACGAATGGTGCTAATTGATGGGATAGACGCAATTAGTGCGTCACACTATTATCTCCGGAAGGATTGCATCATATGACGCTTCGCGTTATCGCCCTGTCCACCCTGTTGACGGTTGCCGCTCTCGGCGTCGCCGTTGCCGCCCCCGAGACCCAGCCGGCCGGCGCTGCCAAGGCCGAGAAGGTTGAGATGAAGGGTGCCGAGTGCAAGGACACCAAGACGACCGGCTCGCAGGACAAGGAAACCACCAAGCCGGCCGAGAAGAAGGAAGAGAAGAAGTAACTTTCCCGCAATGGGGCTTAAGCCCCCCGTTGAGCAGGGATTCTGTGGCTCGGAGGTTTAAGACCTCTGAGCCGTTTTTTTTTGCGCAACGACTGGGAAACCGCAGCCACCTCGGTTCGAGGAAGGCGCGGGCATGAATAAGTACTGAGTTTGTCCTTAAACCGCACTGCTGCACCTAAGGTTGTACGAATAAACCCTCCGGAGGGCCCCCGTCATGTTGCGTATCATCGCCACAATCATGCTGGTTACCATGGTGTCCCTGAATGCCTATGCTGGATCCGCATGTTGCGAAAAGAAGAAGGCTGAGCAGCAAACCGAATGTAAGAAGCCGTGTGATAAGGACGGCAAGACGACAGAGAGCGAGTCGAAAAAGTAACCCCTGTGGGCCTGTGCCCTACGGGACATCTTGTCGCCTCGTGATGAGGCTTCCGCGACAAAATGGCGCAGGCTTCGGCCTGTGCCATTTTCTTTGACGGCTCGTGCGGAAGCGGTCAGTGCGTTGTAAACGATTGCGCCAGGACCGCGATTGAACCAAAGAGCCCACCCCAAATCCATGCGGAGACAGAATGATGAAGTGCAAGACTCACCGAACTGGTTGGCTGCTCGTGACATTTGCCGCCATGCTGCTCCTCTCCGGTTGCTCCACAGTGGGCAGCGCCATTGACGGCACCGGCCGCGCCCTCTCCAAAGCCGGCAGAAGTGTGAAAAATCTATGACGCCTTGAAGGCACGCTTCGAGCCGCGAAGCCCACGAACGCAACTTGCGCAAGATGCCCGTTGACCGGAGTTCCTGATGAAGTCCTGCGACTGGTGACCCGTCAAGGACTCGAACCTTGAACCAACAGATTAAGAGTCTGCTGCTCTACCAATTGAGCTAACGGGCCACAGCGCCAGACGGGCGCAGTTACAGGTCACCGGATTTCCGCTTACTCTGCGCGCAGGCATTTATTTTCGGCCTGGATGGCACGCCTCCCCTTCGTCAGCGGGTCAATCGCCAGGCCACGCGGCAATGTCAAACGATTCGAAAACCCGAGTGCGCAGCGTTTTGGCTCAGCCCGCGGTCGCTCGGAGTTGGCCAATCAATGGTTATGATTCCCGGTGCGTGTCTGCTGTCTGCAGTCCAACCGAACAATAAAACCTTTATCATGGCCTTGATCTGCGGCACCGCCCTTGCGTGCGCGGGTCTGGCGCCTCTTCAATCGGCACGCCCCACGGGGCAAAACTGGGAATTGTTGAATCTGCTCCTCTGCGGCCGGTCGGCACCACTGCGCAACCCAGCCGGCATCGGCTTGTATCTGTCGACACTTGCGCTTGACACTCTGTAAGCGCCGCGACAGACGCGCTTCAAGTGCAATTCCAAAGGGGGGTACTACGATGAGGATTTGCCTTTCCCTCGGGGCTGCCGTGCTTGCGGCGGTCTTCACCACTTCTGCCTTCGGCCAAGATGCCTCCGCCGAAGCGGCCATAATGCGCAAAGTCAAACAAGTGCGCGCGGATCAACGCAGTCTGGCGACTGCCATCGAAACCTATTTCGTTGACAACAATGCCTATCCGGCTTGGACGACGGATCCCGCTCATCTGTTGCGCCGGCCGAGTTTGGCAGACGCCCTCGCCGCCCACTTGCAAGGGCCAATTCCCTCTTTTCGCGCTCCCAGCGTCCAACCCCGCATCGCGTCGCTGACCACGCCAATCTCCTACATCGTTTCTCTTCCTGCCGATCCGTTCGTGGAGCAGCCGAACCAGACCTTCGGATACTACGCACCCCCGAACGGCTGGATCGTCTGGAGTGCCGGGCCCGACGGCATTTTCGATCTCGACTGGACCCGATACGACCCCTCCAAGCCCCAGCCGCAGCCGGAGATACTCGCTCGCTATACATATGACCCCACCAACGGCGTGGTCAGCCCGGGCGACATTTGGCGCGTGAGGCAATAGCCTTGTTGGTCCGCTGATAGCGACCTTACCCCAAAAGAAAAGACCCCCGGTTGCCCGAGGGCCTAATCTTGAGGTTAGGAGGTTATGGAAAACTGTCGCTGGGGACAGTCGCTGGTTGTCTTGTCAATCCGTCCGCTTTTCGGCGTCCGGTTCGGGTGTTACGGTGAATGAGACACCGGTTCCCGATTCAGGTTCCCGCCGGTTGCATTTTTTTCATTTTTTCGCGCTGAGCAGGATTTCCTCGTCCCCGGCATCGAGCGTTTCCTTACCTTCCGGCCCGATTTCGACCACGCCGCGGGCCGTTTTGATCCGCACCCGCTCCCCAAGCGCAAAGGCATCCTTGAGGTCCGGTACAAGCCGCAAGGCGGCAAAGTAGGCGTCGCTCAAGTACTTGATTCTCAATATTGTGCGGTCCTCCGGCCCAATGTCCGAATCCACATAACCGTCACCAGCCCACACGAAAGTGCGGCCGGATGCCGATCGCATCGTCGCCCCCCCCTCCGTCACCCGCTGAGCGCGCTTGAGTTCCGAAACCATCATGGAGGCCCTCACCGCCTCCTGCCCACTCTGGGCTTGAAGCGATAAGGCCGCAGGCGGGGCCGCCTCGGCCGACTTGCGGGCCAGCGCGGCGGACGGAGTGTCGAAGAACTGCCCGTCTTGGGCGACCGCCGGCATTCCAACCCTTTCGCTGGGAACCGGCCCTCCAACGCGCCGATCCCACCGCGGCTCAGCCCGGCGAGCCACGGGCTGCTCGCGCGTTACAGGTTCGTCTTCCGCCACGAGGAACGAAGTGTACGGTGTTACCACGCCGTACCTCTTCGCCAGAGCCACCACTTCGTCTTTCAGTTCCCGCGACTCGCCATGTTGCCGGATCTCATCGAGCAGGTAGGCAATTTTTCGCGTCCCCCACAGTTTCTCCACAAACGCGTTGCCCGTTTCGGTCTCGGGGAAAGTCTTTTCGTAGACAAACTCCACCGGTTTGCCGGCGACGCTGCCTGTCAATTTGATCGCTGACGGTCCCGCCGCCTTGTAGCGACCCAGCACGGTCAACTGCGTTCCGTAGAATAAATCCGGCAAATTCTTAGGGTAAAGGTCATAGACCTGCGCGCCCGGGATTTCCAGTTTTAGCCCTGTCATGGCCGGTCGGCTGATTTTGTCGAAGAAACGCGCGATGGGCGCCTCCAGATTCTCTCCCGGCTTGATGTAATCCGCCGTCGCCCGCGTCTCATCGGCGAGCCGGTCCAGCAGGCGGGTATTGACATCGAACCCCACGCCAAAGGTGAACAGCCGGACATTGCCCGCGCTCTTCTCTTTCACCTCGCTCAGGATGCGGTCGGGGTCCGTCACACCAACGGTTGGAAGCCCATCCGTGATGAACACCACGGTGAAGATCCGCGACTCGTCTTTTGCCTCGCCCCGTAGCGCCAGGGCCTTGGCCAGCGCCTCGCTGATGTTTGTGCCCCCGGAGGCCTTCAGACCTTCGATCCACCGACGCGCTTCCTCGATGGCTTCCTTCGTGGCCTGTTGCAGACCCGGATGCAATTGATCCACCCCGGTCGAAAACCGCACGATGTTGAAGCGGTCTGACTCGCGCAACTGGCTCACGCAGTAGGCCAACGCCTTGCGCGCTTGCTCGATCTTGTTGTCGTCGAGCATCGAACCGCTCGTATCGAGCACAAAGACCACATCCGACGGGGTCTGCGGCGCGCCCTCGGCCGCTATGGGCGGACTCAAAACGAGCGAAAAATACCCGTCGCTGGAGCCCGGCCGCGTGGCCAGCAGGCTCAGGGCTACATCCTTGCTCGAGTATTCGTAAAACATGACAAAGTCCGAATCGGGAGACAATTTTCCTTCCGGCACGGTCACGCGTACTTGTTTCGGGTTGGCTGTGTCCGTTTCGAGCGGGTGCGACGGAGAATAAACATTCCGGACAGGCTCGTCGGCCTTGATCTCAATGCCAAACTTGACCGCCTTGCTCCCACGGCTCTGCCCGGCCCTATCGCTGCGCGGCCCGCGCAGCGGGAAAGTGTAACGGTAAACACCCTGGTCTGCCGGCACAACCTGAGCAAATTCCAGTTCGATCTTTGTTTGGCCGTTGGCAGGCACAGGAAAGACGCGTACCTTGAAAAGGTTGTAATCCACCCATTCCAGCAGTCCCGGGTCCTTCATCCGCCGCACAATGCCCTCGTAAATCTCCCGGGCCTTGTCCCTCTCGATCACCTCGCCGCTCACTGGTTTGCCGTTCATGTAAAGCACGAAGTCCGTGACATCGGCTCCTCTCGGCACCGGGAACATGAAGTCGGCCTCCAGTTGCCGCGGGTTGGGGTTCTCGAACTCCTGCACGACGCGCGTCTTGGCCACATTATTGTTGATCTCTACTCGGACCTCCGCCGCTCCGAGCCTGACGGGCAACGCCTCGGGCGGACGCGGCACAAGGATGCCCAACCCGAAGGCGGGCCCCGATAGCACGCCAACCAATCCCATGACCATGGCCCTGCGGATTGCCCGCACCCCGGCCCGCCACGGGCGCCTCCCAGCCGTTATCGCGATTTTCATGTTTGCATCTCCGATCGTCCAGTGTGTGTAGTAGTGACCGCTGGGTCTCGGGAAAGGTTTGGTCTCCTCAGATTGGCATCAGTCGAGACCGCCACGGGGGTAAACGGGCATGGAATTGCACGCGCAGGTTAGTCGCTGCGGGCGGCGTGATGCCAGAACGGTCGTGTTTCTTCACGCCTTCCCTCTCGATTCCCGCATGTGGCGCCATCAGATATCGGGGCTTGCGGCGGCGGCGGATTGTTTGGCGCTCGACACTCGCGGATTCGGACGGTCGCGCGTGCCGGCTGATGCGGATTTTTCCATGACGGTGTTCGCGACGGATGTTCGCCACACGCTCGACGCCCACGGGGTGCGCCGCGCCGTATTCGTCGGGTGCTCCATGGGCGGCTATATCGTACTCGAATTTTTGCGGCGCTTCCCCGAACGAGTGCTCGGCTTGGCCCTATGCAACACACGGGCCGAGGCTGACTCGCCCGAAGCCCGCACACGCCGCGACGCCATGATTCATCAGGTGCGCCATCAGGGCACCGATTTCCTGTGCGAATTTGTCGCAGACAACCTCATTAGCGAGGCCACCCGCGCAGCCAACAGGGAATTGGTCACCGAGTTGCGTCAATGGACCCTCGAGGCCAAACCCGCCGCGATCATCGGGGCGCTTCAGGCCATGCGCAACCGGCCGGATTCCACCCCGGACCTTGCAGCCATCAAGGTTCCCACCCTCGTGGTCAGTGGTGAACAGGATCGCGTCACACCGCCCTCGCTGATGGAGGAAATGGCGCGGCTTATCCGCGGGAGCCGCTTCCTGACGATTCCCGAGGCCGGGCATCTGGCGCCGCTCGAAAATCCCAACCCGCTCAACGACGCGTTGCGGTCACTGCTGCTGGAACTGCGCTGACGGCCCCGGCGGAGTCCCCCGCCGCCCCCGGCACCAGACGCGCCACCAACCCGCGCACGCGCTCCGCGATGCGCATCGGCGAAAGGCCGCAGATGTCCTGCTGCGTGGCCTGATCCCCATGCTCCACAAAAACATCAGGCACACCGATGATGTGGCAGCGGGCGTTCAGGCCCATATCGAGGAACGCTTCGTTGACCGCGCTGCCGAATCCGCCCGCCGCAGCGGCATCCTCCACGCTGACGATCACGGGATGCGCAGCGGCCACGCGCCGCAGCATCGCACGATCCAAGGGTTTTACGAAACGCGCATTAACCACGGTTGCGTCAATCCCTTCCGCGGCCAGCGCATCCGCCGCGGCCATGACATTCGCAAAAACATGCCCGTATGAGAGAATCGCCACAGGGCCGTCCGTTTCCCGCACCATCTCCGCCACACCGATGGGCAGTTCGCGCGGCTCCCGCCCCTCCGTCGCCGGAGCCGCTGCGCGGGGATACCGAAACGCAATCGGGCCGGCCGTGTAGTGGGCCGCCGTGAGGATCATGTCGCGCAATTCATCGCCGTCGCGAGGCGCCATCACCACCATGTTCGGGATGATGCGAAGATAAGCCACATCGAGCAGCCCGTGATGGGTCGGCCCGTCGTTGCCCACCAAGCCTGCGCGATCCATGGCAAAAACCACCGGAAGGTTTTGCAGAGCCACATCGTGAACGATCGAGTCGAACGCGCGTTGGAGGAAGGTCGAATAAATGGTGACAAACGGCCGGAGCCCTTCGATGGCCAGCCCTGCCGCGCTGGTCACGGCGTGAGCCTCGGCGATGCCGACATCCAGAAAGCGCTGCGGGAACTTCTGCGAGAATTCCACCAGCCCCGTGCCCGTGGCCATGGCCGCCGTGATGGCCACGATTCGCGGATCGCGCTCCGCCAACCGGCACAAGGTGTCGCCGTAGACGCTCGTGTAGGTCACCGCCGCTGATTTGCGGTACGCGCCCGTGTCCACCTCAAAGTTGGGAGGCGAATGCCAAAAAACGGCGTCACCCTCGGCCAGTTTGTAGCCTTTTCCCTTGCGCGTGACGGCGTGAAGCAGCACCGGCCCCTTGAAATCCCGGATGCGGCGCAGGGTGCCGATGAGTTCTTCCAGGTTATGACCGTCCACCGGCCCGATGTAGCGAAACCCGAGATCCTCGAAAAAGATGGACGGCAGGATGAGGCCTTTGGTGGACTCCTCGAGCCGGTGCACAATGCGCTTGACCTGCTTGCCGACCGGAGTGCGCAGAACCAATTCCCGCGCTTCTTGCTTGGATTTGTTGTACAGGGGCGACTGGACGATCCAGTTCAGGTAGCGCGAGAGTGCGCCCACATTTTCCGTGATGGACATCTCGTTATCGTTGAGCACCACGAGCATGTCCGTCTGAAGGTGCCCGCCGTTGTTGAGCCCCTCGAACGGCAGTCCGCAGGTCAGCGAGCCGTCGCCGATGACCGCCACGACCTTGTGGTTCAACCCCAAGAGGTCGCGCGCCTTGGCCAATCCCACTGCGGCGCTAATGGAGGTGCCTGCGTGACCCGCGCCAAACACATCGTACTCGCTTTCGCAGCGGCGCAAAAAACCGCTGATGCCGTCGGGTTTACGCAGCGTGTGAAAGACGCGGTAGCGGCCGGTCAAAATTTTGTGCGGATACCCTTGGTGCCCGACATCCCACACCAAGCGGTCCCGCGGCGTGTCAAACACTGTGTGGAGCGCCAGCGTCAGTTCCACCGCCCCCAACGACGAGGCCAAATGCCCGCCGTTGATGGACACGGTTTTCAAAATGGTCTGGCGAATCTCCTCTGCCAGACGGGTCAGTTCGGCGACGGAAAGGTGGCGTATGTCGGCCGGAGAGCCGATCTCGTCAAGAGTGATCATAAGGTTTGATTGTCCGCAGTTATTATACACGCTCCGCCTGTTCTGGTATTCGGCAGCGCCGTTCTTGGGCGCGGAGGGAGCCATCACGCCCCGACCGGTGAAATGCAGGTCCGGGCGCGGTTACAGATTAAATTTGGGGGGCGGCCATGTTCACCGGCGCAGGCAAAAAGACCACCCAGGGTATTACCCGCGTGAAGCGGCAGACACGCGGAGTTTGCTCGTAAAAGCGTTTACCCTTCCGATGGGTTCACCATCCAGAAATCCTCTTGGACGACAGTCGTTGAATGCATGGCTACCCAAGTTGGTCTTCGACCCCGCGCAAGCATTTGCGATTGCATCTTCAGGAGCACACCGAGCGTTGGTCTAGGCGCGTTGGTGTGACTTGAGCCGGTGCGGGATTCGATTTGCCGTTCCGGAAGTGCTCTCGGGTGCTGATCGGTTCTGATTGGCAAGAGCAACAGAAGAATTTCCATGTTTCGCTAATTTTTCGAGCAACGAAAAAAGCCGTAAGTTGTTTGCTATCAGCAATTTACGAATTCTTTATGTCTGCGAAAGCGTGCGGTGTTTTTTTTTGCGCAGACTGCATCTTTTTGTTGACGCCGTGGGCGGCGTGCGAGATACACACACCTTAGGTTGCAGGGGTTGTGTCCGCCCCCCGGGCAACCCAAAAATTTATCTGGAGGTTAAGTATGCGGAGACTATTAGCAGTTCTCGCCCTCGCGACGCTCGCCATGCCCGCGATGGCAACCGAAACATTGACGCTGATTTGGCGTTTGGATGACAGCCAAGCCGGAGCGCCAGCGTGGCTCAATGCTGGTAATACTACGCGTGGCATGGCTTATAATCCATCAACGGGTAACTTGCTCGTGGCCGATCGTGACGGGTCCGCTAACGCCGTGCGTCGTTTGAATGCTGCCACTGGCGCAGAGGTGACGCCCTTCATAGACAACACGGTTTATACTGGTGGCACTTTCGTGCTGAACAAGGTGCGCGTGGCCGGTGACGGGCGCATCTTTGTTACCAACCTGGCCGCCGCGACATCAACATTTAAAATTTACATTCACACAGACGAAACCACTCCGGCGATTGTCGCGCATACTCAGACCGGAGTTCCGGCCCGCTTGGGTGACGATGTGGATGTCATTGGGTCTGGCGTCGGCACCAAAATCATCGTGACGGGCAGCGGAAATGCCTCGCTGAACATTTACACGACCGTTGATGGCGATAACTTCAATATCGCCAGCACGCTCACGCCCACGAACCCGGCCTTTATTGGCATTCAGCCGGTGGCGTGGCATACGGATGCCACCAGTTTCTGGACGCGCAAAGCCGCGTCAGCCGTCACTGAGCAAACCACGCCTACGCTCCGCGATGCGACCGGTGCCGGGCTCTTTGGTGTTGCTGATGACTTCCGCGGCTACGGCCCGATCGCTGTACGGCAGTTTGCGCCAGACAAACTGTACTTGGGTACGGGGCCCAGCCGTGCCGGCACGGCACCCAATGCTATCCCGGGCGTAATTTACAATGTTAATGTCGGCACCCAGTCGGCCGTCGGTTTTGCCGAAACGGCTCAATCGCTGCAAAACCCGACACCTGCGGACAACGGGAACGGCTCGGGCGATGTCGCGTTCGATGTCGCGGGCAAGCGGGCGTTTTTCCTGCTGACCAACAACTCGATCTCTGCGTGGAACATCCCGAACCCTGCAGGCGTCGAGGACTGGAACCTGTTCTAAGCACCGCGAGGCTGGGCCGACCAACACAATTGTCCGGCCGCACTGAATCTTGACAACTGGGCCGAGGGAGACCCTCTCCCTCGGCCTTTTTTTGCCGCCCGCAGACTCCTCAGTGTTCGATTGGGGTTTGACAGCAAATGCTCACGCACAATTAAGCGCCGGTGATCGCCGAGAGTTTCTTGTAGAGGCGGCTTAGGTTGCTCAAACTCGCGGATGCTCACCGCAGTCTGCAGTGTGTGCACGCCGCTCAAGCGGTTTTGTTTTGGACATCAACAATTGGACGAGAGGGACCTGTCGCTCATGAAGAGATTTTGGGCCACCATAGGTTCTTTTCCTTGTTTTGCGCTCATTGCAACAATTCTTGTTGCGTCGCCGGCTCATGCTTACGCCGGCGCCACGACGCCAACAGTGGCTGCGGAATATGCCGGTGGCACTATTACGGCCGACGAAATTGCTGCGTATGCGCGCTCGCTGCAGTATCCGTATTCAGACCCGTGGACTGCTTACTTTGACGCCGCGCATGACTCGGCCCTTCAGGCAGACACATCAGACATATTAAGGTTGTGCGCCGAAGAGATCCTCTGGGATCGGACCATGGCTCAGGAGGCCCGCCAGAAGGGGTTCGTTTTGCCCCGTACTCTTGAGGTAGAGGCCGAAAAACGCTACGATGAGTGTGTCGCTGATGAATGGAGAACCAGCGTCGCGAGCCGCATCACCACCCTGTCTCTCGAAACTATTGGCCGGATGATGGAAAAGGATCGTAGACCTTTTTTCCAGGAAGAACAGCGACAGGTTGCCTACATCTTCCTTCAGAAGGACGGCCCGAAGGCGGATAAACCTGCGCCCGAGAAATTTCGGCTGCTGCGCGACCTGAAATGGCGTATCGAGTCGGGGGAACTGGATTTTGGCGATGCAGCAAGACGCTTCAGCGAAGCGGCAAGCGCGTCATCGGGCGGACGCATTGGTTGGGTCCGGCGCAGTGACCGATATCATCCGGCTTTCAAAACTTTAGTTTTCCAAACTCCAGCGGGATCCTTGAGCGATGCCGTCGAACTCCACAACGGCTATTACCTGGTCAAAGTGGAGTCGGTCATTTCTGATCGCAATCCGTCGGCCGAGGAGGTAGCCAGGGATGTCGTGCTGGCGGCCGAGGCCCTCCGACTGGCACGGGCCGAGGCGGTTGCTCAGGCAGAAAAAACCGCGATCGCGGCAGTCTCAGAAGCCTCAAGCCCCATCAAGGCTATCGTCGAAGCAGCAAGGCGGGAAGGCCTCGATGACTCCCGTTGCTCCCTGACCTTGGCTCTCTTGCTCGACCGCCTCGTGGCTCGCGCCTACTATGAAACAAGTGTCAGTGAGCAAATCAAAGTTACTGAGGACGATGCCCGCCAATACTACGATGCAAATCCGACTCAAATGCGGGAATCTGGAATTTTCCGCTTAACTCGTTTCACCGTTCCCACGCAGACGCGTAAAGGGCAACCCGCCCGCAGTCTCGAGAAAGCCCGCCAACTGGCCGAGACGATCCGCAACGACCTCATCGGAGGGACATCTGACACGGATCTCGTGCGGCGATGGGAACCAAGGGGGCTCATCGTCGAGGAAACCAGCGGTTGGGAACAAGGTACCGGTATCGGTCCGGCCGACATGGAGTTGCTCCGTCAGCCGGAGGGCTACATCAGCGGGCTCTACTCCACCACAACAGGCGTGGTGTTTTTCCGCCTCGATGGAAAACGCGAACTTCCGCTGATTCCGTTCGAGGTCAAGCGCGACCAATTGCTGAAGACCCTCAGGGACCTTCGAGTCGCCGAGTCCATGGTCGAATCTCGCAAGGCCGTGGCCGAGAGGCTGCGTTTGCGACCTCGTTGGTATTAAGGACACGCGTGACTGGGTCTGACCGTCTGCGGTTCCAATTTTCTTTGCGCCCTGCTCGCCAACCGAGCCACAACGGCGCTTGATTGTGCAACGGCTTTGGCGACCAATGCGGCTCCGATGAGCACTTCGCCCGTCTCCATTCGCCTGCTGGTCTGTCGCACGGAGGACGAGTTCGCCGTTTGCGTGGACTATGTCGTGCGGACCTTCGCGCGTTTCTGCGGGTGGTCGGTGGAATACTGTGTGCCGGAGGAACTGGCGTTTCGGCTGGCGGGGGCGTCGCGGCGGCCGGCTGTGCTGCTTTATGCGGCGGCGCAGGACATCGAGGGGCTGGTGGCCAAGGCCGCAGGAACTTACGAATTTCTCGTGGCGGTGGAGCGCGGACCGTTTTTCGGCCGGCAGTTTCTGACCACGCGCGACCTGCCCGTGCGCGCGTCGGTGCTGCGGGAGTGCCTTGAAGAGGTCGGATTCGGAAAACATCTGGGCCCGGCGGGTCATAAGGCCCTGCGGCTGGATTTCGATTTGCTGGCCGCGGCATTCTGGTTCCTGACGCGATATGAGGAATATGTGGCGTCGGTGCCGGCGGATGTGCACGGACGGTTTCTCTGCGCCCATTCCGCGGCGCCGCCTGATCTTTATGACTTGCCGCTGGTCAACCGGCTGTTTGAATGGCTGCAAAAGGTTTACGCGGATGCTTTGCGGCTGACTCCGCTGGCTGTGGTGCGGCTGCGCGGCAGGCCGACCGTGGCGCTGACGCACGATGTGGACCGTTTATCGAAGTACCGCGGGCGCGGCGGGGCGCAGCGCGCGCTGGCCGAATTGACACGGCCGCAAACAAGCATCCGGCAGGCCGGGCATGCCGCGCTCGTCGTGGCCGGCATGCGGCGCGACCCGTACGACAGTTTCGACGACCTGTTTGCGGTCAAAGATCGCACGGGCGCGCCGAGCACATGGTTTTTCATGGCCGGCGGAACATCCCGCCACGATGCGGATTACGCGCTGACCGACCCGAGCATCGCGCAACTGATGGCGCGCGTGCGCAGTGCAACTGACGAGATCGCCCTGCATCCCTCTTACGATAGTTTCCGCGACGGTCCCATGATCGCGCGGCAGGCCGAGGCGCTCCGGGCTGTGGCCGGAAAACCCGTACGCGGCGTGCGCCAGCATTACCTTCGTTTCAAGACGCCCGATACCTGGCACGCGCAGTTGTGCGCCAACGCCCGCTACGACTCGACCATGGCCTTCGCCGACCGCGCGGGGTTCCGGTGCGGATGGTCAGGGTGTTTTCATCCCTTCGATGTGGAAAAACGCACCGAACTGTCCCTCATCGAGATTCCCACCATCGTGATGGACATGTCGCTGTCGGTTTATGAGCGACTGCCAGCCGAAAAAGCGGTGGAGCGGCTGGCCGCCCTGCTCGAGGCCAGCACAACCCGAGGCGGGTGCTTCGTGCTCCTGTGGCACAACACGCTGCGCGACGAGGCCGTGCATCCCGGTTACTGGGGCACCCTCGAATACTTCCTCTCTGCCGCCGCAGGCAGCGTCCACTTCACGACCCTCAACGGCTTGTGCCGGGACTTCGAGACGACGGTCGCGGAATGAAAAGTAGCACTCAGCGCAAAGTCGCCAGCACAGGATGCAGACCGGATATTCCGGCTGTCCTTTCCGCCCCTGCGACTGTGCGGCTCTGGCTTTTCGGCGCATGACGCGGCGGGGAGCCGCACTTTGGCTCGGGGCGATGGCCGCGGCATACGCAGCGCTGGTCGCTGCGCATTGGAATCCCGGCCACCTCGACTTCGGCGACGGGAATTATATGTACATCTCGTGGCGTGCCGCACAAGGCGCCATGGTCTATCGGGACATCCTCGCTCCTCAGCCGCCGGTGCACTTCCTCATCGGCGAGGTCCTGGCACGCGCCGGCCATCTGCTCCCCCACCCCCTCTATGCGTTCCGGGCCTACAGCGTGTTGCTGCATGTGGCCACGATGATGGTCGTGTATGCTGCGGCGCTCCGGACGGCGGGGGGCGCCTCGCCTGCCGCTCGGTGTGCCATGCGCCCGGTCGGTGTCGCGGCGGCTGCCATCTACCTGCTGCTGCCGCTTGGTTTTTGGTGGACGCTCGGCTACCAGAGCGAACCCACGGAAATGCTTTTTATGACATTGGCGTTTCTGCTGATGACGCGCTGGACGCTGGCTGCCGCGGCCGGCGCGGGAGTGCTGATGGCGCTTGCCGTGCTGACCAACATGACGGCCGCGCCCTACGCGCTGTTTTTTGTCGCGGGGCTGGCATTGCGGCGCCCGCGCCAGCTGGCGGCCTACGGCGCGCCGCTCGCCTTGCTGGTGGGAGGCGCCTGGGTGTTCTTCGAGTGGCGTACGGGCGCCTTCATCGAGAATGTTGTGGCAAACCAGGTTGGTTCATTTCCCCGCCCGGAGTTTCTGCCGCCGGGACAGACCCTGCTCGACTACGCGGTTGGCAAAATTGTGCGCGAGGGCGGCGATGTGTTGGCCCTCGAGGGCGGGTACATCGTGCTCGCCCTGCTGGGTCTGCTCCGATACACGCGGCGCGGCCCGCGCGAGGTGCGCGAGTATGCCGCCCTTTTCGCCGCCGCGGCTCTGATGTCCATCCTCTATGTGGCTAAAGGCGGCACGGTGGATTATATCTTCACCATTGGCGAGCCATGGGTGGCGACCTTTTCCGGCTACATGCTGGTGCATTTCTGGCGCAAGCACATGACGGGCGGGCGCGCGCAATGGTTGCCGGGCGGCGCGGACCTCACGGCGCTCGCCCGATGGCTGGCGACGGCCATGGCGCTCCTCACGGTCATGGGACCGGGACTGCTCCATTCTTGGAACACCCTGCGCCAAGGCAGTTATGAGTTGGACGAATACCGGACCATGGAAGTCGTGCGCATCATGCAGCGCCACTGTCCGCCAGACGGACTGGTGCTGTCGCCGCCGCATTACGCATTCATCGCCCAGCGACGCATCGCGCTGGACTACTCGGAACTGCTCCTGTGGACGCTCAAGTATTTCAACGAGCGGCAGGATGGCCAGCGCGGGCGCGGCGTGGAGACAGTGGAACGATTGGCCGGAATGCTTGACCGGCGCGAGATCGCATTCGTGGCGCTCGATTTAGCCCAGACAGGCCGAATCCCGGAAATCAGGGCCGCTATCGAGCGGCAATACCGCCCGCTGAGAGCCGAGGAATTCCGGACGCTCAACACCCGCCTGCAGTTCTATGTACCAAGGCAATAAAAACCGATACACGGCGACGCGCCCGGCGTCGGGCGGGCAACCTGGCCGTCTTCCCCGCACCGCACACCTGAGGAGTCGCCGTCCGGGCCTTGCCCCATGGGCGGCTTCGCGTTGGAAATTATTTTCGGGCGATGAACTGCGCGACGAGGCGAGCAACCTCGCTCTCGTCGGCAGGCTGGTTGCCGCCTGTCAGTTGTTCGCGCGAGGGTCCGGCGGGCCCGGATGTTCGGCTCATCTGGATCCCCACGGTCTCAACCGGCATCTTCTCGGGACTTTCCGTTTTCGTACGGCCTTTTTTCCGCATCCTAATCGTCTCCCAATCCGCACATGCCGCCCCCGCACGCTCCCCCGCTGCATGAGTCTCCGTCAAAATCGCAGGCTCCGGAGGCGCAGCCGCCTTCGCGGCTGTGAAGGACGGCGGCTCCCGATAACAATTTGGTCACATTTCCGGATGCACAGGACTTGCAGGTGACGGAGAACTGTTCGGCGCGGCTCAGGAGCAGTTCCTCAAATTCGGCGCCGCAGTCCTCGCATTTGTACTCGAAAACAGGCATAAGGCGATTCCTCCGAGATCTTACCGGGCGCCAGTCGTGGGGCTGTCCGCCTTGACCGGCGCGGAGCCGGGCATGGAGTCGGAGATGGTCACGGTCTCAAGTTTGACGGGATTGATCGCGCGGCCGGATCCCGGTTCGCTGGGCTTGTCAGCGATCTTCAGCACCACATCCATCCCCTTGACAACCTTTCCAAAGATTGTATGGCGATTGTTGAGGTGTGGCGTGGGGGCGACGGTCACAAAGAACTGACAGCCGTTCGTGTTGGGGCCGCTGTTGGCCATCGCCAGAATGCCCGGGGCATCAAACTTCAAATCGCTGAATTCGTCCTCGAAGCGATACCCGGGGTTGCCCGTCCCTGTGCCGAGCGGATCACCACCCTGAATCATGAAGCCTTTGATGGTACGGTGGAAAACCGTGCCGTTGTACAGCGGTTTGTTTTCCATCTGCTGTTTGGTCCCGGGGTGCTGCCAAACTTTGGTGCCCTTGGCGAGCCCGATAAAATTCTCCACAGTCTTGGGCGCTTTTTCGGGCAGGAGTTCGACAATGAACTCGCCCTCCGAGGTCTTGAAAGTTGCGTAGGGTCCGTTAGCCATGGCAGGAAAGACACCTGTCAGGGCCGCGAGGGCAAGCGCGAAGCGCAAGGCACTTTTCATTATTCGCGGGTTCTCCGTACTGAGGATTTCAGCCGTCCCCTAATACGCATCAATGACGGACGAATTCTCTTCCGGCTCCGGCGGGGAACCCGGCTTTTCCGCCCGCGGGAAACGCGAGGGAGAGAGAGCGTGAAGGAGATCAGGGTCCGTGTCCTCGGCCACGGTCAGGGTCATCTGTTCCTCCGGGAGGATCAGTTTCAGAGCCTGATAAAACGGCGGACTGAAGAAGACCTTGGCACCCGAGATGGCCCCGGCGTACCAGCGGCCGAAACTGCTTCCGGCGAAATTCTCGATACGCAGGAGCGTTGTGCCACCGGTGCGGTACTGGCGCACAAGCGATCGGATGAGACGAACCGTGCGAAGGTTCTCGCCGCTCAGATCCAAGGTCAATTCGAGCACCTGCCGGCTCATCTGTTGGACCTGCCGGAGGGTGAAAGCCGTGAGCGCCTTGAGGTACACTTCATCCTTTCGACGGTGAACTGTTCCGCCGACGAGCACTGGTGCGTTCGCCTGGAGGGCGGCCTCGTAAAGTTTCGCGGCTTTGAGCGCCATGACAACGACCCGTCCCTCCATGTCGAGCAGCACCTGTTCGGTCTCATCAATGAGCGGGCTGCGCGAGTCGGCATGCTCGATGAAGCCGGCGAGGTGCACCTCTCGTCCCACATATTTAGCGGACAATTCGTAGGGCGACAAGGCGCGGCACTGACGGATGAGGCCTTTGTAAAAGTGTAACTGGTCAAAGGAAATGCAGTAGCCGGCCGCGGCGATCTCGTTGCGGATAATGTCGCCCTCGGACAACTCCGGGATGTCGGGAGCATCCAGCGCGGGCAGCCCCTCCAGGTCATCCTGTCCGTCGAAGAGCGACGGGGCCGCGCCATCCTTGCGCGCAAAATCGGCCTGATCCTCGATCATACTCAGAAGTTGCGAGCGTTTGAGGTTGAATACATCGAGAGCGCCCGTTCGGGCCAGATTGGCGAGAACCCGGTTGTTCACCAGCCGGGGATCCGTGCGGCGGATGAGATCGAGCAAATTGTTGAAATTGCCTCCCATCCGCACGCGCTCGATTTCCGCATAGGCTTTCTCGCCGAGTCCGCTGACGACCATCAGGCCGGTGCGAATGGCACGCGGGGCCAGCGAAAACTCGTAAAAACTGCGGTTGATGTCTGGCGGCAGGATCCGGATGCCCATCTGCTTGGCCTCGCGCAAGATGACCGTGAACTTTTTGCGATTCGGATACGAGTGGGTCAGCAGCGCGGTCATGAAACTCATGGGATAGTGCGCCTTGATGAAGGCGCAGCGGTAGGTAAGCAGACATTCGGGCAGGTGTTCGCGGACATCCGGGGCGCGGTCGGCATCGGGCGTTTTTTCCATGGCCTTCAACTTGAGCAGCCCCATGAGGTTGCGTGGACGGTGCTCGCGCAGCAGGGATTTCATCGTAATGGAGTGAAACGGATCTATGCCGTTCGTGAGGCCGCGAGCGAGCAGGCTGTAGGTGTCGTCATCGTCCGGCGGAATGCGTTCCGGGTCGAATTTGGCATGCTCCTGCTCGCGGACCCAACGGGCCGCGGTGTCAATGATATTGAGGAGTGGACTCGAGTCAATGCGCACCCGCGGGATGTTGAAACCATCTAACGCTGCGGCATCCATCTGCGTCACGAGTTCGTCTTCCGCCGGCACGCGCGGGACCAGTCCGTTCAAATTCTCGCCGGAAATGGCAAACTGCTGTTCGGCGCATGCCAATTGGCGCGGGCGCGGCAGCAACCGTGCCAGCATGAACCGCACCACATCGCGGTTGGGGAGCGCCACACCATCGCCGCGGTGCGGCACGAAACGCTCCAGCGTCGCTTCTCCGTGCGGCGCTCGATCGTCCCACTCCTCTACGAGGGCCGCCACCTGCGTGAAAGGCAAATGAAACCATTGGCAGATTTCGCGCGCCAGTGATGTCTTGCTGGCTGGCAACCAACGCCCCACGGCACTGCAAAAGTTGGCGCCAAAGTTTTCGCGCAGGAATTCATGCAGGCGTCGGGCATGGCTGGAGGGGATTTCGACCGTCAGGCAACGGTCTTGAGGCGTTTCGCC
The DNA here is from genome assembly GCA_026418615.1 of Candidatus Sumerlaeaceae bacterium. GTDB lineage: Bacteria > Sumerlaeota > Sumerlaeia > Sumerlaeales > Sumerlaeaceae > JAOAAY01. The sequence goes on along the minus strand of JAOAAY010000003.1, from coordinate 17,477 downwards.
CTCAAAACCCAGAAAACGCAGTTTGTAATCCAATGGGTTGACCTGAGTGATGCCCAAAATGTGGGCTATCAGGCTCGAAATGGTGTTGCCGCGGCCCACGCCGAGTGCAATGCGCGAACGGCGGCAAAACTGCGCGATGTTCCAAAGCAACAGGATATTATTAGACAACCCTTCGTTTTTCAGGTAATCGAATTCTTCGTTGAGCCGGTTCTTCATCTCCGAGGTGAGTTCCGTGAAGCGGGCACGCGCTTCGCGGAAGGTGAGATCCCAGAGGTAGGAGTCGGCATCGAACCCGCGTACGAAATCCTGGGATGGGAAACGCTTCTTCTCGAGATTCGGCACGAAGCCGCAGCGCTCGGAGATATCCACGGTGCTGCGGATGACCTGAGGCGTGCGCTGGAACTTGCGCATCATGTCGGCGGGAGAGGCCAGATGGCGGTGGCGCAACGGATCGCGACGCTCGAGGAAACTCAGGAACGAGGGCGGGGCGTCACGGCGCAAAAACTCATAACAGATGGAATCTTCAGGGTACAGAAAGCAGACATCGTTGGTCGCCACACATCTCATGGACAGAAACTCGGCCAGCCGGACGATCTGCCCCGCCACGGGCGACTCGCCTGTAACACCGAAATTTTGGACCTCGAAGACGACATTCTCGCGCGAGAAAATCCGCACGAGTTCCGTGATGTGGGTCTCCGTCTCCGCCGCGCGCCCTGACGCGACGAGGTGGTAGAGTTCGCTGTGCTCGCCGCCGGTCAGGACAATCAGACCGCTGGCGCCTGCCTTCAGGTCATCAAGACGAATGGCCGGATTGCCGCGCACCGGGGCGGTATGCGCGCGCTGCACCAAGCGCACGAGGTTGCGGTAACCCGCCTCATTTTCGGCAAGCAAAACCAATCGGAATAGTTGGGCGGAAGTGACCTTGGTTTCAAACGGCAACACATCCAGTTCTGCCCCGATCACAGGGCGGATGCCGTGCGTCCGGCATGCCGTGCAAAACGCGACCACCCCCGCCAGCGAGTTGTGGTCGGTGAGGGCAAGCGCACGCATGCCCAGTTCGCGGGCGCGCATCACAAGCGCCTCCGGAGGGGCAACCCCCTCCTCCAGCGAGAAGTGACTATGCACATGAAGATGAACGAAATCCACGGGACTGATTGCCTATGGCCTCACGAGACTCATCCGCAACGGGAGTTTACGCTGTCCTTCTCTGCATTATATACTGAATTAGCGCTTGCACCTGACGCCGCCACCGTGCGGTTGAAGACCCCATGAAACCGGGATTGAGCGCCTTTACACTTATCGAACTGCTGATTGTGGTTGCGATTGTTGCGATTCTCGCGGCGATCGCTTTGCCCAACTTCCTCGAAGCCCAAACGCGCGCCAAGGTCAGCCGTGTGCGCGCCGAGCAGCGCACGACTGCGCTCGGCATCGAGGTTTACGCCGTTGATCAAAATGTCCCCCCACCGGTTTTCGGGCCAGTGCCTTGGGTTCAGTTTCCTTGGAGCACCGTACCCAAGAAGGAAACGCTTGCGGACCGTTATCACTGGATCACCTCCCCGATTGCCTACCTCACATCCGGCCCATTTCCAGACCCCTTCGTGGCGTCTGGTGGCGGGAAACTTCAACCTTGGCAGCGTTATCTCGCCATTTTCGGGGAGCCCGGCTACTCCACGACCGGCTTTCAAGGACACAACCAGGCCACCCTTTACCGCGAACAGCCTTGGGGCGCCATGAAACCTTTGTGGGTCATCTCGAGCGCCGGACCAGATCAGGATCATGAACCCATGGATCCGGAAACGGCCACCTTGGGCGTTCAGGATTACGATCCGACCAACGGCAGCGTAAGCGACGGCGATATCATGCGCGCTCGGGGCGAGTAATGCCCTGCAGGTTTTTCCCGTTGCCGCTGCGGCGCACCCAGACCACACTGAGGCCGTCGGAAACAAGGTTGCACTCACCGGGAGGAACGGCACGGGATGCGCAGAACCCATGTAAACATTGGTCTCATCGGTTACGCTTTCATGGGCAAGGCCCACAGCCACGCCTTCAAGGATGTGGCCATGTTTTTCCCGGAATTACGCCTGCGGCCTGTCATGAAAGCCATTTGTGGACGCAACGAAGCCGCGGTGAAGGCTGCCGCGGAGCGGTATGGCTGGGAATCTTGGGAGACGGACGCGATGAAACTGATATCCCGCCCAGACATCGATGTCGTAGACATCGCCAGCCCCGGCTGGGCCCACAAGGAGCAGGTCTTGGCCGCCGCACGCGCTGGCAAGGCCATCATCTGCGAAAAACCCATCGCCAATACGCTGGCCGAAGCCAAGGAAATGGCGGCTGCCGTCCGCAAAGCGCGAGTTCCATCGCTCGTCATGTTCAACTACCGGCGCGTGCCCGCGGTCGCCCTTGCGCGCGAAATCATCCGGGCAGGGGAAATCGGCGAGATCCGGCATTTCCGCGCATTCTATCTGCAGGATTGGATTGTGGATCCGGCATTCCCGCTGGTTTGGAGGCTGGATCGCGAACAGGCGGGCAGCGGCGCACTGGGTGACATTGGAAGCCATATCATTGACATGGCACGCTTCCTCGTCGGTGAACTTGATGAGGTCTGCGGCATGACCCGGACATTCATCCGGGAACGCCCGCTTCCGGCCGCCGACAGCGGCAGCGGACTCAGAAGGCAGGCCGCGCGGGGGCGAAAAATGGGCAAGGTCACCGTGGATGACGCTGCCGCATGGCTGGCCAGTTTCGACAACGGCGCCGTCGGTACTTTCGAGGCAACCCGCTTTGCCACCGGTCGCAAGAACTTCAACGGATTTGAGATTTACGGGTCGCGGGGCGGCCTGTGCTTCAACTTCGAGGACATGAACCGACTCCAATTCCTGTCGCTCAAAGACGGGGCGGCGCGCCAAGGCTTTCGCGACATCCTCGTCACGGACGCCACTCATCCGTACATCAAGGCTTGGTGGCCTGCAGGTCATATCATCGGTTACGAACACACCTTCGTCAATGCCGTGTATGACTTCCTCGAGGCGCTCGCTTCCAAGAAACCTGCGTCGCCGGATATGGACGACGGTCTTCGGGTTCAGGCAGTCCTTGAAGCCATCGAGATTAGTGCCCGCAATCGCGAATGGGTTCGGGTGCGGGATTTGCTGTGAGGTGCGGCATCCCTGAAATGTTACTGAATGCCGTATTCTTCGATCTTTCTATATAGAGTTTTTCTTCCAAGTCCCAACGATCGCGCGGTCTTGGCGCGGTTGTTGCCGTTGGCAATGAGAGCGGCCGTGATGAGTTCCTTTTCGGCCTCGCGCAGCGTGGCGGTGACGGGAATCTGAACATAAGCGGCCGGACCCGTTTGTCCGCTGATCTCTTGAGGCAGGGCCTGCAGGTTCAGTTCGCCGTTCGTCATGACAATGGCCCCCTCAATGACATTTTTGAGTTGTCGAACATTTCCGGGCCAATGGAAGTTCTGGAGCGCGGTCATCGCGCGCGGATGCACCGACGGCTTGGGTTTGCCGTAATACCGCGACGCCTCCTCGAGAAAGTAGTCCACCAGCAGAGGGATGTCCTCCCGCCGTTCGCGCAGTGGCGGCAGGTCTATTTCCACGACCTTCAGGCGGTAGTACAGGTCCTCACGAAACTTGCCCTCGCGCACGAGGTCGTCGAGGCGCTTGTTGCTGGCCGCGATGACCCGGACATCCGTCCGCAGCGTTTGTGTCCCCCCCACGCGTTCAAACTCGCCCTCCTGCAGAACTCGTAACAGTTTGACTTGAAACTCGGGCGCTGTCTCGCTGATTTCATCGAGAAAGATTGTCCCGCCGTCGGCAATCTCGAAGCGTCCCTCGCGGGTCCGCACCGCGCCGGTGAAAGCCCCTTTCTCGTGACCAAACAGTTCGCTTTCCAACAGGGTCAGCGGCAGCGCACCGCAGTTGACCTTGACCATCGGCTTGTGTTTGCGCGGCGAGTGCTGATGGATGGCGTTTGCGATCAGTTCCTTGCCGGTTCCGCTCTCGCCGTAGAGCAACACATTGGCTCTCGACGGCGCCACCGTGCGGACTTTTGCAAACACATTCATCATCGCCTCGCTCTTGCCGATGATGTTTTCAAAACCGTAGCGGGAGTCGAGCGACTCGCGCAGTTGCGCATTCTCGTCAACCAGTGCGCGCGTTGAGAGAATGCGGTCCACGAGCATGTTTAACTCGTCGATGTTGACGGGTTTGATGAGGTAGTCGAAAGCCCCGCGCTTCATGGCGTCCACAGCCGACTCGACCGTGCCGTGGCCCGTCAGGATGACCACGGAAGTTGACGGCGACTCCTCCCTCACACGAGCCAGCAGTCCCATGCCGTCCAGTTTGGGCATTCGGAGATCGGTGATGAGGATATCCACGCGCTGGGTTCGGATGATGCGCAGCGCCTCTTCACCGTCGGCGGCCAGAAAGATGGTCAGATTTTGCCGCTCCAGGGCCCACTTTAGTCCCTCTCGGGTGTTCTTTTCATCATCAGCGATTAGGATCGTATGTTTTACAGCCACTGCGTCCCTTTCCCCGTCAGTCTTGAGGCTCCGCAGAGGACTCCGTCTTGTCCGTCTCGGATTTCGGGCGTCCGAAGGTTTTGATTAACTCGACAACTTTGGTCTTGTCGTTTGTGGGCGGAGCGCAGTTTTCAGCCGTGCAGACATAGACAATCACCCCGCCCTCTTTGGCTGGCTTGTAGTCGGTGCTCTTGGCCTGATCCGGCGTGAGGGTCTCCACAAGTTTGCCCATCCGGAACACGGGGAGTGCCGCCTCGCGCATCGCGGACACAGCCGTGTCATCCGGTTCCCCGATGATGAGCACCTTGGGCGGAGCGTTCAGGATGTAGGAAAGCGCCAGACCGTAGGTCGCCGCCACGGTGCCCCCGAACTGCTCCTGCCCCACGACGATGTCCACAAGCCTGCGGGCCTTGTCCAAATGTTTTTCATCCTGCGTGGCTTGATAGAACCTGTACCAGTTGATCGCAGCCACGGCATTGGGTGCCGGGGTTGGATTGTCGAGAATGTTGAACCGGGGCGTGGCCAGCAGGCCGGCTGCGCCTCGTTCAGGGACACGGTCGAGGTAGAGGCCGGTGGCCGGGTCGAGGAATTTGGCCTCGACGAACTCCATCAACGACAATGCAGTGTCTAAATAATCCTTGTTGCCCGACACCTCAAAGCAGTCAATGAGCGCCGCCGCCAGAAGCACCTGATCCTCGAGGAGGCCGTAGACGGAGATCTGCCCCTTGCTGAGCGAGCGGGCAACCCCGTCCGTTTCCGAAACCATTTTTTCGAGTAAGAAGTCTGCCGTCCTCAGAGCAAAATCCCGTGCCCGCGCATCGCCCAAGTAGCGGTATGCATCAAGGTAGGCCGAAATCATCAGAGCGTTCCACGCCGCGATAATGGTCTTATCCACATAGGGCTGCTTGTCGCGGCTGGTGCGTTCGGCTCGCAGTTTGGCCCGGGCACTATCGAGGGATTTCTGCGCCGCCTCGCGGGTGACGCCAAGGGCATCAGCCGCGGCTTGCAGCGAGGAAGCAGCGAATGGCACGCTTCGGCCTTCCTTGTCCGTGTTGCCTTCCGCCCCAATGCTCAGGTATCTATTGAACACGGCGGCGTCTGCATCGCCTGCGATGCGCTTCACCTCATCAACGGAATAACGGTAGAAAGCCCCGTTGTCGCCCGGTTCCACATCGGCAGCCTGCGACGCAAAAAAGCCTCCGCCCTCATTCTCCAGCGTCTCGCGGCTGAACCGCAGGATCTCCTGCGCCGCTTCTTTCAGCAACGATTGACGCGAGGCCGCATAGGCCAGACAGTACGCGCTGAGCAGTTCCGCCTGCACATGCAGTTTCTTCTCGAAATGCGGTTTGCGGAATTCGCCGTCGCTGGTGTAGCGGAAAAATCCGCCCATGACATGATCCCGAAGGCCGCTGCGATAATAATTTGTCAGCGTGCGCGTGACCATGCCGAGGCGCTCCTTGTCGCCCGAGTCCGAGTACGACTGCAGTAACAATACCAACGCAGTCCCGCTGGGGAACTTCGGCCCCTTGGCCGGTCCAAACCCGCTCCGCTGCGAGTCAAAATCCTTTTCGACCGAGGCGATCAATGCGCTCAGGGCAGCGGGCTTGGCTTCAGCCTTGCGTGCCGGATCGAGACCGCTGCGCGCTACACCGGCTTCGACAAGGGTTGCCTGCTTCTCCACCGCAGGCCGCTGGTTGGTGTACACATCCTGAACCTGTTTGAGAATCTCGACCATTCCCACTTTGTCGCCGGACGATTTCGGCGGTATGTAGGTCAGACTCTCGAACACGCGGCCATCTGGCAGAACAAACGCGGTCAACGGCCAGCCGCCAGCCTGCCGGTTGATCAGGTAGTGGGCAGCCTGAAACCGCTCATTAATGTCGGGGCGCTCGTCAGCGTCCACTTTGATGGCAACAAACCCATCATTAAGCGCCTTGGCCACCTCTTTATCCATGTAGGTCGTCGCATCCATTTGGTAGCATAAGGGGCACCAGTTAGTGCCAATGCTGACCAGCACGGGACGGTTCAATGCCTTGGCTCGCTCGAACGCCGCATCAGTCCACGGCTGCCAGAACACCGGGGACTGCGCCGCACCGCGCACATAGGCGCTTGAAGCCGTGGCGGCTTCGTTCTTCGCGGCAGCCATGGCAACGGCGGTTGGCTCGGGCGACGCGGACTCTGCTTTTTCATCAGTCGCGGTACTCGGAAGATCCGCCTTAGGCGGACTTAGGACCAATTCGGCTTGGCTGCCCGTGGTGAGCGGCGGCTCTAGGGGCAAATCGGACGAACTCGGTGTCTCGGACAACGAGCCGGTCGAACGCTGGTCGAGCGAAATCGTTTGAGTCGTCGCCGGGCCGACTGAGGGTGCTACTGGTGGCGGTGTGGGTGGCGGAATCTCTGACGGGCCGCCACCCTTGTCTCGTTCACATCCGATTACCGTCAAGAAAACTGCAAGGGCGCAAGCCTTGGCGCAGGTCCGAACACTCTTCCAACAGTTCACGGCAGGCTGGAACCCCTCTCTTTCAAGTCGTTTCGTTTCAATCGCTAACGACCGCAAGATTTCGCACCACACGAGGCCTGCCGTTAGGGAAGAAAGCAAGCCTTGTCTGGTCTTAAAACAGTGCAAAGCACCAAAAGCATGGCTAGTGCCAGCAAAGCCCCCCGCACCTGACCCCGAGCCAGCACCATGTCCTGAGTCAGACGCCCAAACGCGGCAAAATGTTTCCTTTTGCGCCGGGGGACGGCTATGATCCAGAACCCCGCTTAGTCCACCACATCTGGCGGATTGATGGCGTACCGCAGCGGACGCACAATCATGATATCGCTTTTGCGCACATAGATGTAATGCTCGAACGGCAACTCGCTATCCGTATTGCGCACAATCCGCGGCTCCTCGAACTCGTCGCGCCCCTCCAACCACACGACATTATCCAGCCGAACAAATGCATTGTCCGGCTTGCCGAAAAATTGTTCGAGAGTGCCCTCCAGTTCCCCGAACCACTCCTCATGGTCCATACCCGTCCGAACGGTAAGCCCAACCCATGTTTTGCTTTTCATAACCACCGTTTGTGAGACCTGTACGGGCCGTCGTCAAGTACTCCTCGTCTTGGGTTGCCGAAGCGGCTGGACAGTGCTCCCGTGCGGCTTATGTTTGCCATGTCGAGATGACGCCCCTTGGAGCCATGTCCAGATCGCCCCGTGTGGCCATTGATGTTCGCATGGCCGGTCACTCAGGAATTGGAACCTACATTCGCGGCCTGATCGGGGGGATGAGGGAGATCGGCGTCCCGGATGATATCGCCCCAATCGGGCTTATAGGCGACCCCGTCAAGATCGCCGGCTGCCCGGAATTGGTTGAGGCCGAGGTTGTTGTTCCGTTCAGCGCGCCGATTTACAGCCTGCGCGAACAATTTCTGTTTCCGATCCCGAGGCGAGCCGCCCTGCTGCATTTTCCGCACTACAATGTCCCGCGCGTGGTGAGGACCCGATTCGTGGTTACGATTCATGATCTGATTCACTTGCTCATGCCGGAGGTCCTCGGCTCGCGCCTGAAGCGCGCGATCAGCCGCAGTATGCTGCAACACGCCGCTACCCGGGCGACCGCAGTCTTGACCGTCAGCGAGTGGAGCCGTCGCGACATTGCGCAGCATTTGCGCATTCCCGAGGAAAGGATTCTCGTGACACCCAATGCTGTCGCCCGCGGGTTTCAGCGCCCGCCAGCCGAAGCCATAGCCCGCTTGCGCCATGACCTCGCATTGCCGCCCCGTTTTTTCCTCGCTGTCGGGGTTTACAAGCCCCACAAGAATTTTGAGTTCCTCGTGCGGGGCTTCGCCCGCTGGAGTCAACGGCAAGGCCCCGAGGCCCCCGCTCTAGTCCTTTGTGGTCCCGATAAGAGGGGGGGCATTTTGCTTGCGCGCCTGGCGGTCGAATCGGGTGCCAAACCGGGTGCGGTCCGGGTTTTACCGTACCTCGAGCATGCCCGACTGCCGGGACTCTACGCTGCGGCTGAGGCACTTATCTTTCCCTCTCTGTACGAGGGTTTCGGTCTGCCACCGCTCGAGGCTCAGCGTGTTGGCATTCCAGTGCTGGCATCCAACGCGTCCTGTATTCCTGAGGTTGCAGGCCAGGGCGCGCGCTACTTTGACCCCCGCAGCGAGAGAGAACTGCATGCTGCCCTGTCGGCGGTGCTGGACGATCCGGACCAGACGCGGCGGCTCGTGGACGCCGGCAGAGCCAATGAGCAACGGTTTTCATGGGAGACCACGGCGTCGTTGACGCTCGCCGCATATCGGCGAGCCCTCGGATGAAGCGATTACCGTCCTGCCGTCTTCATCTCCCGCGCGAAAGCCTCAAACATCTCGCGCTGGCGAGCAGTCAGGCGCCGCGGAATGTCCACGCGAACCCGCACATGAAGATCTCCGTGCTCACCCCGCCCCCCAAGGCCGCGTCCTTTTAGGCGAAACATGGTATCGCTCTGCGTTCCGGCCGGAATTCGTAATTGGACCTGGCCATCGGGAGTGTCCACGGAGGCCGTTCCGCCAAGAACAGCCATTTCGAGGGGTATGGTCACATCGGTGACCAATAAGCCATCTTCGATGCGAAACCGCGGATCTGGCTCGACATGCACGCGCAGAAGCAGGTCGCCAGCGGTGCCGTCGCGTGGCCCGGCCGCTCCCTCGCCGGCAAGTCGAATTGTCTGACCATCCCGGATGCCGGCAGGAATTTTCACGGTGAGCGTCCGCTCTTTCTGCACTGTTCCCGCGCCGGCGCAGACAACGCACGGACGGGTTATCACCCGGCCGCGGCCGCCACAGCGCCTACAGAGGCGCTGCACCGTAAAGCCGCCTCGCGAGACAACGACGGTGCCCCGACCTCCGCACTCGACACAATCGGATATGCCGCCGCCGGGTTGTCCCCCGCTTCCGCGGCAGTTGGAGCAAACAACCGGACGGTTGTACCGCAGGCGATGATGTCCGCCCTGCATGGCGGTCGCGAACGGGATGCTGATACTGATCTCGAGGTCGGCGCCCCGCTCGCCCTCCGACCGAGTGTCATCTTCCCCGAACGACGAAAAGTCCCAGTCGCCAGCCGCGCGGGTTCTTCGCGATTGGCTGCGCCGGAAGATTTCCTCGAAAACATCCTGAAATCCGGAAAATCCCCCGAGATCTTCGAACGAAAAACCTTGGGCACCGCCGCCGGTCGTGCCCCAAGCGTGAGTTGCGCCTGCGCCACGCCGGAACCCTCGGCGCATCTCATCGTACTGTGCCCTCTTGGCCGGATCGCTTAGGACATTATAGGCCTCGCTAATCTGCTTGAAGCGTTCCTCTGCGCGCTTGTTTCCCCGGTTTTTGTCCGGGTGGTACTTCTTGGCGAGTTGCCTGTAAGCCCGCTTGATCTCCTCCTGAGAAGCGCTCTCGGACACACCGAGTATGTTATAGAAACTCTCGCTCATGCTTAGCCTGTCTGCACCCCATCATGCTGACACTAAAAGCACCCATAGACAATTACAAACGCCTCTTCTCGCGACATCGGCAATGCGCCGCCGCGGCGGCCTAAAAAATCTCGCCCTCGATTTGGCGTAAGTCGCCTCGGGGAGCCATGCCAAGCCGGCCTTCGCGCCAGGCACTAAAAGTCGCAACCGCTGCCAGCACGCTGTCCAGCGCGTCACCTTGGGTTTGCCCCACAATCAACCGCCGTATCGGTTGCGTCAGACCGCCGAGTCGGAAGCGTGCGCGCAGCGCGTCGAGCAGCGAGGAACGAGCCGATCGCGCCCGTGAGGCGGGACCTTTATAAGGACTGTAAAGCCCGAGGCGCCTCAAGAATACGGCAGGGCAAATCTCAATCAGGATCGCGCGATCACGACGGGCTGCCATCATGGGCACGACGCACACGCCGCCGCTGGCAATCAGCGGCGCAAGGATATCGCGGATTCCGTAAAAGGTTTGCCGGAACATCCGCAAATTGGCCGGGGCAAATGGGGCGCCTGCCTCAATGTCTGTGGCTCGTTTCAACTCCCGACCGCGCCCGGCACGGCGGCATGCCGCATAAAAGGCCTCTGCAGAACCATATTTGGCGGCAAACCCTGACACAAACGCCCGGTACGAGGACTCCCCAATTATGGCCGCCGGCAGACTGAACGGAAAATCGAGCCCGGCTAAGACACCACTCCTGCCTGATAAATACTCGCGCAGGGCGGCTAAGGCGGCGTCGCGGGCGTAAGACCCGCCGCAGAGTGTTTCGGCTGGTTGCACTTGTTCGATGATAAGGTCATGATCGCGCGGGCGGGCGCTGCAAATCCAAATATGGCGGCCGGCATCGCTCGCGCCGCTGAAGTCAACCCCAACGATCGTCTGAACGGTGTTTGTTTGTAATGCTGGATTTCGCTTCACGGGGACCTCAAAGCGCCTTACCACACCCTGCGTCATGGGCCGCGCAGGACCATTGCTACTCATCGTCATCGCTCTGATTGTGTTCTTCATCTCGGAGCGCGTCAATGTTCTCGCGCCCATCTCGGGCCGGGACACCACGACTGTCGTCTCTTTTTGGGCCTTTGCCACCCCGGCCCAGACGATGCGTGAACTTAAAAGCGAGTTTGAGGATCAGTTTCCGCACATTCGCGTCGAGGTACAAACGGTGCCGTGGGAGAGCCTGCAGCAGAAAACGCTGTGGGCCATTGCCGCCCAATCCAATGTGCCCGATGTGATTGTCGGCAGTTCCGAATGGACTGGCGGCCTTGCAAGCGCGGGGGGCTTGGAACCCTTGGACAAACATCTCGGACCGGAGTTTTTCGCGCGCTATTTTCCGGCGACACTCGGAACTTATCAATTCCCCGAAGTCAGACGCGACAAACCCGGTTGGCGCGGGCCGATGCGCCAGTACGGCATTCCTCTGGATCTGGATATGATGCTGGTGTTTTACCGGGCCGACCTGCTCGAACCCGCCATGCGTAACCTCGGGATGGACAGATTCCCCGAAACCTGGTCCGAGTTCCGCCGGCTGGGGCAGGCCCTTCGCGATAGCCAAACACCTCAAGCGTCAGGGGTGAGGTTGCTGTATCTGGACCCGGAAGATCCGGTACCCATGAGCATGGCGTTTCTCCCCTCATCCGGTGGACGGTTTCTCGACCAGACCATGCGCCGTGCCGTTTTTGACGAACCCGAATCGGCGGCCGCTTTCGAGTTCTTCGCCGACCTGCTCCGCTCGGATATCGCCATTCGATGGTCCCGCAGCACGATGGAAGACCCCATCGTGCTCTATAAGACCGGCCGCGCTGCGGCCAACATCTCGGGGCCGTGGTACGCGAAACTGCTGGCTACAAAGGCTCCGGAACTTGCCGGGCGTTGGAGAGTGGCCCTCTTCCCGCGGCGCGAACCCGGATTGCCACCGTGCGGCCTCGGCGGGGCGTGTCTGGCCGTTCCATACAATGCGCCCAACAAGGAGGCCGCCATGGAACTGATCCGGTACATGGCCACGGACCGGTTCGCGCTCAACTATTTCCGGCGCGTCGGCAGTCCGCCGCCGATGGTCTCCGCATGGAGCGATCCGGTCTTTCAGCAACGAGATCCCTACTTTGGCGGCCAGTGCATCTATGATGTTGTCCGTCAGGCCATTGAGCAGGCAAAACCGCTGCCTCTCATGCCCAACACGGAAATTACGAAGGGGGCTGTGCGCACCGCCATGCGGGAGATTTCAGTCAACGGCGAAATGACATCCGTCGCTTTGAAACGCGCAGTCCTTAGGGCCAACCGGATTCTGGCGGAGGAATAGCGACGGCCCGGGCACAATCTTTTTCCCCTGTTGACACGCGCCGTGCCGGCGAAAGACCTTCAGTCATATTGCAATATGTAGAGGTGTTTTCTGTCCCATGGCGGACATTCTCCCATTCATCGGAACCCGTTACAATTCGCAGTTGATCGGCAACCTGTCGTGTGTGCTTGCGCCGCCGTACGATGTCATCTCGCCCGAGATGCAGGACGAGTTGTACGCACGCCACGAGAACAATGTCGTGCGACTCATTTTGGGCAAGGATGAGGCCGGCGACGACAATTTCTCCAACAAGTATGTCCGGGCGGCCAATACCCTGAAAGCGTGGCGCAGCGACGGCATCCTGATCGAGGACGAGAAGCCGGCAATCTACTGTTACGAGCAGGAGTTCAAAATGCCTTCGGGTGAGATCAAGCGCCGCCGGGGCTTTTTTGCACTTGTCAAACTCGAAGACTACGCCAGCGGCCGTATCCGGGCACATGAGCAGACCTTTGCCGGACCCAAGGCCGACCGCCTGAAACTGCTGCGCGCCACCCACGCCAACTTGAGCGCCATCTTTGTCATCTTCAACGACCCCAAAAACGAGGTCATGAGCATGGTGAGCGAGCGCATGACCGACAAGCCCTGGGAGGAAGTCACGGACGACGACGGCGTGATCCACCGCCTATGGGTGGTTCAGAAAAGGGATTTTCTGGTGCGACTGCGCGAGGCCATGCAGTCGCGCCAACTGTTCATTGCCGACGGACACCACCGCTACGAGACGGCTATTAACTTCCGAAACGAGATGCGCGAGGCCACAGGCCGTCGCGACGGCAATCAGCCGTTCGACTACATGATGATGTACCTGACCAATGCCGAGCAGGACGGACTGGTCATTCTGCCAACCCACAGGGTGCTGTCGCGCAGTTTTATGTCAGACATCAATATGAAGGAAGTCATTGCCGAACTGAAGGAGAACTTTGACCTCAAGGACGACAAGGTGGACCTCGCCAAGCCGGACACCGACGGACGCAAGGTCATCGAAACCGTTGAGAAACTCGGCAAGAAAAGCATGGCCTTCGGCATGGTGTCGGCCGACGGCAAGGTCAAATACCTGACGCTCAAGAAGGGCGTATCCCCGGTTGACCTGGTAGACGACGACGAGTTGCAGGAGCCCGTGAAGCGCCTCGATGTGACGGTGCTTCATCATTACATCCTCAACCATGTGTTCGTGGGGAATCCCGAGTTCGAACTGGAGGAGGACGAATGCTTTTATGTGCGGGATGTGAAGCGCGTGTTCGACCTTCTCAAGAGCCGCAAGGCGGGTTTGGCATTCATCATGAACGCGACGCCCATGGACCAGGTGACGGAAATTGTGAAAGCCGGCATCAAAATGCCGCACAAGTCCACTTATTTTCATCCTAAAATCATCAGCGGACTCGTGATCCGGAACATGGATTGCGAGATGAAAAAGCCGGCCTCCGGCAAGCGCTAACCCGCGGCAGTACCTTGATTCAGCGCCCAAGGCGCCTCGCAACGCTCATGCCGCCCAAAGTCGTTGGGATCGCCGGCCAGCCTTGCTCTCTCCGCATACGGACCCCTTCCCGGTCCCGGCGGCCAAATGTCCGGATTGTCAGCCTGCCCCAGTGTGTGGCTCCGCCAGCCCGCACGACAGCCGAGGTGACCGCCTTGCCGATGCGATCTTCACGATGGCAGGAATGGGCTTTACCGCTGGAGGCTGTCGCGCCCGGTCGCGGGGTGGCACGCCTGCAAGTCAACGGGGTGCCGCGCGAAGTGCCGGTGGCGGTTTTCCGCCCGCGCGAGTTTTTTCTGTGCCTCGTTTTGTCCAGCAACCACCATGTCGGATTTGATCCGTACGGATATTTGTTTGGAGGAGGACCGGAGAATCTCGTTCTCGAAGGTGATGCCTGGCCGAAACTGCGCCAACTGGAGCGGATGTGTCACATGCGCAATCTTCCGGTAACCTGGCTGATCGACGACCGCGTGGCGCGCAAGGCCGCCGCAGACATCTCGCGCTGGCGGACGGAGTTTGGCGACGAGTACGGAGTTCTGCCTCCGAGCCGCATCCACCATAATGCAGTGAATTATAACACCGAGCGCTCGGCCGCAGAAACCCTCGATTTACTGGAACACTGCAAGTCGGCCACCGAGTCATGTTTCGATTTTTTCACGGATACGATCGGCGTGGATCAGTTCGTGGGAAGTGTCGGCGGGCATTTCACTGAAGCGGCCCGGGATCTCGGCGCTTGCGCCCTGTGGGGCATGGGTTTCGATCACCGCACCTGCGATACGAGCATGTATCACCGCGGGTGCCCATGGGATACTTACAGGGCATCGCTGCGCAATTACCGCATCCCCGCCAACGGGGGGCCGGGCCCTTGGATGTTTCAATGGACAACCCGCGATGCCATGTTGTCGCTGCGCTCGCCGGATGACGGCCCCGGCGGGGCGGTCATTTTTTCCACCGATCCGGACGACATGCGAAATTCCCGCATCATGTTTGAACAGCCCGACTATTGGAGCGACTTGCTAAGTGCCTACCGCGCGAATTTCTCGGCCGGGCCAGCCCATGCCGGGGATGGTCTGAACGATTATTTCTGTTTCCTGATTCATCAGGAAGATCATGACTGCCATTTTCCTGAAAACGCTGACCTGCTTCGGCGCTTCCTTGACGCCACGGCAGGACAAACAACCCCGGCTACCATCGGGGAGGTGGCCGAATGGCTGTCGCTGCGTTACGGGGCCGATTCCCATCCCGCCCAAGCCCTCTGGATGCCTGATCTCCTGCGTTGTCACGACAGAGTCGTCTGGTACGCCGGAGTGCGCAAACCGGCCGACTGGCCGGCCGGCGGCGAAACCTATCCGCCAGCCATTTTATATTACGACTCATCGGCTATGTGGTATGTTAGCGACGGGGAGCCCCTGCCGAGGCGATTCTTTGACTACGGCGCGCAGCACCCCGTAGCGGAGACGGATGTGTACCCCGAGCGTGACCTCCGGCGCGAGGTCACTGTCACTCTTTACAATATCGCCTTCCAAGGTGCGCATCTTGTCCTGCAAGCGGCTGTGACAGCGCCGGACCTGACTGCGCCCGTGCCGGTTGTTTTCTGGCATGTTCTCGGCGACGCCCTGGCGCGCCCCTCGCCTGAGCGTCGCCGGCAGGCGCTTCTTATTCGGGACTCAGTCGTGGTGTTTGTGCCTGTGCGCAACGGGGCGGGAACGACTACTGTCCATATTGATCTCGGAGTGCCGCAACATGCCGCCGTTTAGCCCCTCCCCCCGCGGTTTGCGAATGCCTGCCGAATGGGAGCCCCACGAGGCGACCTGGCTGGCCTGGCCACACGAGCGGACCGACTGGCCGGGAAAGTTCGCGCCTATCCCATGGGTCTTCGCAGAGATCACTTGGTGGTTGGCGCGGTCAGAAAAGGTCTGTATTCTGGTGGACGACTCTCGCATGGAGACCCGCGCCCGTCGCGTCTTGGCACGCCGTGGGGTGGACCTGGGAAATGTCCAATTTTTCCATGTGGCAACGGACCGCTCATGGTTGCGCGATTCGGGTCCGACCTTTGTGGTGCGCGATGATGGCGCGCGACGCGAAGTCGCAGCCCTCGATTGGAGTTTCAATGCGTGGGCGCGTTACGGCAACTGGCAACGCGACAGCCGTGTGGCCGCCGCCGTGGCACACTGCGCCGGAGTGCCGATCACGCAGCCTATCGCCGCCGAGACCGGCCGCAGGATGGTGCTCGAGGGCGGCAGTATTGATGTCAATGGTCAGGGGCTGCTGCTGACTACGGAGGAATGCCTGCTGAGCACCGTCCAGCAGCGAAATCCCGGGCTGTCGCGCGAGGGTATCGAGCAGGTTTTCGCGCAATACCTTGGTGTCGAAGAGACGATCTGGCTTAAGCGCGGCATAGCCGGCGACGATACACACGGCCATGTGGATGACCTCGCCCGGTTTGTAGCCCCGGACAAGGTCGTTATCGTGACAGAACCCGATCCGGACGACATTAACCATGAGCCACTGGCTGAGAATCTTGCACTGCTGCGAGCGCACAGGCTTCGCAGCGGACGCCCGTTAGAGGTCGTTGAGTTGCCAATGCCGCGTGCCATCACTTGCGACGGCGTCCGTCTGCCGGCCAGTTATGCAAACTTTTACATTGCCAACAGTGTCGTGCTCGTGCCGACTTTCAACGATCCTCGGGACCGCGAGGCGCTCAATACGCTCGCAGCGCTGTTCCCGGACCGCACCGTGACGGGCATCCATTGCACCGATCTTGTTTGGGGACTCGGGACCATCCACTGCTCCACCCAACAGCAACCGGCAGCCTGACAGTCAGCGAATTTTGCGGTTTGTCGCAGCGCTCTTTTCGTTTGTGTTCGGGCGCGCAGGGCTGAACCTTCTCCAGTGTGATTCGGAATCGGAAAGTTCAACTCGGCATCGGCCTTCTGCTGAGCGCATTGTTTCTTTACCTGGCGCTGAGACCCGTCAGCCTCCCCGACCTTGCTCAGGCCTTGCAAACCGTAAACTGGCTTTGGGCCATCCCGGTGGTTGGCATCACTTTTCTCAGCATGTACTTGCGCGCTGTGCGGTGGCGCTGGCTCATGCGGCCGGAGGGCAATTTCACCGCCGGGCGCTTGTTTGGTCCCATGATGGCCGGATTTGGCATCAACAGCATTTTCCCCGGCCGGCTCGGCGAGTTTGCTCGCGCTTATATTCTCGCGCGAGGAGAAAGGCTATCCGCTGCCGCTGTGTTCGCCACAATCGTTGTCGAGCGTATCTTTGACTCCGTCGTGCTGCTGGTTTTGCTGCCTGTAGCCTTGGCCAGTACCCGGATAGACCCCGGGTTTACGATCTCCTACGGACAGTTTACGGTCACGCATGCTGACATCGAAGGGCTGGCGCACAAACTGGCCGTGATGTGTGGAGTATTGAGCATCGGAGCGGTGTTGATGATGTGGGGGCCGTCACGCCGGCTCGTGCAGGGCGTCATTGCACGCGTGCCGCTTGTCCCCCGTCATTTGCGAGACGCGCTCGTCCGGCTGCTGGACAATTTCGCCCGCGGCTTTGCCTCGCTGCGCGATGCCCGGTCCTGGGTTGTCGTCACCCTGCAGACCGTGGCGATTTGGCTCACAGTGGGCTGGTCCTTCCAAGTGATGGCCTATGGTTTCGAGGGCATGAGCATGA
>JAOAAY010000002.1 GCA_026418615.1 Candidatus Sumerlaeaceae bacterium | reverse complement strand
AGATGTGTATAAGAGACAGGGGTACAGCCATCATGGTGATCACCTGCTTCGCGATTCTCATTCCGGCAGCGCCCGGCTACTGGGGGTTGATGCAGATCGGCATTATCTTTGGCATGTTCCTGCTGAATGTTGAGACCAACTATCCGCGCGCGCTTGCTTACGCCCTTGTGCTGCATTCGCTGCAGTATTTCCCCATCGTCGCCGTGGGCATGTTCTGTCTTTACCGCGAGCATGTTTCGCTATCTGAAGTGACTCACGCGAGGCAGGACCAGTCATGACCGGGGCGGCACTTCGGGTCGCGATTGTGCTGGCCGGTTTGGCAGCCGCAACAACGGCCACGGCCGCACCGGACTTTGGAGAAATCACCATGCAGGAAAACAAGTCCTCCATAACGATGGAACGCGGGGCCGTGGTCCGTGGACCACGCGACCGCAGGGTTCTGGCCGTTCAGTTCACCGGCGGACAATACGCCGACGGCGGCACAACCATCCTCGAGGAACTGAAGAAACGCGGGATCAAGGCCAGTTTCTATTTTACGGGCGACTTCCTCCGTACGCCGGAATTCAAGCCTCTGATTGAGCGCATCCGCGACGAGGGCCACTACCTTGGCCCGCACGGCGACAAACACCTCCTGTACGCCTCGTGGGAGCAACCGCCGAAACTGTTGATCACGCGCGAAGAGTTCGACTCCGATCTCACCGCCAATATGCAGGAGATTGAGCGATTCGGAATCCCGAAAGACAAAGCACGCTTTTTCAACCCCGCCTATCAACATTATACCCGGGAAATAGCCGACTGGACCCGGGCACGCGGCATGGTCCTCGTAAACTATTCAACCGGCACCCTCTCGCATGCCGATTATATGTTAGACGATGACCCCCGCTACCGGTCTTCAGAGGAGATGGTCCGGTCGGTCTTGGAATACGAAAAGCAGGACCCGGACGGCCTCAATGGCTTCATTCTTCACATGCATATCGGGGCCGGCCCGGGCCGCACACGCGACCACCTGTACAACTACCTTGGCGGCCTCCTCGATGAACTCCGGCGAAGAGGCTACTCGTTCGTCCGGGTGGATGAACTTCTGAAAGGGCTGTGACGCCTCAACGGGAACGGCTGGTGAACCACGCCCAGCCAAGCAACGCAAGACTGAGGGCAACAAGGCCCCAAGCGACGGCGTCGAGCGCAAAACCGTAGCCAAGCACAACAGCCAAAATCACTAGCGGCACGCATATAAGCGCAACAATATTCTGGGGACTCATACGCGGGACTCAGATCGCACAACGGCCTGCACGGCGTCAATGCAACAGTGTGCGCAGTTTGGTGACAATGAAATCAATGGCAACCGTGTTCATGCCTCCTTCGGGAACGATGATGTCCGCATAGCGTTTTGAAGGCTCAACGAACTCCAGGTGCATCGGCCGGACTACCGACAGGTATTGCTCAATGACCGACTCGGGCGTACGCCCGCGCTCACGGATGTCGCGCGCGAGGCGCCGGATGAACCGGACATCCGCGTCTGTATCCACAAAAATCTTTACGGTCAGCCGCTCGCGAAGTTGGGCGAGAGCGAGCACCATGATTCCTTCTACGATGATCACTGGCGCCGGCTCCACGCGTTGGGTGCGGTCCAAGCGCCCGTGCGACGCATAATCGTAAACCGGCATGTCCACCGCATCGCCGCGTGTGAGCCGCTCAATGTGGTCGAGGAGAAGCGCGATGTCAAAAGCGTCAGGATGGTCGTAATTCACCCGCTGGCGCTCCTCGACGGAGAGATGCTTCCTGTCATGGTAATAACTGTCTAACCCGAGCATGGCGACGCGCTGGCCCAGCGCATTGGCTATCGCCTCCGCCACCATGGTCTTTCCCGAGCCCGTCCCGCCCGCAATGCCCATGATCATCTGTTTCATGGCATCCTGCCTAACTGTGCCGGCCACAGTGGGTCAACGGCCCAATGCGCACGCTGCGGCAGATCAATACTCGGTTGCCACCTGCGAGGCTGCGTCGTCGGTGGTGTCGGCGTCACCCGACCGGACGGGTTCCGGCTGCGCCGGTCCAAACAAACCAAAGACATACCCCTCGACACAGATGTCGGTCCCAAACTGTCTGACCGTCAGGTTGCCCAAGCGAAGGGCGCGGTGCATCGTATCGACTCCCCAACCCGTGATCGGCGCTTTCGACGCGCAACCCCCAACAATTTTCGGCGCAATGAACGCTACCAACTTGTCAACAAGTTGGCATTCATACAGCGAGCCATTGAGGCTGCTGCCTCCCTCGCACAACACCGACTGAATTCCAAGTGCGTAGAGTTCGCGGATGAGACTTCGCGTGTCTATCAGTCCCTTTTTGCCGGATGTGACAAGCAGCGTATGCCCTGCGTCACGCAACCGTGCCATCCGATCCTTGGGCGCTCCGGCAGTCGTGGCAATGATGCAATGGCCCGGCGGCACACCCTCGAGGCAACGGGCCCGAAGCGGAATCCTCAGATTTCCGTCCGCAATGATGCGGCGCGGCTGCTCCCCCGTGTAACCCGGCAGGCGCACACTCAGACGGGGATTGTCCACCAAGACGGTGCCGATGCCCACAAGGATGGCGTCCACTTGGGCACGAATCTCCTGGACATAGGTGCGACTCTCCTCGTTTGAAACCCACTTGGAATGCCCCGAGTCGGTGGCGATCCGGCCGTCCAGCGTCATGGCCCATTTGGAGACGATGAAGGGACGGCGCAGGACATGGAAAGTCATGAAGGCCTCGTTGAGCCGCATGGCCTCTTCCACGCAAACACCTGTGTCCACTGTTATTCCGTTCTCGCGCAGCATCTCGAAACCACGGCCGCTAACGAGAGGGTTGGGATCGGCAAACGGGGCGACGACCCGGCGGATACCGCGCTCGATGAGGGCCGGAGCGCATGGAGGAGTCCGCCCATAGTGGCAGCACGGCTCAAGCGTAACATAAAGGGTTGCGCCTTTGACATCTCCCGACGCCTGCTGCAATGCCTCAATTTCCGCATGCGGATGCCCGGGTCCGCGGTGATAGCCCTCTCCGAGGACACGGCCGTCTTTGACGATGACAGCGCCCACCCGCGGGTTAGGGCTAACACGGTGGGCTACGCAGCGGGCAAGTTGCAGCGCGCGCCGCATAAACACGGCGTCCTGCTCCGGCACATCCGGGGTCGCGCTTGCCACGCCAGTCATCCGCCTTTCGACACGAATTTAACCGTCCGGTACCGGGCAGTCAGCCACAGCGCGGATGGACACTCAAGCCCTAAGCCGTCGTTTGGTCCTTCAGGGAAGCCCTGCGCTTGGGGCAGATCACACACGAGTCGGTGTCGCATAGAAGCATCCCCGGTTGCTCTGCAAGCAATTCACGCATGGCCTCGACCAGAGCCTTGCACTCGAGCAACTGGCTTGAGGCAGGACCAATTCGTACATCACGCAGCACGCCGCGCTGGCGTAGGGGCTGTTCGACAACCCGAAAACCGCGCGAACAGCCGGGAATCTCAAAGATTTGCGTGTACTCGATTTGCCCCAGTTCGTTCAGGAACCAAGCCACTTCAAAATCCTGTCCGTCGCTGAAAGTCACATGGAGATAGGGCAAGTGCGCTGCGACCTCGCAGTAGTGCAGCGTCGAATTCGTATCCTGATATGTCCCGAGCATGAGAATCCGCGCTCCGCGCTCGCACATTCGGGCGAACGGGGAACCTTCTCCGATAGGCGTCGCATGAAGATGGTTCCGCACGATGGCCTCGGCATCCGGCCCGATCACCGCGACCGAATGGGTTGGATGAAAACTCCGAATGGCGCGCGGATGCAGCCGGACCGCCTCCGTGATAGCGCCCACCCGCGACTTGGAGGCCAACCTGTCAAACGGTTCGCGGCTCCACATCGTCAGCGAATAAGTAAATGTTGGTACGAGCAGATGTCCCGTCGGACCGAGCACATCCAGAAGAGCGGCGACAACCGTCTCGGCGCCGCCCTCCACTTCGCCGAGGCTCTTCAGCGAACTGTGGACAATCAAATCCTCTCCGGAGCGGATGCCAGCCCGGCTCAATTCCGCGGCCAGTTGGTCTCGGTTCATGGAAGCCATGGAAAGGCGACTTGGGCAGAAATCAAGCGCACTTGGTCCAAAGCGAAATCATCACGCGGCGGTTCTGAAGCCGGCGGGCTGCAGTGCATATCAGGTGGTCGGGCCGCACCACAGACGGGCAGACACCTGAAGTATTATGATAGTGGACGCCGCACCACAGCATACGGCTAATGAGAGTATGGAGCATGGGATGACGGACACCATTGCCGCTCCGGCCACTGCTGCCGGTCAAGCCGCCATTGCCATTGTTCGCCTGAGCGGCCCGCAGGCTCATGCGGTGTTTTTCCGGCTGTTTCGCCCGAGACGCCCGCAGGACCGTCCGCCCCGGCCGATGCAACTGCTCCGCGGAACCGTCATAAGCGCGACTGGAGAACCGTTGGACGATGCACTCGGCACGATCATGCGTGCGCCGCATTCCTACACGGGTGAAGACATGGCCGAGTTTCAGGTGCACGGCAGCCCGGCGGTGGTCGCCGAATTGCTTGATGCCTGCCTGCGTGCAGGGGCGCGTCTCGCAGCACCCGGCGAGTTCACACGCCGCGCAGTCTTGAACGGACGCATGGATCTTGCGCGGGCCGAAGCGGTCGCCGATCTGATTGCGGCCCAGACGGCTGCTTCACGCCGCGCCGCACTGCGCCAACTGGATGGCGACCTTTCCGCCGCAATCGAGACCGTTCGCTCGCGACTTCTCGACCTTGCTGCACACATCGAAGCAAACTTGGACTTTCCCGAGGAAGAAATCCCGGCCACAGACAGCGCGCGCTGGCTGGAGGTTGTTTGCGCGGCGCGCAACGATTGTTTGCACCTTCTCGATTCCTACAAGCGCGGGCGATGGGCGCGGTCCGGCGTCCGCGTCGTGATCGCCGGGGCGCCGAACGCAGGCAAGTCGAGTCTCTTTAATGCCCTCGTGGGCCGCGAACGGGCCATTGTCACCCCTCATCCCGGTACCACGCGCGACACGATCGAGTCCACGGTGGACATGGCAGGGATTGCGGTGACCCTCGTTGACACCGCCGGACTGCGCGAGGACGCCGACATGATCGAACAGTTGGGAATCCAGCGCACGGCCGAGGCACTCGCGACTGCCGACATGATTCTGCATGTCATTGATAGTTCCTCCTCCCTTCCCCCTATGCCGTTGCCTGTCATACCCGAGGGCATCCCTGTCATCCGGGTCATGAACAAATGCGACCTGCCGCACGACACACCGCCCGCGAACTGCAAGGCGGATATGAATACGGTTTTTACATCCACTGTGACCCGATCAGGATTGGGGAATTTGGAAAAACTGGTGAGCAATCATTTCGCCTGCGAGCCGGAACCGGGTGAAGTCGTGGTCACCAGCGCACGCCATGCGGCGTGTCTGGAGGCGGCTATCAACAGCCTTGGACACGCCACCGAGGCTCTCGCGGCCGGCCTCTCGGGTGATCTGGTCATGGTAGACCTGCGGGGCGCACTTCGGAGCCTCGGCGAGATTACCGGCAACGGGGCGAGCGAGGAAATTCTTGACCGCGTATTCAGCAACTTTTGCATCGGCAAATAATGCGCCCTCTTCTTGCGCTGATGCTTGCGACAAGCATTGCCGCCGCCGCAACGGAGGACACCACGGAAACTCCTGCGGTCCAACCGCCGGCTGTCAGCGGCCCGATCGCGCCGCCGCGCCGCGAAGTCCCCGGGCGACACCTCAGCGCCTCACTCGGTCCCCTCTATGTTCCCGCCCATTTCGACCCCGCGGTCACAACCGCGACGGATGTCGTTGTGTTCTTTCATGGTGCCGCATGGTGCGCTGAGCAGAATTTTTATGACTCCGGCCTCAATGCTGTTCTTTTGTCCGTCAGTTTGCAGGACTACGCCAATGTTTTTCGGGATCCGGAGATACTGGCTCAGGTCCTGCGCCAGATCGCGCAGACCTTGGCCGACGAAGGCGTCACGACCCGCCCCCTTGGCCGGCTGTGTCTCGCGTCCTTCAGCGGAGGATATGCTGCCATCCGCGAAATTCTGAGACACGGGGCGTACGACAGGATGATCTCCGATGTGGTTCTGGCAGATTCCCTGTACGCGCCTTTGCTGGCAGATGGCTCCCTGGCGACAGCGGAGATTGAACCATTTACACGGCTCGCACGGCGCGCGGCCACAGCGGGCGATGTGCGCCTGATATTCAGCCACCTGTACCCACCCGAGGAAAAACACCGTGGCAACAAGACGACACTGGCCGCTGCACACCTGATCCGCGAGACCGGAGCCGCCCGGCACGAGACATGCAGCGTCAACAGATGCGGGCAGCGCTTGCTCTATCGGGCTGACAAAGGCGGTCTGCACATACTCGGATACGCTGGCATGACGACTCAGGACCACTTCGAACATTTTTACTGCCTGAGCGAGTTGCTTCGCATGACCTCAATCCCCCGCGCGCCGGACGCCCCATGAGCCGCCTTATCCGTGTCCGGGTTCACCCCCGGGCTTCGCGCGATCGTGTGGAGCCCGCGGCGGACGGCGGCTTCGACATCTGGACCACAGCAGCGCCCGATCGCGGTGCAGCCAATGAGGCTGTGCGGCGGCTGCTGGCCAAAACGCTTCGTGTGTCTGCCGGCAGCATCACACTCAAACGGGGCGCCACCTCGCGAATCAAACTGTTCGAGGTCGCATGAAAGGCAAAGCGTCTATTCCAGCAGAGAGGAAATAGCCTTTTCCAACTCTTCTCCGTCCAAGTCTACGCCTCGAATGATTCCATCACGGCCAATGAGAACGAGGGTGGGAAACTTGGTGACACCGTACTCGTACCTGACCGTGCCAGGGGTTGGCTCGGGGACCCAGACTTGTTTCCAGGGAAGATCCATCCGTTCGACAAAGCGGCGCAGGACCTGCTCGTCGTGATCTGCACTGATGCAGATGATTTCAAAACCTTTTGCCGAGAATTGTTCGTATAACCGCTTCAACTTCGGCATGGATGCGACACACGGGGGACACCAGGAAGCCCAAAAGTCCAGCAACACGACCTTCCCGCGGTAATCCGCCAGACGGACGGGTTCGCCATCTATGCTCGTGGCTTGGAAATCCGGCGCGGGTGATCCGGGCTGGAGTTTCGCGAAATTCTTTTGCAGTTCCTCCTGGGTTTTCAGTTCAGAGAGCAGATTGCCAAACAGCGGCGCAAACTCGCCGGACGGATGCTTCTCCAAGTAAGCCTCAATCGCCTTGACGGCTTCGGTATCGCCGGGTCCGCCGCGGCCGGACTGAAGTTGATTAATAATGGCGATCCCGGCTGCAGCGTCGGACTGAAGCGCGGCTATTGTGGCAGGTTGCAAAAGCCGTTGGCTGACACGGCGTGTTTCATACGCCAAGTTCATCTCCAGTTCTTTTTCCTCCGGCCCTGCGACGGAAAGACATACCTTCAGACGCGAGGACCGCAAGGTGCTGGCCGATGACTCATACTCACATTGCCATTGATAATCCTTGACGGTCAGTTGCCCGCCGAAAGCCGGCTGGGCGTCGGCGACCCGGGCACTCACGACAACAGCCCCGTCTTGCGTCTCGCGCGACGCCGTCGTGGTAAAAGACGCATTTAGCGGCGGAAGCGGCAGGGTGATTTTCGACCCGGAAGTTTCAGGAATCATGGGAAATAGTATTTCTGGACTCCAGCCGGGAAACGGCGTACCATAGCGTCCAGCAAAACGGCCAATCTCGCCCTCAGCCGTGATCTCGAAGGTAAAGGTATGACGCGCAGGCGAGGACGGCGATGACACATCGTCCGTTTGCAAACCGCTGGTTTGTACGCTCGCCAGCATCGTCCGAATCCCCCCGTCAACCCTCAGCACCGTAAAAGACGATATGATGGTGCCGCTGGCCGGCACGAGACTCCCGTCCCGGCCGGGCAGGCTCGCGCTTGCCGAAGTTTCAAATTCTACCTGCGCGCCAACCGGCAAGCCGTACAAACCCTTCGTGTCTCCCGCCGGAATCTCCTGCGCACATACGGGCGACAGTATCCAGAAGATCAGGCAGCAGGCCAAAACCAGAACTCGCAGCAGGAACATTCGATTCTCCGTTAGGTAAACTGAGTGACGCTGTACGACGAGACATTTGCGCCGAGCGGAAGATTCGCCTGAAAACGGGCTGAGCCGCGACGCGCTGATCCGTGGGGTTGCAAAATCAATGATGGCCTTTTTCTGGAAACGCAAGGAATCAAGCACGGAGTTGCAGAAACCGGGTTCCGAATCTTCCGCCCCCGACACAGAGATAACCAATGCCTCGGCGGGGGAGGCGCAGCCGTCCGAGCCGACGACGGCAGAGATCCAACAAGACCAAGAGACCGCCGGGGCTCGTCCGGGATTCTTTGGCCGCATCCGCGCGGCTCTCTCCGAGCGAATCCAAAAAACAAAAAACCATTTCATCGGTCAAATCAAAGCCGCAGTGAAGGCCGCCTCCAAGGTGGATGACAATCTCATCGAGCGCATCGAGGAGATCCTCATCCGGGCCGATCTTGGCGCCGAGACCTCGATGTCGATCGTCGAGCGCATGAAAGAGTTTGAAGCCCGCGGTGCAACACCGGACGAACTGCTCGAAGTCTTCAAAAAGGAGTTGCTCTCCATTGTCGAGCGCGGCCAGCGCACGCTTACGATCGGCGCGCATCGCCCTCATGTGATTCTCGTGGTGGGAGTGAACGGCACCGGCAAGACAACCACCATTGGCAAACTGGCTGCGGAGATGCGCGAGGCTGGGCTGAAAGTCATGCTCGCCGCCGGGGACACATTCCGGGCGGCCGCCATTGAGCAACTTGACATCTGGGCCTCGCGAACCGGTGCAGCCATTGTGAAACGCGACATGGGCGCCGACCCGTCCGGCTTGTGTTACGACGCCATGGAGAAGGCTCGCGACGGAGGGTACGATGTTCTGCTGATCGACACGGCCGGCCGACTGCACACGAAGACAAACCTTATGGAGGAATTGAAAAAGGTGGTGCGTGTCATCCGCAAGGTGGACCCCACGGCGCCGCATGATACACTGCTTGTCCTGGATGCCACGACGGGCCAAAATGCCATCTCTCAAGCGCGCGTTTTCACCGAAGCCCTCCCCGTCACGGGACTCATCATGACCAAACTTGACGGGACCGCAAAAGGCGGCGTCCTCATCGGAATCCGCAATCTCTTTGACATCCCCGTGCTCAAGATCGGCGTCGGCGAGGGCGTCGAGGACCTCCGCGATTTTTCTGCGCAGGAGTTCGTGGACGCACTCTTTGCCGAATAACGCGCACCTTCAGATCTCAGGCGCGACAGGACGGGCTGAGGCAGGGAGCGCCTCCTCGCGGACCGTCCGCATGACAGACCAGGAAAAGACGGTTATCGCGAGTGCTATGAAACATGTTGTCATCAGGTGCGCCTGCGAAAAGGGCTCGCGGAACACGAGCACGGCCAGTGAAAAGGTCAGTGTCGGGCCAATGTACTGGAGGAATCCCACTGTGACGAGGCGAATGCGTCGCGCGGCGCTTCCAAACCAGATCAGCGGCAGCGCCGTCGCAGGTCCCGCCGCAATGAGCAGGACCGTCGTGTGCCAGCCGGCATGCGTAAACCAGTCTGTCCCGGCCTGAATGCGCCACCCCAGATACCCCGCCGCAACCGGCAGCAGGACTACGCATTCGAAGGTCAGGCCCGCCAGCGAATCCACCGGCACCGTTTTACGAAGTAACCCATACAAACCGAAAGTCAGTGCCAGAGTAATCGAAATCCACGGAAACCCGCCTAGGTGCCACGCCAGGACAGACATCCCCGTTGCGGCCAGCAAGACGGCGAAACCCTGAAGCCGGTCCAGCCGTTCGCGAAGGAACACGACACCGAGCAACATACTGACAAGGGGATTAATGTAATAACCAAAACTTGTCTCCATGACACGCTTCTGCCCCACGGCCCAGATGAAGATGCCCCAATTGACGGCCAGAAGCGCTGACGAGGCACTTAGCATGAGCACCGGACGGACACCCCGCAGGGCCGCCAGGCTGGCAGACCAACGGCCCGACATCGTCATGAGAAGTCCTGAGAAAACGAGTGCCCAGACCACCCGGTGAGCCAGCACCTCCATCGGCTCCACATGGATGACCGCCTTGAAATAAAGCGGCATCAATCCCCACCAGGTAAACGCGAGCACCGCATACGCCACACCCTTGCGGCGCTCGCGGAGGTCATGCGACGAAGAGCCCTCAGCCAAGCAGTTCCCAGTCTATTCCTTTGATGTCGCAGAAGGCAATGAGTTCCTCGACCCAGTCGCCGTAAACGCCGTGAATATGGTTGCAGTGAAAGCCGTTGATGAAGTCCTCCGGAGCGCAATCAAACTTTGCAAAGGCATGTGGCCAGTTATCCTGCACGCTACAAGCCAGTTCCTCATCGCGTGCAGCGCCAAAGGTCACAAACTCGCCGGGAACGATAGCCATCCGGTAACGGTTTGTCGCGCCCGACCGGGTGAGTCGCGCAAGCGTGACCCGCCCCGGCGCAGCAATGTGGTACACCGCCGCACCGCCGGCCGGGAAGTAAAAACCCTCCGGCCGGAATTCGGTTTTGGCCAGATTCTCGACCGGATCAAAAGATTTTGCAGCAAAATAAGTCGCATGCTCGCCGCTGTTGCACAGGTCCCACACACCGAGATCTGCATGATAATGGCGAACATCGGCAAACAAAACAGGTGTGGCCGCGAGCAACTTGAAGACCTGCATGGTCAGCGCGGCATCCATGTCCGCCTCCGTCGAGCACACGATGGGCTCGTGCGGCTCTCCTTCCGGCCCGTACGGGTCGTTCAAAAACGCCTCCGCAACATCGGCCGTGGCGTAATGCTCGGTCAGTTCGCGCTGCCCCTTGATGCCGCAAAAGTCATACTTGAACTCGGCGCACAGGTCGCGGGCGGCATAGTACATGCCAAGTTGTCGGCGCAACAATTCCTCCGTGAGGCGCATGGCGGCATCGGGCGGCGTCCAATGGATTTTTCGCAGATGCTTCTTCAGGTACTCCAGGGCTGCCGGAATGCGGCTCGATTTCGAAACCAACTCGTTGTCAGCGCGCCGCACCAGTTCCATCTGGTCAATGTGGTCCACATCAATCCCGAACTTCTCCATCCACAACGCCGGATCAGCGACGGCTGTGTCAATGCCGAGAGACCGACCGCCAATGAGCGCGTAGGTCATCCCGCGCAAGCGGTTGGCAGCCGCGATGGCGAGCAAATTCGTCCGCACTCGCGCAAGCACCGCATCATCGGCGATGTCGCCGAAAGTTTTGTAAAACTTGATCCCGACCTGATCAAGAGATCCGGCGTTTGCCAGCATGCCGACCAACCCGGGGTATTGCGGATTCACATTGGAAAACATCAGGATCGGCTGGGGACAGAACTGCGCGGCCACCCGCGCATACTGCGGCCACGCCCACACGCTAAAATTAAATATGACAGCGTCCACCGCTTCGGCGGCCATGCGGCGCCCTTCGCGCACAGCAATGTCGTTCTGCCACACGACCTCGGAGCCGGTGACAACATCAAATCCGTCGTCTTGGAGTCTCTGAGCCAGCGCCTGAAGGAATCGTGCGTTGACCTCCTTGAGCGGTTCCTGAAGAAACGAGCGCCCATCGCCAAACGAGAGAATGCCAACCCGAATGCCGCGCTTTGATGCGACGGTCTTCTTTTTGTCCATGACCGGCCCCTTTCGCACTGAGGTGATAGCGCTTACATCCACCCGTCACACACGCCTGTCCAGAAAAGAGGCGAGGCCAACCAGCCCGCAAGTGCGCGGTCCGGCTCGGCCGCACCCAAAACCGGCAAGCGCAGCACTTTGCGTTCACGCCTGATGTAAACAAAATGTTAGTGGCTGGAAACCGGAATGTTCCAGCGTGGCAGGCAGGCCTAGCGCAAGTGCGCGGTGGGCGGCGTCTCAACTAATCGGCGACCTCTACAGTCATCGAACATCGCACGCAGAGGCCGGACAGCCGGCATACGGACAGAAGGCTCAGGCCATCGAGCGTGTGACCTATGTCAGATCCTTTTGCGGCTGCCGGCACCGCGGCGCTCAATGCGCCACTGCCTTGGGTTATTCCGGAACCGGTGTGCCAGCAATCTGAGCCTGCAATTCCTCAGCGCGCAACCGATGAAACTTGAATCCGAGAAACTGCGCCTGTCCCTTGCGGGCCCGCTCACGGTTCTTCCTGACATTGGTTTCGAGGTACTCGAGCAGCGGCTGTTCGACTGATTTGGGGCTGACCGAATGGATGAAGTTCACGGTTCCATCAGGGCCGTGACCAATCAGGCCAACATGTCCGACCCACACCCCGTCGCCAATGCCGCGCACAACATTGACGAAATCCCCGTCTTCAAGTTTCGCCAGAACGCCCGGTACGGCTTCCGCCGGAATATAGGTATCCTCCAGCATCTCGACCTTGAACTCTTTGCCAATCCCAAATTTGCCAAAGAACGAAGCCCGATCGATCTTTTCGCGGTAGGTGCTGACGGTGGTTGCGCCCAGTTCCGAGGTCACATCACGGATCAACCATGAGTTGTTCTTGTTCCAGTCCGCCTCGGTGTAATGGTTCCGCGTTGTCAGACCGATCTGACCGTCTTTGTACCGAAGGCGCAAAAGATTAGCGAAGAACTCCTTCCAGTTGCGGCTGAGCGCCATGGCGTAAATGTGTTCGGAAAAAACGACACAGTCGCCGTGAGAGAGGTCGAACAAAGGTTGCGGGTCGTAGAGTTCGTACGGGAATTCGCCCAGTAGATACATGTTATAGGGTTGGCCAAGATTTTTCCGTGCGTAGTGCACAACGCGGGCGCGCAGGTCGGGGATGGCGGCAAAAGTATCGCCGAGATAAACATCCAATTCTTTCGGCGTCATCTCGAAGATGCGCTTTTTCTGCGCCTGTTCGAAGAGCGTTTTGCGCTGCGCTTCGGTCAACATCAGGTTAGGCTGCTTCTCAAGATACCACTGTTTCCACCGAGCAGGCATTTTCTCCCACGGATATTCGCGAAGGTAGCGCAACAGACGCCAGTAATCGCTGTCATAGTTTAGCGTGGACAAATCGCTCGCCAGCAGTTTTCCCAAATCCTTGCGGACCCGCGCGGTCATCGCAGCGGTCGTCTCGCCGGCCTTCGGCTTCACGCTCCAAGCCCGGATCGCAATCTCCGGATCGGTTACTCCTTTTCCACCAAGCCGAACAGCGCGCTGACGCGGTGACGGCTCCGGGGCGGCAGCAGCAGCCTGAATCAAGGTGACTGCGAGTAAACACGCTCCCAGCGCACGGATCTTGACGCTTCTCATCACAGAAACCTCCGATTTCTCTGTGTGCGCGGCATGCCCGCGCGCGGAGATATTGCGCCCGCAGGGCGCTGCAGTTCTCAATCAAAAATCCCGCGCACGGCCGCGTTGGTTGCGCTTGCGAGTGAGCCGACCGCCTCACAAACTGCGCTGGCACATTTTCTGAGAGAGGACCGACTCAACCCCCGATGGCTCTCTATCTCGTTACTGGAGGCTGTGGTTTCATAGGTTCCAACATTGCCGAGCATTTGGTCTCTCTCGGCGAGCAGGTAAGGATTTTGGACGACCTGTCGACCGGTAACGAATCCAACCTCACGGGTTTCGCCGACCGCGTGGAATTTATCCGCGGCAGCCTCCTCGACCCCCGCGCCCTTGATGCCGCCGTGGAAGGCGTGGATTATATTTTACATCAGGCTGCCATCCCCAGCGTGCAACGCAGCGTGGACGATCCGATTCGCTCCAACGCTGCCAATGTGGACGGCACAGTTGCGCTCCTCGATGCCGCGCGTCGAAAAGGCGTGAAGCGAGTGGTGTACGCGGCGTCATCGTCCGCTTACGGCGACCAGCCTGTGCTGGTGAAAAAGGAAACCCTTCTGCCCATGCCTAAATCGCCGTACGCTGCGTCCAAACTCGCGGCCGAGTTCTACCTGCAGGCCTTCACCGAGTGCTATGGGCTGGAAACCGTTTCACTGCGCTACTTCAATGTTTTCGGCCCCCGGCAGGATCCGAACTCCGAGTACAGTGCGGTCATTCCAAGATTTATCACGAAATGCTTGCGCGGTGAACGCCCAACCATTTATGGCGACGGCACTCAGTCGCGCGATTTCACTTATGTGGAGAACAACATCCGCGCCAACATCCTCGCCGCAACTGCACCGGGCGTGGCCGGACGCGTCTTCAACATTGCATGCGGCCGGTCGTATTCGCTCCTCGACCTGCTCAGGGCGATCAATGAAATCCTAGGCACAACTATTGAGCCTGTGTTTGCTCCGCCTCGTAAGGGGGATGTGCGCCATTCGCTTGCGGACATCTCCGAGGCTGAGAAGTCGCTTGGATACTCGGTCGGCGTAGACTTCCACGAGGGACTCCGCCGTACAGTCGAATGGTACCGCCGGCAGCAGGGTGCCTGACGGTGCGCGCTGGCGCGCAACAACGCACCGCGATCGCCCTTTTCCTGCTGCTTGCCGCTCTCATCATACGCTCCGCCTCTTTGCCCGGGCGCAGTTGGTGGATTGACGAGTTGATCGCGCGGGATGTGGCCCGGCTGCCGCTATACAACTCCGATTCTTTTGAGCAACAGCGTCCACCGTTCACCAGTATCCTGGCTTTCTGCCGGCACGATTCCGGCCCCGGACCCGCTGCTTATCTGTTGGACGGTTTTTTTGCCGGAAGGGCCGAACCGATGGGCGGCGAATTCTGGATGCGCCTACCGCCCATAGCAGCGGCCATCCTGACTCTCGTGCTTCTCATGGCTTGCGGCCGCCACATCGCAGGCTCTTCTGCGGGTGCAGTCGTCATGGCGGCCGGGTATGCGATCATGCCCGCCATGGTGGACTACGGCACAACACCCCGTGGATATGCTTGGGCGTTATTGCTGGGATTTCTTCATTTGACGGCGCTGGTCCGGGGAGCCTTGACCGCCCGGCGACGACGAGGCCGCGTCGCATGGGCTTGGTGGACTCTCGCAGCCGTCTCGGGAATTACAATGGTATTAGTCAATGTCGTATCACTGGTCTGGGTGACGGCCTGTCTGATTGCGGCGGCGACTGGCAGTGGCTTGGCCGGCCGGGCACGACGCTGCGGGGTGTTGTCTATCGGTTTCGCCATCGGGACGGCGACAGCCCTATGGTTTGCTTTCTGGCTGCCGGGATTGGCCGCCACTCCCAATACGATGCCCGCATCGCGCGGGGCACTCGATGCCGTCTCCCAACTCCTGAACGCTATGCGCGAACTCCATCAGGATGGCACCATCGCGTTGGTGGCACTGACTGTCCTGCTTATGGTGCTGGGACGATGTTGCATAAGGCGCAAGCCTCCGGTCCCGGTGCGCGCGGTGTGGCTCGCTCTGGCTTTCTCCGGAATCCTTGCCGTTGGGTTTGCTAACAGGTTTTTTCTGGCACCTCGTCACTTATTTCCGGCACAGATGGCTTTTTTGTTATTGCTTGGGCTCTCGACTCGACCCGCCTTGCGTTGCCTTTCGCAGCGGATCGGTGAGCGTTTTGCGTACCGCGTATTGGCCACGGGAGTATGCCTGATTGGCATCGCTGCGTTTCCTTTTGCCCTGCGACACGCCACACTCCCCATGCATGACTGGCGCAACGCCATTCGCCAACTTGCGGCCGACTATCAAGCCGGAGACCTGATCCTGTGCGGCCCGAATTCGGATCTCGAAATTGTCCGTGCCTACGCGGGCGCGGCAGGGATTCCCGCCGAGGCTGTCCCCCGCTGGATTGACGCCGGCGACGGGCGCCTGCTGTCGAGCGCTTCCGAAGAAGGGCTGGCTGCTGCCCTCGCGTCTGATGACCGCATCTGGTTCGTCACAGGTTTCTATGGCCAAGTGCGTCCAGCATCGTACTGGGCTCTGGTCGAACGCCACTTTCAAAAGATACGCGCGACAACGACAGGACGGCTTCCGATCATGCTGCTGGCGCGCAAGATGCCGGACAAATCCCTTTGACGGTGCGGATCGCAACGGGGCGACACTGAACGCTATGAGGACGGAGAGTACCTCCATTTGGAGCGTCATTCGGCGGCTAGCCGCTGCGGCGGCCGTATGTCTGCTTGCCGCTGCAGCCAGCGCACAGCGGCCCATCCCGATGCCACAATCCGGGCGGGAAAGCACGATGACCGTGGCCCAGATTGTGGAGCGCCAGCGCGAGTCTTACGCGCGCATCCGAAACGCCGTCGGTGAGGCTGTCTGGCGCGAAGAGCGACTGACAACCGGCGGCGCCATGGAGCGTGTCAGCCGCGTGGTCTTCTTCGCCTTGGAGGGCGACGACAGCGTCACCCTGATTCAGGCGTGGAACGAGGTTCCTCCGCTGCCATCCCGTTCAGCACCACTCAACTGGCGGGAGGTGCTTGCCGCTGCACTCGTGGTAAGCGATACGGTTTACATGATTGGACTTCCGGAAGGCGGCACAAGCCCCACGGTCATGGCGCTACCCTACAATCCTGCCGTTCACGAAAACAACCCGCTCGTCGCCTTTCATCCGCGGATCCTCGGCGATGAGCGCGTGCGTCTCTCCATGCTAAACGCCGCCACTGGCGACATGGCACGACCGCCGCGGGTGACGGAGTTCACGGCGAACGGGTATGCCCTCATGCGAATCGAGTTTTCCAATCCGGCGCATCCCCGCGACCTGGTGTATTACATCGTGAATCCAGCCCGCGGTTACCTCACGGAGGAAATCGGAGTCATCAAAAACGGCCGCCAGCGCGTTCGCACGCAAATCGTGGTCGGCCACACGAAGGACGGCACATGGGTTCCTGCGCGTCGCCACCGGCAGGAATTCGACCAGAACGGCCGCCTCGTCTTGCGGGAGACATGGTATTACTGGTCGCTCGCGGTCAACGAAGGCATTCCGCGACGCGCACTCACCTTCGATGTTTTTCATCTGCCGCCCGATGTCGCCATCCTGCGCCCCGGAAGACCCGCGCCGCCCGCCGACAGGGCAACTACGCCGCCCAGCCCCTCTACCCCTTGACTGCCCCCACGGTCATTCCGCCGAGGAACCACCGCTGGAGCACGAGGAAGAAGACAATCACAGGCGCAATCGCGATAACAGAACCTGCTGCCAGATAACTGATACGATCCACAAAAGCCCCCGTCAGGGTTGCAAGAGCCACCGGCAGTGTCCACTTCGCCTCGTCTTGCAGGATGATCAGCGGCCACAAGAAGTTGCTCCAACTGGCCACGAGGGTGAACACGGCGAGCGTCGCCACCGCAGGCTTTGTCAGCGGAAGCATGACCTGCCACCAGACTCGAAACTCCCCCGCGCCGTCCACGCGCGCAGCCTCCTCCATGTCTCGCGGCACAGTCGCGTAAAACTGACGGATCAGATAAATGCCAAACACACTGCACCCGAACGGCAGCACGACTCCAATCAACGAATTGTTCAACTGCAGGGTTTTGGTCACAAAAACATACAACGGAATCAGGTACAATTGAAAGGGGACCATGAGAGTGGACAGGATGAGGAGAAATGTCGTGTCGCGGCCGTAAAAGTCGTAACGCGCCAGAGGGTAGGCGGCCAGGCTGGCCACAAGAACAACCAGAACGACCTGCCCCAAAGCCACCAGAATACTGTTTCGGAAGGCGGAACCAATCGGAAAATTCTGCCACACGACGGCATAACTGTTCAGCGAAAACTCGCCCCAGTCCGCCGGCCAGGAGTAGATGTTACCCTGCATCCGAACGCTTAAATACAGCAGCCAGGCAAACGGGCCAAGCATGAACAATGCAACCAGCACCATGACCGCATACCGCACTGCCATGCGAATCCGGTCCGCGGCGTCGCCACCGCCGCGGTGCATGCGGTACAGTTGCAGGCGCCGGTCACTCGCCCCCATAGCCGCCCCGCTTCATGAGAAACAAATTTAACGCCGTGAACGCGACAAGAATGAGAAACAGAACCACGGACATGGCACTGGCATAGCCGTAGTCCTGCGGCCCGATCTTGGCATCAAAGCCGGTTTCATAAATATAATAGACCAGCGTGATCGCCTCGCGGATCTTGCCCCCTGTC
Source organism: Candidatus Sumerlaeaceae bacterium (assembly GCA_026418615.1). Lineage (GTDB taxonomy): Bacteria > Sumerlaeota > Sumerlaeia > Sumerlaeales > Sumerlaeaceae > JAOAAY01. The sequence goes on along the minus strand of JAOAAY010000002.1, from coordinate 3,992 downwards.
ATGACGAAAATCTCATCAAACACCTGCAGGGCTGAGATGGACGAGATGACACCGACCAGCGTAATGGCCGGCCATAACAGCGGAAGTTTCACCCGCCAGAACAACTGCCGGGGCCGCGCACCGTCCACGATCGCTGCCTCAATCAGTTCCACAGGGATCGAACGCAGCGCCGCAATGAAAACCACCATGTAATACCCCAGACCTTTCCAAATCGTAACCATCATGACTGTGCCCAGCACCAGCCGATGGTTGGTCATCCACGGGATCGCCGATTCTATCACGCCCCAGCGCGACAGGAGCATGTTGAGCAGGCCGTCATCCTCGCTAAAGATAAAACGCCAAGTGATGCCTACCACCACCATCGTGGTGACGACCGGAATGTAGTAAGCCGCACGGAAAAAATGAATGCCCGGAATCAGCGGTTCAACAAGCACAGCGAGGGCCAGCGACAATACGATGATGATCGGAACAACGATCAAATAGCGGAACGAGTTGAGCAGTGCGACCCTGAACTCCGGATCGCTCCACATCCTGCGATAATTCTCCAAGCCGAGGTACTCACCCGATTGCGTGTATGGATCGTACTGGAAGAACGACAGCCGGAAGCCTTGCATCACGGGGTACAGAACAAAAGTGATCAGGAGCAACAGAGCGGGCGCCAGAAAAAGATACGCCAGCCCCGTGTAGCGCCACTTTGTACCCAGCCGAGCCATTCGAGTTACGCTGCTCCGTTCATGGCCAAAGACAAGATTGTCATGGGATGGCAGTCACTTGGCCAGGATTTCGTTCCATTTGGCTTCCGCCTCAGCCACCGCCTTTTCGACGGGCACATTGCGCAGCATCACCTGCCGCGCCATGTCGTTGAAAACCTTGTTCAACTGGGACAACTTGGGCAGCGGCGGCAACAGGACTGTCGGATTGCGCAGTTGCTGGGCCCCGATGTAACGCGCCTTGTCCTCGGGCGTCGTCCCGGGGGAGGAGAAATACGGATCCGCCAAAGCCGCCTCCACTGACGGGAAAATAGTGACCAACCGGCAGAACGCCAATTGGTTTTCCGCATTTGTGACCCAGAGCGCGAGATCCAGCGCCTCCTTTGGATGAGGCGTTTTTTCATAAATGGCCAGGTTCTGCATGTCCACCGCATACTTGCCCGACCCCTTCACCGGGATCTGGAACCCCACGCCAGTCCGGGCGTAAACATCCGGTGCCTCGTTCTTCACGATAAGAAGAAACTGCGGGCCGGACGGGAGGAAAGCCACGCGGCCGCTTTTGTACAAATCAATCGCCCGGCGATGCTCGGCTGTCATTGACTCGCGTGGGATGACACCTTCATCAAACAGTTTTTTATACTCGTGGACAACCCGGATGCCCTCCGGCGTGTTGAAAGCCGCTTTCGTCATTTCCGGATTCGTCAGCGGCACGCCTTCGCCCGCAAACAGGGCTTTGAAAGCGCCGTCCTCCGTAAATGTGGGCAGAAAGCCGAACACGCCGGTCTTTTCCTTGATGGTCCGGCACATGGAAAAGAGTTCCTCGTTTGTCGTCGGAGGTTTGGATGGATCCAAGCCGGCTTTTTCGAGTATCTCGGTGTTGTACATGAGCACGCCCGTCGCCAGATACCAGGGAAGCGACCGCAGTTGGCCGTTGATCGTGCAGCCCTCCTTGAGCACTGCCTGCACATACTGCCCCTTTTGCTCTGAGGTCAGGCGGTCATCGAGTTGCATGATAAGCCCGCGGTCGTTGAGCGTCAGCATGTACTGGAACGACAGGTTCAGGACATCAGGCGCCTGATTGCTCACAATCAGTGACAACAGTTTCGTCTCATAGCCCTGTGCCGGGTAATCAAGCCATTTGACCTTCACGCCGGGATGCTTCGCCTCAAACCGGCGGAACAAGTCTTCCATGTATTCAGTATACATGGGCTTAAGTTGCATCGTAAAGATGCTAATCTCCTTGTCCTGCGCGCGACCCGCAGAAGTGCCCAACACGAACATCAATCCCATCGCAACAACGGCTGCCGCCCGCAGACCGGCAAGCACCGGCTTACCCTGTTCCATCACAACACCTCTCGACCGCTCTGATGCGTTCAATACCCAGTCACAATGGGCGGAGGCACCATGCGTTCAACAGCAAACGCACGGGGGGATCGTCGGCGGCAACGGGTGCGGGTGCAAGACACCGGGAAAAACATGGTGCCGGGGGACGGAATCGAACCGCCGACACGAGGATTTTCAGTCCTCTGCTCTACCAACTGAGCTACCCCGGCACGCACACTTGCCAATCGCCCCTGTAACACACCACGGGCGGGCTATTCACGACGCCCTCACACGAGTTTCGCCAGCGACTCCTTCAGACGCCCCAAACCTTTTTCTATATTCTCGTTGGAGGTCGCGTACGAGAAGCGCTGATGCGCATCCGCGCCGAAAGCCGCACCCGGGACGATACCCACCTTGGCGTCCTCCAGGACATACTCGGCCAGTTGCAACGAATCGCCAATAACTTTGCCATCCGGCGTCTTGCGCCCGTGGAAAGCGCTCATGTCGGGGAACGCGTAGAATGCGCCGGCAGGCATGGTACATTTCACACCGGGAATCCCGCGCAGTCCCTCGACCAGCAGTTTGCGCCGCTGGTCGAACGCAGCCTTCATCTTCTGAACATCCTCCTGCGATCCCTTGAGCGCCTCGAGAGCGGCCCACTGGCAAAAGGTCGTCGCATTGGAAGTGCTATGGCTTTGCAGAGTATTGATGGCATCAATGAGAGGCTGCGGCCCGGCGCAATACCCGAGACGCCAGCCTGTCATCGAGTAGGCCTTGGAGAAGCCGTTCACAACCAGCGTGCGTTCAAGCATCCCCGGCCGGACCCCTGCGATACTCACATGCGCAAGATTGTCGTAAATCAGATATTCGTATAACTCGTCACTGATGCAAACGATGTCTTTCTTTATGATGACCTCGGCTAACGCCTCGAGTTCGGCCGCCGTGTAGACACTGCCCGTGGGATTACTGGGTGAATTGAGAATGACGGCCACCGTGCGAGGCGTGATGGCCGCCTCCAAGGCTTGGGGGGAAATTTTGAAATCCTCGTCTGCGGTCGCCGGTAAAATGACGGGCGTCCCTTCGGCCGCATGGACCATCTCATAGTAACTCACCCAATACGGGGCGGGAATGATGACCTGATCCCCGCGGTCCACAAGGGCCATGATCGCGTTGAACAGCGAGTGTTTGCCGCCCACATTCACCGAGATTTGCGAGGGCTTGTACGAGAGTCCGTTGTCGCGCTGGAACTTCTCGGCAAGAGCCGCCTTGAGTTCCGGGAGTCCCGCGGCGGGGGCATACTTCGTCTTGCCGGCGTCCAAGGCTTTTTTGGCCGCCTCTTTGATATGAGCCGGCGTATCAAAGTCGGGCTCGCCTGCGCCGAAATTGACAACATCAATGCCTTGCGATTTCATGGCTTTCGCTTTGGCATCGATGGCCAGGGTCACCGATTCGGAAAGGCTCGCCACGCGCGCCGCCAATTTGATCATCGTTCCAATCCCCCGTGGGAAGAGTTTGGGGATATCCGACGCCGACGGCCAGGGCTGTCAAGAGCCGCTTCCGGCCGCCGCACGCACGGCCGCCAGCAGGTCCGCCAACGGACGCGCCACCCCGAAGCGCAAATCATTCAAGGGTTGACTCAATTCCGCCGCCAAAGGCCCCGATGTGATCGCCTCGCCAGACACAGCGGCCAGAACTGCCGCGACCTGCGGGCGGTTTGGATCGAGAGCCGCAGCCGCCCGCGCCACCTCATGGGCGCGTTCGCGCTGCCCAGCCCGATAGAGCAACATGGCGTAGTTTCCCAACAAACCCGCATCAGGGAGCGTCGAACTCGTGCCGTGTTCATAGATTTCGACGGCAAATTGATAGCGCCCGAGCCGCTCGCAAGCCACGCCCAGATTTGTATAACCCCTTGCCCCCGCCGGTTCCAACTCAAGCGCCCGTGCATAAGCCATGGCAGCC
>JAOAAY010000030.1 GCA_026418615.1 Candidatus Sumerlaeaceae bacterium | reverse complement strand
AAAAACGATAAACAATAGCGTGCCCGCCGCAACGGCCAGCATGGGCTGCTCCGAACCCGCCGACTTGATGGCCAGGTCGGCAAAATTGAGCGTCCCGTAAAGCCCGTAGATGATTCCGGCCGCCATCAGGAACAGGGCCCCGGCCAAAATGTTGAGCACGACGAACTTGATCCCCTCGCGCAGCGCGGCCGGGTGTCCCGCCTTCACCAACAGCACATAACTGGCCATCAGGATCAGTTCAAATCCCACAAATAGATTGAACAAGTCCCCGGTCACGAAGGCCCAGTTCACCCCTGCTGTCAGCAGAAGGAAAAGTGGATGAAAGGAGCGCAGTTCAGCGGCAGCACGCATCCCTCCGCCGGCCACATGCCACCAAGTGGCTACATGCACGAGCGAAGCCAGCACCAGCATGATGGCCGCAAACAAATCCACAGCCAGAACGATTCCGTAGGTGCCCGGCCAGCCGCCCACCCGCAGGACGACCACCTCTCCGCTGCGCACGACCCAGCCCAGATAAACGGCCAGTACCAGCATGGCGTGCGCGGCTAATCCGGAAATCCAGCGTTGCACCGCCAGCCGCTTTTTCGCCAGCAGGCACCCGCAGGCCGCCAACAGCGGCAGGATGACAGGCCATATCAAGGCGTTCATTCGCCTGCCTCGTCCCGCTGCTCGGTTGCTTCCATCGTACCCGTCGCCTCGAACGCCCGGGCTACCAGAACCATCAGGAAACTGAGGACACCGAAGCCGATCACGATGGCCGTGAGGATCAGCGCCTGCGGCAGCGGATCCACAAACTGCGCCGGATCTACGCGCGACACAGCGACCGCAACACCGCCTGCGTCCACTTTTACCATGGCCTCTTCCGGCAGCAACGGCGGAGAGCCGTCTGCATTCCACCCGCTGGACGCAAGCACAGAGATTAGCGTGCCATGCGAGAGCAAGGCGACACCGAGGATGATGTTGAGCAGGTGGCGGTGCATGACAAGGTATAAACCGCCGGAAATCAGTATGAAGACCAGCAGCGCGGTGAGCAGTTGCATCAGTGCCTCCCCACACCAAAGGCTTTGATGATACCGAGAGCGGTGCCGACCACCAAAATGTAGACTCCGGCGTCAAACAACATGGCCGAGGACAGGCCGACTTCGCCCGCCAGGGGGACGCGCACAACCGCATAGCCGCTGCGCAGGAACTCGTGGCCGGCGACCATGGCACCGACTCCGGTCAAGGCCGCAATCAGCAAGCCGACGGGCACCAACCGGCCCGGATTGGCGATACGGCCTGGGTACGGCTCGCCAGGCCTGGAACTCACGATGAAAGGGATAGCCGCGGCAGCGGCGAGAAGACCCCCAATGAAACCGCCGCCCGGGGCATTGTGTCCCGCAACGAAAAGTACGCCGCTGAAAGTCAGGGCAATGATGGCCACGATGGGCGCCGTCTGTCGCATGATAATCGAGCGGCCGGTCTCCATTCGCGAATTCAGAAAGGGTTTTAGCCCGGGCAATTGCTCCGCCGGCTCGACCGCATCACCCTGCTGCAACAGCCCCTCCAACCGTCCGCGGTGACGCGCCCGGATACCGAGGCTGGACAAAACCGAAACCCCTAACACGGCCAGCGCCAGCACGGTGATCTCGCCCAAGGTGTCGAATCCACGAAAATCCACGAGGATCACATTGACGACATTGTTACCCCCGCCCTTGTGCGCACCGGGCTCAGGGGCGTACTTGGAGTGTGTCAAATAGTAGTCGGCATGCAGCGCCTGCCCGGCGGCCACCGGCACGCGCTTTTCAGGCGACACGGAGCCATAATAGGTCATGACAGCCATGAGCGCGGCGAACCCGGCGGCAATGCCGCCGCTGAGGAGCCTTTCGGGCAGCCTGCGCCGCGGAGGCGTTGACGCACCCAGATACCGAAGCATGAAAAGGAACACGAGCAGAATTGCCAGTTCCACCAGCACCATCGTGATGGCCAGGTCCGGCGCTTCATACTCGACAAAATAGGCCATCATGACGAGCCCGATAAGCCCCAGCGACAGCAGGCGATGCATCGTATCGCGAGCCCAGATGACGATGGCCACGCAAACGCCGGTGCACGCGACGAGAAAGGCTGCCAGCCCGTCCGGGGGAACCGGGGCGGATTGCCCTGGCGTCTGCCATCCGCCCCGGATCAGGGGCACCAGCAGGATGGCGCCCGCCGACACAAGGACGACCCGCAAATGGCGGCGAAGCGAGGGCGACTGCACCAGGCGGTGCGTCCAACCTGCCAGCCGTTCCAAGCCCGGCCCGAGCAGCCAGTCGCCCGCAACGCGCACAGGCGACGGCTCCCCGGCCCGACGGTGCCAAGCCTCCAACCGAAACGACAAAAGAAACAGGACCGGACCGGCCACAAAATAGGTCACCATACTGATCAGCGCTGCCGTGTCGGCACTCTTGAAAAATGCGATGACATGACGCTGTTCCGTCGAAAAGAATTCCGGATGAACCGTGCGGGCCAGAACGGACTTGATGGACGGCACATACAGCCCACCCACAACACAGAGCGTCACCAGCAGCGCCGGCGCCGCCAGCATGCGCCACGAACCCTCGTGCGCGTGCCGTGCCACGCCCTCGTCGCGCGCATGGCCCAAAAATGGCAGAACCACCAGCCGCAGGCAATAGGCCATGGTGAAAAAACTGCCGGTGATGGAAAACCAGACCAGAATTTCACCTAACAATCCATAAATATCCTGAACACCGGCGCCTGCTCCGAGCCAAAGTTTTTTGGCCACGAACCCGAAGGTAAACGGAAGGCCGGCCATCGAGGCGCATCCCGCCGCCGTCATCGCCGCCGTCCACGGCATCCGGCGCCAGAGACCGCCGAGGCGGCGCCAGTCGCGCGTGTGAGTGGCATGGTCCACGACTCCCACCAGCATAAACAGGGCGCCCTTGAACATCGCATGGCTCAGAACCAGCGCCAGGTCATATTCCAGCAAATTCCCCGTCTTGAGGCGCTGGGCACCGAAACCGTAGAATGAAGTGAGCAGGCCCAACTGGCTGACTGTGGACCACGCAAGCAATTGTTTGAGGTCGTACGCCACCAGCGCACCGTAGCCCCCGATCAGTACGGTCAACACGCCGGCCACCGCCACGATGATCCAAAGGTGCATGTCGCTGAACACGGGGTACATGCGCCCCAGCAGGTAGATGCCCGCCTTGACCATCGTAGCGGCGTGCAGCAGCGCCGACACAGGGGTCGGCGCCTCCATGGCACCCGGCAGCCAGAAATGGAATGGAAACTGGGCACTCTTGGTGAATGCTCCGATTAGCATCAAACCCAACGCCACGGATGCGGCGGGGGGACCGATGATCTCAGCCCGGCGCGCCCACAGGTCCGCCCACTCGAGCGACGGCTCGCCCGGCAAAGTCGTGAGAATCCAGAAAACCACGGCGACGCCCGCCATCAGGCAGAGCCCGCCGAGTCCTGTGACCAGCAACGCGCGCCGTGCGCCGGCGATGGCCTCCTTGCGGTCAGACCAATGGCTGATGAGCAGAAAAGAAGAGACGGAGGTGACTTCCCAGAAGACAACCATGAGCAGCACATTGGCACTGATGACCAGCCCCAGCATCGCCCCGATAAACAAAATCATGGCTGAATAGAAGCGCCGGGGCGCGTCCGCAGGGTCCATGTAATGCCCGGCGTAATGCAGGACGAGAAATCCGATGCCCAGCACCAGCCACGCCCAGAACAAAGCGGCGCCGTCGAGCCACAACGACCACACGAGACCCATTTGCGGCACCCACGGTGCCGTCAACCGCGGCGGGGCCTCAGGTGTCCAGCCTGCCGACAGCCCGCCGAGTACGGCCAGCGCGCCGCCACAGGCCAACATGGCGATGCGTCGCGCCCAAGCCGGATTACCGTATGGCAGGCACAGGGCCGCTACGCCGCCGAGAAACGGCAGCAACAATAGCACCCCCAGCCATGTTGAGGAGAGCATTCCGTTTCCGCCCGTCAATGTCTTTCAGTCCGCAATCGCGCCGCGGCGCGCGATACTGCGGCGCGGCCCGGTCGTGTCAACCGCCGACGGTGGCGTTTGTTCCTTTCAATAGAGGGTCCAGTCGTCAACGCCGGCTACTATGTCCGTGCGGTATCCGATCAGATGGTCGCCCAGGATCCACCCTGTGGCCGCATCTGCTGCGCCGGTCAGCATAATCTTATACCAGTCGCCGGCCCGGCCCGTGCAGACAAAGCGCTGGCCGGTGACCACTTTCGCCACGATGGCCGAGGTGTTGACCGTGCCGGCGGCGGGACTCGCATACACGGGGACCTCGACATAGTCGTCAATGATGTCCGAGTCGTTGTCGGCGCGCTTGTCAGTCTTGATGACAACGCTGGAGACCGTCGTCATGCTTGTGTTGATTCGCGTCGCAATCGTATCGCTCACCCAGCCCGAGCGCCGCGTGATTCGCGGAACAACCTTGATGGCGTCTGCCACGACCTTGGCGCTCTGCGCGGGGTCCACCCGGCCGGTCACCGAGTCCTCGCGCACCTGAACCGACCCGGCTGCGTTGCGGTCAAAGAAAAATGTACCCAATCGCACCCACGAGTTCGGGAACGGCTCCGTCTCGGAGAAGGTCACGGTCAGTGTATAGTTTGTCGCGGCATTGTTGCCGGCCGCCCCTGCACCGTAGGAATCGCAAGCGATGTAGTAAGTGCCCGGAGCCAGCGACGAGGCCGTGAAGGTCCAGTCGGCCCGCTGAATGCAGGTGTTGGGTGCGGCCGCCGTGAGCAGGTGGATATCAATGTCCTTCGTGGGGTAACCCGTGTGGGCCACGGTGACGGTCACGGTGCTGGTGGTGCGCAGGTCGAACCGGTAGAGGTTTTCCGGACCTTCCTCGGGAAGACCGGCCCCGACGGGCGAATAAGCGTTCCATTCGTCCGGCGCCCCCACCGTCGTGTGATTTGCCACATAAGGATTCGAAGCGATTGCGTAGGGTGACGCCTTCGCGCCCGTGCCCGCGCTGACCGGCGCGGGTTTCTGGTCCACCAGAATGTCGGTCGTCCCGTTTGAGTCAGTGATTCGGTATGTGACTCGCGCCGCATTGGCCGATGAGGGCCAAGTGGCATAAATGTCATAGTTGCCGCGCTGGTTGGGAGCGGTGAAGGTAAAAGTCGCCGCATCCGCAGGATCACCCGACACTCCGAACGAGGACGAACGGGCGCCAGCGGCAACCAGAGTGACCCGATTGGGGTCGTCTGTCGCGTCGCTCACCGCTGAGCGCGGGGAGTCGTTGAGCCACGAGCCCGACTCGCTGTAACCGGCGGCAAGGGCACCCGACGCTGTGCGGCTTTCGTAGGCCCGGGAGGGCGGAAGCGGCAACATGACGCGCCACCAACTGGCCCCCGACGGCCCCCGCTGAGTCGCCACCAATTGCGTCCCAGCGGGAATCGTAGTGATGATGCTGTAACCCGTGGAATTTCCCTCCCGGCAGTTGAGCACGCCCGAACCCGAGTCCACATAGACCAAGCATGGGTAACTGGTGCCGTAGTAAAACTCATCGTTCTCCCACCAGCCGTTGTAAAAGGGGCATGTCTGATAATCAGTGGACAAAAGGGAGATCGAGTAGTGCAGGTGCGGCCCGGTTGAGTTCCCAGTGTTGTCCGAATCGGCCACATACTGCCCCTTCGTCACAGTCACGCCCGTCCCTGACGGCACAACGCCGTTCTGGGCAAGGTGCCAGTAGCGGCTGCGATAGTTCTTTCCGCCGATCCCGTTGTGGTTGAGGATGAGGTAATTGCCCGTGTCGCTGTGGTCGTCGTTGGGCACCGACTCGCGCAGGGCAAAAACGGTACCGTTGGCGACCGCATAAAGTGGCGTTCCGGTCACCATCCCCCAGTCCGTTCCACTGTGACCATCGTACGAGTGTCCCGACACGCCGAATTCGCCCGTGCGCCATCCTGTCCAGTCAGCGCGCGCCGTGGTGGCCGGGTCGAGGTCAAACGCCGCCGTCATGCGCAGCGTGTTGGGTCCGTTAAAAGGCCACGCGAACGCGGGCGGGGCCTCAGCAGGGGCAGAATGCGCCGCGGGCGGCATGGCGACAAGGCCTGCGGCAGCGAGGATCATCCCGAGGCGGTTCATGGCTGCACCTCCAACAGCGCCGGCTGACCATCCTGTTTCTGATAGGCGATCCGTCCGCCAACGGTCACCTGCGGAAAGCGTCCGGCGGCCATCATCCGGGCCGACGAGCCGTCGCCGGCCATCGTCCAAATTTCACCTGATCCGTCAGGCCGACCCGCCTCGAAGACAAGGCGCGCACGGTCGGGCGTCCACATATAGGTGCCCACGCGTCCCAGAGGTGTCTCCCCGGGATCATTGCCCGCGACCGTCAGTTTCACGGGCGCCCCCGTGGCCGTGGTGCCTCCGTCGGCATCGAGTATCAATCGCATCAATCCCCCCTGATCCTCGGTCAGGTGCAGCCAAACATAATATAAAGTGACGCCGTCCGGGCCGAAAAACGCGCCGTATTCGGTGTCAGGGCTATCGGTCAGTTGGGCCAACAATGCGCCTGTCGCTCCATCGGCCAGATAAATATCTGCGTTCTGAAGACGCAGGAATTCGGCGGTGGTCCGCGCCTCGTTGACGCGATGCTGCGACCAGTCGGGCGGGTACACAGTTAGCGCCAACCGCCGACCGTCGGGCGACCACGCCGCCGCACTGACGCGCCCGGGGGTCTCCACCTCCTTAGTCGCGCCATTTGACCATAGCAACAGTCGCCGTTCTCGCGTGATCAGGGCAATGTCACCCGTCGCGGGAGACGGGAAGGCTCGCAAGATGTTTTCCGGTAAAAAGGCGTCCACGGAACCGTCCGGGCGCACCAGCAAGAACGGTCCACGCAGCGGCTCGTCCCTGCCGGAGGGGTCGTCCAAACGGTTGGCCGTCTCGAGCGGCAGCGACACGATCACACGGCCGTCCGGCAGAGTGCCCCATACGCGCTCGATTTTCGAAAGGGGGATGGTTTTTCCGGCATCAGCAATCAGCGAGAACTTTTGCGTCGCAGCGCCGTCGAACGCGGCCAGCCGACCCTCCACCACGAAATAGGCTGGTCCACTGCCCCAACAGATTAGCGGAGTCGTCAGGACCAGCGAGGCGGCAATGCCAACCGCGCGCCGAAAGGTTGGTGTCATGCAGCACCTCCAGCATCTCTCACCTTGCCCGCAGGAGCCGGGCAACGGGCTGTCCAATAGCCGGGTTTGAACCCGCTTGTCATTAGAAACCGGACTTGGGCGGCGGTTCCGTCACATGCCCCAACAAAGCCCGATATTGTGCCCCTGTCGCCGACGGAACATTGGCCGGTATGCCGAGCAGCCGGGCATAACCGAGCGCCGCAAAGGCAACGCATTCGCGCGCCTTTGACGGAAACCCGGTATCGTCGAGACGCCGCACACGCGCAGCCGCAGCCGGGCCGCACAGTCGCCGCAATTCATCCGAGATCAGACCGACCAGAAAACCGTTCTGTGCACCGCCTCCGGCCAACAGAATTTCGTTTGCCGGCCACCGGTCGAATACAAACAGCGCCAGGTTTTCGGCCGTCGAACGGGCGGTAAAAACAGCGGCCGTCGCCATCAAATCTTCCGGACAGGCTTCCGGATACGCTGCGAGAGCCGCCCGCACGAACCGTCGCCCAAACAATTCGCGGCCGGTACTCTTGGGCGGCGGTAGGTGAATGAACGAAATACCCATCCACTCGGCCAGCAACGGTTCGATCACCCGTCCCTGCCGGGCCAGCCGGCCGTCACGGTCAAAGGTTTGTCCGGGACAGAAATGCTCCGCCAGCGCATCCATGATCATGTTGCCCGGTCCCGTGTCAAAGGCCATGATATCCTCCAAGCGGCCGGATGCGGGCAATACCGTGCAGTTGGCCACACCGCCGAGGTTATGGATGATAACCGTCTCGCCCGGCCGGGAAAACAAATGATAGTCCGCAAACGGCACCAGCGGGGCTCCATTGCCCCCTGCAGCCATGTCGGCGACGCGAAAATCCGACACCACCGGCACCCCCGTGCGCGCGGCAATGACAGCCGGCTCGCCAATCTGAAGCGTTGAGGCCCGCCGCCAGGCCGGATCGTCACCGGAAACCATGTGCGGCGCGATGTGGTAAACGGTCTGCCCGTGCGATGCGATCGCGTCCAACGATGCCATTTCTAATCCGGCCTCAGACACGGCCGCCCAGACGGCATCCGCAAACGCTTCGCCGATTTCAAAGTTGAGCGAACAGGCGAGCGCAAGCGAACCGGGCCCGTCGTCAAACAACCGTAAAATGCGCTCGCGCAAAACCGGCGGCATGGGCCACTCGAAGAACGATACAAGCCGCCACTGCCAGCGCCCCGCGCCGCCACCAGAAAAATCACAAACAGCCACATCAATCGAGTCGACGCTAGTACCTGACATCACCCCGGCAAGGCGCATGGGACTTTCTTTTTCCATGTTGGCAGTCGGCCCCCGGCTGCATGCCAAAGGCAACATGCACCTTGCAAAAGATACCAGAAGCCGGCTCTGTTCCCGCCTTGGCGTTCCAACAACTTTGGATAACCAGCAAGGGAGAACGGATGAGAGGCGCTCTCAGAACTCTGATATCCGGTGTGATATCAATCGCTTGGCTTTTGACCGCAAGCGGGTCGGTTCAGGCCGCGGAATGGGAGTTTGTCCGCCTGCTTCGCCTGTCGGGTTATGTGCCGGTCTTTGTCGCCGTCACGCCATCCGGAGACATTGTCGTCGCAACCTTCAACTCAAAACCAAGGCCCGGCCTGGTGGACCTGCCGGTTGTCCTCATTCACAAGCCGCTTTCCGCGGAAGTCCAATATTATGTGGTTTGCAAGCATCCGTTTGATACGATGCGCGGATACTCTGGCGTGGCCGTGGACGAAGCAGGAAACTTCTACATCGCTGCCGACACCGGCAACGGAGCGACATCGTGGATCCGCCGCTACAAGCCCGACGGCACGCTGGATAAAAACTTCGGGACTGACGGCGAGATCAAGACCGGGCGCCGTATGCTCGGGCTTGACCTCACCGGCAAGTTCCTCTTTTCGACCGCCGCCTTCGGGGAACTCATGGTTTTCGACCGCGAGACCGGGAAATTAGTGGGTAGCGCGCCGCGCCCCGACTCGCCGCCGCTCATCCGTGATGTCGCCGTGGATCCGGCCCGACAGACGGTGTACGGTGTGGCTCAGGGGGCTGCGTGGGTGTGGGAAGGCGGAACCTTTGAGAAACCGTCGGACTACAAACTGCGCCGGCTCTCTCCCAATGTGGGCGAGGAACGCGCCGGTGAAGGCATTTACTTCGATGCTGTCTCCCGCCGGGCGCTCATGCCCGACTCGCGCTCGGGAAATCTGTTGTCCGTCAGCGGCAATGATGGCGTTCGCAGTTCACGCATCAGCGAGCCGACGCCGAATTACAACTCGCTCGCCGATGCAGCGCTGTTGACAGACGGTTCCACCTTGGTCGTCACGGACATGGCGCTCAACACCATCTATATTATGAAACGGTCTGCCACCGTGGAGACGGCCGTCGCCGAAGCGTCGGCGCCGGCGCCCGCCGGTGCGCCGCCGTCTGAAAGTCCGCTGCCCGCGCTGGCTCCGGTGCCATCCAGCCCGGCCGACACGCCGCCGCCCCTCGCTCCGGTTCCAGCAGTCGCACCAATCGCTTCCCCCGCGACCGACACCTCGGCCGGAGGCATCAAATGGTTAACTGACTATGAAGCCGCCACCGCCGAGGCTCGCAGCGCCCGGAAGCCCCTGCTGCTCTTCGGCGCCGCCAACGATGTCCCCCTGTCGCAGGAAGTCGAGAGCGGGTACCTCTCGTCGCCCGAGTTTACCGATCTGGCGAAACACTTCGTGCTGTGCCGTCTTGATGTCACCCGCCAGAGGCAACTGGCGCTCAAACTCGGCATTTTCCGTGTGCCGTACATCGCCGTGTACTCGCCGGACGGAAACCGGCTTGTCGTGTTCCTCGGCAAGAAGGACGGCCGTGAGATATCGGCTAAATTGAAGGAACTGGCCGGTGTCGCACCATAAGGCCGTTCAGCGGACAGACGCGCCGCCGTCCACCACATATTCGGCGCCAGTCGTAAACGGGGCGTCGCGCACCAGAAACACAACCGCACGGGCCACATCCTCCGGCGTGCCGAGACGCTGCAGCAGCGTTGTGCGCCGCATGCGCTCTTCATAGTCCGGCGACCCGTCCGACGGCGGCAATACGATGCCCGGCGATACGGCGTTGACGGTCACCGACGGCGCCAGTTCCACGGCAAGGCACCGCGTGGCCGCGAGTAACGCGGCTTTGGAAACCAAGTATGGCAGATAATGTTTGTAGGGCCGACGGGTCGAGCAGTCCCCGATGTTCACGATCCGCCCCCAGCCGCGGCGCGCCATGTCCGGACCCAGCCGTCCCGCAAGGAGGAAAGGTGCGCGCAGGTTGACCGCCATGATGGCGTCCCACCGTTGAGCCGCGTCGCTGTCCAAGGGTGTCGCATAAAAAACCGACGCATTATTGATCAGAATATCCACCGGCGGGCATAGCGCAGCGAGCCGATCCAGCAGGCCCCGGACCTCCTCCTCATGCGCCAGATCCGCCCGGGCAAGCCAACAGGGGACCCCTAGGGCGCGGACATCGGCCGCCGTGCGTTCCGCTGCGTCTGCCGATCGGTGATAATGCACGACAATCGCGGCCCCCGCCTGCGCCAGGTGCAGGGCAATTTGGCGACCAACCCGCTGAGCCGCGCCCGTCACCAGTGCCACTCGCCCCGCAAGAGAGACGCTGCTGCTTTCCATAACTGTCATGGGGGCGATTACTGGCACTGAAGCACGGAAGGGCAAATCCGAATGCGCATCCGCACGGCGGACCCGCCGGCAGGCGAATTGCTTTGACCAGTGGCCCGGGCAGCGATAGCCCGTCAACCGCCTTGAATCCGCTCGACAGGAGACATTGCGTGTTTCTCAAGCCGCGCACATACCGGACAGCCCTGGCGGCTCTCCTGCTGCTCGCTCTGGCCGTTCCGGCATTGTCCGTTGCCCGCGCCGGTACGCCGGCAATCCGCATCCTCTCGCCTCAGCCCGAAGAGATTGTTCCCGGCCCGGATGTCACCGTCTGTTTCGAAACCGCCGGCATCACTTTCTCGCCCGGGGGATTCAACCTGCACTTCGTGCTCGACGACCAGCCGTTTGAGGTTCAATATAATCCGTTGCATCCCCATGTGTTCCGGGATGTTGCGCCGGGAACCCACACCGTCCGCGTCTTCGCGGCCGACCGGCTCCATCAGGCCGTCGAAGGCACGCTGGCCATGGTGACCTTCCATGTGGAATATCCCGATGACGAAAACCGGCCCTCGCCGAATTTGCCCCTGCTAACCTACAACCTGCCTCAAGGCGAGTACATGGGTCCGGATGCGGCGGATATCCTGCTCAATTTTCTTGTGACAGGGGTTGAACTCTCGCCGCGCGGCTATCGGGTCCAATATTATATTGACGGCAAGCGGTTCATCGCCAGCCGTTGCCGCACCTATCCCATCAAAAACCTTGAACCCGGTTATCACAGCATCCGCCTCGAACTCATTGACCCCAAAGGGCGGCTGGTTCACGGGCCGTTCAATTCGGTCGAGCGTCTGATTCTGGTCTCTCCCGACAAAACGCCGCCTCGCTGGAAACCCGGTCAGCCGCCGCCGGAAGAACCCGTGATTTACTCGATTCACGGTCCGCGCACCAGCGGACAACCATGGGTTGCAGCGGACGAGGCTCAGCACGGGCGCCTGCGACCCAGTGAGCGCCCCGTGCGCACGGACGGCACGGCCAAACCCAAATTCACTGTGCGCCGCGATGAAACTCCCACGCAACGCATCCCAAGCACCGCCCGACCCGACGACGGAAAGACCGAACAGGAGCCAACAGATGTTTCGGATCAGGATCGGGGCGAGGAGACCCGCATGACACGCCGCGCCGACCGAGCCTCTGAGGACGCCCAGCCGCGCCGTGTGCCCATGCGCGCTGCCGAAACAACGGCTCCGCGAAACACCTTGACCACAACAAGCCCGCTGGTCGAGCGCCTGCAACGCGAGGCCGGTCTGAGCCTGCCTGCTGAAACACCCGGGACCACGACGCTTCGCTCCACGGCCGCCACCACCGGCGGCGTGACTGTCGAGCAGGTCGAACCGCCGCCCGCCGTGCCGCCGGACGGCAACGCCCCCGACTCGACGGAAACGCGCCGCCGCGGGCGGGGTGGCGATCGCCGGCCTCAAAATAAAATTGGCAATCTGCCCAACGCCGAGCGCCCGCCAGCCGAAACCCAGCCGCCCGAAGCCGGTCAACCCGCCGAAACCACCGAAGAAGGACGCTCCGAGACCCGCTGACCCGCGCGGCGTCCGGCTTCACCCCCACCACGGACGGCTGCTGACTGCAATGACTCAAGGCGATCCCACAAGCAGCAAGTCCCCGCCAGTCAACCGGTTGCCCATCCGTCCCGCGCAAGACACACCGGGGAGCAAACCGATCGCATTCGTTCATGTGGATCTCGACAACTTGTGGGCACTCGCCGAGTGCTACGGGTTTGATGTCGAACCCGCTCAGGGAAACTTTCTTTATTCGGACGCCTTCCCGCGGCTGCGAGCCCTGCTCGACGATGTCGGCGTGCCCGCAACTTTCTTTGCGCTCGGACGCGATGCCAGAGACCAGAATAATAGAAGACAACTGGCCGCGGTGGCTGCCGCCGGCCACGCACTGGCAAACCACTCCGACTCCCACTCCCTCGACTTCCGGCATCTCAACGAAGCCGCCCTCGAGCGCGAAGTGGCGCTTGCGGAGCAATCCCTTGCCGACATCGTGGGAAAGCCCCCTGTCGGGTTCCGTGCCCCCGGTTACGGCCGATCGCCTGGTCTGCTGCGCGTGTTGGTCCGGCGCGGCTACCGTTACGACTCGTCGCTTATGCCCTCACCATTCGGCCCTGTGCTACGCCTGCTTGACTGGCGTCTGCGCCGCCGAACTCCGCGCGGGCGTGTCATCCGCAAAGCCCAATTTCCACGGGTGAGCGACACTTGGAACCCGCGGGCGCCGCACCCGGTCCGCATGCCCGACGGCGGCAGCATCCTCGAGATTCCCACGGCTGTGTCGCCGCTCCTCCGTCTTCCGTTTCAAGCCAGCGTCTGCATGATTCTCGGACGCGCCTATTTCGAGGTCAACCTCGCCGCATCCATCGCGCGACGCGTGCCTTTTGTCTTCCTGATGCACCTTGCTGACATCGCGGATTTCCGCGCCCTCGACCACCCGTTCTTTCGCGGCAACACATTCTTCGAGGGCAGCGCGGCGGCCAAGACCGCCACTCTGCGCCATTTCCTCGAACGCCTCGCCAGCACCTGCCGCGTGCTCCTCACCGAGGACTGGCTCGGTCAGTTCGAGCCGCCGCCTGATTCTCCGCCTGTCCCATAGTCCTATCGTCTTCTTTTTTCGCGTGACACGGGATCTCTCTTTTTGTAGAACAAATGAGCAACAAACGATTATAGGAAAAACGGATGCCAACCCCCTGTATTCTTCATCTCGATGTTGACGCGTTTGCTGTCAGCGTGGCGCGGGTACTGGATCCCGGCCTTGAGGGGCGGACGATTCTGGTCGGCCACGAGGCCGGCGGACGCGGGGTTGTGGCTTGTGCCTGCTACGCAGCCCGCCGGGCGGGCGTGCGGGCGGGGATGCTGCTTTCGCGGGCGCGTCGGCGCCTGCCCGAGGCTGTGTTTGTGCCCTCCGACCCGTTGCGCTGGGAGCAGTTCTCAGACCGCCTGTTGGAGTTCCTTGCCGGGCGGGCGCCGCTCGTTGAACGCGCTGCACTGGACGATTTTTTTCTCGATCTGACCGGTTGTGCGCGACTGTTGGGCGAGCCGTCGCGCTGGGCGGCAGCGCTGGCGGCCGATGTGCGACGGGCCACGGGACTGCCTGTGTCCATGGGACTGGCGACCAATAAATTTGTGGCACACATCGCCGCGCGCATTGCCAAACCCGGTCGCCTTTGCATTGTTCCGCCCGGATGCGAATCCGCCTTCCTGGAACCCGTCTCCCTGACTCTTGTGCCGGGGCTTGGCCGCTCCGCCATCGCACGGCTTCGTGAGATGGGTTTGTACCGCGCCGGGCAATTGGCAGCCCTCGGCCCCGAACTTCTGGGCCTGTTGCTGGGCCCGCGCGGCAGCCTGATGCACCGCCGCATCTGCGGTATGGATCACGAGCCTGTCACGCCCACCGCCCTCCATCGCTTTCTGCATTACGAATATGATTTTTCTGGCGACACGGCGGATCCTGCCCTCGTAGAGGCAGGAGCGGCTCTGCTGGCCCAGCGTCTTGCCGGCGATCTGCGCCGCCACCGCCTGCTCACGGCCTGTGCCGACCTTTTTCTTGTCTACAGCGACGGGGTCACGGCCTCGCGCCGGTTGTCACTTGTTTATGCGTCGGATGCGGACGCGGATTTTGTCGCGGCTGCCCGCACGGCCGCCCGTGCCGGCTTTCGGCGGCGCGTGCGCGTGCGGCGCCTCGTCCTGCGCGCCCCCTTCGAGGTCGCCGCCGACTCCCCGCCCGACCTGTTCGCAGACTTGCGGCGGCGGCGCCTGCGCGCTTTCCACGAGGCAGTGGACGCGGTACGGCGGCGTCACGGCTTCGAATCGCTCGTCTCGCTTTGCTCGCTGCCGGCGCGCTGACCCCTACACATCGCCGCGCATGAACGCGTTCTCCCATTCCCTCGCACGGTGGTAGTCCGGGTGCTGGCGCTCCCGCCGCCGGAACTCGGGCGTATGCACATAGCGCCGGCCGTCTGCGTCATGCTCGGGATCGAGCATGGCATGCAGCATTTCGTGAAAAATCACGAACCGCACAAAAAACTCCGGCACATCGGCGCTGTCGAGCACGGGGTGGATGCGGATAACCCGCGAGCGATGCTCGAAACTGCCAAACACGATGTGGCGCCTCGGACTTCGCCGCTGCGTCGAACCGCGTCCCCATGTGATATGAACGCGCAATTCCGGCCCGAAATGTTCGGCCTTCACTTGCTCAGCCAGCGCATGCAGGTCGTAAACGCGGCCGCGCGCGCGCAGCGTCAGTCGTGGCGGGCGGGGGGTTGCGGTCCCGATCGTCGCCTCGCGCTCACGGATGAAGCGCCGCAAAATACGCCGGCAATGATCCGTCGGACGCCGAACATATTGCGCCAGCGCGCGGATCACATCATCGCCGCACATCAGGAAGATCCGATGTACGGACAAAACCGGGGGATTGCCGGGACGCACGGAGACCAGCGTCGAGGTGTTGTTATTGACGCGCACCACAACCGGACCACCGCATCGCTCCGTCAGGCGGCGATGGAAACTCTCCAATTGCCAGGCATGGCTCCCGGAACACGAATCAGACGGCAACTCGGACATCGGGGAAAAGGCTAACGCCTGCGGTTCGCAAAACTCAAAGAAAACACTGCCCGGCCAACAACATGGCGGGAAAAAAACAGCCCTTGCCCGGGTTTGCCGGGCAAGGACCTAAAACTTCCTTGGTTAAGGAATTGCTTACTTCTCGACCGTCTTGCAGACCACCTTGGCCGGGGCCGGGGCGCAAGCCGCAGGAACCGCGCACGGATTCGTCACACAGGGCTTCGCAGCCACCGTGCGAGCGCGCATGTTCGCGCACCCCGTCATCATCACTGCCATCGAAAGAACCAACGCGATGGTCAACGCCTTCATAGAAATCCTCCTAACCTGTTTTTTAGACTTCAGCGGGAACAATCCAACCAGTCTTGGCGTCGGACTATTGCCCCTGTGTTTTGCGATTCAAGAAAAAAAAACGGCCCTTCCGGCCGAAACCGGAAGGGTCGCGAACATGGGTGTCGTCAAAAACTTACTTCTCGACAGCAACTTCGGAGTAGACCTTCTTCGCCGGAGCCGGGCACGGCGCGCAAACCGGCGCGCAGTAACTCGGAGCCATAGGCGGACAAGGCTTCGGACACGGACGATAGCAGCACGCCGTCAGGGCGAACGCGGCCACAACCGCGAGAGCGAGCGACTTCATGGGTAATGCCTCCTAATCTCGATTGGCGGCCGCAGGGCAAGCCTCCGGCCATCATGATATTTCAAGACATGCGGGGAGCAACGAGAACCTGTCAAGCCCCCTTTTCACTTCGAACCCGTTTTTTTTCTGTCTCAGGGGCACAGGCTTGAGAGGACCTCGCGAACCAGCGACATGGGCACATCGTCCCGCACGACCACCTCGCCAATTCGCGTCGGCAGCACAAACCGCTGACGGCCCGCCACAACCTTCTTGTCGCTTTTCATGTGCTCGATCGCGTCATCCGGCGTGATTCCGGCCGGCATCACGGTGGGGAGACCGGCGCGCTCAATGAGCCGCCGCTGCCGCGCAACATCGTTCTCATGAAACATGCCCATCCGTCGCGCCACTTCCGCGGCGGCAATCATACCGATGGCCACCGCCTGACCGTGGAACTGCCGCTCGCGGTAGGCACCGACGCTCTCGATGGCATGGGCAAAGGTGTGGCCGTAGTTGAGAATGGCCCGAAGCCCCCCTTCGCGTTCGTCGGCCGCCACGACTTGGGCTTTGATAGCGCATGAATCGCGCACGACGCGCCACAGTGCCGCTGCATCCAGCGCCAGCGCACTCTCCAGATTGGACTCCAGAAATTCGAAAAGGGCGGGGTCGCGAATGACTCCGTACTTAATCACCTCGGCAAATCCGCCCCGAAGATTATGTTCGTCCAGCGTGCGCAGATACGCCAGATTCACAGCCACCAAGCGCGGCTGATAAAACGCCCCGATGAGGTTTTTCCCCAGCGGATGGTCCACGCCCGTCTTGCCGCCCACACTACTGTCCACCATGGCGACCACAGTGGTCGGCACCTGCACATAATCCACCCCCCGGAGGAAGATGGCCGCCACAAAGCCCGCCACATCGCCCACAACCCCGCCCCCGAATGCCACCACACAGGTGCGCCGGGTAAACCGCCCCTCAATAAGCCGGTCGAGCAGCGAGGACACTGTGGCCAGCGTCTTATAACGCTCGCCATCTTCCATCTCCGCGACCACGGCTTCCACGCCGGCGGACGCGAGCGCGTCGAGGAAGGCCGCACCATGAAGCGCCCGGATCGTCGGATTGGTGACCACAAAGGCACGCTCCGGGCAGAAGGCGGCCACATCGCGGGCCAGCGCCGCAACATCGCCATCATAAAACTTCACATCGTATGACCGCGGGCCCAGTTCGACACGCAGCGGTGAAAAGCCCGCGACGGCAGGTTTATCATTGGCAGCCATAGCCGGCGATGCTGATGCCGGCTGACTGAAACGCAAGCGGCGATTGCGCACTGGCCCCGGCGAGGCGCTACGGCCGACGGGCATCCACGGGTGCCTGCTGGCTGGCGAGGGCCGCCCCCAGCCGCTCCTGCCGGCGACGCAAACGCTCCTGCACGGGCAGGTACCGTTCGCTGTCCAGCCCTGCGACGCGGCCGGCCTGCTTGTCGTCCCTGACAGCCTGCTGCACAAACTCCTTTGCCGCATCCACGGGATCCGGCCTGCGCGAACAGCCCGTCAAAAGCCCCATAGTTGCGATCAACACCAAAATCCCGACGAACCGGCCACCGCACACCATCGTCCAATCTCCTTATGCCCATCAGCGCCCGGGAATAGACCAGAGAGAATAGCATCCCCGGCCGCCCGGAATACGCAAGCCCTTGTGTTTCGCCTCAGAACCGTTCTACCGAAACAAATCATCAGATGGTCGAGATAAGTCATACGCCTCCCACCGATAAGGGACCCCAGCCGGCCGGCGAAACCTCCCCCGCCCGACTTGAGCATGTTCGCACCGAGCCCTCCCGCGAGGGCATCCGAGTGCGCCTGCTCATCGCACTGCCAGTCATGCTGATTCTCATCATCGCGCTTTTCGGCGGCCTGATTTACCAGATCGTCATCTGGCAGTTTTCTGGAATTGTTCCGGAGATCTACATATCATCCTTTGCCCGCGAATGGCTCGCTGTACTGGCCGGCTTTATTTTTCTGTCCGCACTCGTGGGATTTTATGTCGCATGGTCCGTCACCATGCCCATCCGCCGGATCATCAGCGTCTCGGCCAAGGTGGCGGAGGGCGATTTCAGCGTGAAAGCGGCCTTGCCAACTGCTGAAGCCAGCGAGATGGGCGCTCTCACGCAATCCTTTGACCAGATGATCGAGTCGCTCAACCGCTTCATTGCCATGCGCAACCGCATCATTCTCGAGAGTTTCACGGGCGGTTTGCTGACCACGGATATGCATGGCACAGTCACGGCGGTCAACTCCGCTGCCGAAAAAACCTTGAGCATTTCGGCCGCCGAAGCGATCGGCAAGCCGGCCGTCAATATCCTTCGCAATCCCTCGCTCGACGCATTCCGCAAGGTCGTGGAGGAGGCCTTGTGGAAACGGGAACCCATCGTGACGCGCCGGGTGGAGATTGACGGTCCGTCGGGACGGCAGCGCCTGAGCGTGAATACCAATTACATGCGCGATGAAACCGGACGCATTTTCGGCCTCATCGTGAACTTCCGCAATTTGTCCGAACTCGAGCATTTTTACGAGCAGATGAACCGCACGGAGCGCCTCGCCACGCTTGGGACTTTCTCGGCCGGCCTTGCCCACGAGATCCGCAATCCATTGGGCAGCATCAAAGGCATCACCCAACTGCTCGCCGAAGATCTGCGCGACAATCCCACCTCGCTTGAATATACGCGCATCATCATCCGCGAGGCCGACCGCCTCGACGAACTCGTGCGCGAAGTGCAGGAATACGCCCAGCCGGTGTCCACAAGCCCGGAACCGGCCGACCTCAATCAGGTCGTTCGAGAGACGCTTCTGCTGGCGCGCAATAATCCCAAGGCCACGATGCAAGACGGGGTCACGATGACCGAGGAATATGCCGAATTGCCTGCCGCCCTCATCTCGGCGGATCGCATCCGTCAGGCCCTGCTTAACCTCGTGGTCAACGCCATCCAGGCCACTCCGCCGGGAGGACAAATTCGCGTCAAAACGGCTCTCGTTGCGGACGAAAGCCTGCCGTTACGGGTCGTTGTGTCCAATACGGGCAGCAGCATTGCCCCGGAAAATCTGCAGCGGATTTTTGAGCCGTTTTTCACCACCAAGGATCAGGGCTCCGGACTCGGGCTGGCCGTCGCGTACCAAATCATGCGCCATCATGGGGGCGACATCGTTGCCGAGAACGACCCGGACGGCGTCACTTTCACCATTCGCCTTCCCATCAAAACCCTGGAAGAGGATAAGGGATCATGAGCAATCCGACCGGAATGCCGCCGCTTGGCCCGGATGATTCCCAATTCCGCCACCGGCCGCGCGTCCTCGTGGTGGACGACGAGGCCAGCATGCGGTTTCTTCTGCGCGAGGTCATGTCGCGCGAGGGCTACCTCGTCGAAGAGGCCGCCGACGGGGCCGAGGCCGTCCAAAAGGTTCGCGAGGGGTTCTTCGAACTGGTCGTGCTCGATGTGAAAATGCCGGGGATGGGCGGCCTTGAGGCGCTCGCCGAAATCAAGCGTGTGCGCCCGGCCACCGTGGTTGTCATGATCACGGCCTACGGCTCGCGCGAGATAGCCCTCGAGGCTGTGCGCCGCGGCGCCTATGACTACTTCACAAAACCGTTTGAGGTCCATGAAATGCGCATCGTCGTGCGCCGCGCCCTCGAAAAGCAGCAATTGCTCTCGCGACTGTCGGCCCTCGAGGACCGACTGGTGCGCCGCGCCAGTTTTGACCGCATCATCGGAGCCTCGCCCGCTATGCGCGAGGTCTTCGACGCCATGGAAAAGGTCATCCCCAACGATGTTACCGTGCTCATCACAGGCGAGAGCGGAACCGGCAAGGAACTCGTGGCACAGGCCGTTCACTACCATTCCTCCCGCAAGTCCAGGGCTTTTGTGAGTGTCAACTGCGCCGCCATCCCCGAAACCCTTCTCGAAAGCGAACTCTTTGGACACGAGAAGGGCGCCTTTACCGGGGCGGTGGGCTCCAAGCCCGGTCGCTTCGAGGCGGCCGACGGCGGCACGCTTTTCCTCGACGAAATCGGCGACATGCCGCTGGGCCTTCAGAGCAAGATGCTGCGCGTGCTTCAGGAGGGAGAGGTCATGCGCGTCGGCGGGCGCGACCCGATACGGGTCAATGTCCGCGTGGTAGCCGCCACGAACCAGAATCTCGCGGAAAAGGTCGAGGCGCGGGAGTTTCGGCTCGATCTGTATTACCGGCTCAATGTTTTTCCCATCCACCTTCCCCCGCTCCGCCGGCGGCGCGAAGACATCCCCCTGCTCGTCGAACATTTTATCGGCATGTACAACCCGCGCCTGAACAAACAGGTGACCGGCGTCTCGCCCGAGGCGCTGAGCGCGCTGCTGGATTACCCCTGGCCGGGAAATGTGCGCGAACTCGAAAATGTCATCCAGCGCGCCATGATCATTGCTTCAGGCACCCACCTGACGCCAGCAGAACTGCCGCCCGGACTGCTTGCGGCCGCTGCGCGGCGCGCACCCGATGCCGAGGATGCTGCCGCACCGCTCATCCCCGCCATCACGGATGACGAGTTAGTTGGGGATTTTTCCGTCCCCCTGCAGCAGCGCGTCGAGCAACTGAGCGAAGAACTCGAAAAAAAGATTATTCGCGCCGCTCTCGTCCGCGCCAATTATCACCGGCAGGCGACCGCCGACCTGCTCGGCATTTCCCGCAAGTCCCTGCACAACAAGATGGTCAAATACGGCTTGTTCGAGGGGCGCCCCGCCTCCACAGACAGCGAAACATGACGGCGCGCGGCGGCTTAGTCGCGAATCCAGATGGTGCCCGAAGGATGATCCTGAAGCCGGATGCCCATCTGCGCCAGTTCGTCCCGGATGAAGTCTGCCAATGCGAACTGTTTCAGGTCGCGAGCCCGGCCGCGCGTCCGCACGAGCAGATCCAACAGGTTATCGCATAAAAGCGCGTCCTCCGAGGCCTCGCCCGATTCGAAGATCAATTCCTCGAGACCGAGGATGGACAGCAGCCGCCGGATCAGGTTCACGAGTCCCAGCACTTCAGCGGCTAACCCCGTGTCCTTGCCGTTTTGCGCCAGAGCGATCCGCTTTTCATTGAGCGCCGAGACGGCCTCGAAGATCACGCCGGCAGCCCGCTGCGTGTTGAAGTCGTCGTTCATGGCCTCGAGGAACGCCGCCTCAAACTGTGCCACCGACTCAACCCCGTGCGCCGTCGGAGGCGCCAGACCGGCGTCCACCAGCCTGAGGATCTTCTCCGCCGTCAGGACCGCCTCGCGAATGCGTCCGATCGCCGCCTGCGCTTCTTCCAGCGCGGCGTCGCTGTAGTCGAGCGGGTGGCGGTAGTGCGCCGAAAGCAGAAAATACCGCACCGCCGCAGCAGGAAACTTCGCCAGGACCTCGTTGATTGTAAAAAAGTTTCCCAGCGATTTGGACATTTTGGACTCGTTGATGGTGAGAAAACCGTTGTGCAGCCAGTAACGCGCCAGCGGCTTGCCGCTCACCCCGCAACTCTGCGCGCACTCGTTCTCGTGGTGAGGGAAGATGAGGTCGGCTCCGCCGCTGTGGATGTCGAGGGTTTCGCCAAGGTGCTCCATGCTCATCGCGGAACACTCGATATGCCACCCCGGCCGCCCCGGTCCCCACGGGCTTGGCCAACTCGGCTCGCCCGGCTTGGCCGCTTTCCAGAGCGCAAAGTCGAGCGGATCCTCCTTGTCCTCGTCCACTTCGACCCGCGCGCCCTCTTTCAGATCGTCGAGGTTGCGTCCCGACAGAGAACCATAGTCGCGAAAGGCGCGCACGCGAAAGTACACATCCCCCCGGCGCACATAGGCGAGACCATGCGCCACCAATTTTTCGACCAAGGCCAGCATGTGCGGAATATGCTCTGTGGCCCGCGGATGAACATCGGCCCGACGGATGCCGAGCGCATCCGCATTCTCAAAATAAGCCTCGATGAAGCGCTCGGCCAACTCGTTCCACGGCTCCCCCGTCTCCGCGGCGCGGCGGATGATTTTGTCATCAATATCCGTGAAATTCTGAACGAACTTCACCCGGTAGCCGGCATACTCGAGGAAACGGCGGATGACATCCACCACCACGAAATTGCGGGCGTTGCCCACATGGAAATAATCGTACACCGTGGGGCCGCAGTTGTACATCGTCACCACTGGCGGGTTTTGCGGTGCAAAGTCCTCCTTGCGCCGCGTGGCCGTATTATAGATTTTCAGACTCATAGCCCCGCTTTCTGGTCGTAGTCACACGCAACTGCAAAGCAAAAACGGCTGGCGACATAGGCTCCGGCGCGGGGTTGCGACAAGCGCATCTTAGTTGCAAACGCTTTCGGCTGCCACAAGTGATGCTCAACGCGGGTGCCTTCTAGCCCGCTCATTACTCTGTCCCGGAGGACTGCCACGCCCATGAACCCGGAAACGCTTGCCTCAGGCGCGCCCGCAGCCACGCCCGCCTTTGCCGTGGCCGATATGGTTGTTGTAGCAATCTACATGCTCGTGATGGTCGCGATCGGTTGGTGGGCCAGCCACGGGCAAAAGTCCACGCGCGACTACTTTCTGGGCGGCCGCAACATCTCTTGGTGGGCTGTCGGTCTCGCCATCATCGCCACCGAGACCAGCGCCCTGACATTTATCGGCGTGCCGGCCATGGCCTTCGGCGCCCTCGATTTTGGCCCGGATCGTCAAATCATTGTCAAGCAAGGGTCCATAGATTATCTGCAACTCATCATCGGCTATGTGATCGCCCGCGTCATCATCGCCATCATCATGGTGCCCCACTACTTCAAGGGGGATGTCTACAGCCCCTATCAGTTACTCATGAAAAGTTTTGGCCGTGCCCCGCGCTTCCTCGCCTCCCTCTTCTTCCTCATTGGCGGATCTCTCGGCGCGGGAGTGCGCATCTATGTCACTGCCATCCCGGTCATGATCATTTTTCGCGTCTTCTTCCCGGAGTGGGGCATTGCCCACTCGATTGCGCTCTTCACCCTTGTGGCGATTCTTTACACCCATGTCGGCGGCGTGAAAGCCGTCATCTGGACGGATGTGTTTCAGTTCTTCATCTTTGTCATCGGCGGCGTAGCCTCGCTGCTTTGGATCACGAGCCTTGTGGATGGCGGATGGGACCGTATTGTGCAAATCGGCTCGGAGACCAACCGTTGGACTTGGTACCGCACGGGCCTTGTGTCGTTAGACGAGTTTCGCAAAACCAGCGGCAGCGACGATTTCTGGCCGTTCCTTTGGGCGAACATCAAAGAGATCTTCGGCGGCCGGTTCAACCTGTGGATGGGATTCATCGGTGCGACGATCGGTGTCATGTGTTCGCACGGTGTGGATCAGTTGAATGTCCAGCGCGTACTCAACTGCCGCAGTGCGCGCGACGGCAGCAAAGCGCTCATCCTGTCGGCCGTGTTGATCTTCCCGCTGTTTGTGCTTTTCCTGACGGTGGGTGTCGCCCTATACGCTTACTACTCCCTGAATGATTTTGCTTTTGGAATCAATCCTTGGGATCCCCGGGACCCTAGCAAACCTAAGGCGGACTATGTTTTCCCGATTTTCATCGTGACGCACATGCCGCCAATTCTCAAAGGCTTCATCATCTCGGCCATCCTTGCTGCAGCCATGTCGTCCATTGCCGGCGCCTTGTCGGCCCTCGGGTCGGTCCTCGTCATGGACATTTTCAAACCCCTCGACCGCGTGAAACGAAGCGAGGCCGATTATCTGCGCATCTCGCGTTGGGCTATCCTCGTGGCAGCCGCGGGCTTGATGATCATTGCCTTCCTGTCGCGTACAACCCCGCTCGTTTTCAATCTGGCCTTCGAACTGGCCGGTCTCACCAGCGGCGCTCTTCTCGGGTCCGTGCTGTTCGCCATCTATAAGCAGCGGTGCTACCCCGGCCCCGTCCTGGCGGGCATGATTGCATCGTTCGTGGTCATGGTGGTGGTCGTGCTCCTGACCAAGTTTGGCGGCATTAAGATCAACTGGCCCTGGTTCACGCCTCTTGGCACGGCTGTCACGCTCGGTGTGGCCTACCTTGCAGCCATCGGCGTTCCGAAACCTGACAAGGACTTTGCCGAAGCCGAGCCGATTCGCAAATAGCCGCGCCGGACCGCATACTTCGGTTGCCCGCAGGTAAAAGCAGGCAAGAGAACGGCTTTACGCGATTTTACTCAAGGGAGTGGTCGCATCATGGGATCAAAGAAAGACAAGGGAAAATCCGGCGATAAGACTGCCGCAATCGCTGCCGAACTGCGCCGCTCGTATGAGATGGAGATCGAGACGGTGATCAATTACCTCGCGAACTCCGTTCACCTCGACGGCCTCCTCGCGAGCGAGATCAAAACCCTGCTCAAGGCCGACATTGCCGAGGAACTGATGCATGCCCAGCAATTGGCCGACCGCATTAAAATCCTCGGCGGAACCATCCCGGGCTCACTAGCGCTCAACTTCGACCAGAAAGGCATGCAGCCGCCCAGCGACACGACCGATGTCGTTTCCGTGGTCAAAGGCGTTATCGCCGCGGAAGAGGGCGCCATCGCCCAGTATCAAAAAATAGCCGAGATGTGCGACGGCGTAGACCTCGTCACTCAGGACCTTGTCGTGACACTGATGGGCGACGAGCAGAAGCATCGCCGCGACTTTGTGGGCTTCCTCCGCGAATTGGAGCGGCGGCTGAATTTCGTTCGCAAGTAACCGCGCCGCAGCCCGCCTCAGTCGGCGACAATAACGCGCAGAAAGTTCGTGCTATCGGCCATGCCCAGCGGCACGCCCGCCAGCACGACAACCGTCATGCCGCTGCGGACGAATCCGTGCTCGCGGGCACATCGCAGGGCGGCGTTGACAATCGCATCGGCTTCGCTGGCTCGGACCTCCTCCGGATCCACATCGGCCATGATGCGAGCCTCCACGCCCCACACGGCGCATAACGGGTTCACGGCGCTCGTCTGCGTGGAACAGGCGAACACCGGCACCGGCGGGCGCAATTGGGCCACGCGCCGGGCTGTTGCACCCGTCCAGGTCGGAGCCACAATACACTCCGCGCCGATTCGCACCGCGACAATCACTGCGGCCAGCGCTGTCATCTCGCTCACCGACTCGATCGTCCACTCTTGCAAGGCAGCCCACTTGACCACGCTGCCGCCGAGCGCCGCCTCGGCTTCACGCGCCACCCGCCCCATGACCTCGACGGCCTCGATGGGATAGGACCCGACCGCTGTCTCGCCAGACAACATGACGGCGTCCGAACCATCTGTGATGGCGTTGAAGATGTCGGTCACTTCGGCGCGGGTCGGGCGCGGGTTGCGAATCATCGAATCTAACATTTGAGTGGCCGTGATGACCGGCTTTTGCTGCAAATGACACAGCCGGATGACCCGCTTTTGGACGGCGGGCACCTGTTCGATCGGGATCTCGATGCCAAGATCGCCCCGGGCCACCATGGCGCCGTCGCTCTCGGCGATGATCTCATCGAGATTTTCAACGGCCTCCCGCATCTCGATCTTGGCCAGCAGGGGCACCCGACGCCCTGACAGGTTCATCGCCTCGCGAGCCTGCCGCAGATCCTCCGCACGCCGCACGAAACTTAGCGCCACGAGGTCGGCCCCGTGCGCCAACGCAAAGGCGAGATCCGCCCGGTCCTTGTCCGTGAGCGCGGGAAACGGCAGAGAAGTGTTTGGCAGATTCAGACCCTTGCGGGGCAGAATGACTCCGCCATTGTCCGCGCGACACTCGACGATCCGGCCGTTGACGCCAAGCACAGTCAGCCGGATGGCGCCGTCATCAATGAGTATCTTCTCGCCCGGCCGCACCAACTCGTGCAAACCCGGGAAACTGACTCCGAACCGCATCCCGGAGCCGTCCGCAGGATCGGAGGTCAACTCCACCCGGTCACCCTCCGTCACCTCGACGGATGGCGACGCAAGGGGCTGCAGGCGCAGTTTTGGCCCGGACAAATCGGCTAAGATGGCAAACGGCTGGCGCATCTCCACGCAGACGGCCCGGATGGCCTCGATGACTGCCCGGTGCGACTCATGCGAGCCATGGCTGAAGTTAAGCCGGAATACATTCACGCCGGCACACGCCAGCCGCCGAATGGCTTCCAGATTCGCGGTAGCCGGCCCGATGGTCGCTACGATCTTAGTCCGCTTTGTCACAAGCAGTCAGCCTTGAGGGAGGAAATCCCGGGCGTTGAACGAGCGACCATTGAGTTCGCGGTCATCGAGACGCAGAATGCGCAGAAACGCTGCCGCCACCTTGGCCGGCGACGGCAGCAGGGACTGATCCTCCGCCGGATAGGCTCGCCGCCGCATTTCAGTGGCTGTGCCGCCCGGATTGACGGAGCAAACCGTGACATGAGTGGTGGGCGTCTCGGCAGCCATGAGCCGCATCAGGCCCTCCACGCCATACTTGCTGACCGCATAAGCGCCCCAGGTTTCACGAGGCGTATGGCCGACGGACGATCCGACAAACACGATGCGGCCGCCCCCATGCTGACGCATGTGGGCCGCCGCCACGCGCGAGACATAGAAGGCGCCCGACAAGTTGGTCGCTATGGTCGGCTCCCACATCTCCATGGGATAGTCCGGGATAGTGGCCATGGCGCCCAACACCCCCGCATTGTTCACAACAAGGTCCAGCCGCCCGAACCGTTCGGCGATTTCATGCAAAACGGCCTCGACGCGCCGCCAATCGCGTATATCGCACTCGCGGCCTACAGCATCCACGCCCAGCGCCTTTTTGAGTTCCATCGCCTTGGCGCGCGCGGCTTCCGCACCACGGGCCAACAGAGCCACATTCGCCCCCTCGGCCGCGAAGGCATGCGCCAGCGCCGCGCCCAGACCACGGCTGGCACCCGTGACGATAATCCCCTTGCCGCCAAAATCGTACATAAAAACCCTGTCCACCCCTCCCTCGGGTCACTCCGCGATATCCTGCGGGACCCGCCGACACTAAACTCTCAACTTTCTAAAACAGGAGATCCCTCACCGACGGCGTTATGATTGTTCTCTCATCGAGTAGCAAGGCCTGACGACGCGCCACGGCATCGCGAAGATCTTGAACCGTCAGCACCGGCAGCGGTTTGCTCGCGCCCGACGGCCTATGCCGCGCCGCAAGAGCCTTCAGTTTCTCCACACGATTTGCATACTTCCCGCCAAGAAACTTGCCGTTCATCCATGCCGCGAGGACTTCGCCCGCCGTCCCTTCGCCGATGATCTTCCCCCCCATGCACAAGACATTTGTGTCCGAGTGGGTGCGCGCAAAGCCGGCAGACACGACATCGTTGGCCACCGCCGCAAAAACATTCGGGAGCAGATTGGCGACGATGGCCGACGGGTAACCGGCGCCATCCACCAGCACCGCCCGCTCGGCTCGCCGCTCGCTCACGGCCAACGCGGCCGGATAGACATAGTCGGTGAAATCAACAGGCTCCGGGGAACGGCAGCCGAAATCCTCCACCTCGTGACCCGCAGCCTCCAGCCATGAGCGCACAAAGTGTTTGAGCGCAAAACCTGCGTGGTCGCTGGCAATGGCTATCTTCACGCCTGACATGCAAAGACGCGGCAGCCGCGCCAATCAACCCATAATTAGGCCGTCTGCTGCCACGCCGGGACTCAGCAGAGGGTTAC
Source organism: Candidatus Sumerlaeaceae bacterium (assembly GCA_026418615.1). Taxonomy (GTDB): domain Bacteria; phylum Sumerlaeota; class Sumerlaeia; order Sumerlaeales; family Sumerlaeaceae; genus JAOAAY01. The sequence goes on along the minus strand of JAOAAY010000030.1, from coordinate 15,680 downwards.
TCGCTCTCGGCAGGCACGCGAATGTTAATGTACCTGATGCCGCGACGCTGGGAAAACTCGACCACCCCGCCGACTTTGGCAAACAAGGTATCGTCCTTGCCGCGCCCGACATTCTCGCCGGGCTGGAATTTGGTGCCCCGCTGGCGAACAAGAATGCTCCCGCCCGTCACGCGCTGCCCGCCAAAAGCCTTGCAGCCGAGGCGCTGGGAATTGCTGTCGCGACCGTTGCGCGAACTGCCTACACCTTTTTTATGTGCCATGTCTGTCGCTCCGTGCGTAAACAGCCGCCCGAGGGCGTCCTATGCCCCGGCCTCGATGCCGGTAATCTTGATTTCCGTGAAGTCCTGACGATGCCCCCGGCGCTTCTCGTAGCCTTTGCGGCGCTTGAATTTGTAAACGAGAATCTTCGGTTCCTTGCCATGACGCAACACAGTGGCTTTCACCTTGGCGCCCGCCACGACCGGCTGACCAATCTTGCTTGCCCCGCCGTCGGCTACCTGCAGCACCTCGTCAAACTCGATGTCAGCACCGACCGCCGCTTTCATGAGGGGAACCCGTAGCACCGCGCCGGGCTCGACGCGGAACTGCCGCCCGCCTGTCCGAAGAATCGCGTACATGAGAATTGAAGAACTCCTGAAAAATCAAAGCCGCGGGCGCACTTCCACCCCGCAAAGGCACTGCTTACTGCTAATCAGCCCGTGTATTCGGCACCAAAGCAGCCCAATGACCGTGCTCAATTACAATTGCCACGAGCGCACGAAGGACCCATCCATGCCAGCCATGTCGAAATACGAGCCCGTCATTGGATTTGAGGTGCATGTGGAACTGTGCACCGCCACAAAAATTTTTTGTTCCTGCCCCACCACATTCGGGTCACCGCCTAATACCCAGGTCTGCCCTGTCTGCCTCGGCATGCCCGGCGTCTTGCCCGTTCTCAATCGCCGCGCAGTGGAGTTCGCCCTGCGCACCGCGATGGCCCTCAACTGCAACATCCCCGAACGCTGCAATTTTGACCGCAAAAATTATTATTATCCCGATCTGCCCAAGAATTACCAGATATCGCAGAACTACGCCTGCATCGGAACTGGCGGATGGCTGGATATCGAGACCCCGGCCGGCACTAAGCGCGTGCGCATGAACAATGTCCACCTCGAGGAGGACGCCGGCAAACTCATCCATCCCGAGGACCCCGGCGCGGATTACTCGCTGGTGGACCTCAACCGCGCCGGAACACCACTGATCGAAATTGTCAGCGAACCCGACATGTCCAGCGCAGAAGACGCTTTGGCCTACATGAACACTCTCAAGAATCTCCTCGAGTACCTTGAGGTCAGCGACTGCAAGATGCAGGAGGGACGGCTGCGCTTTGAGTTGAACATCTCCGTGCGTGAGGCTGGCACCGAACGCCTCGGCACGAAGGTCGAGGTCAAAAACCTCAATTCCATGAAAACGGTGCTCAAATGTATCGAGCACGAAACCTGGCGGCAGACGCGGCTGTTGGAAGAGGGCGGGCGCGTGATGCAGGAAACGCGCCTTTGGGACGAAGCCGCCGGTGCCACACGGGCCATGCGCTCGAAGGAAGTTGCCAACGATTATCGTTACTTCCCCGACCCCGATCTCGTCGAAATCCATGTCACGCCGGAGTGGCGCGACGCGGTGCGCGCCCATCTGCCCGAGTTGCAGGAGGCTAAGCGCCGGCGCTTCATCGAAGAATACGGTCTGCCCGAGTACGACGCGCGCATCCTGACCAATTCGAAACCCGTGGCCTCCTATTACGAGGCTGCTGTCGCCGCTCACCCGAACCCCAAGGCACTGAGCAACTGGATGATGACGGAGGTTTTGCGGGAACTCAATGCGCGCGAAGTCGAACCGGCCGACTTTGCTCTCAAGCCCGCGGGACTCGCGGCCATCGTCCGCATGATCGATGAGGGGCGCATCAGCGGCAAGATCGCCAAAGATGTTTTTGCCAAAGCCGTCGAGAGCGGTCGCGACCCCGCGGAGATTGTGCAGGCCGAGGGTCTCGTCCAAGTCACGGACGCCGGCGAGGTTGAAAAATGGGTAGACGAAGCGATCGCTGAAAATCCCGACATGGTCGAAAAGATTCGCGCCGGCAACACCAAGACCGTGCAGGCCCTCGTCGGTCAGGTCATGAAAAAATCGCGAGGCAAAGCCAACCCCAAGATCGTCAATGAGTTGATCGCCGCAAAACTCTGCTGAACGCCTGCCCGGATTTTAGAGGGGGCTCAGAGTTTCCGGACCATCCCGCTGAAACCGCCGCCAAACCCCTGCTGCCAGAGCGGAATATTTGCCACGAATTTGTCACTTGTAAATGCGAGTTGACGAGCCGCGCAAGCCTGCGGCATAAAGTCCGGTTTGCCAACGAAGGAGATTGAGACGGAAAGCCATCACGGGTCTCCCCGGCCAACCCATGTCAAGACAGCGACCGCGCCACCGCGACGGCGGATGGTCGCGGCGTGCGTTGTCGGTGTTGTCTGGCTGGCGTTCTTTGCGTGGGCCCTCCGGGCACAGGAACCGTCCACGACGACCCCGCAGCCGGAAGCCCATGCGCCCCGCGCCAGCACAACCACCGTAGCGGCAGACGCTGCGACATCGGCCCCCTACCAGATCGAGGTGATCCGTCAACAGGCCATGGCGGAGGCCTACGAACCAACTCAACCAGCCATCGTGGGCACCAGCATTCCGATCGTGCTGCGGTTGCGCCTCCCCGACGGAAACCCCGCCGCCGATGTGCCGTTGATCCCCATCGTAGTGACCCAGCCGGAGGATGTCACAGAGCCCATCCGTGTGCACCCGGATACCCTGCGGACGAACGCCGCAGGCGAGGTGCGGATGACCGTGCGCCCCGGCGACAAAACCGGCCGCTACCAAATCCTTTTCTTTCGCCCTGACGCCGGGGTTTTTGAAGGGCCTGCCGCCCGACTGGAACTCATCGCCCGCGAGCCGAACTGGCCCACTTTTCTGGCGCTGTACTTGGCCGGGGGACTCGCCATTTTTCTCTATGGCTTGAAACTCGCCTCCGACGGCTTGGTGGAACTGTCAGGACGGCGGCTGCGCGACACCCTGGCCGGGCTGACACGCAACCCATTGACGGGCTTGCTGGCTGGTTTGGGGCTGACTCTGGCTACCCAGAGCAGCGGGGCCACGACGCTGCTGCTCATGACCTTCCTCCGCGCCCGTCTTTTGACTTTCGCCCGCGCCATGGGTATTGTGCTCGGGGCGGCGATTGGCGGCACGGTCACCATCCAGATCATCTCTTTCGACCTCGCGCGCTTCGCCCTGCCCGGCGTTGCCGCCGGATGCGCCCTCTATTTGTTTGGCCGACACGCCAAGGTTCGCAACGCCGGGCTCTCCCTGTTCGGTTTCGGTCTGGTCTTCCTCGGCATGGACATCATGACGGGTCAGATGCTGTCGCTCAAGTCATACCCGGCCTTCCGCGCTGCTGTGGACGCTCTCAAGGCGCATCCGGTGTGGACAGTCGTCGTCAGTGCGCTGTTTACGGCAGCGGCACAAAGCACCGGCGCGACGCTCGGCGTAGTTTTGGCTCTCGGGCGGCAGGGGCTGCTGACCCTGCCCGAGGCCGTGCCATTCTTCTTCGGAGCCAGCATCGGCATCTGCGCGACGGCAATCACGGGTTCCATGGGCGCGCCGCCCGATGCCAAACGACTCGCTTACGCACATCTGCTGTACAAAGCGGCTGGCACGCTCCTGTTTCTGCCGCTCATCGCCCCGCTGGCCTCCGCCGGAGCGGCCGTTACGGCCTTCGCACACGGCGTGGAGTTACTGCCCTCTGACGGCTCCCTCATGAGTCGTGCCATCGCCAACACCTACACGCTCTTCATCGTCATCACCGCCAGCATGACCCTGCCTTTCGTGCCTGTCATCGAGCGCATCATGCGTCGCATCATACCGGATGAGCCGGAAAACGCCGCCAATGGCGAGATGCGCACCAAATACCTTGATCAGCATGTGTTGAGTTCGCCCCCTGTGGCGCTGGGCTCGGCCCTGCGTGAAATCTCGCGCATGGGGCGGTTTATCGAAGAGATGCTTCGCGAGGTCGGCAATGGACTGTTCAACAAGGATCCCCGCGCCCTCGATTTTGTCCACCAGCGCGACAACAAGGTGGATTTCCTCAACACTCAGATCACGCGTTTCCTCACGCAGTTGACCCTGCGGGCAGGCGGCGATCAGGAATCCATCCGGCGCGCCACCGATTTGTTGTTCATCGTCGCTGACCTGGAAGCCATCGGCGATATACTTGACAAAAACATCGTGCCTAATGCGCAGAAAATGATCTTACAACAGATGGACTTCTCCGAGGAGGGCAAGGCGGAACTGCGCCTCCTGCACCAGAAGGTCAGCGACCGCCTGTCGCAGATGGTCATCGCGCTCACCACCAGCGACCGCACCCTGGCCGAGCCGGTCATCGAAGGGTTTCAGGCCCTTCAGGAGGAGGGGCGGCGCATGCATCTTTCCCACCTGCAGCGCCTGCGCGACGCGCAGCCGGCCTCGCTCGAGACCAGCACCGTCCACCTTGATGTGATCAACTATCTCATGCGCATTGATTTCCTGACCTTCGACATTTGCCTCCACATCGCCGGCAAGGTCGAGGAGATGACACTGTAGACAAACGACACCATGGGCAACCGCCGGCCGGGGCCAAGCCCTCACGAGTCCCTGTCCGCGCCCGACTCGCCACCCCCGCCGCTGAACCAGCCGCGACGCCAGAACAACAGCAACTGCCCGGCGGCTATCAGGGCCATCAGGCTCATCACCGCCGGGTAACCCCAAGCCCAGTTCAACTCGGGCATGTTGTACGGACTTTTCTCCGTGTTAAAGTTCATGCCGTAAATTCCCGCGATGAACGAAAGAGGAATGAAAACCGTCGTGATGATCGTCAGCACCTTCATGATCTCATTCAGGCGGTTGCTTACACTCGAGAGGTACACATCCATGAGATTCGCACAGATCTCGCGGTAGGTCTCGATAAAATCCATGATTTGCACCGTGTGATCGTAGCAATCGCGCAGGAAGATGCGGGTCTCGACGCCGATGGCCGCCTCGGATTCGCGCAGCAGGCGCCCGACCGCATCCCGCAGGGGCCATACGGCCCGGCGGAACATCAGGAGGCGGCGCTTGATGTCATACACGCGCGCCAGCGAAGCGCGCCGCGGAGCAAACATCACAGCATCTTCCAAACCGTCGAGTTCCTCGCCGAGGGTTTCCAGCACCGGAAAATAAGCATCAATGGCCGCGTCAATGATAGCATACGCCAAGTAGTCGGCGTCGCCGGTTCGAATCCGGTCGCGTCCGGAGCGGATCGCCGCGCGCACCGGATCGAGGCAGTCACCAGGGCGCTCTTGAAAAGTCACAAGTACCCCCGGCGCCAAAAACATGGACAACTGATCCGTATCGTCCTCGCCCGGCAGCGGCGCCATGCGCAGCACAATGAACCGATGTCCGTCATAATCATCCACTTTGGGCCGCTGATGGGTGTGCAAGACATCCTCCAGTGCGAGCGGGTGGATGCCAAATAGTTCGCCGATAGTGCGCACGGCAGCCACATCAGCCAAACCCGCCACATCCACCCACAGCACATGCGCCCGGCCGCGCCAGCCGGAAAGGTCGCCGGCGGAGACCACAGAGCGCTCCTCAAAAGCCTCGGGACCATACGCCATGACACGGATGGAGGTCGGGCTGGCATTGGCGGCCGGCGTGAGGGTTCCCGGCGGCGCACCGGGCGGCGCGCCACGACGAAACGCCCGACGACGGGCGCGTTTCTGGCGGTATTGGCGGGCCATGTCACGCTTCTGTGTGCTGCAACCGACAAATCATGCAACTGGTTTCCCGTGACGATTTCACGAGCGCGTCATGAGTATCTCCCCAACCGTCTGGTCTTGTGCAACATCATCCCGTGAGAGCGAGGCATTCGCGATGAGACGCTACATGGTTATTGCGGCAGCGGTCACTTTGGCCGTTATGGCACTGCCAGCCGCAACCACCGCGGCCGAAGTGGCGCGCGGCGTGGTGTTTGAGGACACCAATGGCAACGGCAAACGCGACACCGGCGAGAAGGGTCTTGCCGGCGTACCGGTCTCTAATCAGAGTGATGTGGTCGTGACCGATGCGGACGGGCGCTACGAATTGCCAGTCACCACGGACACTATACTCTTTGTCACAAATCCCCCCGGATATGCCAGCCCTGTCGGCAAACACCAATTGCCGGTCTTCTACTATATCCACAAACCTGACGGCTCGCCCCGTCTTCGGTATGAGGGAGTCGCTCCTACAGGACCTCTGCCCGACAGCGTGGACTTCCCGCTCGTGCCCGCCGACGCCCCCGACCGGTTTCGCATCGTCGCCCTCGCTGACACGCAACCCGAGAGCGGACAGGAACTGGGCTACCTCCGCGAGGACATTGTGCCGGAACTCATGGGCACGGACGCAGCCGCACTCGTGAACCTCGGCGACATTATGTTTGACCGTCTTGACCTCTTCGACGCTCTCAACGACGCCCTCGGCCGCATCGGCATCCCCGTGCGGCCGGTTATCGGCAACCATGACTTGAATTTCGACGCCCCGGACGACCGCGATAGCGACGAGACCTTCCACCGCCATTACGGGCCCAACTATTACTCGTGGAACATGGGCCGGGTTCACTTCATCGTTCTCGACACCGTGCGCTGGAATGGCCCGGACGCGGAACGCGAGACCGGCAATTACTCGGGGGCGCTCGACGAGACTCAATTGCGCTGGGTGCAGAACGATCTCAAGCATGTCCCGGCCGACGCGCTCGTCGTCCTGCTCATGCACATCCCGCTGTACAATGACTCCGGAAAACCCATTGAAGGCGCAGGACGGTTGCTCGACTTGCTCAAAAACCGCCCCCGCGTGCTGGCCCTCGCCGGCCACTGGCACCGGAACGACCACCGCTACTACACAAAAGCCGACGGGTGGGAGGGCGACGGCTCCTTCCACCATGTGGTCTGCGCCACCGCGTCAGGCTCGTGGTGGGGCGGGCCAAAGGATTACCGCGGAGTGCCTCTTGCCGACCAGAGCGATGGCACGCCCAACGGTTATACATTCGTGGATTTTGACGGCACGAATTACCGCGTGACCTTCAAGGGTGCCGGACTCGATCCACGCGTGCAGATGCGCATTTTTACCCCCGACCTGCTTCCACGCGACCCCGAGACATCCCCGGGACTGGTAGTCAATTTCTTTTACGGTAATGATCGCTGCACCGTGGAATACAGCCTCAACGGCGGCGAGTTCCGCGCCATGCAGCGCGAGCGGCGACGCGACCCGCTGGCCGAGGCCCTCTACAGCGGGCCGATGGACGCCGGCAAGTCGTGGGTGAATCCGGCCATCAGCACGCATATCTGGACGGCCACCTTTGGCGAACCGCTACCGCGTGGGCTGAACTCTGTCACGGTTCGCGCCACGGATGAATATGGCCGGGTTTGGACCGCCGGACGGGTCTTCAACCGGTAACCCCCAGCAGCAGCGATCACTCGTAACGCAAGGCCTCGACCGGGTCGAGGTTGGCTGCCCGCCGCGCGGGGTAGAAGCCAAAAAAGGCGCCTACTGCCAGCGAAAACACAAAGGCCGCCAGCCCGCTCCAAAGGTTGGGGATTGCCGTGAATCCCTCCAACGGGAACCGGCTGATGATCTGGTTGAACACGGCCACGCCGGCGTAGCCCGCCGCGATGCCGATGGCGCCGCCCGTCGCGCCGAGGATGACCGACTCGAGCAGGAACTGAATCAGGATGTCGCGTCGCCGCGCCCCCAAGGCCCGGCGCACACCGATTTCCCGTGTCCGCTCGGTCACCGTCATCAGCATGATGTTCATAATGTTGATGCCGCCGACAACCAGCGAAATGGCCGCGACACCACCCAAAAGCCAGGTCAGCACCCGCGTCACCATGTCCAAGGAATCTATGATTTCCTGCCTGTTACTGATGCGGAAATTGTCGGGCTGATCCGCCTGCAGCCTGTTCACACGCCGCATGACCGTTCGGATATTCTCGATGGCCTTTTCCATGTCCTCGCCCGCCCGAACCCGGGCGTAAACCTGGTCCAGTGTGTCTTGGCCGGTGAGCGTCCGCATCATCGTCGTGTAAGGCACCCACATGTTGTTGTCAGAGTTCTCGTCTTTGGGCTTCGTCACGCCGATCACGAGAAAGTTGATGCCGCGGATTTTGATCGTCTCGCCCAACGGGTTGGCGTCGTCGAAAAAAGTGGCCGCCACCGCCGGCCCGATCACAACCACCCGAGCGAGGGAATTGACCTCCTTGTCCGTAAAGATGCGTCCCTTCTCGAGGGGGAAATTGCGCATCGTAAAATAGGTAGGCGCCTCGCCATTTACCCGGATGCGATCGTTACGGTTCATATATTTTACTTGCAGCGAATCGTCCAGATCAGGGCTCACCATGTCCACCTCCGGCACGCCCCGCAGGATGGCCTCCGCATGCTCCAACCGCATCGGGGCAAACGAATCGCGCACACCGGCGGCAGATCGCCGGAACTCAGGCCGGATCGAAAGCAAGTTGGCGCCGAATCCGCGCACGGACTCAGTGATGCTCTTGCGCGTACCGGCTCCGATCGCCACCACCAGCACCACGGCGCCCACGCCGACGATCATGCCCAGCAGCGTCAGAAAAGTGCGCAACTTGTTGCTGCGCAGCATCCGCACCGCCGTCACCACGATCATCCACAACGCCATGCACGCACTTTCGCGATCAGGGCATCGGCCACGCAAGCAAACATCGTGTCATGACGGCGCAAACACTAGCACGCCGAACCGCGCTGGCTGATGAAAGTTCAACTCATCCCCGACCGGGCTCCACGCGCCCCAATGGGGATGCGACACCTCATCGCCGCACTTGTAAAAATTCCCGCGCCATGTCCGCCCCGCCAGCGGCCGCAGCGGCCCCGCATGGCGCTCCAGCACCGCCAGCGGGATCGAATACTCCACTCCCCATGTCACCGGCCCGGGCAACTCCGGCTCCACCCGCGACGGCAGCGAGTGATAAATCCGCATGGCCGCCGCATCCTCGGGCGTCAGCCGCTGGGACCGCTCATGGCGCACCGCCCGGTCCGGATGCGGGTCCGGGTAGTAGCGCGCCAGCAGCGCCCCGCCGCAGTTCATCTCAAAGTTAAAATACCCCTTGTCATCCCCGGGCTGAAAGAAAAACTCTACACAAGAATCCTTGAAAACCGCTGACTGAAATTCCGTATGAACGCAGCGGATGAACCGGTCATTCTCCACCCGGAAATGCACATACAGCGCCTCGTCGTCATAAAGCACGCGCGCCAAGGTCACCGGCCGGTGCTCGGACCCCGCCGGATGAAACCACTCAACCCGCGCCGTCTCCGCCGCCGCCCAAACCTCGGAGTCCCACCGCCCCTCCACCCCAGGCCGCCCCGCAGCCCGGCGAATGCAGTATATTCTCGTCATAGGAGGCCGTCTTTTGCTCACGCGAATGCGCCCATGCCAGCGCAAATGCGTCAGCCAAGCACTGCCAGCCAAATCGCCTTTGACACCCCGGTGCGGGGGGCTTGTAAACGGGGTCCGGTGTGCGGGGCGGATCCCGGCGGGGCTGCTTCGCGGCCTGAGTTCACCTTTTTTCCGATCGGAGTGCTCAAGTGCCGTTACTCGTGGTGGTGGGTTGCCAGTGGGGCGACGAGGGCAAGGGTAAAGTCATTGACTGCCTTGCGCATGATGTGGACCTCGTTGCCCGGTATCAGGGCGGCAACAACGCCGGCCATACGGTCATCGTCGGCGATCGGCGCATCGTGTTGCACCTTATTCCGTCGGGAATTTTGCATCCCCAACTCAAATGCCTGATCGGCGGCGGCGTGGTCGTGGACCCGCAGGCGCTCGTCGAGGAGATGGATATGCTGGCCGCGTCGGGCATCGAGGTTCAATCGCGCCTGTTTGTCAGCGAAACGGCCCACCTGATCATGCCCTACCACCGCAAACTCGACCATATGATGGAGGCGCGGCGCGGCGAGAACAAGATCGGCACGACGGGCCGCGGCATCGGATGCGCCTATGGCGACAAGGTGGCGCGCCACGGGATTCGGATGCACGACTTGCGCGACAAGGACCAGTTTGTAAAGAAAGTAAAAACTTTTTCGCCGTTCTATCAGCATCTCTTCCAGTCCTATGGCGAGGATGTGTGGAAGGTGGACGAGGTCGTGGAGGAGGTCTGGGAGACGCGCGACCGCATTCTGCCGCTGGTGGTGGACGGCGTGTCGTTCATCCACGAGCAACTGAGCGCGGGGCGGCGCGTACTGGCGGAGGGAGCGCAGGGCATCCTGTTGGATGTGGATTTTGGCACTTATCCTTTTGTCACGAGCAGCAATCCGTCGCCGGGGGGCGTTTGCACGGGGCTCGGCGTCAGCCCGCGCCAGATCAGCAAAGTCGTGGGGGTTGTCAAAGCCTATTCCACCCGTGTCGGCGCAGGGCCGTTCCTGACGGAGTGCGCCGAGCCGCTCAACAGCCAGATTCGCGAATGGGGCGGCGAGTTTGGCGCCACCACGGGGCGGGCGCGCCGCTGCGGCTGGTTCGACTGCGTCGCGCTGCGCCGCTCGCTCCAGATCGGCGGCATCACCAACCTGGCCCTCATGAAACTCGATGTGCTGAGCAATCTCCCGGAGATCCGCGTCTGCACGCATTACCTGCTCGACGGCCGCAAAGTGGAAATCCTGCCGTTTGGCGTCGAGACCCTCTCGCGGGCGGAGCCTGTTTACGAAACCTTCCCCGGCTGGAACGAGCCCATCCGCAAGGTGCGCGAGTTCGACGACCTGCCGCCTCAGGCGCGCAACTATGTCAAAGCACTCGAGGATCTGGTCGGGGCGCAGATGGATATCGTCTCGGTCGGGCCGGATCGCGACGAGACCATCGTCCGAGACAAAGAAATATTCCACCACTCGTTGTGAGTCCCGCGCCGGGAGGTTGGCTCACGGGGCAATCAACGCCCACACACAGCGTCCGCCGGGCGCGGACAGCCGCGCGGACTTAAACCCGTCGCGTCAATCCGCCCGGTAATCAATGGATTTGCCGGTACCGCGCTTGATACGAAGCAGGCACACAAACCAGTACCCGAGGGCGCTGGTGCGGGCGAGAGGACTCGAACCTCCACTCCTTACGGAACCAGATCCTAAGTCTGGCGCGTCTGCCAGTTCCGCCACGCCCGCGCCGGGTGCCGACCTGAAAGGCCGACGCCACAGGTAACCCCGCCTTTCCGGCACTATTCGCGCGGCGCAAGCATCGCGACAGGATTTCCCTTGCCGCGCACGATTTGCAGACGGTTAGCGTCGCCCACAATGTCCGCCCATTCTCATCGCGCCGGGTACGCCCTCATCCTCGGGGCCACGCTATTTTGGGGAACCTCGGCGGTAGCGGCGCGCGACATAACCCGTCTGTTGCCGCCCCTCACGCTGGCCCAACTGGCCGCGCTGGGCTCGTGGTTGGTGCTCACAACATCGTTGCTCGCCCTGCGGCCCGCGCTGTTGCGGATTCATCCGGCCGATGCCTGGCGATTCGCCGTGCTGGGCATCTTCGGTTTTGCGGCTGGAAGCGGCTGTATCAATACGGCCATTTATTTGACCAACGCGCCAACGGCGGTCGTCATCCAATACATTGCCCCCGCTCTCGTGCTGATGTGGAACTGGCTTCGCGGCACCGAACGCCTGTCGCTGGCGAAATGCCTCGCTGTGGCAGCCTGCGTGGCCGGTTGCGCTGTCACCGCGGGACTCTTCAACCATGGCCTGCGTTTCCACCCGGCCGGCATCGCAGCGGCCATCGGGGCGGCAGTCGCCTTTGCGTTCATCGCCGTTTTTTCGCGCACCTTTGCAGGCACTTATCACCCGGCCGCTTTTGCCGCTCATACCTTTCTGCCCACATCCCTCGCGCTGGCGCTGCTGCCATCGGGACGCGACTGGACCCCGTTCGCACACCACCCGAGCCTGATTTGGCAGATGGCACTCTTTGTCGTGCTTCTGGCCGTGGCGCCCACCGTGCTCTTCTTTTGGGGCGTGCCGAAGGTCAGCGCGGTCGCCGTCACGATCCTCTGCTCGTTCGAGATTGTCGTCACGGCGCTGCTGTCGTGGTGGTGGCTCGGCGAGCCCATGCTGTGGATTCAGGCTGGCGGCGCGGCCCTGATTGCCGCGGCCATCGTCCTTATCGAGGTGGCGCGGCGCGACGACCAACGCGCAGACCGCCCAACCGCAGCAGCCAAGGCCTCACCATCGCCTCCAGAATAACCTTGCGCGACATCTTGGACTGCCCCTCGCGCCGCTCCGAGTAAATGATGGGCACCTCTGTCAGCCGCAACCCGCGCCGGTGGAGACGGTAGAGCACCTCGACGAGAAACGAGTATCCCTGCGACCGGATCGTCTCCTCTTCCAGCACTTCCAGCGCCGCGCGACGGTACGCGCGAAAACCGCTTGTAGCGTCTTCCAACCGAAGACCAAGTATCGTTTTGACATAGCGGTTCGCGAATAGGCTCAGGAACAGCCGCGAGATGTGCCAATTGATTATCCGGATACCGCCGATATAGCGGGAACCGACCGCCACATCTGCATCCGTCAGCGCCGCAAACAGTCGCGGCACATCGGCCGGGTCGTGGCTGAAATCCGCGTCCAAGGTGGCCACGGCATCCGCGCCCAGTTCCAGCGCCCGTCGGAACCCCGCCAGCACAGCGGTCCCGTAACCCTCCTTGGCCGGCCGCACCAGCGGAACAAGCCGCGGTTCCGTCGCCGCAAACCGCTCCAGCAGCGCCGGCGTGCCATCGGGCGAGTTGTCGTCCACGATGACCACCGTCGGCGCCCCCGGCAACCCCAGCAGCGCAGGCACGAGCCGCTCGAGATTGGCAGCCTCGTTATACGCGGCCACCACCACCACCTGCTTTTCCGGCGCTTGCATCGTCATGTCTGCTGGGGGACCTGACCGATGCGACAGGTTCCGCGCAAGGAATTCCGTTGCGTTCGCCCCCCGCCCCCATCGTTGCTTTCCTCCGGTCCGCCGTCCCGGCGAAACCGATCTTCGCGTTTAGAGCAGCAAACGGAGCAACTCATCGTGCAGACAACATGGCAGGCGGCCATCCTCGGCGCCGTTCAGGGACTCACCGAGTTCCTACCCATTTCCAGTTCCGCCCACCTGCGCCTGACACCCTGGTTGTTCGGCTGGGAAGATCCAGTCAGCGCCGCCCACAAACAGGCGTTTGATGTCTCCCTCCACATCGGCACCACGGTCGCCGTACTGATCTATTTCTTTTTCGACTGGCTCTTGATCGCCGCGACATACATTGGCGACCTGCGCCAGGGAAAGTGGCTGGGAAGCCGTCGCGGATCGCTCCTGCCGAAAATCATGGTGGCCTGCATCCCGGCGGCCGCGGCCGGGTTTGCGCTCGAGCAGCCTATCGAAAACTTTTTCTACTCCCACAGCGGGCATATCTGGATTCTCGCGGTCACGCTGGCTGTGTTCGGCCTGCTCCTGCTCGTGGCCGAGCGCATCGGCAAGCAAACCCTTGCCGTGGAGGATGTCACCTATGGCATGGCTTTCTTGATTGGCGTGGCGCAGGCGCTGGCGCTCATCCCCGGCACTTCGCGCAGTGGCATCACCATTCTTGCCGCGCTGCTCATCGGCTTGCGACGGGCGGACGCCGCCCGCTTCTCCTTTCTGCTGGCCACGCCCATCACGGTCGGCGCCGTGCTCGTGAAATTGGACGACCTGGGCGGCAGCGAGCAACTCGCCCACATCCTCGTTGGCAGCGCCACTTCGTTCATCGTCGGACTCGCCGCCATCATGTTCCTGCTCAAATATGTCCAGACGCGCACCTACGCCGTGTTCGTATTCTACCGCTGGGCACTCGCCGCGTTAGTTCTCGGCGTTTACTTCACGCGCCAAGGGTAGATCTACAAACCGCTAAAACCGCGAAGGCCGGCGGACAAAAAAACAGCGGGGTCCCCCCGCGGTACCCGGCGGGGGGACCCCGATACTCCTGTCGCGTCTCAGGGCCTTACCAGTTGGCTGATGGGATCACCGGAAGGCGCCGGCCCGTCCGGTGGCCACAGCGCCCCGGCCCATCATCAGGTCGCGCGACATCGCCCGCAGCCGCGCCACGCGCTTTTCCGTGGCTGGATGGGTCGAGAACCACTCCATCATGCTGCCCCCGCTCAGCGGGTTCACGATGAACATATGCTGCGTGCCTGAGGTGACGGCTGAGGGATCGCCCACGCCCGCACGCACGCTGGCCTCCAGCCGTTCCAACGCCGATGCCAACCCCTCGGGATTGCCTGTGAACATGGCGGCCGATTCATCCGCTGCGAACTCACGCGTGCGCGAGATGGCCATCTGAATCAGCATCGCCGCGAACGGTGCCAGCAGCGCGGCCACAAAAAGGCCAATCACTGCCAGCGGGTTTGGCTGGTTCTCGCCATCCCCACGCATACCCCCTCCCCACATGAACAGGTGTGACACGAGGCCGATCAACCCGGCGATAGTCGCGGCCACGGTCGAGATCAGCGTGTCGCGGTTGCGGATGTGCGCGATCTCGTGGGCAATCACGCCCTCCAACTGCTCGCGCGTCATCAGCCGAAGGATTCCTTCAGTACAGGCCACCACGCCCTTATCCGGGCTGCGACCCGTTGCGAAGGCGTTGGGAATATCCATCGGAATGATGGCCACCTTTGGCTTCGGGATGCCGGCCGCCCGCGCCAACCGCTCCACCGTCTCGTGCAGCCACGGCGCTTCCGAGGGCGAGACCTCTTGCGCCCCATACATCTTCAGCACGATGCGATCCGAGTAAAAGTACGACACCCATGTCGTCACCATCGAGATGCCGAAGAAGACGAACATCAGGAAACTCGTCCCCAGCACGCGGTCGAGCCCCAAGCCCAACCCCGTCAGGAGAGCGATCATCGCCACAAGCAAAAGATAAGTCTTTGCCATGTTCATTTTGTCACAACCTCCCGGCCCGATCGGGCCAACCTGACCCAAAACCGGACCTGTCTGGTCTCTTGTCTTTGTCAGGCAGCAATACCAATGCCAGCCGCTGGCTCTTGTCCGCCGCGTCCGATTTTTCAGGGTCCTTCACTGCATACTGGGAAAAGAAGAAGGGCCCCGCGCAGTGGCTTGGGGACCCATCCCGCAAATACCCTCCGGTCTTTGCGTCTTTCCGGTGAATGGCTTGCCTTACAAGCCCTACTCCTTGGCCTTAGCCTCGGCCTGCAGCGCCGCGTTCAGCTCTTCCTCGGTTATCTGTCCGACGCGGTTCTTGAAACCCTCCGGAGCTGGCTCGCTCATTATTCTTAAAATAAAGTTTCCTGACGAGCCATTCTTGCCGTCGACGGCAATATAATAAGCTTGTGGCGTGGGTGGAGCGAGAAAAATTACCCGGCTGTACACGTCAACATTTTCCTCATAGTCGTCATTAAAGGCTAATGGCTGCAACTGGGAGAAACTGTTGGCCTGATCAGGTCCGATGTACACTGCAAGTAATGTATCAAGCGGCTGCTGGGGCGGGCATCCAGAGGTTGGTGGGACTAATGACGGGAAGGTATCAACAGTTATAATGCGGTTTCGGCGAGCGGCTGGGGATGTAGTGGCTTCGTTCTTAATTTTGTACCAAACCGACCTCTTGCCCACCTGC
>JAOAAY010000029.1 GCA_026418615.1 Candidatus Sumerlaeaceae bacterium | reverse complement strand
CCAATCCTTTCCACCCCCGCCTCAACCCATGCCCCGGTTGGAGCGGGGCGATTCCAGCACAGCCCCTTGAAACACCTCAATTAGGTTTGGAACAGCGACGGGGCTGAAGGGGAACGGACAGACCAGTCCCCCGGCCGCAAAAGCCGCATAGCCCCCCCGACTAACCCGCTTTCACTACTCCCTCGCAGCGGCATCCAGCAAAAACAATCAAGGCTCCGCGCCTTTGCGGCGCGGAGCCTTTCCTCTCGTCTTGCGTCTACCCATGAGCATGAACCACAGGTTATACGAAGGAATCGTGAGAGGTCATGTCAGCACCACTCAAAGGGGATGTTTCCTAAGCACTTTGACCAAAGAGCGGTTCGAACATCCTCTCCCCTCCGTCACTTGCCTTGATCTGAAGCCTCCAACTCCAAGGCCGCTTGCAGTTCCTCCTCTGTGATCTGGCCAACGCGTTTCTTGAGTGTTGCAGGCGCGGGTCGAGACTCGATGTACAAGGTGTAATTACCCGACGATCCGTTTTTGCCATCAACAGCAATGTAATAGGCCTGTTGCGTGGGTGGAGCCACAAAAATCACACGGCTGTTCGTGTTCACACCCGGGACTCGGTCGTCATTGAAGGCTAGTGGGGACAACTGGCCAAAACTTGTGGCACCGTCTGGCCCAACATAAACGCCAATCAAAGTGTCGAAGGGTGCAGAGGGCGGGCAACCGGATGTTGTCGTCGTAAATGCTGTGGCCTCGACGGTAATCAGGCGTGTCTTATTGACTACCAACTCATTTTCCTCGTTCAGAATGCGGAACCAAGTTGACCGCTTGCCCGGCTGCAAAGCATGATTCGGTTCGCCGGGTTCGATGGACGCGGCACGCGTCGAGGTGAGGGAAATCACACTCGTCGTTCCCGGATCACCAAGCCGGTTGGCCTCGTCAATGGATGGGAAGAAGATGGGGCCAGACAAGAAGTCGTTCAGCGGCGGCGTTCCCAACGACCAGTTTAAGGTGACGGAACCTGACTGCGCTGGAATGCCTGCACCGTCCACGAGAATAGCGTACGCAGTGTTCGGTGCCGCAATAAAGGTCACCCGGCTCGTTTTCATCCCGGGATTGCGAGCGGGGTTGATGTCGTTATTAAACGACTCCAGCGTTAACGAATCAATCGAAAAGCCCCTGTACACACCCATGATCGTGTCAAAACTGCTACCAACCGTGTCAAAGGTCACAGGGTATGGACCTATGCCAAGTTCCGGGGATACCCATTGGAACCAAATCGATTTTCCGCCGGGATTGCCTGCAAGGGGTAGCGCCGGCTCGTCGGGTTCCTGCGTTGCGTTCAGGTTCGAGGACTGCACGGTCCCTTCGCATGAGAACGGCAGCACGGTTGGCGCGCCAAAGAAGTCATTGGCACCACCTGACGACCAACTGAGCACAAGGTTTCCAACATCAGAAGGTCCAAAGCCATCTACGGCAATGTTATATTCCACGCCCGCCGTGACGGGGAAAGAAATTACGCTAGTCAAACTACCGGGTCCCGAATCATCATTTTGCGCCACCAATGTCAGCGCCGTGACAGCATTGCCCACATAGGCCGCCAGCGTCGTATCAAACCGGCTGCCGGCAGTCGAGAACTGGGCCATGCCACTCGAAGGAGCCACCCAGCGCCACCAAAGCGACTTACCGCCCGGCGACCCCGCATGGTTCGGCTCTCCTAACTCTTTGGAGGCACACAGGTTGATGCCACTGACTGTTCCCGCATTCCCCGGCAGAGTCGCCCGGTTAGCGAAATTGTCATTTGGAACGGCCAGGTTGAACCGCAGTACGAAATTCCCCTCGGCGCCGTTGTACCCGTCCACCACAATGTAATAGGCCGTCGGCGCGGTGGTCCGGGCCTCGAACGCAACCTTGCTGGCCGTGTTGCTGCCCGGCACGATGTCATCATTGGCCGCTACGAACTCCAAGCCACCGAAGCCGCCGAAGGGCGGGTCAATGTCTGAGTACACAGCCAGCAGGGTATTGAAATCGCTTCCCACGGTGTCGATTTCTAGACGCAACGGCCGGCCCGATGGGACAGCCGGCGTGATGATCCGGTACCAAACCGAGGCGCCACCGCGATTGCCGGCGTGGAACGGCTCGCCGGGCTGCTTGGTGGCCGACAAATTCGTGCCGGTCACATTCGCGTACGGGCAGGACAGCGTAATCAGGCTGGACAAATTATCATTCGGCGGCGGGCTCGCCACCGTGATATTTTTGACAATCTCGTTGTCCAGTTCACTGCCTTCATTATTGGGGGCGCCGAGATAGTCGGTCACGATCCGAATTTGATGCGGTCCGGGAGCGAGCAGCCCAAGGTCAATGTTCTGCTGCGTCCAAAACGCGTTCATACCCAGCCCGTCCGGTTTAGGCGTTGCCGAAACGAAAACACCATCGAGGAAGATGGCTGTGCTGAACGGCCCAACGAACGGACTAAGTCCATTATTGATGACGCTGTAATTCACATAAGTGTTGCGGTTTGCGCTGAACTGCGCCGCGTCAGACAAGAGACCGGGCGTCTGATTGACCAGTAGCGCCTGCGGCCAGCCGCTCGCAGGTGCAAATGTCAGATTGGGACGATTGTCCAAAACCGTGATTTGACGCACAACCTCATTGTCCGTCTCGTTTGATTCGTTAACCACGCCCGTGGCGTTTGTCACGACCCTGATCGTATGCTGCCCCGCAGGCAGCGTACCAATGTTGATGTTCTGCTGCGTGAAAACGCCGTTCGTCGCAAGACTTGATGTGGGGATGGATGCCACTGGCACAGGGTTGGCATCCACGAAAATCTGCGTCTGGAAAGTCGTTGTCACCGGCGTAACGCCTTTGTTTGTGATGCCGAAATTAACATAAATCGGCGCCGTTTCCACCAGCGTGACAGCGTCCGAGAGGGATCCGGGGGTCTGGTTGATCACAACGGACCCACCCCAGCCTTGGGCACGGAAGAAGGTAATGTTGGGGCGTGAATCGCCAACGAGAGCGATCTCGCCGTTGACAAGGCCGAAACCCGTCACATCGTCACGGCCGACGGCAGCCCGTAAACCTGTCACATCCACGGCCGTGCCGGTCAGTCGCTCCCGAATCTGAGCGGGAGTGCGCGTCTTATCCTGTGACTTAAGCAAGGCCGCCACAGCCGCCACATTAGGTGCGGCGGCGGAGGTGCCGAAGAAGTTCGGGAAATTGTCCGGCTCGGGATTGACCGGATCCACCGACGGGTCCTTAACGGCAGGCGGCAATGTATCATCGGGAGCCGAGCCCACCGTGGCCCAGTCACTCGGGAAGAAGGTGGTGCTATTGGCATCCACGCCCGCCAGCGTCGGCGCATACACGGTGCGCTGAGCGCTGCTTTTGAGTCGGCCAGAAGAGTCGAAGGGCACCGGCACATTTCCACCGCGCGACGAGAACGGCTCGGGATCAATAAACTGTGTAGGTCCGAGATCTGGGCGGAAGAACGGCGACTCCCACCACGGAACAGCACCCACCGAGACCACACCGGAGGCCAGCGCATGGCCGAAGATGGTCGGAGCGGGCGGCGAAGATGGCATGCCTTGGACAGATACTCCGTTGCCCAAGCGGACAAAGACCATGCGGAACTCGACCGGCACGCTTCTGCTTTGCGGGATGCTATTCTTGTAGCCCTGATAGTGATCCACACAAAGGAAGACCGTCTGTGTCGTGGGAGCGGTATACGAAAGGGTCTCGAACGCATCGCCCAACGGCACGCCAACGGTTCCCTGGGCGTTACGGCTGGAAGCGAGCGGCGCTGCCAAAGCATTGTTAAGCGGCGAGGCAGTCAAATACAGGTCAAAGTCCAATTGCGAGCCAGCCGTATCCCTCGGTGTGGAGGTCGGATTGACGCTCCAGAAAGGCTGGTTCCATTGCATGACAACCTGAAAATTGCCTCCTTGAGGCAAATAGATGGGAAGAAAAGCATTGCCGCCGCCCCAGTCATGTAAATCCTTGCCTGTGGGGACGCGTACTGTTTCGTCTTGGGAGGGATTGACATCTCGGTAGACCTGACGCAGACCTGCGTCGCCGAAGTTGCCGATAGCAGAAAAGTAAGCGACGCCAGCATTGACGGCGGAGGTCGCCGCCCGCGCCACAACGCCGTCCTGATAAAACGGCTCTTCAAAATACACGACATCGTCCACTATGATCCGCGCACCATTCGAACGCAGGCGCCCGATGCCGTCGGCAAAAACAGGCTGTCCGCCAATGGCCGTATGGAAGGAAATGGCCGCACCCGGAGCAATGTCGTGCACCAGTTCCGCCATGGCGGCGCCTTCGTCCCTGCCCGCCCAGTCATCGCGCAAAATCTGCACCTGCGCGGGCAGGTCGCCCGAATCTTGGTTGCGGGCACCTGTCAGCGTGCCGGCAAGGCCGGGCGCAGGCTGGGTGTCGGCATCGCGCACGAGGTCCGTGCGCGCAAAACTGTCGGACAAAATACCGACCTGAACCCCTGCACCCGTGATACCGATCGCACCGGCAGTGCCCAACGCCCGGTCCGCACGGCTGTCGGCCACTCCAACGCTCTGCAGCAACGGTTTGTATTGCGGCTTGATCATCCCAACCTCCGGGATGGCCGCCAGCGCGTTCAGATCATCGAGGTCATATACCTCAACCACCACCCAGCGGTCCTTCTCGCTGACATCGCGAACCCGCGTATTCGGCAAGGCAAACTTCTTGAGCACCTGGCCATTCAACCGCGTGCAGATCACATCCACGAGCAGGCCGTCGCCTTTAGGAGTGTACTGGAGCATATCGTTGCCGGGCGCGTTCCTGAGGGTAAACTTGCGCTTCTTCACGCCGTCGGCGATCTCCAGCAGACTGAGGCTGATTTTCGTCGCATTCGGGTCGGCCGAGTACTCCGCGACCTTCGCGGCGGCCGGATTTGGCCTTTGCGCGACCGCTGGCAGCGCGAATGCCAAAGCCAAAACGGCGGCCGCTACGCGCGCGGTAATCATGGGCAGACTCGTGCCACGCAGGCAGGGAGATTCCATGGGTTATCCCCTCATGTTTCGTGATTCGCGTGTTTTAGCGAGGAAGTGGCTGCCATATAGGCCAGCGGCGCAAACGCAAGGCAATGAAATTGTGGGGGTGAACGCCGCCGGCAAATTCGGCGGGAAAAGTCGGGCTCCTGACAAGCAACATGCGAAACTCAGCGGTCACCGAAACCCGTTGGCCGCTCGGGAGCACGGAGGCCGCATCACCGGTTCCTTAAGAGAGCCTATGCCGGACCGTGACATGCCCTGCAAGGAGCCGCATAGCCTATGCGGCGACGACGGCCCACATCCACCGGTCTTTTTCCAGCATGAGAACCAGCCAGCCGGGCTCCAGCAGCATGGGGTCGGGCAGGTGAACGCGGGCGCGGGTGAGCATTTCGCCCCCGCAACACGGGCAGGGCACAGGCGCCAGAGACTCCAGCCGCACGGTCAGGCGCCGCAGCAAAAAATAATACAGGACAGCCTCCGCTGGCGGCTCCACACCCACGGGAAACACTAAGTCCCGGTGGCGGACCATCTTGCCCTCGCCCCGCGCCACAAGGACACAACCCGATTGCAACCGCTCAGCCGCCAGCGTGGACCCCTCGATCCCAAACACGAGGAAAGGGATTTCGAGCGTGTGTAAGATCGAGCGATACGACTTCTTGGGTTTGATCGTGCCAGACTGGGTGATGAGGAGGGGGGTGCGGTGGCCAAAGTTGAGCGCATCGGCCTCCCACGGGAACTTCACGCTCGTGTTGCCAAAGTTGAAGCAATGCAAGACCTCGAGGCCCCGCACGGTATGGCGCGAGTCGAATAGGCCCCAGAATCGGGCTGGCACCTCGGGCGTATGGGCCCGGGCCAGCGAGACGAGACGACCGAGCCCGTCCGCCGTCAGGTGCGGGATTTTTCCGCGGGACTTTTTCCAAAGTTTTTCAAGGCCGCCGGGCGTCATAGCACAACGATCACACGCTGAGCCGTGCGTCCGTGGCAAGCAGCGAATCGCGACCCCGGACAGAAATGGGCCTGAACGGCCCGGGCCGACATGCCATGTCCCTCACGCGGCGGCGCGGCGCGCACATGCCGCGAGGATCCGCGCGCCCCGACGCGCGTCGTCGCCGGTGAGCATCCGACTGAACCCCACCCGCACGGCCCCGGCCAGACGCTCCGGCGCCAGTCCCATGGCCCTGAGCACATGCGACTCGGCCACGACGCCCGAATGGCACGCGCTGGCGCTCGAAAGCATCAGCCCCTCCAAGTCGCAGGCCACGAGGAGATCCTCCTTGTTGCGCACGCCTGCAAACGAGAGGTTCAGGATGCCCGGCATTCGGCGCGTGTGGTCCGCAGGACCGTTGATCTCGTATCGGGCACCCGCGGCGTCGAGTTCCGCAAGAAACGCCCGCTCGAGCGCGAGGCAATGTTCGCGCAGCACGGACGGGTCGGGCATAGCCTCGATGGCGCGCTGAAGCCCCGCCGCGGCCGCCACATCCTCCGTGCCGGCCCGCCGGTATTTTTCCTGTGCGCCACCCACAAGCAGCGGCTCGCATTCGACCCCGTCGCGCACATAGACAAACCCGATGCCCTTCGGCCCATGGAGTTTGTGGCCGCTGACGGTCAGAAAATCCACTGGCATCGTGCGCACATCGAACGGCTGCTTCAGAAAACTCTGCACCACATCGAGGTGCAGCAGCACCCGCGGATGGGCGTGCTTGAGCGCAAACAAGGCGTCGAGATCCTGCACCGTGCCCGTCTCGTTGTTGCAATGCAGGATCGTCAGCAGCCGCGTCTCGGGCCGCATGGCGGCGCGCAATTCGTCCAGCCGCAACCGCCCCAGTGCGTCCACGCCCACTGTCGTAACCTCGACCGCCTCCGGGTGCTCGCGCACCTCCCAAGCGAGGCGATTCTGCACGCTCGCGTGTTCGGTCGCCGAAGTGACGATGTGCACCGGCTCACGCAGGCGGAGGTGCCGGCGCACGACGGCGGAAACCACAAAATTATTTGCCTCGGTGCCGCTCGAAGCGAAAACGATCTCCGACGGACGCGCCCCAAGGCGTTCGGCCACGCAGGCACGCGCCGCCGCGAGAACTTTGGCCGCCCGGCGGCCCTCGGTGTGAATGCTGGACGGATTGCCAAAACACTCACAGGCTACCCGCGCCATGACCTCGGCCACGGAGGGGTCGAGAGGCGTGGTGGCGCAATTGTCCAAGTAGATCGTGGGCATGGTCACTGCCTCAACGGAACACTCGAGAGGAGCCCTTCATTTGCCGCCTGGCTCATCGAGCACCCAAATCTCTGCCCACGGCAGCCACCGCGCCGGACTGCCCTCGGGCGCCTCGACGGACACGGGCAGGGTTGCCATGCGCCGCGCCCCCGGCATCTTCTCCAGCCCCGCGATCTCAGCCCGCTGAGCCGGCGAGGCGAGTTCGGACGCCCGAAGCGTCGTCAAGATGCCCAACGGGCGCGGACCGCTGGTCACCGGGTCGGACGGGCCGTAAGCGACGATATTGTGCGCAGCGTGGGTCACGAAGCGGAAGGTAGGATGATCTGCCAACTCGGCGGGCACGCGAAACTGGGCCACCCCCGGCGCCATGTCGCGTGCGGCCATGGCAGGCGCGTAGAACATCTCGACAAGAAACTCGCGGCGGACCGCCGGATGATTGGGAAACCGCACAAAAAAATCGAATAGTTGCATGGTTGCAAAAAAGACAAGGAGCGCCAGCACGGCAGCCGTGCGAAGAGAGCGGCTGGCCAGCGGCGCGCTAACCTCCCACGCCCAACGCAGACCGATGACCAACACCAGCGCCACCGCAGGGGTCATGCCCTGCATGCGCAGAAGATTGGGCGCGCCAAACGAAAACAGACTGGCGCAGGCAAGGGTCAAAATCCAAGTCAGGCACAAAAACGCCGACTCCTCGCGCCCGACGCGCCACACGCACCAGACAAGACCACTGTAAAAGAATAATCCCGTCAGCCAGTCGAAGACGGGACGATACGGCAGGTTGTGGCGCCCCACATGGTCGCCCCTTACGGTCCACATCAGCGCGATGTCCCGCGCATTGCGGCCTAAGCCGCGCAGGATTTCCGCCGGCGGCTTCATCACGCCGTGATGCGAAAACATGGAAATTTCACCTGTGCGGCTGGACAGGTCATCCGGGTGACGCACGAAATGGACCCCGAGCGGTGCCGCGACCAACACCGCCGTGAGCACGATGACAGCCAAACTGCACGCATCGCGTCGCCACACAAGCAGCCCGCGCAAAAACTGATAAATAACCCAGGCCGCAAACATCAAGGGTACGAGCCGGAAAGAGGTGTAGGTGTAAAGACCGCCGCCCAGCGCAGCCCCGCACATGACCGCATCGAGCGGCCGACGCCGCTCACGCCAACGCAGGAAGGCCCAAACCGAGAACAGGATGAACAGCGGCGGCATGACAGCCCGGAAAATCGTGCAACTAAAGTGCAGCGGCCACCGGAACACCGCCATCACAAACACCGCCGCCAGGGCCCACCACGGACCGACCGCACGCCGCGCCACCGGCAAAAGTGCCGCCACCGCCAGCGTGCCCCAGAACGCTGAGACCAGTCGCGCGACCGGAACTTCCGCACCAAACAGCGCGAAGGCAGCCGACAGCGAATAGATATACAAAGGTTCGCGGCCGAAGTTGGCCGGAAAAAACACCGGCCAATGGCCGCCCCGACCCACAGTGAGGGCATCAAGGCAATACATGGCCTCGTCAAAGTATAGTCCGGCCGGGATCCGGCCCAAGGTCCCAAAGCGAAGGGCAGCGGCCAGCGCAATGATCCCCGCGGCGGCTGACACCCACCACCGCGACCACGCGCCCGGAGCGTCGGGCATCTGGATGTTGTCGGGCACGCGTCTGCGCTGCACCGGGAGCGCCCCTGATTCAACGGCATTTGCCTTCGGCTCGCGCGGATCTCGCCGCGCCGGTCGGGGCCTTGCGGCACGGCCCCAGCCCAAGCCTGCGAAAGTGGCAGCCATCAGTCCGCGGTCAACCGCGCCAACGCCGGATCAGCCGGATAATACTCTTTCATATACCGAATGATGTGCTCGAGAAACGCGTCGTCGCCCGCCGCCTTGAGCCACGCACCGGCGCGGATGAGATCGGATGCGGGCAGGACGACATCCGGCCGGGTGGCCATCGTGGCCAGTTGCCGCGCGCCCGTTTGGCGTTCGCCGAAGTAAAGCAGCCGGAACAGGTTGCGGCGGCGGCCAAATTCAAACGCGCCCGTGTCGAGCGGAGCAAGCGGCCTTTGCTCGCCCACCCGCTGCGCCAGCATCCACCGCAGCACAAGCACATCGAAATCCTCCGGTGTTTCGCGGGCCAGCGCATCCGCCAGCGTTAAAGCCGGACCATAACGCCCTTGTGTGGTCTCGATGAGCAGCCGCAGCATGCGCACCAGCCGCTCGTCGGGCTTGACCCGCTCGACCTCCGCCAGCGTCCGCTCGGCCAGTCGCATGCGCGCCTCGAACCACTCCTTTGCCGCGACGGTGTTCGTCGTATCGCCGTCCCAATCGGACGGCGGGAAGATGGCGGCGCGCAGATACAGTTCGGCGCGAGCCAGCCGCACGCGCCAGTTCTCCGCGCCCGCCTCGCGCGAAACCTTCTCCAGCGCGCGCTCGGCGCTGGTGTGCTCGCCGCGGCGGGCGTGATCGAGCAGCGGCACGACAAACTGGTTCCAGCCGAACTGGGGATCATATTTCCAGATTATACCCCGCAATTCCGAAGCCCGCGCGGGATTGGGATTCGGCGGATCCTCCAGCGCATTCGCCAGTTCATAGAGCGACGCCGTGTCGCCAATGTTCATGTTGACGGCTTCTTGCAAGGCGCGCCGGGCAGACTCCAAATAGTTGGGCAGGCCGCCAAGGCGCCAGAGCATCCGGTAGGCCATCCCAATCGTGTGATAGGTGAAGTGATACCTGAGTTCCCCCCAGCGCAGTTGAATCTGCGCCAGTTCGATGGCGGCCTCGTAGAGGATTTCTGCGTTGCGCCGGAACTTGCCTGCGTTGCCGGTATCGCCCCGTTGTTCCGCGTCGCGCATCCTCAGATACTCGATCCGGCCCAGCCCAAGGCGGCAAAAAACACCGCCTTCGTAGGCGGCCCCGTTGAAAACATTGATTCTGGCGGAGCGGCGGTATTCCTTCAGCGCGGCGGTCAGAGCCCGCTCCTGCGCCGCCGTCTGAATGTCGGGCAAAGAGCGGAAGGTGGAGACCCAATTGTTGGCATCAACCAAATAAATGTCAGACATGTGTTCGCGCAGCAAAAACTGATACACGATCGGCGTAACGCCGGCCGTGATGACGACCGCGACCAGACCGGCGACAGCCGCCAAGCGCACAGTCGGGCTCCGATCCGCGTCTGGGGCCGCGGCGCCTGCCGGTTCAGGGGTCCGTGCGTTTCCTGTCCATATTCCCGCAGTGGCCCACAACGCACTGCTGACGGCCGCTGTCACCGCAATGGGCACGATGTGAAACGGGAAATCCACGAACGCCTGCAACCCGATACCGCCCAGAGGAAACGCTAGCGCGCCCAGCGTCGCGCGATCGCGGCCGGGCGCCAGCGATGATATGCGCTGCCAGCCCGCCCGAAGAATCAGCCAAGCCCCCGCTGCCAGCAAGACGGCACCGACAAGCCCCGCCTCGATCAAAAATTGCAGATAATCATTGTGCGCCAAATCCGTCCGCTTGGAGGTCGGAGCAAGGATTGTATCAGGGTTCTCCTGGAAATAACGACCCTGCGCGGGCGGATACACCCATTGAAATGTACCAAAGCCATGCCCGAGAAGCGGACGCTCCGCCACCAACGGCAACGAGCAGACGAGGATACGCAGGCGCGTCTCGGCAATCAGTTGTCGCCCGCTGAAACCCTCGCGCAGACGCTGAGCCAGCGAAACCCGGTGACGCGCCAGCGGATTCACCGACGGGGCCACGCTCTGGAGCGCAACGATTGCGAGCAGCAGGGCAAGACCCGACAACCAGACTTTGGACGAGACGCGAACACCGTTCTGCTTGAGCAGGAACACCATGTAAATCGGCAACAGCAGCAGGACAATAAGATAAATGGCGCGGCTTTGCGCCGCCACAATGACAAACAGCACTGTCAGAGCAAGCGCACCGCCGGCCGCGCGACGACATCGCCCGGCCGAGCCGTCAAACGCCATCAGAAGCCCGAAAGACAGCGGAAACAGCAAATAGGCTGACAACCCGGTGTTGTGGCCGATGAAGGATCCCACGCGGTTGCGCGGATCGTCCCAAGACGGCATAAACAGCCGCTCCGCCACGCCGACATGCTGCAGAATGGAGACGGCGCACAGCACTGCGCCACAAAAACACACGAGATCCATGAATTTGCGCACGAAAGCACGGCGCGGAGGCAGCGTCATCAGGCCCAGCACAGTCCCCGCTCCCAGCGCAAACAGGAGCAAAGTGCGCAAACTGTGGTGCGGAGTCGGCGACCCCGGGACGCCAGCCAGCAGGTAAAGCAACAACACGACACACCAAAACGCCGGATTCACTAAAAGATGGCGCCCCAACAAGCGTCCGCCTGCAGCGCCCTTCAGCGCGCGCACCATCAGCCGCACGAAAACCACGATCATTCCCGCAACGAGGACAGCCGCAACAGCCACCTCTTTGTATACGAGTGGCGAGTGGTTGAACGCCAATTGTGCCCGAATCTGGCCAAGGTAGAGGCGACCCAACCAGCCCCCTTCCCGCGCCCAAGTTTCCAGCGGAACCAAAACGCTTTCCGGCAAACGGAACGGATACAGCAATGCGCCCATCACCACGGCCAACAAGACAAGCAACTCAAAGGCGCGTCCTGCGAGGTCGCCTGCCGCACGCCGCGGCATTTCAATGATTGATTCCGGATTCATCGGGACGGCTCGGCATGCCACCAGCGGCCGGCGTGTTCCACCGCGAAATGCAATGCGCGACCCTCAACCGCAGTTGAATACGGCGTAACCTGCATTTAACAGGTATTGTCGTCCTTCCATGAGCATGTCCGATCTGATACTCAGCGGTTTGAATCCGCCCCAATTGGAAGCGGTCACTGCACCCGAGGCCCCCATCCTTGTCATCGCGGGTGCCGGCAGCGGCAAGACTCGCGTCATCACGCGCCGCATCGCCTACCTGGTGCGCCATCGTGGCGTCCTCCCCTATGAGATTTTCGCCTGCACCTTTACCAACAAGGCCGCCGAGGAAATGAAACGGCGCGTGGCCGAGTTGCTTGGCTCTTCAGCGCCCCACGAGTTTCACATTGCCACATTCCACTCCCTTTGCGCCCGCATTCTGCGCCGCGAAGCGGCTCACGCGGGGCTTCCCCCGTCGTTCACCATCTGCGATGAGAGCGACCAGTTGCGCGCGGTGCGTCATGTCATGAAGGAACTTGGAGTGTCGCCCAAGGAAATGACCCCGGCCGACGCACAGGCCCAAATCAATTTCGCCAAGATCCAGATGCTCACGCCTGACGACACGCGCTCCATCGCCGAAACCCCGCGCGAGCAGGTGTATGCCGATATTTACGACGCCTACGAGCGGTATATGAGGGCCAACTCGGCCTTGGACTTTGAGGACCTGATCCTGCGCGTCGTCCGGTTGTTCCGCGAGTCGCCCGCGGTTCTCGAACACTACCAGCACCGCTACCGGCATGTGCTGGTGGACGAGTATCAGGACACAAACGCCGTTCAGTTCGAGTTGGTGCGGCTGCTGGCCGGCGGGCATCGCCGCCTGATGGTGGTCGGCGACGAGGACCAAAGCATTTACTCGTGGCGCGGCGCGGAGATCAGCAACCTGCTCGACTTTCAGAAACATTTCCCCGAAGCGCGACTCATCCGGCTCGAGCAGAACTACCGCTCGACCGGCAACATCCTGCGCGCGGCCTCGACCGTCATCGCCCGCAATACCGAGCGCCTTGGCAAAACGCTTTTCACCGAGGCAGGCAGCGGCGCCAAAATACACATTTACCAAGGCCAGCGCGAGTGGGACGAGGCAGTCGCTGTCGCCGAAACCATCGAGCGCCTGACCGAATCCTTCGGGTTTCGCCACGGTGAAATCGCTATTTTCTACCGCATGGCAGCAATCAGCCGCATCTACGAGGACCGGCTGCGCGAGTACAACATCCCGTACAAGGTCATTGGGGGCGTTCGGTTCTATGACCGCGCAGAAATTAAAGACCTGCTGGCGTACCTGCAGGTCATCCACAACCCGAACAACTCCCTTGCCCTGCTGCGGATTTTGAATGTGCCTAAGCGCGGCCTCGGCACGAAAAGCATCGAGGCGATCACCCGTCTGGCTCGCGACTTGGGCACGAGCGACTGGCAGGTCATCAGCAGCGGCGCATTGGACGGCTGCGTGCCGAAAGCCGCAGCCGGCCGCCTGAACCACCTCGTGGAACAGATCCACCGGTGGCGCGACCTCGCCCGCACCGCGCCGCCGGCCGACATCCTCGAGCGCGTTCTCGACGATACCCAGTACATCGCCAGCCTGGGCGACCCGCAATCGCTCGATGTCCGTTCGCGCATCGAAAACATCGAGGAACTCAAATCGTCCATGATTCAGTTTGCCATCGAGAACCCCGGCACCGGGCTGGAGACCTACTTGGAATCCGTCAGCCTCGCGTCGGCTTCCGACGAGAAGGCATCCGGCGGTCAGGTGTCGCTCATGACGCTGCACAGCGCCAAGGGGCTTGAGTTTCGCGCGGTCTTCATCGTCGGCATGGAGGATGGCATCTTCCCCAACCCGCGCGCCGTCCACGAGGAGGGACGCATCGAGGAGGAGCGGAGGCTGTTCTATGTGGGCATCACGCGGGCCCGCGAGGTCTTGTTTCTGACCCGCAGCAACGCCCGCATGCTTTACGGCGAGCCGCGTTACTCGGAACCTTCGGTCTTTTTGCGCGAGTTGCCTCGCGATGTCCTAACCCCGCTGGTGCCGTCGGAACTGGACTTGGACGGGGATGCTCCGCTGGCAGATCCGCAGCCTGCCCCGGCAGATTCCGCCGCCCCGCGTCAGGTCGCGGCCGGCCGCTTCCGGCTTGGCGACCGCGTGCGCCACCCGATCCTCGGCGAAGGGATCATCACGGGGATCCAAGGCGGCGGCGGCGACGCCTCGGTACTGATCCAACTTGACGGGGGCGAGGTGCACCAATTACTTTTACGGTATGCACGCCTCGAAGTGCTGCGCTGAGATGAGACGCGCGAAAATCCTGATCGCGGACGATGTGCGCGAGATCCGCGATTTTCTTCGCTTCTGCCTGCAAGACGACTATGACATCATCCTTGCGCGCAACGGCGAGGAGGCTTGGGAACTGTTCAACGCCGAGAAGCCCGACATTGTGCTGAGCGACTGCGTCATGCCGCGCATGACGGGGCTCGAACTTCTTGAGCGCATCCGCAATATGTCGTTTCGACCGGAAACCCCCGTCGTCATCATCACCGCAGCCACCTCCTCCAGCGATATTGCCGATGGGCTTTGGGGAAAAATCAGCGGCAGCGATGCCTTCATTTCCAAACCTTTTGTCCCGAAACAGGTGCAGGAAACGGTCGCCAAATGCCTCGGCCGGGCGCCTAACGCACCGGCCGCTCCGCCGGGCAAACTGGACTGATGCGGCAGATCACTGCCGCGCTTGCGGCCTTGCTCGCGCTGGCTGCGTGCGAGTATCGCCCCGGCGGAACAGCCTACATCTTTAAGGTGGACTCCAAAGAGGAGTACACGACCTGGCGGCTCGAGCGACCCGCGCTGGCCGGACCTGAACGGCCGAGCATTCGCCTGAAATGGTACGATGAGAACACCTACCTGACTTACGAGAAACTCGAGCCCGGCCCGTACGCCCTGAGTCTGCGCCGCAAAGGCGGGCGGTTCTACCGCATTGATTTCGAGGTCAAGCCCGACCAATGGCTGTACAAATTTCCTGATCCGTCCGTCGGGGGGCCTGACCCCGGACTCGCCGCTGATGCCGCTGCGGTTCGCGGCAAACTGGATTTGCCGGCGGCCGATATGCCGCCACTGGTCGTCTTAGTATTCTCCGGAAAAGATGTCGTCTTGCGTCGCGCCGGGTTGAAGGACGGCGAATTCAGGGTCGAGCCGCCGCCTGCCGGGCGCTACATCGTCGAGGTCATCGTGCCGGGTGATCCGCCGCGCAGTTGGCGCAGTGAAATCATGGACATCCGGGGGCCGGCCGACCTCGGCACGATCCGGCCCGGACGCTAACCGCGTCAGAACCGGCTGCCGCGTCGGACCGCGGATGCCTCAACATCGGGAGCATCGCTGACACCCACCGGGAGCACCTCGCAGCCAACCGACGGAACTTCCTCCTCCACGCGACCGTGACTCATCCTCACCACACGGCACGGGATGGACCGGGTCAGTTCCTCCTGATGCGTCACGATGAGTTGCGTCTGGCCCGCGTCGGCCAATTGCCGCATCATGGCCCAGATTTCCCGGGCCCGGGCGGCATCAAGCGACGAGGTCGGCTCATCGTAAAGCAGATAGTCGGGGTGCATGGCCAGCGCTCGGGCAATCGCCACCCGCTGCTGCTCGCCGCCCGAGAGCCGATGAGGGCGCTCCCCCGCCTTTTCCGACAGGCCAACCAGTTCCAACAGGTCGCCGGCAATCTGTCGCGCCGCCTCCTCGTCCAACCCTTTGACCACCCGCGGCGCAAGCATCAGGTTTTGTAACACGGTTTTGTGAGGGAACAGGTTGAACTGCTGAAAGACATATCCGCATTTCTGCCGGATGGCCCGAAACCGCGCGAGCCTCTCGCGTTGCGGCATATCCGACCGCACCAGGATGCCGTCCACCTCGATTTCACCGCCGTCAAACTGCTCGAGACCGTTGATGCAGCGAAGCAGCGTCGTCTTGCCGCTGCCCGACGGCCCCAGCAGGACGACCGTCTCCCCGCGCTGAACCTCGAGGCTCACATCCTCGATCACAATCTGCTGACCAAAACGCTTATGCAGGTTGCGTAGCGTAATCATGGTGCGGATGTATCCGTCGTTCAAGATGCCGGGCGAGTCGCGCCAGAGGGTACGCCAGCCCGAAATAGATCAGCGCCGTCACCACGGCAAACTCCATGTACCGGTTCGTGTTGATCGCCGCGGTCGTGAATGTCTTTGTCAATTCGACGACAGCCACCACCGAGACGATCGAAGTGTCCTTGAATAGAGCCACAAAATCATTGGTCACCGGAGGAATCACAAGCCTCAGGGCTTGCGGCAACACGACCAATCGCACCGCCTGACCGCGGGTCAGACCCAGCGCCAGGGCGGCTTCCGTTTGCTGGCGCGGGACGGCCATCAGGCCCGCCCGGTAGATTTCCGCCTCGTAGGCCGCATAGTTGAGCCCCACGCCGATAACCGCCGCGGTCATCGCGTCGAGTTTCAGCCCCAATTGCGGAAGCCCGTAGTAGATAAAATAGAGTTGGATCAGCAGCGGCGTGCCGCGCATGAACTCGACATAAGTCAGTGCCAGCCGCGACGGCGCCCAGTGGCCGTACACGCGCACAAGGGCAAGGCACAGTCCCAGCACAGAGGCCAGGGCCATGGCCATGAGACTGATTTTCACCGTCATCCAGGTACCGGCGAGAAAAAGAGGCAGATAATTGACAAACAATTGGGAGAAAGGAAGTCCCGCGGTGGAGGCCGCGGCCGTCTGCGCGTGCGTCTCAGCCACCGCGAGCAGGGCACAGAGGACGACCCCGCATCGGATCGCGCCGAGCGGCCGCCGAAGCCGACTTATAGGCAGCCCACGCGGCTGGTTCATCCCAGCCTAAAGCCGGCCTTGGGAGTCGTTCCACAACTCCCATTTCGTCAGGATCTTTTTCAAGGTTCCGTCCTCGATCATTTCGCCCAAAACCCGGTCTAACTGCTCGCGCAAACCGGCGGACTTTTTGTTTACCGCAATCGCGTACTCCCCTTCGGCAAAAGGTGCACCAGAAAATTGAAGTTTTTCGTTGGGTTTCGCATGGTAAATCGCAATCGGCAGATCCAGCAACACCGCGTCCAACCGGCCAATCTCAAGATCTTGGTACGGCGTCACATTATCCTCGTAGGGCAGCACCTCGATGCCGCCATGCGCCACAAGCACCCGCTCGGCCGCGCTGGCCCCCAGCGTGCCCACCTTGCGCCCGCGGCAGTCGTCGAGCGTCCTGATGTCCGTCTCACCGGCCCGGACCACCAATTGCTGGGCAAAAATGTAATATGGCCGCGTAAAATCCACCGCCTCACGCCGATCCGGCGTGATCTCGATGCCGGACATGGCCATGTCAAAGTTGCCAATGTCGAGCGCCGGCAGCAACTGCGCCCAGTTGGTCTGCACAAATTCGATCCGCAACCCGAGGCGCCGCCCAATCTCTTCGGCGATCTCCACCTCGAACCCGATGCGCTCGTCGGGGTTCTTCGGATTGCGAAACTCATACGGCGCGCCGCCCGCCTCGTCGGCCCCCCATCGCAACACGCCAGAGGCCTTGATGGCCGCCCAGTCGCGCACTTCCTGCCGGCCGCTGTCGGAGCGGCTGCAGCCGCCCCACACGACGGCTGCCCAAAGAAGCATGATGACCAGCACTCGTTGCATGCGCGCACAGGGGGGGCGCCTGCGCCGATTGTCAACCTGCCAGTGAGCCGCCCGCCGGCAATCGCCATACCGCAACCGTTTCTCTTGCACTTTTTCCTCTCATCCCCCGACGATGTTCCTCGCAATGTCCTGACATGTGTCCGGTAAGGAAGGAGCCTGTGTCGTCATGTCTCTCACCATCACGGCCACTGCCACACCGAACCCGAATGCGATGAAGTTCACACTCAACCGCACCGTCTGCGAAGGTGGCAGCAAAACTTTTACAAGTCCCGAGTCAGCCGCCGGGGACCCTCTGGCATCAGCCCTTTTTGCCGTACCGGGCACGCGCATGGTCTTCCTTCTCAATGATTTTATCACGGTGACCAAGGACAGTGCGGCTGATTGGGCGACCATGCAGCCCTGCATCGAAAATGCCATTCAACGGCATTTCGCCTGATTGTCACCCCGGATGCCCCGCCACGCCTGCCGGATTTCCGGCGCCTGCGATGCCGAGGCGCCATGAAAATCTTTTGTGCGGTGCAAGCCACCGGTCGCGGGCACCTGAGCCGCTACGAAACCGTCCGGCGTCTTCTTCTCGACGCCGGCCACGGGGTTCACGGTTTCGCCAGCGGACGCGAATTGCCCGCCTACGCGCAGGACATTGACGAGTTTGTCACGGGCCCAACCTTTTTCATTCATCGCAACCGCGTCAGCCTGACGCCGACCGCGTTGCACAACGCCCGGCACTTCGCCGCCTACCAGCGCACCATCCGCACCCTCGCCGGGAGATTTGCCTCGGACGAGTTTGACCGCATCATCATTGACTTCGAACCTCTTGCGGCCCGCGCCGCCCGCCGCGCGCACCGCCCGTTTACCATCTTGGACAACCAGACGGCCGCATTCCTCGACACCCCCTGTCCCGCCGGTCTCGCCAGTCGGCGGGCTTTGCTGCGCGGATTCGTGCGCTTTTATTACAATGGTTTTTCCCACGCCGAGCGCATTCTCACCTGTTCTCTTGCGCCACTCGACCCGGTTCTCTCAGGCCAGATCGTCATTCCGCCCTGCGTCCGGCCGGAAATCTCGGCCCTGACTCCCCGCAACGGCAACCACTTGCTCTTTTACAAATCCCTCGGCCGGCTGCCGCATGGACTCGCCGAGTTCGCCCGCGCCCACAGCGGGGCCGAAGTGCGCGTGTACGCGCCCCAAGCCGGCCATGCCGCCGATCTGCCGCCCAATGTCATCATCCGCGGCCACGACCATCGCCAGTTTCTCGACGATTTCGCGTCGTGTCGCGCCTGCGTGACCTACGCCGGTTTCGAAAGCGTTGCCGAGGCGGTGCATTTGGGCAAGCCGGTCGTCGTGGTGCCCATCGCAGGACAATGGGAACAGCAGTTGAACGCCGCCATCATCCGTGCTGCGGGCATCGGATCCGTTGCCCACGATTTTTCTCGCGAAACATTTGAACTCGCTTGGTCAGACGCGCCGGCCCCCGCTCCGGACGCGCGCCAATGGGTCGCAGGCGGGCCCGAGGCCCTCAGGCGTCACCTGTTGCAAGACTGGCCGGCGCCTTCGGTGCGTAAAGCCAGAAGTACACCACCGGCACCACCACGAGGGTAAAAGCCGTAGATACAAACAGCCCGAAAATCAACGACCACGCCAGCCCGCTGAAAATCGGATCCAGCGTGATGGGCCAAGCCCCCAAGGCCGCCGTCGCAGCCGTCAGAAAAATCGGACGCGCGCGGACGGCTGCGCTGCCAATGACCGCGTCGGCCATCGCCTGCCCGCGTTCAAGCCCCCGATGAATAAAGTCAATGAGAATAATGGAATTGCGAACCACAATGCCGGCCAGCGCAATCATTCCGATCATCGCCGTGGCCGTGAAGAAAACCGGGTTCGCGTAGCCGCCGACCACCTCGGACGACACGGCATTCAGCAACCAGAAACCCGGCATGATACCAATGACCGTCAGCGGGATGGAGACCATGATGACCAGCGGCAACAGATAGGACCGCGTATCGTACACGAGCAGGATGTAAATGCCAATAAGAGCCCCGAGGAAAGCCAGCCCAAGGTCACGGAACACATCCACCGTGACTTTCCACTCGCCCTCGCCTGCCCAGGCCACCCGCGTCCCCGGTGCCGTCGGTTCGCGCCGGAGAGCGGACTGCATCGCGAGCACGACTTCGGCGGGAGGCCGCCCGGCTGTGTCCGCAAAAACATAAGCGACCGGCCGCAGGTTTTTGTGATAAATGGCCTGGTCCTCGACCCCCGAACGAAATTCGCCGATCTCGCCCAGTTGCACGAGGTTGCCTTTCTCCCCTTTCACATAGAGCCCTTGAAGCGTCTGAAGCGAACTGCGCTGGTCGCGGGGAAGGCGCAGTTTGATCATGAGGGGATTGACCTCGCTGTCCGTCATGAAGGCCGCGGGCATCGCCCCATGCACAAAGGTGGCCAGAGTATCGGCCACCTCGGCGGTCGAAATGCCGCTCAGCGCCGCCTTTTCGCGATCGAGCACAAAGGTTAAACGCGGCTGGTCGGCCTCGATCGTAGAGTCAACATCCACGACGGCCTCCTCGCGGGCAAGCCTGTCGCGCACATCGCGCGCAGCCTGCCGCAACACGGAATAGGGAGTGTCCGCATCCCCGTATATTTCGGCCGTAATGGTTGCGACGACGGGCGGCCCCGGCGGTACCTCGACAAGTTTCAATCGTGCGCCGCGCTCGCGAGCCACTGCCGTCAGATCATCGCGCAACCTCAGCAACAGGGCATGGCTCTGCATGCGGCGATTCTTCTTCGGCGCCAGATTCACGCGAATGTCCGCCTGATGCGGCTCGCGACGGAAATAGTAATGACGCACAAGCCCGTTGAAATCCATCGGCGAGGGCGTCCCCACATAAAGTGTATAATTGACGACTTCAGGTACCGTTCGCAGCCGGTCCGCCACGGCCTGCGCCGCCGCCGCGGTCACCTCCAGCGGCGTGCCCTCCGGCATGTCCAAGACCACCTGAAACTCGTTCTTGTTGTCGAAAGGCAGCATCTTGAGCGGCACTTTGCGCCACAAAACCAGCAGACCGCTGAAAGCAAGCAGACCGACAATAACGGCCAGCATGACCCAGCGGGCGACCGCCGACCGCGTAAACGGCCCGATCAGCGCCGAAAACACACGCCACAGGATGGTGGGGACCCCCTCGTGCTCGGATTCCCCGCCGCCACCGTGAGGGCTGCCCTGCGAGGCATAGCCTTTGAGCATGTGGTAACTCATCCAGGGCGTGATGGTGAAAGCGACGACGAGCGACATGAGCATCGCCAGCGGCACATTGACAGCCATGGGCCTCATGTACGGCCCCATCATGCCGGTAATAAAAAACATGGGCAGGAAGGACACGATCACCGCCAGCGTCGCGAGAATGACGGGCGGTCGGACCTCGTTCACGGCAAACAAAACGGCGTCCAGCGGCTTGCGCAGCCGCATGCGCAGATGCCGGTAGATATTTTCCACATCAACAATGGGGTCGTCCACCAGCAGGCCCAGCGCGAGAATCAGCGCGAACAGGGTCACCCGGTTGATCGTGTAGCCCATGAGGAGGTTGAGCATCAGCGTCAGCGAGTAAACGATCGGGATGGCGACGGCCACGATCAGGGCCTCCCGCCAGCCCAGCGTGAAGGCCAGCAGTGCCAGCACCGTGATGATGGCCAGAACGAGACCGTCCACCAGTTCATTGACCTTGTCATTGGCCGTCTCCCCGTAGTCGCGCGTCACCACGATCTGCGTGCATGCGGGAATGACGGTTCCGCGCATCGCCTCCACTTCATGCTCGATGGCCCGCGCCACGGTCACCGCATTGCTGCCGCGCCGCTTGGCCACTGCCAGCGTCACCGCCGGCTGATCGGGCGCTGTGAACGAGGCCGCAGGGTTGTTACCTCCGACAAAGCGCGAGAACCGGGCAGCAGGGCCGAGACCAAACCTCGTGTACGATTCGGGCTCATCCGGTCCGTCGGTGATTGTTGCGACATCGCGCAAATAGGTTGGGCGCCCGTTTTGAACGCCGATGACCAGCGAGCGCAGTTCCCGGATGTCGCGCAAGGCCTCGCCAGCGTACACAACATAATTTTGGTTGGCTTGCGCAAATCGTCCGGCCGGGATGGAGACATTGGTGGCTCGCAACGCCCGTGTAATGTCGCCGGCCGAAACGCCCCTCGCCGCCATTTGCAGCGGGTCGAGTTGCACCAACGCACGGCGCGGAGCACCGCCATGGATCGTCGTCAGCCCGGTATTCTTGACCCCTTGAATGCGGCTCTCGGCTTCCTCGGCGATTCGCCTCAGCGCGTATTCATCGAGCCGGTCACTGGTAAAGGTCAGAGTCACCACCGGCACATCGTCTATCTCGACAGGCTTGACCACCCAAGCCGTCACGATCGGCGGGACCTGATCTTGGTTCATGTAAATCTTGTTATAGAGCCGTATCAGGCTTCGCTCACGATCCTCGCCCACATAAAACCGCACAGTGACCATGGCCATGCCCGGCCGCGACATCGAATAAACATATTCGACGCCGTCCACCTGATAGAGCAGTTTTTCGAGCCGCGAAGCGACCTGCTGCTCGACCTGCTGGGCGCTTGCGCCGGGCGCCTGCACAATGACATCCGCCAGCGGCACAACGATCTGCGGCTCCTCCTCGCGCGGCGTGACCAACAGAGCCACCGCACCAAGAATCAGCGACAGGGCGATGAGCAACACCGACAGGTTCCCGCGTAAAAACGCCGCGACAATTCGCTGGACGAGCGATTCGTCCCCGCTGTCCCTGCCGGACGATGTCGGTTGCTCCTGGTCACTCATGAGCGTCCAACCGCCCCCCGCACAGCCACGCGATCGCCCGCGCCTACCCCGCTGAGCACCTCAACCATTTCGCCAAAGTCGCGTCCGGTCTGAACAAAGCGCCGTTCCGTTCCCCCCGTCGTCACAGCAGTCATTAACTCCAATTGCCCCACCCGTTCCACAGCCCCTTTAGGTGCCACCAGCACCTGCTCGGTTCCCACATCCAGCAACAGGCGCCCAAACATGCCGGCATAAAAGCCGCCGGAAGCGCCCTCCACGAGAACCTTCACAAGGAACGACCGCGTAGCGATGTCCGCCTGAGGCACAATCTCGTCCACCGTTCCGGTGGTCTCGCGCTGTTCCGGCCCCAATCTCACCCGGACAATCTGGCCGCGCCGCAAACCGACCGCCAGCGACTCACGCACCGGCGCCTCGAGCCGCAACAGGGATGGATCGTAGAGCGACAGAATCGGTTTTCCCGGCATCGCGACATCGCCGGCATTCTGATTCTTTTCGATGACCACGCCGCTGACAGGCGCCCGGATCTCTGCGTAGGATCGAGCGATCCGGGCCTGTTCCAGCGCCCGGCGCGCTTCGCCAAGACTGGCCGAGGTCACCTCCAGACGCAGGCGGGCATTGTCAGCCTCCTGCTGCGACACGGCGCCACGGGCGAGCAACTCGCGCGATCGCTCGTAATCCGCCGCAGCCTGATTGTTGTTCGCTTCAGCCGCCCGTTCGGCCTGTTCCGCTTGACCCACCCGCGCATCGAGGTCGCGCGGATCCAGCCGCACGACGATGTCGCCGGCCGTCACCTGATCGCCGGCATTGCGCGTGATTTCGAGAATTGTCGCCTGAATTTGCGGCGAAACTTCCACGCGGTTGCGCGACTGAAGCGTCCCCACCGACTCTTCCACCAGCGGCATGGCCACGAATCGCACCTCAGCGATTTCGGTTGCCGGAGGCAGCCCCGGCTGCCGATTCGCTTCGGCAA
The DNA here is from genome assembly GCA_026418615.1 of Candidatus Sumerlaeaceae bacterium. Classification (GTDB taxonomy): domain Bacteria; phylum Sumerlaeota; class Sumerlaeia; order Sumerlaeales; family Sumerlaeaceae; genus JAOAAY01. The sequence continues at coordinate 22,070 of JAOAAY010000029.1, read as the reverse complement.
GGCTTGGTTCCACCTTTTCCTGGAACCCGCCGGTCTGGTAAAAAACCGCCAGTGCGACACAAGCCATGACCGCCACAAAACCAGTAAACCGCATCAATCGTGCCATAGAATCTCTCCCCTGCCGCGCCACTCCGAGGCCAAGCGCCACCCCATGGTCAAGTCAAGCACCCAGACAAAAGAAAAAGGCGGAGACCCGTTCGGGCCTCCGCCAACTTTGCGCCGTTTTCCGGAAAGCGGCGCGTTCAGCAACGCTCCGCTATGTCGGGATTAGTCCCAAGGATTCGGGCCGAGGTCGTCACCCTGCAGATCGATCAGCAGGAAGCCGGCGACGAAGTCCGCAGCCTCGGCGAGCGAGCCAGCGATCTGCGCACCGATGACGCCGATGTGCAGGTCGGCACCGATCTCGGTCGGGTCACGCTGCAGGCAGCCGTTGACGAAGCCCAGGAAGGCAACGCCAGCCTCGTCAATGTTCTCTTCGTAAACCGGGAGAACACGACCCTTCATGCCAAAGCGGGTGGTCTCATAGCAGCCCACGCCAACCTCAGCCAACTCCGTGGCACGCAGGTTGAACCCGAAGCCCGGGCCAACGCCGATGCTCAGACGGCCGATGTCAATCAGGTCCAGCACCCGGTTGACCGGGTAAAACAAAACCATGTGCCACCACTGATACTGCTTGGCAGGAGCCGGGGCCACCGCGCAGGGCGGAGGGGGGCACGGCTTCGCCGGAAGTTCCGCACCAGCCTGAACCGCGGTCGGAACCAGAATAGCAGCAGCAACAGCCAGCGACGCGAAGAGCCGAACAGCCTTCGAACGAGTAACCATCCAAAATCTCCTTTCCTCTAATGATTCGCGCAATGCGGTCGAATCTGGGTGCGACTTCACCTGCCCATCCGGCTCAAATCAAGCGGAAAATGAACACCCCAAAAAAACCTGATTTAGACGCCATCCGGGCAAAAATGTTCCCTCGCACCACCTGCTTATCCGAGACCGTTTCGCACGACCGCAGTTCCTGCGTCCCGCGGGACGGCGTAAACCCCCGGTTCGTCAGGCGCGGCAGTGCGACATTGATCGTTGCACGAACCGCTTGTCATCAACACACAGGCCATCAAATTCATCATTGGAAATCCGACCCATGAACGATCCCGTCGCCATGATCGAGCGCTTGCCCACCGTCACTGTTCTTGTCGTTGGCGACCTCATACTCGATCATTACATCACGGGCACCACCGAACGGGTCTCGCCCGAGGCTCCCGTGCCTGTTGTCCTTCAGCAGCATGACCGCTACATCGCGGGCGGAGCCGCCAATGTGGTGCGCAACATTCGTGCGGCGGGTGCGCGCGCCATTTGCGCCGGTGTCATCGGACACGATGCGGAAGGCCAAATGCTGCGCGAGCGAATCGCAGAGACCGGCGCCGACTGCAGCGGAATCGTCCCGGTGGACGATCGCCCCACCACGCTCAAAACCCGCATCGTTTCGCAGGGCCAACAAATGCTGCGCATTGACCGGGAACAGCGCGCCCCCCTGGACGATAGCGCCATCGAACGCATTGTCACGGCATGCTGCGCTCCGCTCAACTCGTGTGACGCCGTCATTTTGTCTGACTATGGCAAAGGTGTGCTCACCCCCCGCCTCATCGCCGACATTGTATCCGCGGCCCGGCAGGCAGGCAAACCGGTGTTCGTGGATCCTAAAGGGCGCGACTTCAGCCGCTACCGCGGGGCCACAGCGCTGACGCCAAACGCTCGCGAAGCCGCCGAGGCCAGCGGCCTTCCGGCAGGCACGCCGGAACAGATCCAGCAGACCGCATCCCTGCTGCTCAATGTCACGGACGCTCAATACCTTGTCATCACGCGCGGGGCGCAGGGTTTCGCCCTGTGCCGCCCCGGTGCGGAACCGGTCTTGGGGGCAGCAACAGCCCGCGAGGTCTTCGATGTCACCGGAGCGGGCGATACCTTTGTGGCTTTCCTGGCGCTTGCTGTCGCCGCCGGCCTCCCCCCCGAGGCCGCCGCACACACAGCCAACGCCGCAGCGGGAGTCGTCGTAGCCAAACAAGGAGCCGCCACCGTCTCGCCTTACGAACTTCAAGCGGCCCTCATCCCCACGCCGCGCGGGCGCAAACTCCGCACCCCGTCCGACCTTGCGGCGCTTGGCGAAGCCCTGCGTGCGGCTGGTCGCAAAATCGTCTTCACCAACGGATGTTTTGATTTCATCCACGCCGGACATGTCGCCATGCTTCAGCGCGCCCGCGCTCTGGGCGATGTGCTCGTGCTCGCCACCAACACCGATGATGTCATCACCCGGCTCAAAGGCGCACCACGGCCCGTCATCCCCCAGACTCTGCGCGAGGACCTCCTCGCGTCCATTGAGGCCGTGGATTATGTCGTCGCCTTTTCTGACGAAACGCCGCACCGCCTGATCCGCGACCTGCGGCCCGATGTGCTGGTCAAGGGAAGCAACTACACTCCCGAGCAGATCGAAGGCCGCGAGATCGTGGAGGCGTACGGCGGACGGGTCGAGCGCATCGAAATCATCGGTAATATCTCGACCGCCGAACTTCTCGGTCAGCGCCCGGCCAGTTAGGCTGTCTTTAGAAAGGCGAGGCGCCCTCGTCGCCGCCCGCCCCGCAACACTTCTTGTATTTCTTGCCGCTGCCACACGGGCAGGGATCGTTGCGGCCAACTTTACGCGTGCTGCGCAGAGGCACCGCGGGCGCGTGCACGGCGCGGCCGCCCCTCTCGGGTCCGCCCTCCCCCGCCGCCTCGGCTTCCAGTTCCTCCGCTGTCGGCGGCGGTCCCTGCCGGGGCAGCATCTCCTCTTCCGTGGCCTTGCGGGCCTCCATGCGCCTGACGCGGTGATCGTCTACCGCCTGCTCCTGAATGACCGGCTGGGTCAGGAAGAAATGTTCCAGAATTTCCTTGTTCACACGAAGCAGCATGTCCTCGAAAAGCAGGGAGGCCTCGCGCCGGAACTCGTTGATGGGTTCCACCTGCGCGTAGCCGCGCCAGTGAATGTTCTCGCGCAATTCGTCAATGGCCAGCAGGTGGTCGATCCAGTTGGAGTCAATGCGCCGCAGGATCACCCAGCGCGCCAGCCGGCGCAGCAGATCGTCGCCCAACTGGGCGCGCTTGCGCTCGTACGCTTCCTCGACCTTCGCCATGATCTTTTGCATGAAAGTCTCGGCGTCGAGGCCGCGCAGTTCCCCGGCCATGGACTCGAAATCCGCATAGGGAATGAACCGCTGCAGCATGGCGAGGAACCCGGCAATGTCCCACTCCTCGGAGGGACGCGTCGGATCGCCATAGTTTGCCAGTTCCGCGTGAATCGCCTTGTAGTGCAGATCAAGAATGAGTTCGCGCAGATCATCGGCCAGCAGGGCCTCGCGGCGCACGCCGTAAATGGCCACGCGCTGCGAGTTCATGACGACATCGTACTCGAGCGTGCGCTTGCGCATCTCGAAGTTGCGCGCCTCGACTTTCTTTTGCGCGCTCTCGATGGCCTTTGTCACCCACGGGTGGGTGATCTCCTCGCCCTCCTGCAGCCCGAGACGATCCATGATACGGGCGATGCGCTCGCTGCCGAACAGGCGCATGAGATCATCCTCGAGCGACAGATAAAACTTCGAGCGGCCTGGGTCGCCCTGACGCCCGGACCGACCGCGCAACTGCCGGTCAATACGGCGCGCCTCGTGGCGCTCCGTGCCGATCACTTGCAGCCCCCCCGTCGGCCGTCCCTTCTCGTCGCGGTGGATGACATCCGGATGAAGTTTGATGTCGGTCCCCCGCCCGGCCATGTTCGTCGCGATCGTCACCGCGCCCGGCTGACCGGCAAATCGCACGATTTCCGCCTCGCGCTGGTGATTCTTGGCATTCAAGACATTATGCGGAATCTTGCGCCGCGCCAGCATGCGGCTGAGCAACTCGCTGACCTCGACGCTTACCGTACCCACCAGCACCGGTAACTTCTCGTTATGGCACCGTACGATCTCTTCGATGATGGCGTTGTACTTTTCGCGCTTGGTCTTGTAGATGAAGTCCTCCTCGTCCTGACGGATGACCGGCCGATTCGTCGGAATGACGACGACATCCATTTTATAGGTGTGCATGAACTCCGCGGCTTCGGTCTCGGCCGTGCCCGTCATGCCCGCCAGTTTCTTGTACATGCGGAAATAGTTCTGAAGCGTGATGGTGGCCAGGGTCTGCGTCTCGATCTCGATTGTGACGCCTTCTTTGCACTCCACTGCCTGATGCAGACCGTCGCTCCAGCGCCGCCCGTGCATGAGACGGCCCGTAAACTCGTCCACGATGATGACTTTGTTGTCCTGCACCACATAGTCGACATCGCGCTCGTACAGCGTGTACGCCCGCAGCAACTGCGAGATGTTGTGCAGTTTCTCGCTCTGAACGGCGTGGTCGGCGCGGATGATTTCCTTGATTTGTTCGTGATCCTCTTTGGGCACCTCGCTGCCGGGGATCACGCGCGCCACCTGATCGGCTCTGAGGCGTAGGATGCCGTCGTGGCGCTTGATCTCGAACGAGCCGTCGGGCTTGCGGGCCTCGGCGCGTTCGCTCTCCTTCCCGGTCAGCAGCACCTTGCGCCCGTCGGTCAGTTCGATGACATCGAAATATCCGGCGTCAACCGCCGCAATTTCTTCGACGATGTCGGGCATCTCCCACAGTTTCGGGTTGGACGGCGTCAGCGCCTGCCGGCCCATCTCCGTCAGGTCAATCTGATGCCCCTTCTCGTCCACGACGAAGTAAACGCCCTCGTCCACATCGTTCATGCGTTTTTCGGCGAGGTAGGACAACTCCGTCTTTTCGATCAGCGTCTGGATGCCGGGTTCCTGGCGGAGTTTCATCAAACGCTTATGTTTGGGCAGGGCGCGTTGGCACCGCAGCAGGATGAGACCCGTCTCCGGATCAGTCGGACCCGTCTTTTTCAACCGCTCCTCGGCCTCCGCGATCAACCGGTTCACGAGTTCGTTCTGCTTCTTCACCAGTTCGAACACGGCGGGCTTGATCTCGTCGTAACGGTGCGTGGACCGGTCCACCGGCCCGCTAATGATGAGCGGAGTGCGGGCCTCATCAATAAGGATGTTATCCACCTCGTCCACGATGGCGTAAAAGTGGCCGCGGCGCTGCACCACCTGATCCGCTTCCTGCACCATGTTGTCGCGCAAATAGTCGAAACCAAACTCGTGGTTGGTGCCGTAGGTGATGTCGCACTCGTACTGGGCCCGTCGCTCCGGAGTGCTCGGTTCTGTTTTATCCAAGCAGCCGACGGTCAGGCCGAGGAAATTGAAAATCGGCGCCATCCACTCGCTGTCGCGGCGCGCAAGGTAATCGTTGACCGTGACCAGATGGCAGCCTTGCCCGGCCAGCGCGTTGAGGTACAGCGGCAGAATGGCGACGAGCGTTTTGCCCTCGCCCGTGGCCATTTCCGCAATTTTGCCCTGATGCAGAACGATCCCGCCGGCCAACTGGACATCGTAGGGCACCATGTCCCATGTGATTTCTATACCCGCAGCCATCCACTTTTGGCCCAGATGCCGCCGGCACGCCTCTTTCACGACTGCGAACGCTTCGGGCAGCAGGTCGTCGAGCGTCTCGCCCTCGGCCAACCGGGCCTTGAATTCGTCCGTCTTGGCGCGCAGTTCGTCGTCGCTCAGACCCTGCAACTGCTCGTAGCAGCGGTTGATCTCGTCCACGATGGGAAGAATCCGCCGCATGTCGCGGGTCTGCTTGTTGCCGAACAGTTTGCTGAGTATTTTTTGGAACATCCGCCGCTTCTCTTTCCTCTCGGTGAATCTTAAGGTACCGCGCTGCGGCCGGCTGATTGGCGGCGTTGCGCCTCTTAGCCGGCCACACCGCCTGCTGCTTCGCCCGTCGGCCGCGCCAGAGCCTCGTGAACCTTGGCCGCCACCTGAACGATATGTTGGTTGATCTTCGCACCGGCAAAATCGGCAGCAACCCGGATCGCGTTGCGGATCGATTTTGCCTGCGACGAGCCATGGCAAATGATGCAAGTGCCGTTGAGCCCGAGCAGCGGCGCGCCGCCATACTCCGAGGCGTCAATCATTTTCTTAAAAGAACGGAACACCGGCATCATGGCCAGCGCCCCCAGTTGCGACAGCGCATTGCGGCGAACCTCGGCCTTCAGATGGTCAAAAACAAACTCGACCAGACCCTCGCCGAACTTCAGCAGCACATTGCCGACGAAACCATCGCAAACGACGACATCGAATTTCCCGAGAAAGAGATCGCGCCCCTCGGCGTTGCCGCAGAAGTTCAGCGGCACGGAGCGCAGCAGTTGCTGGGCCGCCAGCGTCTGCTCGTTGCCCTTGATGTCTTCCTCACCTATTGACAGCAGGCCCACCCGCGGATTGCGCCGGTGAAACATGTAGTGCGCATACACATGGCCCATGATGGCAAAGTCGAGCAAATGCCGTGGCCTGCAATCCACATTCGCCCCCACATCCAAAAAAATGCATGGGTGCTTGGGATGCGGAATGTGAGCGGATACCGCAGGACGGCTGATGCCCGGAAGGCGGCGCCAGTGACGGATGACCGCCGCCATGGTCGCGCCCGTGTTCCCCGCCGAAACGAGACCCCCCGCGCGCCCTTGCGCAACGAGACGCGCTGCAACGGAAATCGAAGAGTTCTCCTTGCGCAGCGAGTCTTTCGGCAACTCGTCCATGCCCACGACTTCCGTGGCGTCCTCAACTTGCAACCGCGGGTGCCGCCAGCCCCGTTTCGCGATGAGCGCCTCCAGATGCGCGCGTGGCCCGGTCGCGATGACCGTGACCAGCGGCAGCGCTTCCAAGGCCTCGTAGGCACCCTGCAGCAATTCCTCCGGCCCGTGATCGGTTCCCATGGCGTCGAGCGCCACGGTCGTCGCCACACGCCTTGCCGCCCGCTGGCGCCGGCGGACTTCCTCCCTCAAGGTCTGAAAGCGTGACATCTCCTGCCTGTCATCCTGTTTGCTTGGCGCCGGGGCGCGAGCGCCCGCAACACCACCGATTCAAGACCGTACAACGAAAAGCGGCTCCGGAACCTGAATCATGACTCCGAAGCCGCACCATACCGCTGCATTGCCGCTCGGTGAATGCAGAGCGTAACCGTTACTCAGCCTTCACCGGTTTGACCGGCCCAAAATGGCGGCCTTTGTAATTCCCACACTTCGAGCAAACCCGGTGTGACACCAACAGCCCGCCACAGTTCGGGCAGGTGGACCAACCCTGAATCCCCGTCAACCTCTCGTGATGACGCCGACGGTTCTTGCGTGACGGACAGTGTCGCCGCCTTGGGACTGGCATGATCAATTCCTCCAACGATAAAAAAGCGCTGCCTTACGGAAGGCAAACCGGTCTCGAATACTGGCGCGCGCCGGCAAAATTCGCTCACCGGCACCGGTAGATCCATCGCTCCCGCTATTTGGTGATGACATGATCGTCCTCGATCGTGGCCGTATTTTGGCCGCCGATCGAGCACTTGCACATTTCCTGCATCGTCCCCAGAGTGTAGTACCCGCCGTCCGGACACTTGGGCATGAGTTCATTGACCCGTCTCGTGTTGCCCTTCACGCGCGGATCATTGGGGTACATGGCGGCAATAACCTCCTCCCAGGTTACATTGCCGATATTGTTCTGGCGCAAGTCGCCCGCACGCCGCTTCGCGTTTTGAATCCGGGTGAGATTCTCCCGACAAATCCGTGCACTGGCGATACTCCCCGGTGCCTTCGGTTTGGGCGGCGCGACCGACGACACCAAACCCAAAGCGCGAAACACCACATAGCGCACGCGCCCCACGGCTGACTCTGGATTGACGAATCCCAGCAGGACGGCCCCCGCTGCCACGGCCACGATGACAATCACGATGACGATCCGTTTCATCGCCGCATGCCTCCCGTTCAGGCCACAGCGTCGGCGTCCCCGGCGCGCAAGCGCGCCATTTGCAAATATCGGCGCGTGGCCAACATGATAACGCCCAGCAGGAATGCCAGCACCCCCGCCGCCCCGCCGACCAAAGTCCGCTTCGGCCAGACCCGCTTCTCCGGTGTCACCGCTCCCGACAGAATGCTAATGTCCGACCCGGTGCGCCCCTGCGTAGCAGCCGGATCAATGAACATCGAAACCTCGGTGAACACTTTATCCATAAAATGGTTGAACTCCAACAAGGTAGCCCGTTTGGAGTCCACCGTTCGCACCGCGCGCGCGTGCTCCTCGGCCAGCGCCGCCACCTCCGCCTGCAATGCCGTCACCGAGGCCTCGGTATCCGCAATCACCGTGCTCAGCGCCGCCACTTCCGCCTCGAGCCGGGCAACGGCGGTGGTCGCAGCGTCCCCGCCCGCCGTGCGCGCCAACGCAAGTTCCATGCGCCGATCCGCCAGCCTTGCCAGCAAACCCAGCCGCTGGCTTGGCACATTCACAAATGGCTCGACACTCACCTGAAAATTGTTGCCCCCCGAATCAACGGTCGAGGCGATTCGCCTCTCCTGCAGCGCCGAATGCCGGATCTGCGACGGTGCCAAGATATCCATGGTCTCGGCTAAGACTTTCTCTTTGTAAGCCAGTTGCACGGCCAAACGCGATTGCTCCTGCTCGGCCGCGCGCAGTTCCGCCTCCAAGGCTGTCCGTCGCTCGGCGGCCGCGTCGTACTTCTGGCGCACATTGGCCACCGAGAAATTGCCATACTCGGCCACGGCGAGCCGTGTCCAGGCATCCAGGAGGAATCTGGCCTGCTCGCGGCCCTGCGCCCGGACGCTGAGCGAAATGACCGGCGACACCTCGCGCCTCATGGCCGTATCCTGCAAGATGTCGGTTTTGGTCGAAAATTGTTTTTTGAACTTTTCGAACACTGGCGGTTTGCCGCCGAACCGCCGCGCATATTCCTCGCGCACTTTGCTCAGCAACTCGTCGTTCTTGATCAGGCCGGCCACCGTTTCGGCGCTTGCAGCAGCGCCCACAACACGCAACGGATTGACGAACAACTGCGCCCGCGTCTCGAACTCCTCGGGCCAAACCCACATGGCACCGTAGGCCGCCAGGGCACACGCCAAGGCAAATCCGACAAGCCCCCACCGATGCGACCAAAAGTATAGGATATGCGGCGCAAGCACATCGCGCTCGTTATCCCGGCGGGTTATGGGCATCTTCTCGAGTCTCCTGTCCGGCTGGGCTGGCCGTCCTGCGTTCCCCGCTGGACGCGCATCGGCGGTGTCACAGCCCCGGGGGCTCCGCGTCCGCCATGGCTATTTTGATCTTCGACATCAGATCGTGAAACTCGAACGGCTTGATCACATAGTAATCAATCCCCTGATCCAGCGCCGAGCGGATTTTCGCCCTTTCGGACACGCCCGTCAACATGATCACCGGAATGCGGGCGGTCGTATCCGACGCACGCAATTCTTTCAGGACTTCGAAGCCGTCCATCTCGGGCATCATCATGTCGAGGATGATGAGGTCCGGCACATGATCGCCAGCCAACGCAAGGCCGTCCGGGCCGTTCGTGGCCGTTAACACCTCAAACCCCTCGGCGAACAACGCCGTTTTGAGGATGAGCAACAGGTCGCTCTCGTCGTCTATAGCCAGAATCTTTTTCTTATTAGACATGATCCGATGGTTTCCTCCCAGCGGCGTCTGTGGTCAACCGCCGGTCTCAAACGCCCCGACCTTTCCAGCAGAGAAGAGGTCGGCCGTGCGCAGATAGGGCGGAACGCCCTTGTCGTGAGCCGGCTTGAAACGGAAGTCGAATTTGATCTGAACATTGTCCTCGCGCTGCTCGTCCTCGTCTCTATCCGACAACCGCTCGCCTTTAACGCCGAGTCTCAGCGTCCCGATCAAATCGTGAAAGTCACGCTCGACCTTCACGAAATGATCCACCTCCGTGTCCTCGCGAGTCCGGTAACGGGACGAGTACTCCACAAGGTACTTCGTGCCGAACTTTCGGCCCACAGAAACATTATACACCGCCTCGTCACGCGTGTCGAAGTCGCGCGAACCGGAGTCGCCGTACAGAGGGTCGTTGTTCTGGTTATGAATGAAATAGGCGCCCCCGCGCGCGTACCAGCGCTGATGAACGGGCATATACGAAGCAGCGAGGAAGTAACTGAGCGAGTGTTGCTGATACTCGTTCGGATCGGACGGGTCGCGCATCTGGCGCTCCTGCAAGCCCAGCCCGCTGTTCACGAAGAGCGTGTTGCGCTGGTTTGACCAGTTCACACCGAGGTTCGCGTACCGCAGCAATTCATGCGGTGTGTGATCCTCCCGCCCCTGCAAATTCTGACCCACCGACAGCGAGGCATTGAGGCGCGGATACAACAGCGAGTAATTGAGTCCGGCCTCGATCCAGTGCTCGCGCGTGCGGAACGCATAAATCTCGTCCTTCGCTTTGCGGTTGCCGATGGCTTCATAGAAGTGCCCGAGATCGTCGTCCGTACCCTCGCGGATGCGGTAGCGCACGAAAGCCGACAAGGCATCGGTGATGCGAGCGTTGAACTTGCTGTCAATATCGCCATAGACGAAGAACGGTTCCACATCACTCAGCCGCTTGCTCTTCGTGCCGACGAGAAATGTCTCGGGGTCGGTGAACACAAGGCCGTTGACCACACCGGTGTTTTCAATCAACTGACCGTCGTAGACAAACGGAAAGGTGGCTCCAGCCGGGAACTCGAGGTTGTACGAGTCATCCTCGCGTTCGGCCATACCAAAGCCCAGCCCCACTTTCGTCAGCAGCGTGTAACGCTCCGAAAACTTGAGCAGGTGCGAGACGGACTGATACACATCGAAGCCGCGCACGAACGCGTCGTCGCCCGTGTCAACGGTATTGAGCCCCTTGTCAAGGCTGTTGAAAATATTTACATCCACATGGTACCACAGCGGCAGCGTCCACAGACGCATCCGGTTCGATGACAGGGTGATGTGGGGAGCCTTTTCGACCACCCGCCCGTAACGGTCCGTCGCGATCCCGCGGTCAATGGTGCCCTGCAGTGAGGTCTCGTCGGTGTACACGCCCGGCGCCCCGTAAAAGACGCCGCCGGGACCCACGCCGGGGGCAAGTGCTGTGAAGAATGCCTCGTCATTGTACCGGCGATCATAGTCAAAGTCATCATCGCGCGGGTCGGCGTAATTCGTCACCCGGTTGCGGCCAATGCGATCTTTGATCTCCACCTTCAGTCCCGCAAACCAGTCCTCCCCCGTCCACTCGAGGCCGGTTTCGAGGCCGCGCTCCACGATGCGCTCGCGTTTGAGGTCGCCGGCATCGCGCAAACGGTCGAGGATGTCGTAGAAAAGGTCTGGGTCGCTCGGATAGTCCACATTCACCAGCAGCGACAAGCGTTCGGAGATTTCCGTCCGATGGAACCAGTTCACATAAAAACGGTCGCTATCGCTCTCGCCGTTGATGGTCCGCTCCGTATCGTCAATGCGGTAGGCTTCGAGGTGCCCTCGGTGCCTCCCGTTGTTGAAAGTGTATCCATAATCGAGCCCCTGACCAAAACCGCGCTTTGACAGGAAATCCACGAACAACCGCGCGTGGGCGTAAGTCGTGCGGTCCATCGTCTGGTCATCGTCATCGCTGGGCGTGTAGTAAGCCTGATAATAATTGTACCAGACGCGCGCGAAATAGCCAAGTTCGCTGTCATTGCCCACCCGTGCGCCCCAAGGGAACCCGTCCCGAAGCGACCGCGTGTAGTACGGCAGCCAGAGAACCGGAATCTCGCGGATATAAAGGACGGCGTTGCGGGCGAAAATGCGCTCGCCGCGAATCAACACAAACTCGCTGGCCTTGATCCGGTAATGGGGAACCGGGAAGTCGCACATCGTGAACGATGCATCCTTAAACACCGACTCCTTGGGACTCACCTGACGGAAGAAGGTCGTTCCATCGCCTCCCGTCGGATCGCCAAGAAAGTAAAACGGGCCCTGCCGACCGCGCACTTTGTAGGCCACACCCTGACCATTCTCGGCGTTCAGCCACATGGACTCGGCTTCGATGTAGTCCGTCTCGTTAGTCAGGATCACCCGCCCGTAAGCCTGGACTTCCTTCAGGCGCGTGTCCACGAGAACGCGGTCGGCCTTGAGAATGTTCGGCCCGTAGCGGGCCACAATCCGCCCGTGCCCGTAGATGATATTACGCTCCTCATCGTAGTCGAGAAAATCCGCCGACTCAATCTGGATGTCGCCAGCGGGCAGCGACCGCAGCGTCGGAGGACGCGCGGGGACAACGCTGTCCCTCTCCGCGACGGATTTGTAAAAAATATTTACTTCCTCTCTGTTGGCGGCAAGAAGTTCCTCGATTGCCAACGGGCGCGCCGGCGAGGTCACAATGCCGGCAGGCGCGTAGTCCAGTTCCCGCCCCTCGAAACCTGCCAGCCGCTGATACTCGGAGCGGTCCCACTGGCTGACCGGTGCCGCGTCCCAATCCGGTTTCAGGACGACCCGCGGTTCTTCTTCCGGCGCGTAGGGCGCGGCGGAGTCGTCGGGCGGAGCCGACTCGGTGTCCGCCGGTCTCTCGTAAACAGCGAAATTCGCCGGCGGCGTCGCAACATCCGTCTCCGTGGTGGCTTCTTCGCCCGCAGCCGCAAGGGCCGCAAAAGGCAGATGGGCCGCTTCCAGCCGAGCGACAGTGACGCGCACATCCGCAACCGCAAACCGGGCGTCAGGGAACGAGCCGGATAAAAGGCGCGCACCCACAAGCCCAAGCAGGGCCAGCAACACCCAACCCGCCGATGTCGAGCCGATTCTCCTCAAATGTTGCCCCTAACTGCCAGCGTTCACATTCTTACTTCGTCACCGTGCGATACAACAGCACCGCGCCAACTGCACTCAACAGAACATTCGGGAAAAAGATCGCCCAAGGGCCGACCCCGCTGCCCGCCTTTGTCAAGGTTACTCCATAATTCAGAAGACCATAGTACAGGAAAATCAGCATGAACGACATGGCAAAAGCAATGGCTTTTCCCGTGGGACGGGCATAAATGGCGAGGGGGATGGCTGTCAAAGCAAATGCAAGGCAGGCCAACGGAATGGAGAAACGCTGATAGTACTCCGGCGCCATGCGGCTGACCTTGTAATTTGCACGCATGTTGCCGCGCAGTTCCGCTACGGACATCTCCTCCGGTCGCTTGCGCCAGTAGCCATCCTCCGTACGCTCGAACCGCGGCCGGATCCCTTTGCTCATCGTGTCGAAACGGACCGTGTTGTAGCGCAGCGGGTTGTCGGGATCCACCACATGAAGGGATCCGGAGGTCAACTCGAACGAGATCAGGCGCGAGCCGATGTCTGCCTGAATGCGACCGGCGGAGGCCGTGATAAAGGTCTGGTTGGTCACGGTCTGCTGTTCCAAACGCTCGATTTTGGCTTTCACCGCCTTGATCTCCTCGGCAGTGTGCTTTTCCGGCTGTCTCATCATTTGGGCCAGTTGCTGCTTGAGGGTGCGGACACGCAGCCGGTCGGCGTCGCTCAGTTCCGACTCAAACTTCGTCTTGATGTTGAGAGCCCGCATATCGTCGGTCTCCGGGTCACGGAACTGATAAAAAAAGACGCTCGACTGACCGCTGCCGCCAGCCAACGGGAAAAACCGGTTTGGCGGGATGTTCGCCAAAACCTTGAACTCAATTTGAGTGGCCAAATCCGAGGTCTTCAGGCGCAGAAACGGCACAAATTCCTGATTGGCGTATATCATGGCGCACGAGAGGATCGCCCCCAAGGCCAACACCGGGATGCAGACATGAAACAAGTTGATACCGCTCATGCGCATGGCGAGGATCTCCCGGTCGGCCGACAAGCGCCCAATCCCCAGCAAAATGGCCACCAGCAGCGCCATCGGAATCGTAAGCGACAGGATGCTCGGCAGCATGGTCAGCAGCATCTCGCCGGCAAGAGTCCAGGGAACCCCCCGGTTGAGGAGCAGGTCCGCTATCCGAAAGAACTGCCCCACGAGAAAAATGAAGGTGAAGACGACCATCCCGATGCCAAGGGGCGCCAACAATTCCCGCAAAACATATCGCTGGAGAATGCTCACAACGGTCCGCCTCCGGCCCCTGCGCTCACGCTCAGCCACCCCGCGACCACAGGCCGGGAGCCCATCTTTGGACCCTGACAGAGAGGCAAAGTCTCAGCGGACTCCCCGGATGGCGTCCGCCCAACGGCGCACCTCGGCACTGCGCTCGCCTTTTGCGGCCAAATACTGGTCGTAGTATTTCAGCGCTTTCGCTTTGTCGCCGAGATGATCATCGTAAATAATGCCGAGGTTCAGCATCGCCTTGTCGTAAGACGGATCAATCTCCAGCACGCGCTCGAAATGCTGCGCCGCCTTCGTGTACTGACCCTTTTGCATGTAAACCACGCCAAGGTTGTTGTGAGCAAACTTATTGTTTGGGTCGAGTTCGATCGCCTCGAGGTAAGCGCCCACGGCCTGATCCACTCGGCCCGTCTCGCGCAGCATATTGGCCCGCCGGTACGGCACGCGCGAGTCGCCCGGCGCAATCTCCGCGGCCTTGTCGAATTGGGCCTCGCCCTCCGCCGTCCGCCCAGCCCGCGCCAGAGCCTCGGCATAGAGCGTGCGCGTGTCCAGATCACCCGGCTCGAGGCGCAGCGCCGTCTCGTACTCGGTGGCCGCTTCCGCCCAGCGGTTGGCGCTCCGGTAGGAGTCGCCCCGGTCGCGGTGGAAAGCAAAGGTTCCCAGCGCCACCTTCGAATGGTTGCCATAGACGATTGAGCCCGGTTCGGCACGAGCCTCGGCACTGAACGCCGCGGCATTGATGGCCTCCGCGCTGGGCATGCCCCCCGCAGCGCCCTGCCCTGCCCCGCCGCGGGCCGCCGGAGTCACGCCAGACGGTGTATAACCGCCCGCCTCCGAGGCCATCCGGGGAACCTCGCCCCCCGCCGGCTCTTGAGAACCAGACGCAGCCGAACGGGGTGCTTTGAGCGTCACTCCGCGGGACGCTGACGCAGCAACCGGCCCGTTTTCGACAATCACTGGTGTCGAATCGTTTTCCACTATCGTCTGCTGTGGAGGAATCGCTGCATTGCGGACCGCTTCACCTGGCAATGCTGCGGTGCGCGAGGCAGGAACCCGTGGCGGGCGGCCAGCCTCCGCGTTCTGGGGGGCTGCGGGAGTGCGACGCTTGAGAAGCGCCGAATAACTCCGCTCGCGCTTCACCTCGGACGAATCGGCCGTCAACAGACTTGCAGGCGTGCGCAGGGATCGCAGCGTCTCGTTCTCCTGCTGAAGACGGTCCACATTCACGGCGCCCCCGCCGGCGGAAGCACGCGACCCGCCGCCGCCTAATTGAGCGAGGGCCAAACGCGCCTGCTCATATTCCGGGTTCAACTCGAGCGCCTTGGCGTAGTAGCCCCGCGCATCCTGCTTGCGTCCCGCGCGCTCGCAAGCAGCACCCAGGCGGTAGAACGCCGCAGGACTGGGTGCCAACTGGGCGGAACGCGAATACGCCGCCATCGCCTCTTCGAGGTTCCCTGCATCCTCCATCTGGGCCCCGCGGGCCAGCAACTCAATCGCCTCGCTGCGCTCCGGGTTCGGGCGCGGCGAACGGCCCGACACTGGAGCCGGAGCAATGCCCAAAACGAGCACAGCAGTAAAACAAAAATAGAGCAGCCTGACCCTCATGGATTCTCCTGGCTGAAGACTAATTTCCCATTGGCGAACGAAAAGATTTTCTGCCGGTTGGTCAGAAAATACGGATAATACAACCAGGTCTCCCGCCGCACGCCCGGGGTGATCTCGGAGGTGAATACCTCGCGCGGGGCGCCGTGCACGATGGCGATCCGCTCCTGATCGGTAAGCGGGCCCTCATAGACCATTTTGCGGTCAACGAACTGAAACAGACGATTCAACGGAAGATACGCCCACTCGATTACGCTGTCGCCGCGCGTGCTCTTGTAAGGCCCCCTCAAGTAATCCGGTTGGCCCCACTCGCGCAGAATCTCGCGTTGTTGCTCGGAAAGGATTTCATCGGGTTCGCGCTTCAACTTCGAACCGCGCTCGATATGCTCGACACCTTGTTTGTTTTCGAAGAAACGGTACTTGCGAAACTGGCACAGGTCTTGGGCCGGGAAAAACGCGTAGCGCTTGACCATGACCGTGCGCCCGTCAGGAGCATAGTCGTAAGGCGGCACGGAGCGCGCAACCTGATTGGGCTGGTAACGCCAGGTCTTTTCTCCCGACTCAGCCGCGATGGCACCCCAGCCCGCTAGCAGCACGAGGCCCGCAACCGCAAAGGGCCGCACGATCCCACGGGACCATCCGCCCAAGGCCGACAACCGATGGTTCAATCTCGTCATTTTCCTAACCTGCCTGCACCTGCTTCAAATTCGGGAGTCGAGTCAAGGCCATTGCCAGCCCCACGCAACGGCTCAGCAATGCCAGCCGCATGCCATTTTGCTCTTGCGCCACCATCACGCCTTTGACCACATTCGCTCCACCGGACTGTAAAGATCTTGTTGGAACAACGCTGTCTGACTTTGTCCGGTCTTGTCGCGCGCATCCAATCAAAACCGGGAAAAAGGAAACGCAATGAGCAAAGTGGTCGTCTTGTTGGCTTGTGCCGTACTGGCTGTCGCGTCGGCAGCCACCGCTGGCGGCGAACTGCCGGCCCCGCCCCCCAGGCCACTACCTCGTCAGCCGCAGCCGCAGCCGCGGACCGAGGCGCCATCCCCGAAACTCGAACGCCCGCAGCCGGGCATCTGCCGCGACTGGCCCATGTCCGTCCCCAGGCGCCGCATCGGCTGGGGGTTCAACCTCAACGAGTTCTATGGCCCGACCTATTATTATCCATCCGAAAAACTGTACGAGGGCAACAACCCTACTTATTATCCGCACTACTTGCCACGGCTGTGGCCCAACTACAAGGCCGCGCCTGTGTACTACTTCCGAGATTACGGGTATGCGAGCCGCAGCGGCCATTACTGGGACACCTACGACGACTGGACCCGTGATGCGAGGTATGGCGAGCACCAATAATCACTGCTGAGCGGCCGCGAAATCGCGACTGGCAACAACAGTCCGTTTTTCGCAGGTTCGCATGGAACAATATTTTTGCCACGTTGTCTGAATAGTTGTGCAAAACGCGGCAGTTCTCCGGCTCAAGCCGGGAACCCGCACCCGAAAGCCTTTGTCGAACCCGTGTCAGGCTGGAGGGCGCGATACAAAAAACGGGTACGGTTTATGCTTCACCTGCAGTGCAAAAAGGGCACTTTTCGCTTGCGGCGGATCTTTCGATCCTCGTAGTGACGCGAACGGGTGCCAGCGAGGTTCCGACTCATGGCAAAGAATAAAGTGACATCCGTGATAGACGAAAAAGACGATAAGTTTGATGAAGAGGTGTCACCCGACCGCTTGACGGTGGTGGATGGCGCGCAGCGTTTCCTGTCGCCCGAAGAGGAAAAGACCATCATCCGCAGCGTCCAAATGGGTGATGCTGCTGCCTTCGAGGACCTCGTCAACGCCTACAAACAAAAGGCTTACTATGTGGCGCTCGGGTTTGTCGGCAACCACGAGGATGCGCTCGACCTCAGTCAAGATGCGTTTGTCAAGGCGTTCAAGGCGATCAAGACCTTCGACCTGAACTCGCCTTTCTTCCCGTGGTTCTACAAAATCATTAAAAACCACTGTCTGAACTACATCAAGAAAAACCAGCGCGTGCGCAACGACTCGCTCGAGGAACTCGAGGAGGAAACCTTCGCGCAGTTTGAGGATGATCGCCCCGGTCCGCGCGATGTTTACGCGGATTCCGAGACCCGCCACCACTTGTGGCGGGCCATTGACCGGCTGAAGCCCGATTTCCGTGAGATCATCATCATGAAACACTTTCACAACCTGTCGTACAAGGAAATCGCTGAAACCCTGAATATTCCCATCGGAACTGTGATGAGCCGCCTGTTCAACGCTCGGCAGGAGTTGCGGGAACTCATGAAGGAGTACTTTGATTAACCGCGACTGAACACCGCAACGAGTCCGGCCGCCCGGATCCCGCACCTCGGGGTCCGGGCGGTTTTTTCGATCGCCACATGACCCGTTTCCGTACACCGCGCCTAAAAGTAGAGCACTCCATGCGCGCGGTTGACGAATTCCCCCGAGAGTATCACCTGTACCCTCATGACCCACATCATTGACCTGCGCAGTGACACGGTGACCCGTCCGACCCCCGCTATGCGAGCCGCAATCGCGGCAGCGGAGGTCGGCGACGACATTTTCGGCGAGGACCCGACCGTCAACCGCCTCGAAGAGCGGTTTGCAGCCTTGGCAGGCAAAGAGGCCGCTTTGTTTGTCTCCAGCGGATCTCAAGGCAACCAGATTGCCATCAAATGCCATACCTCCCCCGGCGACGAGATTTTGTGCGACGCCAACAGCCACATGGTTCACTACGAAACGGCCGCTCCAGCGGCCATTTCAGGCGTGGCGATTCGGGGTCTTGATGGCGACCGCGGTGTTTTCGGCCCGGAAGCCGTTGCGGCGGCCGTGCGCCCGGACAACATTCATAGCCCGCGCAGCCGGTTGGTGGTCATCGAAAACACCCATAACCGCGGCGGCGGCACTATCTGGCCCATCGAGCAAGTGGCCGCCGTGTCGCGCATAGCCCGCGAGCGCGGGCTCGCGATCCATATGGACGGCGCCCGACTGTTTAATGCGGTGGTGGCCACGGGCATCGCGCTGCGCGAGTGGGCCTCGCATGCCGACAGCGTGAGCGTTTGCTTCAGCAAGGGGCTGGGCGCCCCCGTCGGCTCGATTTTAGCCGGCTCGAGGGATTTCATCGCGCGCGCCCGCAGAGTCCGAAAAATGCTGGGCGGCGCCATGCGTCAGGCCGGCATCCTCGCCGCGGCAGCGGAATACGCGCTCGACCACCACATCGAACGCCTCGCGGAGGATCACGCCCATGCTCGCCTGCTGGCTTCGCTGCTTGCCGCGGCACCCGGGCTCGAGGTCGAGACCCTCACGCCACCCACAAATATGGTGTACTTCCGTCTTCGCGGCGCCACCCACGCCGAGGCCGAGGCGCTTTCGGCCCGTTGGCGGGCGCGCGGCGTGCTGGTCAATCACACGGGCTCAGGCCGGTTCCGCGCCGTGACGCATCTCGATGTTTCGCACGACGATATTCGTGTGGCCGCGCGGATCATGGTCGAGGAATCCGCCACAATGCCCCCGTTCTGACTTTACTTCGCAGCACGCCGTCGTGCCTGCTGACGCCGGCTTCAGTCAATCGTTGCAAGGGAGGGACATCCGAATGCGGACCCGACTGTACCGCCTTGTCGCCGGCTGTCTGGCTGCGGCTGCACTGGGCGTGCTCGCCTCGTGCGGCGGCACCGGCCCGACCCCGCCAGCCTCGGCAGACGCTGCCGTGACCATCGAGTTCTGGCATTACTTCACCCGCGATCACGAGCGGGCGCTCAAGGACATGATTGCCACCTTTGAGAAGGAAAACCCGGGGATCAAAGTCCGCACCGTCTTCCAGGGCAACCCGCAACAATTGTCGCAGAAACTCAGCAGCGCACTGGCAGCCACACCGCCCAACAACCCCGCCCTGGCCACTGTTTACGAGAACTGGACAGCCGACTATGTCGCCAAGGGGTACATGGATCCTGTCGAAAATTATTTTGGCAGCGCCGACCCGTTCCCGCCGCAAGACCAGAAAGATATCATCAAGGTTTTTCGCGATGCCAATGAGTATGATGGCAAATGGGTGACGATGCCCTTCAACAAAAGTATTTATGTCCTGTATTACAACGCCGACATGCTCGCCAAGGCAGGTTTTACGACGGCACCGGCCACTCTCGACGAATTTGGCGACATGGTGCGCAAAACCACGGTCCGGGAGGGAACACGCACCACGGTTTTCGGCCTCGGAACCATGCCGGCCAGCGAAGCGTTTACCACACTGTTCTATGCCCTTGGCGGCGAGTTCATTGGCCCGGATGGCCGCGCGGCCTTCAATTCGCCGGAGGGCTTGCGCGCTCTGACATTCATCCGTGACCTTCAGCATCCGGAAAAGTTCATGTATGTTTCCACGGAATACATGAGCACGCCGCTCGGCAATGGACAGATCGCCTCCTTTATCTACTCGACCGCCAGTTTCCCCTTTGTGGAGAAAGCCGTGGGCAACCAGTTCCGCTGGGATGTTGCTCCGGTGCCGGGCGACCCGGCCAAGGAACCCCGCTATGTCATGCAGGGCACCAATGTCGGCATTTTCAAGACCCGCCCCGAGGCCGAGCGCGCCGCGGCATGGAAACTGTTGCGGTTCCTTCTGCAAACCGAGCAGTGCGTCGAATGGGCGACACGGTCCGGCTACATGCCCGTCCGGTACTCCATGCTCGAGCATCCCAAGATGAAGGAGTACATGGCCCAGAAACCGCAATACGCGCTGGCCAGTTCCCTCGTGATCAAAGACTTAGGCAAGCAGGAGCCCAAAATTGCCCCGTGGGAGGGCATCCGCTCCGACCTGAGCAACATGGTGGACCGCGTCATTTCGACCGGCGCGGATCCCGCAACCGAACTGGCTGCCGCCGAAAAAAAGGCCAACGAACGCCTCGCCGCGGCCGCAGCCCGAAAGTAATGTCACACCGGTTGACCTGACCGCCACAACTGGTATAGCATCCATCACGCTGAAAAACGGAGGTTCGGCAAACATGCCAATTCTCTATCAGTTGATCGCCATGGTCATCCTGGTGGCTGTCGGAGCGGGACTCGCCTTCCAGGCAGGCAATAAATTAGGTTACATTCTGATCATCGCCGCGGTGATCTGGGGTTTTAAGATTCTCCCCAATCTGACCGCCATGGGACGCACCGGGCCTACCCCCACGACACCGTCCCAGCGCCATCAAGTGCCGGCTCCCTGAAACCGACCCGGAAAACCAACAGTTTCGGGCGGCCGGTGTAGTAAAGGCCGTGGGCAAGCGTGAGCCAATAACCGCCGGCGCGGCTGCGCGGCTGATGGCCGTTCAAGCCGTGTGGTTTGTTCTGCTGCTGGGCGCAACCCGGGTCTTGCCTGCGAGCGACAGGCTGCACGCTGAGACAGCAGCAACAACGGCCTCCGCCGCATCAACAACTTCAACGAAGGCCGGGAGTCTTGAGAAGATGACGCAGAAAATTGAAAAATCCCCCGAGGAATGGCGTGCCATCCTGACCCCGGAACAATATCGCATCTTGCGCGAAAAAGGCACGGAGCGCGCTTTCACCGGACAATACTGGAACACGAAAGATAAAGGCTGTTACCTGTGCGCGGGATGCGGCGCAGAATTGTTTGATTCCTCGACGAAATTTGACTCCGGCTGCGGATGGCCCAGTTACCACACCGCCATCCCGGGGGCGGTAACGACGGAGATTGACCGCTCGTATGGCATGATTCGCACCGAGGTCCTGTGCGCCCGCTGCGGCGGCCATCTGGGCCATGTCTTCGACGACGGCCCGGCACCGACAGGTCTGCGTTACTGCATCAATTCTGCCGCACTCAAACTGCGCAAGGCCGAGTAGCATCGGGGGTCGGCAACGCTCGTCGCTCACTCAGGCAATTCGGGGACGGGGTAATTCGGGGACGGTAATTCGGGGACGGTTGATGAATTGGGGGTAATTCGGGGACGGTTGATGAATTGTTCTTGGGGGAAAGATGGTAATTCGGGGACGGTTGATGAATTGTTCTTGGGGGAAAGAGGTCTGAGCGACCAGAGCCAGATGCTAAGAGCCTGATGAGGCGACTGGGGAACAGGCAAGCCGACCAGAGGTTTTCGCCTTGACACGCGTGAACCCGTGTGGATGTCGTCGCGCACGCGCACGGAATGGCGGAGGGTTTTGCGGATCACCCGGCAGGGCGCTGCCGGGCGGTTTATCGAAGCCCTTGGGAGATCAAGCGGGATATCACGACAAAAGGGACTGAATTTGAGACCTAAATTCGTCGGAAAACGGCCTAAGGGTTTTGCCAAAGACCGACTTCAATAGTAGGAAATATGGTCAACCGTCCCCGAAATTCGACCGTCCCCGAAATTCGTCAAAGATACTTTCGGGCAGAGACGCATCCAGTCGCTCCCTCTACCGGCGCAAGCGGGAAGGTTTGCGCCCAGCGACTT
>JAOAAY010000028.1:43293-45676 GCA_026418615.1 Candidatus Sumerlaeaceae bacterium | reverse complement strand
AACTCATACTCCTCGCCTGCGGGGCCGCGCGCCGTGCCCTCCACGCGCGCCCAGTACTTCGCCACTCTCACCGTCGTCCCTCCTCGTTCTCAGTTCAGCAACGCCGCGAGCCTGCGGGAGCGAGGGCGTAGAAGCGCTGGTTTTTCCGGTGCGTTGCTACAGACCTGCGATTTTGCTCCCGTTCGTCCCGCTCAATTGACTGGAAAACAGATTGGTGGGAAAGACGCAAGAGGTTCCGTATCGTCCACGGGCGACATCGTCTCGTTCCTGCCAAAACGGCCAGGCGATGCGGAGCCAATCCGGGGTCTATCCGTTTAGGACCGGATTGACTTTGGACATTCACCGGATCGGCTTCGGATTGGCTGGCTCACCGCGGCTTGCAGGGTGTGTGTCCTCCGCCCGTGCGACTTTTTGTGACCCCGTTTGACACTTTCCCGCGTACTTGCGGATAAACGCTGCGCGGAGACCAAGCAATCGAGGCGCAAGGGAGGATGCGATGAAACTGCTTCATACGGCCGACTGGCATTTGGGGAAGATGCTCAACGGCGTGAGTTTGCTCGAGGATCAGGCTTTCGTGCTGGAGGACTTGGTCAGGGTCGTTGCCGAGGAAAAGCCCGACGCGGTGCTGGTGGCGGGCGATGTTTTCGACCGCTCGTTGCCGCCTGCGGGTGCCGTGGAACTGCTGGACACGGTGCTGACCGAGATCGTTATCGGGCTTAAGACCCGGGTCATCATGATCGCCGGCAACCACGACAGCCCGGAGCGGCTTCAATTCGGGTCGCGTCTGCTGGAGGCGAGCGGTTTTCATGTGTTTGGCTGCACGACGCCAGATCCCGCCGTTGTGACGGTGAGCAACGGCGCCGACGCGTCTGTTCAGGTGTGTGCCATTCCGTTTGCCGAACCAGCGGAAGTCCGCACCTTGACGGGCGACGAAACGATCCAGACCCACGAACAAGCGCTTGCGGCGTTGCTCCAGCGCGCACGCGCGAAACTCAATTCGGGGCAGCCGGCCGTGGCCCTCGTTCACGCATTCGTCGCGGGCAGCGTAACCTGCGACTCCGAGCGCTTGGTCGCCGTGGGCGGCGCCGACAAGGTCAGCGCGAGCGTGTTCAAGGGATTCGACTATGTCGCCCTGGGCCACTTGCACTCGCCTCAGACCCTCGGCGGAGGCCACATCCGCTACGCGGGATCACTGCTCAAGTATTCGGCCTCGGAGGCCGATCATAACAAGGGTGTCACGCTGGTTGAATTTGAGCCGGGCGTCGGGCTGCAAACGCGCGATATAGCCCTTAGGCCGCGCCGCGACCTGCGCCGCATTACGGGGACTCTCGGCGAAATCGAGGCCGCATCGAAACGAGACAAGCAACGCGACGATTATGTCTATGTGACGCTGACCGACCCGGCCTTGCCGGTCAACGCCGAGGCGCGCTTGCGCGCCTGCTATCCGAACATGCTCGAGTACAGGCTGGCGAGCCTTGAACCCTCGGGCGAGGGGGCGCCCGCCGTGATCGCTCCCGGGCTCGACGACATGCAGTTGTTCGAGCGCTTCCACGCGGCGTTCACCGACGAGCCGTTCACGGACGAAGACCGCGCCATTGTCGCGGAGATCATCGCTGAAATCAATCAAGATGAGTGAGGGGAGGCAAGTCCAGCCATGAAACCATTGACGCTTCATCTGCAGGCTTTCGGACCTTATGTGGACGCACAGACCATTGATTTTACGCAACTGGACGGTCGTGGCCTGCTGCTCATCCACGGGCCCACCGGCTCCGGCAAGACCACCCTTTTCGACGGCATTTGCGCCGCACTCTACGGCGAGACATCGGTCGGCCGGCAACTGGAGGACATGCGCAGCCAGCAGGCTCCCGACGATGTGGAGACGCGCCTCGAGTTCGTGTTTGAAACTGCCGGCACCCGCTATCGCGTGGTGCGCAAACCCACACAGACCGTCACAGGCGCGCGGGGCACTGTCGTCACCCGGGATCACTCGGCCGAACTGTATCGGCTCGACGGTCGCCAGGAGACCTGCATGGCCACCCGGCCACGGGAGGTGACCAACACCGTCGAGAGCATTCTCCAACTCCGCGCCGACCAGTTCTGCCGAGTCGTGATGCTGCCCCAGGGCCGCTTTGAGGACATCCTGCGGGCCAAGCCTGCCGAGCGCGAGGCGGACCTCAAGGTGCTGTTCAACACCCAGCGCTACGAGTCCGTGGAAACCAAACTGGGCGAGCGCGCCCGTGCCACCGCCGAGGCGATCCGCGAGGATCAGCAGGAGCGCGACACCTTGTTGGCGTCCGTCGAGTGCGAAGACCTCGATAGCCTGAAATCGAAAGAGGGCGCGGTTGCAGCCGAGTTGCGCACCGCGGAGGCCGAGCGCAAGACC
>JAOAAY010000028.1:0-43228 GCA_026418615.1 Candidatus Sumerlaeaceae bacterium | reverse complement strand
TGACGAAAAGACCGCGGCGGAAACAGCCGTAAAAAAACTCGAGGACGAACGCCCGCAACGCGACAGCCAGCGCGCACGACTGGAGCGGGCCGAGCGCGCCGCAAAACTGTCCGATGCCGTCGCCAACCGCGACGAGCGCCGAAAAGAGGCCAAAGAGGCTGCCGGACAACTGAGCAGCGCCGAGGCGATGCTGGGCGCGGCTGCGACGGAACTCAAACAGGCGCGCAGCGACATGGATCGCGAGGAGCGCCGTGAACCGGAGCGCGAGGCGGAACGCGCGAAACTCCAGCGCCTGCGGAGCCTCGAGCCCCAGGTCACCAAACTCATGAAAGCCACAGAGACGCTTGCGGAGGCGGAGGCCAAGGTGCTGGCAGCCGCGGAGGCCCGCCGCAAGGCCCACCGGGCCGCCACCAAGGCGGAAAAAGAGTTGGAGGAGGCCAAAAAGCAGCACGAAATCGCCTCCGTCGAGGCGGCGAAACTTGCGGGGCTCGAGGCGCAGATCAAGAATGCGGAGAAGACCATCAAGGTGGTGCAACGCCTGAAAGAAGCCCGCAAGCAGCAGGCGGCTGCCGAGCGCGCGGCCAAGAGTGCTGCCGCGGCGCTGGCCGAGGCCGAGGCGGCGCACGAAAAGGCACGCAAGCAACTGGACAAGGCGCGTGAGGAGCGCCTGCGCGGGATTGCCGCCGAACTGGCCGCCAGTCTCGTGGACGGAGAACCCTGCCCCGTGTGCGGCTCGACCGAACATCCCTCGCCGGCCCAGCCCGCCCGCGGCATCGCCACCGCGGACAAAATCGCCGCGCTGGAGAAGCAGGCTGCCGAGGCCGAAAAGGCGCTCAAGGCTGCTCAGCGCGACGAGTCGAAGGCTCAGAGCGCCGTTGCCGCCGCCGCCAAAGAGGTTGAAACGCTGGAAAAGTCGCTCGAGAAGGCCGCGGCCGGCGTCAGTGTCACGCGGCTGGAAAGCCAACTCAAGAAGCAGCAAGACGCCTTGGGCCGCGCGCAAAAGGCTGCCGGAAGCGTCCGCGAGATCCGCGGGACCATTCAAGCGCTGACCCGCGGGTTGCAGCAGGCTCGCGCGCGGCTGGATGCGGCAACGAAGGACGAGGCTTCCGCCCAGAAAAAGGCTGCCAGCGCGCGGGCGCAGGTCAACGAACTTGAGGCACAGGTTGAGAAGCCGCTGCGTGCAGCCGGAGCGCTGGAGAAGGCGATCGCCCGGCAGGAGAAAATCCTGAAGCAATTGGACGCCGCCCTGCAGGCAGCCCGCGACCGTCTTGCTCGGGCGGAAAAGCAGCACGCCGGTTGTGAGCAAAAGGTCAAGTCGGCCAAAGCCGAGCGGGACAAGCGCGAGGCTGCGGCCGTGAAGGCGCAGGCCGAACTCGAGCAGCGCCTGAAAAAAGCCGGATTTGCCAATGAAAAGGATTATCAGGCTTCCATCATGTCCACCCGCGACATGGAGAAACTCGCTGGCGAACTCCGCCGTTATGACGAGGCCATTGTGGCAGCCCGCGATCGCCTGCAAAAGGCGACCGAGGCGGCGAAGGGGCTGAAGGCTCCCAATCTGCCGTCACTTCGCGCCGCCTGTGACGAAGCGCGGCAGGCCATTCAGAATTGCGACACGCGCATTGGCTCGTTGCGCACGGCGCTCAAACAACTGGCCGATGTGACGAAAAAACTCGACGAGATCACGAAGCGGCTTGCCGCCCGCGAGCGCGAGCATCAGCGCGTGCAGCGGCTCGCAGACCTGGCCAGCGGCCGCGCGCCCGCCAATCCGGGATTCCACCGGTTCGTGCTCGGGTACCGGCTCGACGAGGTACTCATGCATGCCAACGGCCGCCTTGCCACGATGAGTGGCGGGCGCTACCGCCTGCAGCGCAAGACGGAGGCGCGAGGAAAGCGCGAGTTGCAAGCCGGACTGAACCTGGAGGTTAAGGACGGTTACAGTGGCAAGGTTCGTCCCGTGGAGACCCTGTCGGGCGGAGAAACCTTTGTTGCCGCCCTCGCGCTTGCCCTTGGCCTGTCCGATGCCGTGCAGAGCCTCGCCGGCGGTATTCGGCTCGACACGGTCTTTATTGACGAGGGTTTCGGCAGCCTGGACTCCGACGCCCTCGACCGCGCCATGGAGGCGCTCATGCTGCTGCGCGAGGGCGGGCGCCTTGTGGGCATCATCTCGCATGTCGCCGAGTTGCGCGAGCGCATCCGCAACACCCGGCTGGAGGTCACCACGACCCACGGTGCCAGTCACGCGCGGCTCGTGCTTGCCTAATTGAGCGTGTTGGGCTGCCCGGGTGTGTCCGCCGGCGGCGTACTCCTCTGAGCCGGCGATTCAGCCTTCTGGGCGTAACGGACTTTGATGGTCTTCGGCTCGACGGACTGGATGGACAAGCGTGCGCGGACATCGTCGGGGACCATGCGGCTGAAGCGTGCCTCGACCGGCACTTCGCGAACGGTGCCGGGCAGTTCCTCGGGCGGGCGCACGAGTCGGACCTCGATGGACTCTGTGCCGAGTTGCTTGAGCAAACTTTGCGGACCGCGGACGGTGACTGTGGCTGTGGTGGCGTTGTACTCGAGGCGGATGGTGTCGGGCGAGACGGCCTCGAACTGCAACGGCAGATCCCGGAGTTCGCGGATGGAGACGACCTCCTGAATGTCCAGATAAACCTCAGCAAAGGTGGTCGGGGGCTGGACAATCTCCACTCCGGCCGGCAGGCGGATGCCGACATTTTCGATGGCTCCTTGGGTGCGGTTGGCGGCGCTGACACGCTCGGTCAGCAGGCGCAGGCGTCCCGTGGCTTCGTCGCGCGGCAGCCCGGCGAGGGCTGCGTCGTCGCCGGCAACCCACACCTCGCGCGGCGTCACCCGGACAGCGGCCAGTTGCAGCCCCTCAGGCAGGTCTGCGGCCCCCACCACATCGGCTTCGACCACGGCCGCCTGAGCGCGCCAACGCGCGCGGATTTCCACGGTGTTGCCGGAGCCGCCGATGCGCACCAGCGTCACCCGCCGGCGCCGGGGCAGATGCGACACCCAGTTTTTTTCCGTCAGGGCCAGCGACCTTGTTTTCCACTCCAGCCCGAGTCCCTGCCGCAGGTCGCTGCCGTCCACTTCAAAGTGAAAGTTTTCGCTGTTGATGTATCCCTGCAGATCGCTGGAATAACGCATGACAACCGGCACCGACTCCGGCGCGACCCGCGCCTCGATGCGCGGGTCCACATTTTTCAGCAACACCGGCACAACCACGCGCGATTCCAGCGTCTGGCCCGACTTCGCAAAAACCCACGCCACAAAGGCCACGCCGAATGCGGCCAGCAGGTAGTTGAGGTTGTCCGTCAGCCTAAACCGCTGCGGGCTCTTCTTGATCGTCGTCTTTGACATCGAGGATGTCCTTGATCGCCTCCCGCAGCGATTCCTGTGTGTGGTTGCGCTCGATCTTGCCCCTCAGGGCGAGCGAGATGATGCCCGTCTCCTCCGATACGACCACCACGGCGGCGTCGGTCTCTTCGCTCAGTCCGATGGCGGCGCGGTGGCGCGTGCCCAGTTCCTTGGCCAGCGCGGGATTGGCCGACAGGGGCAGGATGCAGCCGGCCGCCACGATCCGATCGCCGCGCACGATCACGGCGCCGTCATGCAGGGGCGAATAGGTCATAAAAATCGTGCGCAGCAGTTCCGCCGAGACCAGCCCGTCAATGGCGGTTCCTGTATCCGCATAAGTTTTTAACGGTGTGCGCCGCTCGAGGCAAATGAGCGCCCCCACCTTCTGGCGCGAAAAAGTCCGGACGGCCTTCACGATTTCGTCCACGGCAGCCGTGTTGCGCATGAAAAGCCGCCGGAACACCCAAATATGGCCCAAGTCCGTGAGGGCCTTGCGGAATTCGTTCTGAAAGACGATAATGACCAGCAGCACCAAGACGAGCCAGAAACGCTCGAACAGCATGGTGGTTGTGGTCAGGTCGAGCAACCGCGCCAAGGTGTACACGGCGACCGCCGCGAGCATCATGCCCAGCAGGCCGCGCATCGCGGTGGGCGAGCGGCTCTCGCGGATGACGGACAGGATGAAATAGAGGATCCCTGTCACGAGCAGGATGTCGAGCACATCCTGCACCTGCATGGATCTGATAAAACTGAGAATTTCTTGCACGCGGGTCTCGCCTCCGTCACGCCACCACCATCAGGGCAAGCCCGCGCCACAAGCACAGACAGTGCCGCGCGCGCCACGGGCGGCACCGCGGCCAGACAAGCATCCGGAGCCTATTCGATCAACTCGGCGAGTTTCGCCATGAGGGTCTGCTTTTCGGCTTCGGCTGCTTTCAACTCATTCAGTTGCCGATCCAGATCCTCAACCTTCTGTTGGTACTCCTGAATTTGCATCTGCTGTTCCAGGATGACCTGATTTTGCTCGGCGATCTTGGCCTGCACCTTTTTGAGGATGTCTTCTGCCGTCAGGTTGGACATACACTAAATTCCTCGCCGGATTGAGAATTTTCCCTGTGGTACTTGCCACAAAGGCGTGCACTTTCAAGGGATTTATGACACCCGCCGCGACAGTCCTTGCGGATGGTGCCGGCGGCGGTTCTCCGTCAAAGGAAAAGGGGGCAGGTTGGGCCGGAACCCGCCCCCTGATCCTGATGGGAGATGGAGAGAAATCTATTGGGCTGCCGTTGGCAGCGGTGCCAGCGGCAACACCTCGGTATCCGCCGGCGGCACCAGCAGCATGCCGTAGGGCAGCATCACGCGGCTCATGTCCACTTGGAATCCGCCCAGTCCGTCGGGCATGCCCACGACCTCCAGCCCGAACGGCAAGCGCAGTACAGGCGTGCCCTTGCGCCGCTGGTCAGGAATTTGGAAAACAATGCCCTTGCCAAGCGCAGGCCGTTGAACAGCCGGCAAGAGAATCTGCCCCCAAGGCAAATCAATCCGCCGCAGGCTCACAAACACTCCCGGCGCAATCTGGCGCACGGGCGCCGGCTGCACCACAAAACCCCGCACGGGTTTCTTCGGCAGTAGGGGAGCGTCAAACTCCTCGCCCAAGCCGGGTGCAAAGTCTTTGGCCACGACACGGCAGCGGAATTCAGGCCCCGCGAGCACGCCTGAGATGATCAGCAGCGGGCCAGATGTCGGGGTCATTGACACATCGGACGCGGGGGCTGGCTGAGGCGGTTGCGGCTGAAATGGCTGGTTGTGCAAAACAAAGGTCAGGGGACCTGTGCTTATCACATTGAGCCGGCCCGTCAGGCGCACCGGGCGTGTCGTGCCTTCACTCAGCGTGACGACGCCCGTGCTGATCAGGTTTCCCCGCGGATCCTGAACCAGCCCCAGGACGATGTCGTGGTTGACGCCGTCGAATTCGTAGGGGGTGCCGGTAACATCAAGGATGCGCGGGTCTTTCACCGTCACCTTGCCGATCACAAACGGTCCCGAGGTGGTGGGATCGGACGACTGCGCGCTGAGCGCGGCTGGCATGACAAGGGCGCAGATGGCAAGGGTTGCCATCAAGGCCCGCAAGTTGTACCTGCTCATGGTTGCTCCTCCCGCGAAATGGTATTGTGTGCTGCCTCGTAGCGTGGTGCGCTTTGCTGTGGACGCTGCGCCCATCGCTGAGAAACCTTTCATTCGTCAGCCAGGTGCTGCAGCATTCGCCGCAGCCCGCTGTCGGATTCGGTCTTCAAGAGACCGTGAAACACCTTTTCGTGGCCCGTTGGGCTGATCGCGAGCGCCGACACCGCCAGCATGCGCGTCCCGACATCGGCGGCTGCCTGCGCATCGAGGGCGAGCGCAGTTCTCAGCGCGTGCGCATCCAGCCGCGCGGCTCCGGGCCAGCCCGCCTCATACTGGCGCAACAGGCTGGCCGCCGCCGCGGCACGCTCGGACGGATCGGACGCCGGATCGAACGCGACCTCCTCAAGCAACGATGCGGCCGCTGCATCGGGCAGTTCGCCGAGGGTATCGAGCACGGCGACACGCTCGGACAGGTCGTTTTCGATGGCCGCAAACCGGGCTCGCAAAGCGACGCTGATCTCTGCGGCCAATTCTGCGCGCCCCGGCCATTGCGCGAGCGCCCGCAGCAATGCGAGCCGCACATCGCCATCCTCCTCGCGCGCGATCAGATCCAGCAGTTGATGTCCGGCGTCGGCCGACGGGCATTCGGCCATGGCTGCCGCAAGGCCCGCCCGTTCGAAGGGGTCTGATGTCAGATCGTAAAGTGCCCTCAGCCGGGCTACGGACAAGGCAGCCTGACGGTTTGCCGGTTGCGCCGACGGTTGCTTGATGGTCGGAGAAGCGGGCAGATTGTATTCGCGCACTCCTCGCGACGAGTTGGAGGGCCGCGGAGCGTTCCCGAACAGGAAAGTCGGCTGCCCGCCGGCAGACCCCGAGACCGAAGGTGCCGGGCCTGATGCGGGATTCTGGGCAGAACCGTGGCGGCTGGACTGGCGCCAATCCGCCACGAGGGCCATAATCAACGCCAGCATGATCAGAGTGACGACCGTAACAGTGGTGGCACGCAGTGACATGGCACCGGCGGAAGTCGCAAAGGTCACGCCATGGCCTGTGACCTCTTCTCGCGGGTATGCAGATGGTTGAAACATCCTTATTTAGGACGCTTGTCGCCCTTGCCGCTTCGTCGCGCGGGATGCGGTGCCTGTACGGCATGGTACGGTTGAGCCTCTCGCGCGGTGCAATGCGGTTCATGTGATCCCGCTCAAACCGCCCTTGACCGCCAAACCTTGAGTTGTTTCCCCTGCCGCCCCATGGCCACCATGATCGAAGTCCAGGTTCATCGCTTTGGCAGCCCCGATGTTTTGCGGGTTGTCGAGGTTCCCCTGCCCGAGCCGGGGCCGGGGCAGGTCCGTATCCGCCAGACCAGTATCGGGTTAAATCATGCGGACTTGATGGCTCGGGCGGGGGAGTACCGTCTTTATTCGGGCGAACCGCCGTTTGTGCCGGGGCTGGAGGGGGGCGGTTACATTGACGCGGTCGGCCCCGGCGTTGTGTCGCGGCGCATCGGCGAGCGGGTCATCCTCTCGCCTAGCGCACCACGCCACGGCAAGCAGCCCAAAACACCAACACCCGGCGGCACCTACCGCAGCCATTATATCGCGGCCGAGAATGATGTTTATGTGGCTCCGGACGCCTTGCCCGATGACCAATTGGGTGCGGTATGGCTGGCGTACCTGACGGCATGGGGTTGCCTTGTCTGGAAGCAGGATTTGCAGCCGGGCCAGATCGTGGTGCTTCCGGCTGCGTCGAGCAGCGTGGCCTTGGCCGCGGCTCAGATCGTGCGCGAGCGCGGCGCCGTCCCCATTGGTCTGACAACATCGCCCGAAAAGGTGGAGATTCTCAAAGCCATGCCGTCGTGCGCGTATGAGGATATTCTGGTTACACGACGCGGGGCCAGCACCGAGCACGAATGGGTGAACGCGCTGCGGCGCAAGACGCGCGGGCGCGGCGTGGATGTCTTTTTTGATCCGGTGGCTGCCGGGGAGTTTCTGCAGAATGAAATCCGCTGTCTTGCCCAGCGCGGCACAATATGGGTGTACGGCCTTCTGGGCAAGCCGGGCCATCTCGATGTGACGCCGCTCATCCGCAAATGGGCCTCGATCCGCGGCTGGGTGCTGGGCGAACTCACGAGCGCGGATCCGGCGCTTGTGGACCGTGCCTGTCGCGACTTGCTCGGGGGGTTTGCGCGCGGCGCCTACCGTCAGCATATCGGCGGCACCTTTGCGCTGGACGAGGTTCGCCGTGCGCACGAGGAAATGGAACTTGGCCGCCATATTGGGAAACTCGTTCTTGTGCCGTCTTGAAATCTGTTGCACCGCGTGGGGGCCGCCCGTAGGAACGCGGCGGCCTGAAGAGGCCGCCACCTTGAACAATCCGAAAAACAGGCAACTGTCATGACGCAACCGACCCGCGACCGCTCGGCTTGGCTCCACGGCCCGCAAACACCCTGCAACCTTGAGGGCTTGGAGAAAAAGCGCGCCTATCACATTGTCCTACTGGGTGCCCCCGGGGTGGGCAAGGGCACGCAGGCAGAGTTGTTGTGCGAAGCGCTGGGAACCTGCCACCTGTCAACGGGTGATGTGTTTCGTGCGGCGAAGTGCGCGGCCAGTCAGGGCCTGACGCCGGCCATGGAGGCCGCACTGGGTCACATGCAGCGCGGGGAACTGGTGCCCGACGAGACCGTCATCGAGATGGTGCGCGAGCGCCTCGGCTGCCTGACATGCGAATGCGGTTTTCTCTTGGACGGTTTTCCGCGCACGGTTGCGCAGGCCGAGGCTCTCGAGCAAATGCTGGGCGAGGCGGGACTGACCCTCGATGCGGTGCTCAACTACGATCTTGCGATAGACAAGGTGGTCGAGCGGCTCAGCGGCCGGCGCACCTGCCGACAGTGCAAGAGCACCTTTCATGTTGTCATGAAACCGCCGGCTCGCGAGGGCGTCTGCGACAAATGTGGTGGTGAACTCTACCAGCGCGAAGATGACCGGCCGGAGTCGGTGCGCGTGCGGCTGGAGGCGTACGAGCGCAGCACCGCGCCGCTGGCCGAGTTTTACTCGCGCGCAGGACTGCTCGTGACAGTACCCGCGGACGGCTCCCCCGAGGAAGTGTTCGCACGCGCGATGGAGTTGCTTAAGCAGCGCGGGTGATACGCCCCCATCGGAAGCCCGCATCGTCGCCGTGCATGACACCGCCGGCAGGCGGCTATGGATGTTGTAAACGCCACGGGAGGTGCCTGTCATGCTGACCCATCGCGAGCGGCTGGATGAGCCTATCACCGCGCATGTGCAGACGGGCGTGCCCGTGTTTGCCGAGACAGACACCGTGGAGCAAGTCCTCGCGCGCCTGCGCCGCGACGCGCCAGCCGACGGTGTGCTCTACCTTTATGTGACGGATCCGATGCAACGCCTGACCGGCGTCGTTCCGTCCAGAAAACTCCTGACATCCGCACCCGGCGCCATGATGCGCGACCTCATGCAGCGGCGTGTTCTCGCGCTGCCTGCGGAGTCAACCGTTGCCGATGCGTGCGAGCAGTTCCTGATCCACCGGTTTCTTGCCCTGCCCGTGGTGGACGCCGACCGGCGGCTGCTGGGCACGGTGGGGATTGATCTGTTCACGGACGAGGCGTTCAATTTTGCCGAGCGCCAGGAAGCCGAGGATTTGTTTCAGTGGATCGGTGTGCGCATCAGCCAGTTGCGCAACGCCTCGCCGTGGCGCGCGGCGCGGCTGCGCTTTCCGTGGCTTTTGGCCACCATCAGCAGCGGTCTCATCTGCGCAGCCATCGCGACGGCCTACGAGGCGACCATCGCGCAAGCGCTGGCGCTCGCTGCGTTTCTCACGGTGACGCTGGGTCTGGGCGAAAGCGTGGCCGTCCAAGCCATGACCACCACCCTCCAGCATCTTCATCACCGCATGCCGACGCGTCAGTGGATTACCCGGCGTCTGACGGCGGAAGCGCTCACGGCGGGACAACTGGGCGCCGCGTGCGGCGCGCTGGTGGCCGGTTTTGCCTGGGCTTGGGAAGGACATGCCGGCGTGGCGGCGGCGATCGGCGCCAGCATCACCCTCGCCGTCACCACAGCGGGCCTGCTGGGGGTGGCCGTGCCCGCCCTGCTGCATGTGGCGCGCCGCGATCCCCGCATCGCCGCCGGACCGGTCGCGCTGGCTATGGCCGACATCTGCACCCTGCTGTTCTATTTCCATGTGGCCCAATGGTGGCTCGCCGGTTGACACCTCGTCTTGACCGGCAGTCTCACTGCGCCGCATCACCTGAACGCATCATGGTCATCGGGTCGCTGCGCGTCCACCTGCACATCGTAGGCGCCAATTCGCTCAAAGACAAACGCTCTGTGGTAAAGAAAACCATTCACCGGCTGCGCACCACCTACAACTGCGCCGTTGCCGAGGTGGACGATCATGACATCTGGCGCAGCGCCGTCATTGCCATTGTAACGGTTTACGCCAATCGCGAACAGGTGGACTCGCTCTTTCGCGCCGTCATGAAGGATCTGGAGACGGCCGCTGACTTTGAGGTTCGGGAACATCTGGTCGAGATCTTGTAGCGCGCCGGCAGGCGCAAATCCGGGGGAGCAGTGCCGCGCCCCGCGTCCACAGGCTGCCCCTACCATGCGGACACGGCGGCACGCAGAGCGAAATTCCTCACAGCCTCGACAAGGTCGGGCGCGAGAGGTTGCCCGGCAGCCGCGATGTTCTCGCGAATGGCTTCGAGGCGGCGGGAGCCGGGGATGGCGCACGACACCTCCGGGCGCGACAGCACATAGCCGAGGGCCAGATGGGCCAGCGTCGGCACCCCATCGCCCGTAAACTGCAGGAATCCGGCAATGGCCTCGCGCAGGCGTTCGTCAGCGAGGCGCACATATTTGTCGGAGAGTTTTCCGCCAGCCAAAGGCCGCATGATGATCACGCCCGCCCCCTTCTCGCGCGCCAGCGGCAGCAGACGCTCCTCCGCGGCAAGGTTCAGCAGGTTGTAGGGCACCTGAACCGTCTCGTAGCCGCCGATCTCGAGAGCGCGGATGCATTCGGCCACGCCGCCGGTCATGCCCAGATGCAGCACCTTGCCGGCCCGCCGAGCCTCGTCCATGGCCTCATAGGTTTCGCCGCGTTCAAGCACTTCGATGGAAGCGGAGTGAATCTGCAGCAAGTCAATGCGGTCTGTGCGCAGACGGCGGAGGCTTTGATCCACGAAGCGCCGCGTGGCCTCGCGCGAGTAATCGTAAACGGATCCCGACGGGTCGCAATGCTCGCCCACCTTGGTGGCCAGCACAAACTCGTTGCGCCGCCCGGCAAGGGCTTCGCCTATGAATTCCTCCGAGTGCCAATAGGCGGGCGCTGTGTCAATGAAATTGATGCCGGCGTCGAGGGCCCCGTGGAGCACGGCGGCGGCCTCCTTCGCCGTCAGATGGCGCGGGTCGGGGTTCACATCGGCAGCCCAATCGCGGCCGATTTCCAAGGCGCCCAAGCCGATCTCCGATACCATAAGGCCTGTGCGGCCCAGCGGACGATTTTTCATGGCCCCAGCCAGCGCGGCACCCCGCCCATGTCAACACGCCCCTTCAGACCGTCGGTGCGCGGGCTGGCGGCGCCGCATGCCCCGGGCGGTGGGCGCGCAAAGCCGACGGGGCGCGAATCTTTCGTTGCGAACAGTGCGTTTTTTCCTGTCAGTCGCGCCCGTTGCGTCGCGGCGGGCATACCGCCGCAGCAAAGCAGAGGAGCAGACGGTGGCGACTGAACGCGGCAGACAGTCGGGATGGAACACGGCTTTATGGTGGGGCGGTGGCTTCGCCCTGTTTGCGCTCGTCATCACGCTCAACCGCGATTTCGAGACTTTTCTGCGCTACCTTGTGCTGGGGCTGCCGCAAGGGGCCATCATCGCGCTGATCGCCGTGGGCTACTCCATGGTGTACGGCATTATCCAGTTAATCAATTTCGCCCACGGCGAAGTTTTCATGTTCTCGACCTTTTTTGTGCTCATGCTGCTGGTGCCGCCGGAGGGCGGACAGACGATGGCTCCCGCTTTGATTGGTGCCACCGTTTTTCTGATTGTGGCTTGCACGGTTTGGGTGCTTGCGGAGCGGATCCCGGCCCGCTGGATGCGCGGTGCGGTCGCTGTCGCGGCCGGTGCGGCTGCGGCTGCCGCCAACGCCCGCCTGATGCCCGCGACTGGCGCGGGCGCGGCAATCCTTCCGTTTTTTGCCGCCTATGCTCTGGCCATCGTGTACACTTGCTGCCTTGGCGTGACGATGGATTTGCTGGCCTACCGGCCGCTGCGCCACTCGCCGCGGCTGATTGCGCTGATCACGGCCATCGGCCTGTCGCTCTTCCTCCAGAATTTTGCGCAACTCATTTGGGGCTCGTCGAGCCGTTATTTCCCGGCGTCGGTGCGGCCGGCCATTCTCGGGTCTCAGCAGGTGACGCTGACACCGGCGCTGTCGTTGTCGCGGCTCGACCTTGTGATCGTCGTCCTGGCTTTGGCGCTGATGGCCGGCCTGCAGTTGTTCGTCATGAAAACCCGCACGGGCCGTGCCATGCGGGCGTGCGCGCAAGACCGTGTGACCGCAAGCCTGATGGGAGTCGAGGTGAATCGAGTGGTGGCCGTGGCGTTTGCGCTGGGCGCGGGACTGGCCGCCATGGTGGCGCCGCTGTATGTGCTGCGCGGCACTCCCATTCATCCGCAAATGGGTTATATGGTCGGGATTCTCGCCTTTTCCTCCGCCGTTCTCGGCGGCATTGGCAACATCACGGGCGCCATGTTGGGCGGTATGGTCATCGGGATCGTGTCGGCGTTCGTGCCATTGTTTGATGCTCTCGACAGGTTTGCATGGTTCGAGGCGGCTGTGCGCGCCGGATGGATCACGCGCGAAGGTTACGCTGAATTTGTCCAGGGTTTTGGCAAACCGGGTCAGTACCAACTGGCCGTGGCCTATGCGTTCATGATCCTGGTGATCGTTTTCAAACCAACGGGTCTGCTGGGCAAGGCCTCGGCGAAACGGGCGTGAGGCCGGAGGCGCCGGCAGCCTCCCGCCGCCGCCTTTGGCGCGAGGCGGCTGTCGCCGTGGCCGCGCTCGCGTTTGCCCTGGCGGCCATTGAGGCGGGTTTGCGTCTGTTTGCGCCGCAACTCCACGACACGCGCTACCTCACCGCCCGGTTGCGCAACGCCTCGCTCAAGGATTGCATCACGAACCTCGACGACCCGGAACTGGTTTATGGCCTGTTGCCGGGGGCTGACCTTCAGGTGCACGGGGCCCGCGTGCTTGTAAGCGCCGATGGCCGGAGAATTCCCGAAAACGGGGAACCGCCGCCGCGCCCCGGCGCGCTGCGCGTAGCCCTGCTCGGAGACTCCACCGCGTTCGGATGGGGCGTCGCCTATCATCAGTCCTACGGCGCTGTGCTTTGTGCGCGGCTGGAGGCTATCACGAGCCGGCCCGTGGACCTGCGCAACTGGGCTGTTCCCGGCTACAACACGGCGCAGGAAGCCGCACTCTACCGCAAGGCTGTCCGAGACTGGAAGCCCGACCTTGTCATTGTCCACCGCGACCCGAACGACTGCGAACCGGCCGCCTGGTCGCTCCGCTACGGGTATCTTGACCCGACTTACGGCGATAATCCGCTCCGTTCAGCACTCATCAAAGCCTTTATCCGGCGCATCGGCGAGGGCCGCATTGCACGCCAGCGGGCGGAAGTCGGGCGGTTGCACAAACACGAAATCACGGCGCAGTTCATCTCCGGCGGGCCGCTCTTCGAGGACAATCTGCGCGCGTTTGCCGACATCGCCGCCGCTGTGCGCGACGACGCGACGACGGCCGTTGTGGTGCTCTACAACAGCAGTGTTCTGCCCGGCGAGGACTTTGAGTCCCGGCCCGAGTACATCAAACTTCATGACACCGTGGCCCGGCGCCTGCGCGCGGAGGGTCTGCATGTCCTCGATCTTTACGGCCCATTTGAGCGCTATTTGCGCGAGAAAGGCTGGAGCGACCCCTCCCCGACATGGCTGTCGGCCACGGAACCTGTTGACTTGCATCCGAACGCCGAGACCCATGCGCGCATCGCAGAGTGGCTGCTGGAGTTTTTGATGGCGACCCCTGCTCTGCGCGAGCGGCTGGGGCTGCCGACGCCTTGAACGGTCGCGCGAGAGCGGCTCAGTCGCGCCCGGCAGGGCCGGCAGCCCGCCGCTGGGTGATGTAGCGCCCGAGAAACGGCAAGCCGGCCATGGCCGGCACGATGTAGCGCAGGTTCACATACATTGCCACGCCCAACATGACCGGCGCAGGATGTTGCGGAAAAAAGGCGATCAACGCCGCGTCGCGCGTGCCAAACCCCGCAATCGAAACCGGCAGGAGACCAATGAAGATAGCCAGGGGCACGAGCGACAGGAACTGGGCGGTTGGCGTCGGCGCGGTCATGACGCGGGAAAAGCACGCGAAGAACAGGCCGATCTGGATCAGATGGAGCGCCCAAATGAGGAAAGAATAAGCAATGACAAGGTCGCGGCGCGCCCCACGCGACTGCAACAGGGCGATGGTCTCGTGGCCGGTGCGCACGAGTTCGGCGAGGCGTTGCAAACGCGGCTGGGCATCGAGCAGCGCCAGCAGCCGCTGCAATCCCGGCAACCGGTCGGGCGGCACGAAATAAATGACGCCGACCGCCGCGACGGCGACCAGGCCCAGCGCCCCCGCCGTCAGACCCGCCGCCGTCTCGAGACGCGACGCTCCGCGAAGCAGCAGGAAGATGACGCCGCCGAGCATGATCAGCGCCAGGACGGCGACATCGAGAAGTTTTTCGAACACGACAATGTTAGCCGAGCGCTTGAGGTCGAGTGTGCCCGAACTCTTGAGAAAGAGGGCTTTGGTCAGGTCGCCGGCTTTACTCGGGAGCACGAGGTTCATCGTCTGGCTGGCCAGGATGAGCGACACGGCTTCGCCCATGGGCAGCGGAGTGAAGACGCCGACGAGCCGACGCCATCGGGCCGCCATGGCCCACACCTGCGGAATGAACATGGCGATGGCGAGAGCGAACACCCCCGGGCGCGTCTGGGCCAAATTGCGGGCCAAAGCCGCCCGATCCACGCTGGCAAAGATCAGGGCGAGCAGCGCGACCGTGACCACGGCGGCGACAAGGCGTTTCACGGCTGCCGTCCTGCGGGCGAGTCACTCATGTTCGGTTCCAAACAGGCCTCTGCTCATCCGGTCGGGCTGGACGGTCAGGGTATGCTCGCCCGTCCCGGTGGTGTTCACCGCATCGCGCACGGCGCCCAGTTCGCGCCATGGCAGGAGAACGCTGCGCTGGTACACATTGCTGTTGGCCACATAAATGCTGGTCGCATCGCTGGCCAGATGGAGCAACTCGAACTTTTCGCGGCTGCCCGGCGGGGCCGTCAGGCGCGTGCGGATGATGATGCGGTCGTCGAGAAATTCGAATTCGCGCCGGAACTTCCAGGCCGTCCGGCGCTTGCCTGTGATCAGGATTTTCTGGAGCAGGGCGCGCAAAAGATTGGGATTGAAGCGGCCGATCGTGAGATTGATGAGGCGGAAAAGAATCTGTTTGAACGGCGTGGCGAGTTTCGAGCGCCGCTCGCAGAGCACGCCCTCCACCGAACAGCGGCGGTTGGCGTCGTCGAAGGTCACCTCGTGGTTGTCCACCATGTGCGAGACGAGAACGCGTCCGTCCGTGGTCCGTCCGATCAGGCCCGTGTCGCTGTAAACCGGTCCCTGCGCGGACACGACCTTGAGGACTCCCCCCTTGGCGAGGCTGACGACAGCGTGGTAGTGGGGCGTGATTTCAACATGGATGCGCGCCTTGGGAAAGGTTTTGCGCAAGGGGGGACGGGCGCTGAGCGGCTCGTGGGACCGCACGGGAGAGAAATCGTTGTACGCCTGCATCCAGTCGTACAGGTAATGGGCGCACATCCGGTCGTCGTCGTTGAAATATCGCGTGCGCCGCGGCAGCGCGTGCGTGAGGAAGTGGTCGGCGATCTGGGCGGCCTTCGGGTTGTGGGGGGCCATGACCTCGAACCCGTGAGGGTAAAAGTGATAGGTGTTTCGGCTGCCGTACTCGCCGGCGTAACTGCCGTCGGGGTGCATGAAGTGCCAGGCAAAGTCCACGGCCGGATTCAGCAGGTCGAGCAACGCAGAATCGTTGGACTTGCGCCAGAGTTTGGCCAGGAAGGCGATGGTGCAGGTGTGGTAGCCGGGATCCGCGCCCTCGTACTCCTGAAACCACCCCTCGTCGGATTGCCAGTCGCGAACAATGTTGACAAAGGCGTTGCTGGCTTCGCGGTACCGCTTTTCACCGGTTAATTCATATACATTGTACAAGGCGAGGGCGGCCAGCGCCTGATGGTTGGTCAGTTGCCCCGTCTCGTTGTGCGTCCGCAGGTAGTCGCCGCGGCGCGCAAAGAACTCCAGCCATTCCGGCCTTTGCTCGCCGAGGACCAGACAGGTCTCGGTGCACGCGTAAAGCGAGAACACCAGCGCCCCCAGCGCCCGCTCGAAGGGGAAGTAATCGTCGCAGGTTCCGTCGGGGTGGGAGGAGATGCGCGCGAATTCCACGCCTGCGAGGGCCAGTTCGCGCACGCGAGGCGTGCCGTGAAAAGGGTTGTCGGGGTAGCCGTGGACATAGGCCAGCGCGAGCGGTAAAACAAATTCCTGGTACATGCCGCACGGAAAGTCCATCGTGCGGTAGTGCCAATAGGAACGGTCGAAACAGCCATAGGTGGGGCTGTAGCGGTTGCGATCCACCATCTGGAACAGCCGCGGCAGGTAGAGCAGGGCCTCGTCTGTGTAGCGGCGGCGCAGGCTGGCCGGCTCGGTCGTCATGCGCTCCTCACCCCCGGCGCTGGGCGACCATCAGGTCTGCCAGCAGTCCCACGGCGCCCACAATGATGCCGGTGCACAACAGGATAATATCCGACTCTTCCAGCGACGGCTTGCCGCGCCGGATGACATGGTACACGGAGGTGACGAACCCCGTCAGCAGCAGCAGCAAGGCGGCCGGCCCGAACACCCGCAGCGGGCGGAAATAGGTGACCATCCGCACCACCGTTTGCAAATAATTGGCCGTGTCGCTCACCGGATGGAACTTCGACTTGCCGATGCGCTTGTAGTAGGGCGTTGCCACATATTTTACGGGATGGCCGTTGGTGAGGAAAGCCAGCGTCATCGTGGTCACGCACGAAAACCCTTCCGGCAGCACCCAGAGATATTTCAACATCACCGAGCGCTTGAACGCCTTCAGGCCGGTGTTGAGGTCGGGGATTTCCCGGCCGGCCAGGTATTCGGCGAGTTTCCGGATGAACCATTTGGCGCCGATGCGCAAGGGCTTGAGGGTCCCCTGCTCGCTGGTGCGGGCGCCGTTGACCTGATCATAATCCGGAAAATAACGCAACATCTCGGGGATGGATGCGGCGTGATAGGTGCCGTCGGCGTCAAGCATGACAATGATTTCGCCGCGCGCCTCGAGGATGCCGGTGCGCCGGGCGGCACCGCTGCCGCTGTTCTGCCGGTGGCGCACCACCCGCACGCCGCAGGCCTGAGCGCGCTCCGCGGTGGCGTCGGTGCTGCAGTCGTCCACCACGAGGATTTCGTAGCGCCATTGCGGCGCCGTCGCCATGGCGGCACGGACATCATCAATCACTTTGGCGATGGCGTCCTGCTCGTTGAAGGCGGGCAGCACAATGCTGACATCAACCGGCTGGGCGTTTTCCACGGGTTCCTGCGGATCTCCTTTGGTTCGATCCCCTTCATGGGCTGTTCGCCGCCCGCGGCAACAGGTTTTTCCCTGCGCAACCTCAGGGCCGCGCAAGGACATGGCGCAGGGCTGTTTCCGGATCCGTGTGGGAGAACTGAAAACCCGCCTCCAGCAGGCGCTGCGGCACGACCCGCTGGCTGGCCAGAAGAACCTCGTCCGCGGCCTCGCCGAACATGACGCGCAGCATGGAGGGCGGCACCGACACCATGGAGGGCCGGTGGAGGACCCGCCCCAGCGCGCGGGAGAACTCAAGGTTCGTCACCGGCTCGGGCGCGCAAACATTGACCGGTCCGGACACCGACGGATTGCGGATCAGGAAGAGGATCGCGGCCACGGCGTCGTCGAGCGAGATCCAACTCACATAGTGGCGCCCGGCGCCAATCGGTCCGCCCATGCCCATGCGGAATGGCGGCAGCATCTTGGCCAGAGCGCCGCCGGAAGGATGCAACACGATGCCAAACCGCAACCAAACGGTGCGGATGCCGGCGTCCGCCGCCGGCGCGGCTGCGCCCTCCCAGTCGCGACAAACCGCCGCAAGGAATCCCTGACCAGGCGGGCTGTCCTCGGTGAGCGTTTCATCGCCGCGGCTGCCGTAAAACCCCACGGCAGAGGCGCACAGAAAAGCCTTTGGTTTTGGGGAGGCCGAGGCGGCCGCGGAGGCCAGCAGGGCCGTCGTCACCACGCGGCTGTCGCGAATGCGCCGCTTCTT
This sequence comes from Candidatus Sumerlaeaceae bacterium, assembly GCA_026418615.1. Taxonomy (GTDB): domain Bacteria; phylum Sumerlaeota; class Sumerlaeia; order Sumerlaeales; family Sumerlaeaceae; genus JAOAAY01. The sequence continues at coordinate 25,275 of JAOAAY010000028.1, read as the reverse complement.
TTCCGGGTTCCAGCGTTCCGCCACGCTCTCGCCAGATAAATGCACCACAGCGTCCGCCCCCGCCAGCGCGCCGGCATCGAGGCGACCCTGCGCCGGCGACCACTCGACATCGTTCACCAACGGCTGGGCACCCGGCGAGGCGGGCGGCGTCACGCGTCGGGAAGCCGCCCGCACAAGCCGCGTCACCGCATGGCCCTCGTTGACCAGCGCCCGCACCAGCGCCTGACCTACCAGACCCGTCGAACCGCTTACGACAATCTTCACCCGGCTCGCTCCCGATAAAACAGGTTGAATGCGATCCCCATCGCTCTCCAGCCAGCCTCGTCCGGCGCGAATTGCAAGCGGCGATGGACAGGCCGGCGCGCCATGCGCCCGCTTGACTCGACCTGTCAACGAGTGGCCGATGGCTCTATGAAAATCACGCGAGGCATGCCCACGGGCCGGTTCGATTTCATGGCGGCCGTCTGGCTCTTTGCCGCCGTTACCATCATGCCGGCGACCGGGCATGCTTCCACCGAGACCGTCAGCATGATGACTTCAGCCGCCGACTGGCGCACCAGCGTTGCCGCAGACGCCTTCCGCGAGTCCGCTCCCGGTGAATGGACCGGCCCCGTGGTCGAGCCGCCATTCGCCTTTGATGAACTCATTTACTCGTGGGCCGTACGGCTGCCGCGCGGTGAAGGCTTCCGGCTTCATCTGAGAGCCGGATTCGCGGACGGGACAAAGTCCCCATGGCTTTATGCCGGCTTCTGGGGCCAAGTGCGCGACCCGGTCACCAGCCGCACCGCACCCACCTTTGACCGCGGCCGGCTCGACATGGACTGGCTCCAATTGAAAGAAAAAGCCGTGACTTTCCAGTTCAAGGTTGTGCAGGCCAGCACGGCCTCCCTCACGGTAAGACCGACCTTGACCGTCGTGGTGACAGACAACACGCCGTCGAGCACGACGCTGGCGATGGCGGCAGCCCCGCAGGCCGGCGATTGGCCCTCGACAGCCGGTGCCTGCGTGCTGGACCTGCCCTTCCGCCGGCAAATGACCTCGGCCGGAGTCATCACGCCCAACCGCTGCCAGTCGGCCGCACTGGCAACAGCCATGGAATACTTTGGCCGCCCGGTGCCTCTCGAGGACATTGTCGCGCTTACCCATGAGCCCGAGTACGACTACCCGGGCGTGTGGCCGCGGGTAATTGCCGCCGCCGGCGAGTTCGGATTCGAGGGCGTTATTGACCGTTTTCGCGACTGGGACAGCGTGCGAGCGGCGGTGGCGCAGAACAAGGTTATCCTGTGCTCCATCCGGCTGAAGGAGGGCTCGTGCAAGCAGCCGCCCTACGCCTCGATGGGCAACCACATCGTGGCGCTCAATGGCGTGACGGACGATGGTCGCGTGGTGGTGACCGATTCCTTCCTGGCCAAGAGCGGTCGCGGTTACCGGTGCCAGTGGCTGTTGGAGGATTTCCAAAAGGTTTGGATGGAAACAAAGCAGGGCATTGCGCTGGTCATCCTGCCGCCCGCTGGTGTGCCCAGGCGCTGCATCACGGATCTCGAGCCGTTCCCCGCAGGCCGCGAACCGATCCGAGGCGACGATCACTGACCGCGCCCCCGCGCGGTCACGGTGCGGCCGGTCGGATGAGGAAGCGGTACGCCCGCGGGCGTGCGGCGGCGCGCTGATATTGCTCGAGCAGGGAGTTGATGGCGGCGCAACGGGCGTCCATCTCGGCGATCGTATGCTCAGGCAACTTGTAGTGGCGGGCCGCACGCCGTGCCAATTCGATTTGTGACCGCGCCTCGGTGACCCGCGCCAGCACTGTTGCCTGAACATCCCAAGGCCCGCCCGGCTCCCAAGGATCCGGCGTGGCCATGCCGAGGTTCACCCCTGAGGCCAGACGGTCGGCGTCCCACGCGCCGACACGGCGGCCGTCCGCGAGCACCTCCCAGCGGCCCGCGGGCAGACCGCGCACGGTCAGCATGTAGCGGTTCAGACCGTCGGCGAGGGGCACATCGCGGCCCGCAAGGTGACCGATCAAACCGAGCGTGACGGGCAATCCCGTGTCGGTCCGGGTAAATTCCAGCGTGCCGGCGCGGCGGCGCAATTGGCGCACGCGGCACCCGTCCGTGCCGGCGACGCGCAGAGGCTTCCAATCGAGCGTGGCGCTCGAGACCTCCGCCGGGGCGCCCAACCCTTTGAGGAGCGCATAAGCCATGGCGATCTGCCCGGTCTCGTTGAGGTGGATGCCGTCCTCGATGTGCAGGGCGCGCAGAGCCTCCGTCGTCCCGCGCTCACGCCAGATTTTTTTCTGAATCTCGCGCATGGTCCCCTGAATGTCGATCGCGCCGCCGCCAAGCGAACGCGACAAGGCCATGCCCTCGTCGCACATGCGACGGAGAAACCCGTTTTCTGCTTCGAAAGGGTCGGCGGCGGTCGGCGCTGCCGAACAGATATAGACCCGGATTCCGCGCGCATGGCAGCGCCGGACGATGCCCCGGATGCCGTCGAGGTAGCGTTGCTTGTGCTCCGCGTCCGCGCGTAGACCCCAGCCAATGTCGTTCACGCCGTAGGCGACCGTCACGACGGTCGGCCGCAGCGGGAAGACATCTGTCTCGAGGCGCGCAAGCCCGCCCGCTGCCGTGTCGCCGCCTTTGCCTAAGATATGAAAACGCACGCGGCGCTCAGGAAACCGCAACAAGGTATAGTTTTCCACAATCTTGCCGTAGGTTTGCGCTGCGGTGATGCTGTCGCCGAGGAAAACCACCGTATCGCGATCGCGCAGGGCGAACCCGTCGTGGTATTTGCTGACGCGCTCAGGTGCCGTTTCCGCCCGGGCGGCCAACGCGCCGGCCGTCAGGGCTGCGATCGCTGCCCGTCGGCACGAAGCGACCGCGCGACGGAGAGGCGACGGAGGGGGGGCATGATTGACGAAGCCGCGCCCTGACGCGAACCCGCCGCCGGCCTCCAATGGCGCTACCCTTTCTTCTGGTTTTCGCGCTCGAGGCTTTCGCGCAGGTACTTGAGCACGCTCTCGAAGCGCGCCTGATTTTCATTATCAATCGTCACAAGGTTTTCGTGCGCCTCGATCATGTGAATGATTTGGTCGGCGCGCGAAATTTCCGCGCGGTCCGCCTCGCGAAACTCCACCGTTTGCGCGGGTGCGGCCTCGGTGGGGCAAGCCCGCACCTGGACGAAATGCTTGATTCCCACCGTTTCAAGCAGCCGGCAGCACTGCTCGTTGACATTGCAAAGGGTCATTTGCTCGCCCGTGTCGCGCTTGTGGCGCAAACCCGCGCCGGCCAGCGCGCCCATAAAGGTCGAATCGAGCGTCGTCACCTGCTCCATGTCCACGATGAAGCGGTAGGGTTTCGACCCGGCCGCGTCGGCCAGACGGTCGGTCAATTGCTTGAATTCCACGCTGTTGGCAAAACTCCCGCGCCCAACGATGCGGATGACCACGACGCCGTCGCCAAGTTCCGCAAAGGTGATGGTGTCGCGCTGGGCAAGGGGATCCTGTTTGGGTTGCGCTGTCATGGTTCTGCTCATGAGTTGTCCTGAAGCGTTTTCACGAAGAAGCGTCTGTCGCGGGGGCCATCGAATTCGCAGAAGAAGATTCCCTGCCACTGACCCAGAGCCAGCCGTCCGTCTCGAACGATGATGGCTTGGGAGGGCCCCAGCAGGGCGGTTTTGATGTGGCTATCGCTGTTGCCCTCGGCATGGGCATAGTCGCCGCGGTGCGGGGCAAGCCGCTCGAGCACGGCGGCAATGTCGCGTGCCACATCGGGATCAGCCGCCTCATTGATGGTGATGGCGGCCGTGGTGTGAGGGCAATAAACGATGCAAAGTCCGTCGCGGATGTTGCGGCGACGAACTTCGTCCTCCACCTCGCGTGTGATGTTGATCATCTCCACACGCCGGCGGGTCTTGAGTTGGCACTCGTACATTGATGTTCTGATATTGAGTCACTCAACCGCCACTGCGGCCAATGTCCGTCGTGGCAGGCACTAATTCCAGCAATTGGCAGCAAGCCTTTATTCGTCCAAATTGCAACTGCAAGCGGGGTTTGATGGCCGGTCAAAAAGCACCAAGGGTAGGCGGGTGCGCGCTCAAATTCCATTGTCACACGCGCCCAACCATGCCAAAAGCCACATTTTGGAGGATAAACTCGCCCGCGGGATGAACGCGGTAGCCCACCACGCGCGGATTCACCCCCTGAATGATATGGGAGTGGTAGGTAAACACCCACGGCGCATCGGCCATGATAACGGCTTGCAATTTGCGATAAACCTCGTCGCGCGCCGCCGGATCCGTCAACGCCATGACCTGCTCAAGCAGGCGGTCCACTTCTTCGTTTTTGTAAAACGCGGCGTTGCTGCTGCTGGTGGATCGGAACAGCGGGTCGAGGTAGCCGTAAGCGCTTTCCCCGCCGACCCACCCGTCAATGAACATATCAAAGACGCCCTCGCGCGTGGGGAACCATTTGCCATCACTCGTCTGGTAGGCGTCGAACTTGTCCCAATACACGGCGCTGTCAAACTGTTGGACTTTCACCCGGATGCCGACTGCGCGCAACTGTTCCATGACCGTTTCGGCAATGATTTTATCGGTCACGGTATCCATCGCCCACAAAACGGCGTCCACCCCGCCGGCAAGGCCGGCCTCGCGCATGAGTGCTCGCGCGCGGTCGGGATCGTACCCGTACACTTCCATCTGGTGGTTAAACGCCGGCAGGCTGGCCGGCAGGGGACCGCGCGCCGGGTCAGCGTTGCCGCGGAACGCATATTTGACAATGGCCTCGCGGTCAATGGCATAGTTGGCGGCGCGGCGGACGCGCACATCGCTGAACGGCGGTTTCATGTTGTTGAACCCGATGTATCGGATGGCCAGCCACGGCACTTGCTGCAGGTGAACCCGTCCGGCGCGGCGCACGGCTTCCGCATGGGCCCAGAACACCCCCGCGATGTCGAGTTGGCCCTGCTCGAGAAGGATGACTCGCGTGGTCGTCTCGCGCACCGGGCGAAACTCCACCTCCTCGACCAAGGCCACCGACTGGTCCCAGTAGTCCGGGTTGCGCCGCAAAAGAATGCGGCGCTCCGGTACATGCTCGACAAACCGGAACGGGCCCGTGCCGACGGGGGCGCGCCAATACTCGCGCGGGTCGGCGCACGCCCGTACCGCGGCCGGGCTGACAATGCAGCCAAAGGGATCGCGAACGACCTCGGGCCAAACGCTGAACGGTCGCTTCATCCGGAAGCGCACCACCCGGCGGTCGGCCGCCTCGATGCGCTCGACATGCTTCATGTGGGTGAAGCGGTTGGATGCCGTTTTGGGATCGGCGATGCGGTCAAAATGAAATTTAACCGCCTGCGCGTCAAACTCGGTGCCGTCGTGAAACGCCACGCCCTCGCGCAGATGGAAGTCCCATGTCATCCCGTTATCCGGCGATTCCCAGTGCAGGGCCAGGCGCGGCCCCAGTTTGTTCGAGCGGTCGAACCAGGTCAGCGGCTCGTGAATCTGGACGATGATCGAGCCGTCGAGGGCGCGGGTCTGGTACGCGGGGTCGAGGGTTTTGATGTCGTCAGAGATGCCGATGATCAGGCGGCGCGCCAGATCTTCGGGCGAACGGCGGACGGAGCATCCCGCGGGGCCGAGTGCGGTCCATGCCAAGGCGGCGGCGCCGCCGATGGCCCGAAGCCACTCGCGCCGTGTCAGGCCTCCCGCCACCGCCCCCGACACCCCCGCCGTCGGCCCGTCAAGGCGCCCCGGGCGACTCGTATTCGAGCGTCCGGACGATTTCGTTGTTCGCTCCGACGATCGCCACCCGCGGACGGTGAGTCGCCGCCTCGCGCTCATCGAGCAGGCAAAAATGCAGGATGATCAACTTGTCACCCGGTTCGCAAAAGTGCGCCGCGGCCCCGTTGACCTCCACCCGGCGCGACCCGCGCTCGCCTTTGAAGATGTAAGTCTCGAAGCGCTCGCCGTTGCGGCAATTCGCCACCAGAACCGCATCATTGACCCGCATGCCGACCGCATCGAGCAGGTCCTCATCAATGGTAATGGAACCCACATAATCCGGCAGCGCGGCCGTGCACACGGCCTGATGCAGTTTGCTGTGGAGCACCTTGCGCAACATGGGAGGCAAAGTATCCGTACAAGCGGCCGGCAGCGCTAATCGAACCGTGCCTCACGGCCGACCTGGGTGCTGTCCGGCACTCACGCGGTGCGCCCCGCCGGCCTGCGCGCCGAAAAACCGCTTGAGGCTCAAGCCCGCCGAGGCTTGGGCTGGTGGGTATGAGCATGACAGAACTTCAGGCGGCGGTGGCGGCAGCCGAGGCGGCCGCGTTGACAACGATTGCGCAGGCCGCGGATCTCGCGGCGCTCGAGGCGTTGCGTCCGGAACTTCTTGGCAAGAAAAGCGCGTTACGGACTCACATGAAAGGGTTGGGCAGTCTTCCGGCGGAGGATCGGCCCGAAGCCGGCCGGGTCATCAACGACGCGCAGGCGCGGGTCGAAGAGGCCTTTGCGGCGCGTCTCGCCGAATTGCGCGAGGCGGACCTCGCGCGCCGGCTCGAAAGCGAACGCATTGACATCACCTTGCCCGCACCGGCCGCGCCCGCCGGCTCGCTCCACCCCCTGACCCTCACGCTGCTCGAGATCGAGCGCATCTTTGTGTCCATGGGTTACGATGTGGCCGAGGGACCGGAGAGTGAGACCGAGGCCAACAATTTCGATCTCCTCAATATCCTGCCGCACCATCCCGCGCGCGACATGCACGACACCTTTTATCTCGAAGCGGGCGGCATTTTGCGCACTCACACCTCGCCCGTGCAGGTCCGCTACATGCTGGCGCACAAGCCGCCCCTGGCCATCATTGCGCCGGGCCGCGTCTTCCGGGTGGATGATGTGGATGCGACGCATTCGCCCGTGTTTACGCAGGTCGAGGGGCTGGTGGTGGACCGCGGCATCTCGATGGCCCACCTGCGGGGGACACTCGACGCGTTTCTCAAGGCCATGTTCGGCGAGGATGTGGAGACGCGTTTCCGGCCCAGTTATTTTCCGTTCACCGAGCCGAGCGCCGAGGTGGACATGCGCTGGCACGGCGCCAAGGGCGGCGGGGGCTGGCTCGAAGTCCTCGGTTGCGGCATGGTCAATCCCGCTGTGTTGGAAAACTGCGGCATAGATTCCCGCGAGTTCACCGGCTTTGCCTTTGGGCTCGGTGTCGAGCGCTTCGCCATGCTTCGCTATGGGATCCCGACGATCCGCGCCTTTTACGAAAACGACATCCGCGTTCTAAGACAGTTCGCCTCGTAAAACCAATCTGTTACCTGTAACGCCGAGCCTGTGCGGTATGCCCGCGCGGTGGGCAGGTGGCGCGCGCGACTATTCATCAAACAAGGGCAGGGAAAGTTGCCCGAAGCGGCGGCGGAAAGAGGCGACGCTCAGGCGCGGGGTTTCGGTGCGCAGGTTGGCCCGCCGGCAGGAGACTTCGAACAGATCGGCGGTTTGCAGGGCGAAAACACCTTCGCCGCGCATGCGTGTTCCGAAGCGTGAGTCGTCAAGGCGGCCGCCGCGAATGTCGCGGATGCGGGCCAGCACCTTTTCGCGTCGGGCGGGGTAGTGGCGCGCCAGCCAGTCGTCGAAGAGTTCGGCCACGGCATGAGGCAGGCGCAGGATGGCAAAGCGGGCAAAGGTGGCGCCGGCCCGGGCCGCCTCGGCCAGTAAGGCAGGCATCTCGTGATCCGTCAGCCCGGGAATGACGGGCGAGACGAGCACGCCCACGGGCACGCGGGCACGGGCCAAGGTGCTGATGGCGGCGAGGCGGCTGAGGGGGGCCGAAGCGCGGGGCTCGAGACGGCGGGCGAGGTTGGGGTCGAGTGTCGTGAGCGAGATCATGACGGCTGCCGCGTCGTGGCGGGCGAGGCGCCCGAGCAGATCGGCGTCGCGCGTCACCAAGTGACTTTTCGTCATGACGCAGGCCGGGTTGCGCAAGTCGGCGAGGACCTCCAGGCAGCCGCGCGTCAGTTCCATCTGGCGCTCGATGGGCTGATAGGGATCGGTCGCGCCGCTCAGCGCGATGGGGCGGGGCTCGTACGACGATGCCTCCAACGCCTCGCGCAGCAGGACAGGCGCATCAGGCTTGTACAGCACCTTCGTCTCGAAATCGAGGCCGCAGGAGAAGCCGAGATACTCATGGGTCGGACGGGCGTAGCAATAAACGCAGCCATGCTCGCAGCCGCGATAAGGGTTGACGCTTACCTCAAACCCGACATCCGGGCTGTCGTTATAGGAAAGAATGGAACGCGAGGCGTCCGGAAAGAATTCCGTGGGCGGGGGTGGGGCCTCGGCCGGGGCTTCCATCTCCGGGCAAAAAGCGCCGGCCAAGGCTTCGCAGTCTTGCTCGACATGGAGGCGCTCGAACCGGTTCCGGGGGTTGGTGGCAGTTCCGCGTCCTCGGATCGAAGTTGAGGGGCTGTACGGGTACAAGGTCATGATCGCCCTCCTATGATTGTTAGAATATATGTTCAACATCAAGCGGTATTCTCAAATTTTTCTAAAAGCCATAAACTCCCGACAATAGAGGCCAAAATCGTTTCTGATTGTGGGATTCTTTAGAACGGACGAGTGACAAATCCGGTCACAAGAACAGAACGCTTGTTCAATTTCTGCGCGTGCGATTTGGCCGGATCGCACGAATGGGATTATGTTCCGGTAAGGGGCGTTTAGGAGCCGGGCGGGAATTGGCAGCCGCCGGGGCGGACAGTAAGGATGCCGGCTGTCAAATCCATGCATGAGGCGGACGGAGACGATGGCACGAATGGTCCCGGTAACGGCAGAGGTAGCGGGTCACGCAGCAGGGCCGGGTTCAGCGACCTTGTGCCGCTTGATGGCGTCGGCGGAGTGGTCGGCTTTCGGAGCGGATGGGGCCTACGGCCTGTTTGCCGAAATGGAGGACAAGGATGCCCACCTGTTCGCAACCCTGCAGACGCGCAAGAACATGCTGGCGGCTGCAGAATGGAAGGTGATTGAGGCGGGCGAGTCGCCGGCGGATCGCGAGGCGGCGGCGCTGGTGCGCACGGTACTGGCTGGCATCGCCGACTTTCGCGGCGCCGTGTTCCACCTGTTGGACGCGTTCGCCAAGGGTTGGGCGGTGGCAGAAATCCTGTGGACGGTAGACCCGGCAACCGGCCGCACCGCGGTTCGGGAACTGCGCGGGCGTCCGGCGTCGGCATTTGCGGTAGACGCCGGCGGCGCGCTCTACCTGCTGACGGATGACGCGACGGACTGGCGCGAGGCTGCCCGGCCGCGGGACCTGCTGCCGCGTCCGGGCGAGACGATGGTCTGGGCGCGGGGCGCGCGGCCCATGCCCGAGCGCAAATTCGTGAGGTTCGTGTTTCAAGGCGGACCGGGGGCGCCCTACGGTTCGCCGCTCTGCGCCAAAGCCTACTGGTACTACTGGTTCAAGAAAAACAATGTGAAATTCTGGGCTGTGTACAACGAAAAGTTTGGCGCTCCGACCGCCGTCGCGCGCTACGGGTCCGCAGCCACCAGCGAGGAACTCGACCGCCTGACGAGCGTGCTCGAAAGCCTGCAGAGCGATTCGGGCGTGCTCCTGCCCGAGGGCGTCGCGCTGGAGTTTCTCGAGGCGCGGCGTTCGGGCGCGACAAACACTTATCGCGAGTTTGCCGACTGGTGTAACGACGAAATCTCGAAATTGGTGCTGGGGCAGACGCTGACGACGGGCGAGGGGCGTCGCAGCGGCAGCATGGCCTTGGGCACCGTGCACGACCGCGTGCGTCGCGATTACCTTGCGGCCGACGCGCAGGCCTTGGGCGCTGCGCTGACCGCGCAACTCGTGCGTTGGATCGTGGACTTCAACTTCGGCCCGGCGCAAGCCGCGCCGAGGCTCGTATTCGATGTGTCGGACTCGGCCGAGTTCCTCGAGGAACTCAAGGTGGACGAGCAACTGGTGCGCATGGGTGTGGCGCTGCCCTCGGGCTATTTTCACGAGAAATACCGCAGACCGGTCCCCGGCCCCGGTGAACGCGCGCTCCGGTACGACGACCAAAACCTTTACCAATATCACCTGCAGTTCGGGGTGCTGACGATCAACGAGGTGCGCGCTTCGCTCGGCTTGCCCCCGGTGCCATGGGGCGATGCGCCGCCGCGGCGGCCGGAGGCGGACCCCGTGCCTCCCGCCGCCCCCGCCGACTTTCCGGAACAGGAATCATCCAACGCCGAACTGCGCGACGACCGCACAAACCGCTGACGCAGCAATCCCGCGAACCGCGGGAATCTAACATCCTCAAAATTAGAACAAAATTTCTATAAAGGAGGCTCAGGCATGAGCAACGACGGGCAAGATGAGTTGGAGATGGAGGTTTTCCGGACGGGCGATTATGGTCCGAAGGGGCGGTTTGACGAGGCCGCGCTGGAAGCGTTGGCGGCGGATTACCGCGCGGATCTCCACGAGGCGCCGCTGACGCTCGATCACGCACAGAGTGGACCGGCGTGGGGCTGGGTGCGGGCGCTCCGGCGGGCGGGCGACCGGCTTGTTGCGCGCGTGGCGGGGATTCCCGAGGTGCTGCGCGATTTGATCCGAAGCGGGGCCTACCGCCAGCGCAGCATCGAGTTGTTCCGGCGTTTTGCCGCGACCGGCCGCCCGTACCTGCGCGCGGTGTCGCTGCTGGGAGCGGCGGTGCCGGAGGTGAAAGGGCTGCGGCCCGTGAAGTTCTCGGATGCCGGAGAACCGGTGGACACGGTCGAGTTGTCAGCGCCGCCGGCCGGAGATCCGCGCGACGCGGAGATTGAACGGCTGCGCGGCGAGGTCGCGCTGTTTGCCGAGCGCGAGACGGCTCGGCAGGCGGAGGCGCTCGTGGCGGACCTGCGCGCGGCTGGCATTCGCGTGGACGAGGACGATGCCCGAACCATCGCGACCCTGCTGCGACTGGAGGGGGCCGGCACGGCGGCCTTTTCGGACGGCAGACCCCCGCTGGCTGACTGGCTGCGCGGTTTCCTGCAGCGGGGAGCCCTGCGGCCCGAACTGAGCGAGTCGGCTGCCGCGGCCGGCCGGCCGGATGCGCCGGCCGCCGTCGCGTTTGACGAACGCACGGATCCGGCCTCCGTGCGGCTGCACCTGCGCGCTCTTGCGCTCCGGCGCGAGTCGCCGGGGCTCGGCTACGCAGAGGCGCTCCTGGCCGCCTCGCGCGAAGCCGGACGCCACCGTCCGCCGTTCTAATCTCCACACATACATGCTAATATGAAATAAAATTAATGATTTAACAAGAAAGGAGCATCATCCATGCCCATCTACCTGATGGACAAGACCTACCGCGTCGCGACGCCCTCGGGTGTGGCGGCGAACCGCGTGGTCGTTCAGGGTCCGCTCGCGGGCGACTGCGCGCTGCCCGCCGAGGCGAACGCCGGCGCGATCCTTGGCGTGACCGTCCATGCGCAGCCATCCGCAGGCCGCAGTGTGTCGGTGCGCAAAGCCGGCATCGCGGAGGTCACCGCGGCGGGGCCAATCCCCGCAGGCGCACCGGTGAACATCGCCGACGCCGCCGGCCGTGTGAAGGCCGTGAACGAGCCGGCGGACACGCGCGTTCAGTGCCTCGGGTTTGCCGAAACCCGCGCGGCCGCCGCCGGCGACATCATTGATGTGTTCATCTCGATTCATGAACGCACGGCCACCGGCGCCTGAAAACGCCCGCCATTCCACCCTGAATCCCTTCCCAAGGAGACTCCCATGCCCCAACCTTCCCAAGTCCATGTGGACGCCGCGCTGACGGCTGTCAGCGTGGCCTACAGCAATCCCGAGTATGTGGCGGACGCCGTGGCGCCGCCCGTGCCGGTGCGCAAGCAGAGCGACAAATATTTCGTTTACGATGCGGAGCGCGAATGGATGCGTCCTTCGCCCGACGGCCGCTCGCCGGGCGCCGAGGCCAACGAGGTCAACTTCTCGGTCTCCACGGACAGTTATTTCTGCGACGACCACGCGCTCGAGGCGGCCATTCCCGACGAAGAGCGCGACAATGCCGACCCGGCGATCCAGCCCGACATTGACCGGACGGAATTTCTGACCGAAAAGATCGCGCTCAACCGTGAGATTGCCCTCGCCGGCGTGTTGGCCAATGCCGCCGGCGTGCCCGGCCAAGCGCTGTCAGGCGAAGATCTCTGGGACAATCCCGACAGCGACCCGTTTGCGGTGTTTGCGGAGGCGCGTGCGTCGGTGCTGGTCGGCACGCAGCGCCAGCCCAACCTGCTCCTGCTGTCGTCGCCCGTGTTCGAGGCGCTGCGCAATCATCCGGCCGTCGTGGAGCGCATCAAGCACTCCTCGGCGGGGATCGTGACGGAGGACCTGCTGGCGCAACTGACCGGCGTGGCCCGCGTGGTGGTGGGCCGCGCGCACAAAAACACCGCGACGCGCGGGCAGGCTCCGGTCATGGCCCCCGTGTGGGGCAACCACGCCTACTTTCTGCATGTGGCCTCGCGGCCGGGGCTCAAACAGATCTGTGGCGTCTATACCTTTGTCTGGACGGGTGCGTCGGGTGGCACGGACGGCACAGTCGTCGAGCGCTGGCGCGAGCCGCGGCGCAAGGCGGATATGATCCGTGTCCAGAAATATTACGACCACAAGATCGTCGCGCCGGCGGCCATTTACCGCGTGGCCGACGCTGTGACCTGACCCCGTCCCCGCGGGCCGGCGCACACCGTCGTGCGCCGGCCCGCCCTGCACATGGAGGAAAACCAGTGTACACTACGACAGATGAACTCAAGCGCCGGTTTGCACCGGCCTTTTTGGTATCGGTGGCCGATGACAACGGCGACGGCGTGCCGGACACTCCGGTGCTCGAGCAGGCCATTTCGGACGCGGCGGCGCTCATCAACTTGGAACTGGGCCGCCGTTACGAGGTCCCGTTTTCGGCCCCTGTGCCGCTGATGATCAGTCAACTGGCGTGCGTGCTGGCAGCGCGCAATCTGGCGCGCCGGTCGCCGGGCACGGCGGGGTCGCTTTATCGCGGGGATTTTGCCGACGCCGAGCATCTGCTGGCGCGGCTGGCGGAGGGCGTGGTGGTGCTTGCAGGACGCGGGCCAAAGCCGCAAGCCATCGCGGCGTTGCGCGACGCAGAGGAACGGGTGTTTGCCCGGGAGGATCTCCATGGCTTCTGATCACAGCATCCCCGCGGGGCCGTCCGCTCTGGTCGTGGCGGCGATGCGCTTGGAATCGGCGCTCGCGGCCTACCAAGCGGCGCGCGCGCCCGATCGGCAGGCTGCCTGCGCCATGGCGGAAGCGTTTGCCGCGCTGATGCGTACGGCCCTGCCGGCGGCGCACGCGGAGGTGCATGCCGCCTTGGTAACACTTTGCGCTACGGAAACGGCGCGCGCCCGTGCTGCTGCCGCCGCCGTGGGCGAGACGCCGGGAGCGATCTGCCGGGTGTTCGACATCATGCCCGCGGTCGGCTCGCAAGCCGAAGACAGCCTTCCATCGCACGAACCGGCGCCAGAGATGTAGTGCACTGCACGCCTGCGTCGCACGGTCGCGCGGGCGCAGGGCGTTTACGGCGACACAGGAGACAGGCATGTTGAGGTGGAACGGGTATGTCGTGGCCGCGGCGGGCTTGATGATACTGGCCGGATGCGGCGGCGAGGAGAATGTGCGGTGGTCACGGCCTGAGGGTACGAGCCTCGCCGGGATGCGCGAAGTGCGCGTGGCTCAGACGCCGGCCGCGGCGTTGCAGCCGCAAGGCACCGGAGCGGGGCCCGGCAGCGCTCCGGGTGCCTTCGGCATACCCGAACCGCCGCCGGTGAAAGTCGAGATCACCTCGAACTCGCTGACGGTTGGCGAGGTGGCACTGGCGATTCCCGACGGCTGGAAATCGGTGCAACCGCGCAGTCGCATGCGCGTGGCGCAATTCGAGTTGCCGGGTGAGGCCGGTCCCGCCGAAATGGTCATCTTTTACTTTGGCCCCGGTCAGGGCGGCACCGCCGAGGCCAATGTCCGGCGCTGGGTCGGCATGTTCACGCGCGATGACGGGACGACAGGCCCGGTGGAAACCGAGGCGGCGCAGTTCGAGCAGGACGGTCTTCGGGTTGCGCTCGTCAAGGCGCGCGGAACCTACACGCCGTCGAGCATGGGCCCGATGACCGTGGACCCGCCCGAGCCGCGGCCCAATCACGCGCTTTACGGCGCAGTCATCGAGGGCAGCCCGCAGGGCAGCCTATTCGTGCGAACGACGGGTCCGCGCGCCACCATGGAGGCACAGGAAAGCGCACTGCAGTTCTTCGTGCGCAGCGTCAGACAGTTGAAAGATTAGGCCTGCGCGGGGCCAGCCCGGCCGCGCGGGGCGCGGAAAGGGTTGGGCATGAGCGGATATCATCACCCCGAGCAAGACGAAGACCTTTGGCGCGGCGAGGTGACCGCCGAACTGCGCCACATCGCGCAGAGCGTGCGGGACCTCGGCCGTCAAATTCACGAATTGCGTGTCTATATCGCTGACGAGCAGGCGCATCATGCCGACTACCACGCCCGCAACGAGCACCGGTGGGGCTTGGTGAAATGGTGCCACATGCACCCTGTTCGCCTTGCGTTGGCCGCGGTCGCCGTTGCGCTGCTGCTCGCCGGTCACCGCACCGCGGAGGTGCGCGAACTGCTGCGAGCCCTCGGCGCCTGGCTGTGAGCGGCGTTTTCGCGCGGCAGATACGATTCCCATTGTGGGCACGCGTGAGCCGCTGCGGGGGTTTGGCGTCTGGATGCGCGGATGCTTCGTGCGGACGCCTGCGGATCAACGACTCCGTCGCGATGTTTGAACGAATTCCGCGAGTCGCCCTTCGCCGTCAAATGGCTGCGGCCACCTCCCAACCGCTCTCAGTAAATTCTTGATATTCCCGCCGCCCGCGGCAGGCATTGAGATGCTGGTAACTCCCAACCGCCTGACTGACGGGGTGCTTGCGGGGTTGCTGCCAAAGGGGGAAGTCTCGTGTTGGCGACGCAACACACACGATCCATGGCCGGTTTGTCACTGTTCCGGCTGTCCGGCAAGTCAGCCGTTTTGGGTGCGGCATGTTTTTGTGTCGTCGGGCCCTCGAAAAGACCCCCGCCGAAATCACCAACAGCCCAGACTTGTCATAGGCTCTCAAGACCCGTTGCCGGGGATTTCTGCGCGCGCTGGAGCCGCAGCAGATGAGTCCGCGCGCCACCCAAGCCGTCTGCCTGACGGTCCTCTTGGCGACCTATGTCACCACCAGCCTGATTTGGTGGGTTTCCACGCCGCTGGGGCAGGCGCCAGATGAATTCGGTCATGCCGACTACACAACCTTCATCCTTGAGCATGGCCGTTTGCCCAATATGGAGCGAGACCGAATCAGTCAGGTAATGACGGATGTGCGGTGGTTCACGGCACGAGAGAACAGGTACCGGCCTTCCAGTCAGTCCCCGAGGCATTCCGAGTACGAGCAACTGTTTCGGGACAAAGCCTTGGACTGGTTCCAGCCTTCGCCTTTTCCTTTTTATGGCGCCGGTCATGCGCCTTTGCATTATCTGATGGCTTCTCTGGCCATGATGCCCTTCCGAGACAGTCTGGGGCCTCTGGAACGCTGGCAGGTTTGCCGTCTTTTCTCGTTCCTTGCTGGCGCGAGTACTGTCCTTGCAGGTTACTATGTCGGTCGGCGTGTATGGCCCCGCGCCCGCCGGATCGGCGGGATGGCACTGGCAGTCTGGATGATGGCCGTTCCCATGGCGCAATACATGCGGATAACAGCCGCGAATGACTCGCTGGCTATGGCCTGTTCGGCATGGCTCAGTGCGCTGTTCATCGTTTGGGACAAAGCCACGCCCGGGCGCAGTTTGCTCTTAGGCCTTCTGCTTGCTGCTGGTTGCCTCTCAAAAGCCAGCGTGTTTCCCTTCGTTGTCGTAGCGGGGCTCTGGGTGCTGGCGCGGTCCCACGGGTGGCGGGTGTTGGTTTTATGTGGTTTGCTTGTGTTTGGCCCGCCGGTAGCGGGGCTGACAGCGCATTTTTTCTACAGTACCATGCACGGCGGCTGGCATTATTTCTCAATGAATCCCGTGTTCTTTCGCATGGTGCGCCATCTGGAAGGAGACTGCTTGCATCCGGTCTTGGAAAAACTCGGGACTTGGCGTCTTTTCTTCCACGGGTACGGCAATATGAGTGAGATTCGGTCGCCCGGAGACATATGGTGGATCCTCTTGGTGCTTCCGCCTCTCGTCAGCCTTTGGACCCGTCCGCTGTCCTCCCGATATCTGCAGCGGGCCGTTGTTGTCATTGGCGCTGTCTTGTTCGTGTTCGCGGCAGGAATCGTGCGGGAAATTCTGTCTGTACAGCGCACAGGTTTTACCGGCCGGCATTTTCTTGTCTTACAAATGCCGATTGGACTGCTGCTTATGCGCGGCTGGAGTTGTCTTCTCTCAGTCCTTTTCGGTCACACACAAGTCAAACCGAAAGCCGAATTATCGGCTGCATGTTTGTTAGCCGCTGCGGTGCTTCTGATCAACCGGCATGACCTCTTGCTGGTCGTGCAAAAGACTTATTACGGTTCGTCTATGAAAGTGTGGTTGCCGCGGGACCTGATGTTTGACTGGGTCTGCGGCAACCTGCCGGATCCGCTAAAAATCCCTCACCTTTGGTACGCCGTCTTCCTAGGTGCGACCGTGCTGACTTATGGTCTGGTTGTTTTCTTTGCGATGACAGCGTTTCGGGCTTTGGCCCCAAGCCAATGGCGGCGGTTTATTCGGTAATGAATTCCGTCACGCCGACGGGAACGAAACTGCCGGAACCAAAGAACCAAGTGCCATTGCCGCTGACGCGCTTGACGACGAGATAGGCCACCTGCGTTGCCGTGGGCGTGTACGACAGGGTGTGATCCACGCCGACGCCCGCGGTGGTGGAGGAGGCGAGGATCTGAGGGTTGCCGTAGGTGTCGGGGGTGGCGCTGTACAGGTACACATCGTAGTCGCCGGCGGCCGGATTATCCAAGTTGATCGTGACGGGGCTGCCGTTGGTCAGTTGGACGCGGCGGGCCCAGCAACGCTTATCAAAGGGTCCCGAGCCAAAGGTGTCGGACAGACCGCTCAGGCTGGGGCCCGTGATCACAGCGTTGGTGAAAAGTTCCGTGGCCGCATCAACATTGATCATACCGAAACCTTCCTGCGTGTCCTTGGCGCCGCGATTGAGCGTGGGGTTGCTTCCGGGACCTTGTTCGCGGTTCTGGTTGGTCTCGGTGGCGGTCGCGAGCAAGACGGCTTTCACTGCGAGAACGCTGGCGAGATTGTAGACCCAGGCGATGCCGGCCTGTTGGCGGGCGTCAATGACGAGGGCGACGGCGCCCGCGACATGGGGCGTAGCCATCGAGGTGCCCGAGATGTTGTAGTAATTGTTGGCAACGGAGTCGCTGAAATTGGCCCCTGTATTGTTCAGGCTGTCGCCGTTGTTGCTGTCGGCGGCCATGATCATGGAGTAGTGGCGCGAGCCTCCCGGCGCGCACAGGTCGGGTTTGATGTCCTCTGCTCCGGAACCGGGGCCCATCGGCGTGAAGCCGGCGTTGGAGTAATCGGTCAACTGATTGATATCGTTGGAGGCGGCGACCGTGATACAGTAATGAGCGCGGCCGGGGTCGTCAATTTCGCGGGCGGGAGCCGACCCGGCCTGCCCGTCGTTGCCGGCCGCGACGCACATGACGATCCCGTTGGAGGCGGCAGTGTTGACCTTGGCCCGCACGGTGCTGTCGAGCCCGGGCGAACCGACAACGCCAAGGCTCATGTTTGCCACCTTGATATTGTGCGTCGAGTTCTGCGCCACGATATCGTCCAGCGCCTCGCCAATGTCCAGGGTGTTGCCTGAGCCATCGTCTTTAAACACCTTGAGTCCGGCCCACCTCGTGTCCGGCGCAACGCCGCGCACGACATTGTAGCCGTCGCCGAGGCCGGCATAAGTGACACTGGTGGCGGCTGCGTACTCCTCGCCGTTGGAACCGGAGGTCGTGGTAATGATGGGTGACCAGCGGTTGATGTAGCCGGGTTGCGGATTCGTCAGGCCGGAAACCGAAGTGGAAATGGGACTCACCGTACCGGTCACCGCGGCCCCGCCTCCCCACGAGGAGGAGGGACCCTCACCATTGGCGAACCCAATCGCGACAAGGGCGGTGGCCGTCGTGAGCGTTGCGAACCGGAGAGTCGTCGTCCAGTTGATGGGGTTGGGCTGGACATAAAGCGGGGCGGGCAAGAAACTGCCGCCTGCGAGCGGAAAGTTGCCGAGCGACATGAAGGAGATGCTCGAGGGGCTGGCTCCCGCGGCAGCGCCCGTACCGGCGGCGATGCCGGCCACATGGGTGCCGTGGTGGCCGATGTCTTGCGCGGTGGGCAGGTTGTCGCTCGTCCAATCTTTCCAATACTGCTGGCGGCCGGAGAGGTCGGTGTGGCTGCCGTCCACGCCCGTGTCGAGAATGGCGATGGTGATGCCGTTGGCGTTAGGGGGCGCGGCGCTGTTGCCGTCCACGCCGGCATTCCAAACCGTCGGCCGGGCGCGGCTGTTGCGCGTGGCATGGTCAAGGGTTGGCGCCGTGGCGGATTTTTCCACGACGCCAAGGAGAGAAGCCCCGAGGGCGGCGGGAAGAGTCTCGGCTTGGCCGGTTGGGATTCGACCAGTGAACCCGTAACTCACGCGCTGAAAAACATGGTCAATCGTTCCGCCGGCCTTGAGAAAGGCGTCAATCTGATCCTGCGAGATCTGACGGTCGAAGATGAGTTCCACCGCGGCGGGTTCTTGGAGCACAGCCTGCGCTGCGGCGATCTCCGCGGGGGCAACACCCGCGCGCGCCATCGTCGCGCGGGCGCGGGCGACGCGCTGCTCAATGCGGTCATCCACGCGCGAACCGTCGCGGTCGCGGTCCACGGGAGCAACGATGACGGGTTTCACGGGCGGTTCCGGCGGCGGCGTGGGGCGTGGAGCGCTCTGCGCCCAGAGTCCGGCCGCGATGCCGGACAGCAACAACGAAACAATGCGGCGAATCATGATTTACACCCTCCTGTTGCTCGGTCGCCCGCTGTGGGCGCTGGCAAAATGATGGATTTATGCGTGTCAGGTTTCGAACACCTGCTCGGGCCCCCGCCGACCTCCACACCTCCGCAGGCTTACGCCGTCAATTAAGGGTGCATTGAAAGAATCTTGTCAATAGCGGACTGGGAGAAATGAAACGGCGGGACACCGGTCACCCGGCGGCGCGTCAGGCTTGTGGGTTGGTTAGTGAGCCCTGCAAGAACCAGATGCCCGGTGTCAGGCGGATTTCGCTGGCGGGTGGACTTGGGAACAGCAAGCATTCGTGTATTTGGTCAGGGCGAGGGAGCGGCATCCATGTTAAGACACATCCTCGTCGCGGCGTCGGCGGTGGTGGCGCTGTTGCCAGCACCGGGCGCGGCCCAGACGACGGCTCCGGAAACGCGCGCCATATGGGTGTCGCGGTTTGAATGGCCGAGCAGCAATCAGGCGACGGCAAAGGCCAACATTGACCGCATCATGTCGAACATCGCCGACAACCATTTTAACACGGTGCTGTTTCAAGTGCGCGGGCAGTGCGATGTGCATTATCCCTCGCCGTACGAGCCGTGGTCGAACACTTACGGTTGGACGAATCCGGGCTGGGATCCGCTGGCCTACGCGATTGAGGCGGCGCACTCGCGAGGGCTGGAGTTTCACGCGTACATCAACACGCACACCATGGCGGCGCCCGTTCCGCCGGCGGTCACGGTGCCGCAACACATTTACAATCTGCACGGGCCCGGGGCGCCGCCCGGACAAAACTGGCTGATCCACGACTCGGGCGGCGTGCCGGCGGGCCTCGTGGACAGTTACTACTGGCTGAGTCCGGGCATCCCGGAGGCCAGTTGGCATACGCGGCGGGCCATCCTGCATGTCGTACGCAATTATGATGTGGACGGAGTGCACTTTGACCGCATCCGCACGCCCGGCCCCGGATATTCCTATGACCCCATCACGGTGGCGCGTTTCAACGGCGACGGCAACCCGGACCGGCTCGGGTGGGCGGATTTCATGCGCAGTCAGATCACGCGCGATCTGCGCAACATTCACGGCGAGATCATGAGGTACAAGCCGTGGGTGAAAACCTCCGCGGCGCCATTCGGCATCATGTACAAGGACGCCACCACCAACTACCAGGGGACAGGGACTCAGGCCTATCACCAGTGGTATCAGGACGGCTGGGGCTGGCTGCAGTCGCGGGTGCTGGATTTCATGGTGCCGCAAATTTATTGGACTGTCGGGAGCGCGCACCCGTTCGAGAAACTGCTGGCCGACTGGCAGGCCCGGCGCGGCGACCGGCTGGTCGTGGCAGGCAGCACGACGGGCAGCGGGACAAAGGCGCTGTCCGACCTGCTGGCCGAGCATCAGCAGACGCGGCTGCAGTCCGCCGCGGGCCATTGCATCTTCTCGGTCGGCTCGATGACAAACTATTGGGCGGGTTTCAAGTCCGGACCGTACGCCGCGAAGGCCCCCGTCGCCGAGATGCCGTGGAAGACGGCCCCGACGCAGGGGCATATCGTGGGCTATGTGCGCGACATGTCGGGCGCGCCCGTGTTGGACGCCAAGGTGAACCTCGCCGGAGATCCGTATCATTATCTGTCCGCGTGGGACGGCTTTTTTGCCATCATTTATGTGGCACCGGGCACGACCGCCACGCTCACGGCGACGAAGGCGGGCCTCGGCACGGGGCGGGTGTCGAATGTGGCCGTGACGGCGGGACAGGCGACGGTGGTGGAGATTACGCTGCGCAACTCGCGCGGCACGGTGACGATGGACCGCGCCTCGTACCAGTTCGGCGTTTCGCCGGTGGTGACGCTGGTAGACAGCGACCTCGCCGGGTCGGGCACGGCGGTGGTGCGGATGTCGAGCACGAGCGATACGGGCGGCGAGACGGTGACCCTCGCAGAGACCCAGCCGGCATCGGGGGTTTTTGCGACGACCGTTCCCCTGTCGTTTGGCGCGCCGATGCCCGGCAATGGAGAATTGGAGGTGGCCCTCGGCGACACCATCACGGTGCTGTATGAGGACGCGGACACGGGGTTGGGCGAGCCGGGTGTCAGCAGCGCGACCGCCACGGTGGTGGCTGTGCCCGACATCATCATCGAGAGCCGGCAGCCCAACGGCGCGCAGACGCTGGCGCCCCGCTATCAGGAGTTTCTAACGAGTGGCGGAGTCTGGGGGAACACGACGGCGAAAAGCGCGGCGCCGGGATTGACAGGGTCGGGGGCGCGATGGACAGGCGACAACTCGCTGGGCGCGTATGCCGTTTTCCGGCCGGAGATCGTGTCGCCCGGCCGGTATCATGTTTATGTGACCGGGCCGAACGCCACGGCAGGGCCGAATGTCCACTCGCCGGGGGCCGGTTTCCGCATCGTTGGCGCCGCAGGCGAGGTCTCAGGGACATTCGACCTGTCGCGGCTCAACCCTGACCTTGCGGACAAGTGGTACCTGTTGGCGGCGGATGTCGAGATGCAGCCGGGCGGGGGCGCGTCGCTGACGATCACGAACAACAATCCAGCCTCAGCCAACACCGGCCAACGGTTCAACATTGATGCCGTGAAGTTCGTCTGGGCCGGTTGGCATAAGGCAGCCGTGGACGAGTGGCGGGCACATGGCGGGCCGACGGACAACAGGCCACCGCAGAGGCGCGACAACACAGAGTAACGAGAAAAACCGGAAATTCAACGCGAAGGCGCAGGGTCGCCAACGGCCCCATCGGAGCGCAGCAGAGGCCGAGAGAAAATCAAACCCAAGGCCAGCCTGACGGGAGTGTCACGAGGGTCTGTCGGGCGACAGTCTCTGTGTTATCCACTTCTTTTATGGCACTTGTCGGGGCTCTTGCATGCCGTCGTTGGCGGTTTTTTCTGGTTTTTTCCGGTGTTTGCGCGTCTGTGCAGTGAGACGATGTGCCGGAAGAGGAGGCGGCGTTGGACGCTCGGGAACGCATAGCGGCGGTGTTGCGCGAGAGTGCGCGATTGAAGGAGGAGTCGGCGCGGATCCTGCCGGAGTCCGTGGCGGCGGCGGCGGATCTGATGATTGAGGCGCTGCGCTCGGGGCGAAAGGTGGTGGCGTTCGGCAACGGGGGCAGTGCGGCGGACGCCGTGCATTTCACGGCGGAACTGGTGGGCCGGTACACAGCCGACCGGCCGTCGCTGCCGGCCATGGCGCTCAACGAAAATGTGTCGAGCCTGACGGCGATCTCAAACGATTATGGATACGAACGCGTGTTTGCGCGGCAGGTCGAGGGGCTGGTGCATCCGGGCGATGTCGTGGTGGCGATCTCGACATCGGGCACTTCGCCCAATGTGCTGGCCGGCCTCGAAGCGGCGCGGCGGGCGGGCGCCCGCACAGTAGGACTCACCGGCCGCGACGGCGGTGCCATGCCGGCCCTGTGCGATGCCTGCGTGATCGTACCCAGTCAGTCCACCGCTCGGATTCAGGAAACACACATCACGGTCATCCACATCTGGTGCGAGTTGATCGAGGCCGGGGTGTTCGGCGGCGGATGAACATCCCTGCGGTTTCATTTCTGAGAATTTTGTATCGTGCTATTCAACGCGGTGTCAGCAGGGGCTTGACAAGTCCCACGAGAGGGTCGTAAGTGACAATTGGTGGCCTCTCAAACGCGTTTGCGTTTCAGATACCGCTAACCCACTTTCTGGAGGATCACATGAAACGCCTGTTTTTTGCTGCAGCATCCATTTTGTTTGCCGGGGCGGTTTACGCCGCCAGCGTCACGGAAACATTTGAAGGGCTTTCGGGAAACGGGTCGGCTGACATCACAGGCACGCCGTCCATTACCGGGTTTACCCTCAGCACGGCGGGTGGTGCGGCGCCGTATTCGAGCATCGGCACGGCTTCGCCGTTTCCGGGCATCGGCAGCACCAAGTATTTTGTGACGGATGGTTCCGTGAACGACTGGGTTCAATTCAATGGCGGCACGATCGCCACGAATGCCAACACGATCCAGTTTGCCTATCCGCTGCGCGTCGTCAGTTTTGACCCGACGGACACGGATGTGGACATCATGACGCTGGATCACACCGCGGGGACCTATTCGCCGTATTTCAATGTGCGGGGCAATGGAAACAATTTCCGCACTACCAATGAGAATGGATGGCCTGGCGCTGCGAGTCCGATCAGCACAACCGCATGGGCCGCTGGAAACCCGAGCAACTGGGCTACGCTCGATGGCGGACGCTGGCATCTGTTGGCATGGCTTGTGACGCCCAATGCCACCAACGGTTCCTACAAGGTTTGGGACATTAATCCGCTCAACGGTTCAGCCGTGCTGCTCCAGTCGTACAGCGGCGCCGCGAACCCAACCGTGCAGGCCACGGTCAACCGGTTTGCTTTGGGTCTGTGCATCGCGGGTTCGGCGGTCGGCACGGCCAACACCGTCGTCCACATTGACGACATCACTTTCTGGGACGACGCATTTGCCACTGAAGCAGCGTTCCTGAATGCTGTGCGGACGAAATACGCGGTTCCAGCCGGTGCCGCTGTTGAGGACTGGTCCCTGTTCTAAGGTTTTCAATCCACACTGGGCAAGTCGCCGCCGGGCCTGCGGGTCCGGCGGCTTTTTCTTTCTCCGGGAGAGCATTCCGGTTGCACTTTGCGAGTGACGGGCCGCATGGAAGCGGTTGCACTCGGGCTGGAGGACCCGTCTCAACCGATGATACAGCGTCTCAAGGCACAAGCCGCGGTGTTGGTTGCCGTGCTGCTGTTTGCAGCCGGGCTGTGGACATACGGGGTTCCGCCCCTGCGAATGCGTTCGGGCGGTTCCCCGGCGCCAGCGTCCACCCCGGCTTCCACCACATCCACCCTGCAAGCGGCCGGCGGACGCCTCGTGGTGACGCTCAACAATGGTGCGCCCGAGGACGATGCAAAACGGCAGGCCGAGCAGCGCCTCGTCCGGGAGTATTTCGAAAAAAAATATCCCGACGCGACGCTGTTCCACGACACTTGGCAATTTTCCCCGGACAGTTTTTTCGCGAAATATGTGGGCGGCACTCTGACCGATGTGGTCGGGCTATTTGCCACGGAAGCCACGCTGATTCTTGACCGGCGCATGTCGGCGGACATCACCGAAGAGATTCGCGCATGGCCGCTGTCGAAGTATCTCAACCCGCGCATGCTCGATCTGATCTCGCGCGATGGGCGCATTTACGGGCTGCCGGTTGGGGGCGCGGCCGGCGGCTTCTATGTCATGACGCTGTTTTACAATGTGGACATGTTCCGGGCGGCGGGGCTCACCGACCCGCAGGGCCGTCCGATTCCGCCGGACTCGTGGGAAGACTTCACCACCTACGCCGTACGGCTCACGAACCGCGAACGAGGCGTGGCCGGGTTCGGCATCCTTGGTGAAACGGCCGCCTCGGGCTGGCACTTCCTCAACTGGGTATGGCAGGCGGGCGGCGATTTTGAGCGGCGCGGTCCCGACGGGCGCTGGAAGGCCGTCTTTGACGAGCCGGAGGCCGTGCGCGCCCTGCAGTTCATCAAAGACCTGCGCTGGAAGCACGATGTGCTTCAACGCAATGTTCTCGCGACCAACGACGAGTTATTCCAACTGTTTTCGTCCGATCGCATCGCGATGGCGATTTTCACGCCCGAGTATCTCACCTATCTGGTGGACAAGTATCAGATGCCTTACGAGAAAATCGGCATCTGCCTGCTGCCGAAAGGTCCGGGTGGGCGGGCCAACCAGATCGGAGGGGCGTTTCAGATCATCAACCCCCGCCTGACCGGTCTCCATAAGCAGCGCGCGGTGGACGCGATGCTGATCGAACACGACCTCGATCTGGTCAGGCCCCGCGTGAAACTGCTGAGCGAACAGGGGCGGCGCATCGGCATCCCCTATATTCCCATTTTCCTGCCGGAGTATCAGGAGAAACTCGACGCGATTGTGAACGAGTACCGCAATGTGCCGGACCTGTCGGATCTCATGCAGGAGGCGGCGCAGGCCGTGCGCGCGGAGCCGCCCTACCGGTGCCAACAATTGTACAAGCAATATACGGGGCCGGCGGTGCAGGAGGTGCTGGTCAACGAACGGGCCGACCCGGCGGCTATCCTGCGGCGGGCGGCCGCGCGCTTCCAAATCCGCGAACTTGACCCCATCAACCGCGATCTCGAAGCGGCGGGCCTGCTGACGACGGGCACGACTGCCGGGGCGCCGTAGGGCGCGGCGTCGGGGCATACCCTGCGCGGAAACTTGCCTCGCGGCGCACGGCAAGCGCTTCTTAGC
>JAOAAY010000027.1 GCA_026418615.1 Candidatus Sumerlaeaceae bacterium | reverse complement strand
CGTCAGATGTGTATAAGAGACAGGATCCAGGAAGTGGCGAACAACAGGGTCACGCCCGCAGCCGCCGCCAGCCGACCAGAAAAATCTGCAACAAATCGGAAGGCCAGCGCCAGCGCCCCCAAGTGCATGGCGAGGAGCGCGGCATTGAAAGCCGCCGCATTAAGCCCAAAGGCCTGATAGAGCACAGCGAACTGAAGGCTCTGGAGCGGGCGGTAAAACCAGATCGTGCGCGGAGAAAAATGCACATCCAGCCGCCACCACGGCACGGTGCCGTAGTAATCGAGGAGAACCCAATCGTCGCTGGCAAAGTACGAGCCGAGCGCCGGCGAGTAGAAGGCGACAGCCAGGGCAGCCGCCGCCACCGCACCGACGGCTGCAGCCGCCCGTCCCCGCTTGGCATCTCGTGGCATGATCGTGTGACCCCGTTTGTCATAGGCCGTCGGTATTGGCTACACAAGAATACATTGCCAGCAGACGGGGGGAGACCGGATGGCAGGACCAATCGTGGCTGTGATCGTCCGCAGGACCGGAGAAGGTGGGTGGGTGATTGACGACCCCGGGGGGCATCTTCACGACGAGGCCATCGGGCCGCTTCTGGGCGCACTGGCTGATTGCGCCGTTCGCCAGGGCAGCAGCGGGACCCAAGCACGGGTTCTCGTTTCCGGTCACCTGTTCGCGCAGTGCGCCATGCTGGCGGACCTTGTGTCGCCGGACGGCCAGGAGCCGCTTTACCGTTGTACTGAGTCCCGCCGGGAGGGGCCGGTTCCCCCCGCTCTGCTGGCCTTGGTCGGCGGGGTGCCCGCCCGCCTCTACTGCAGCGCGGAGCCCGTCGAGCCGTAGCCGTGCCATGCAGCGCATTTTACCCTTGCGCATGCCCGCGTAACCTCTTAATGTGTCAGCAAGTTAAGACAGTTGCGTCTGAAGCGACAGTCCCTGTTGTGTGATATGCTGACTTCTGCGCTGAGGTGAACGGTCACGATGAGCGGCTCAGGCCAGGTCCAGATACCGGACAAATTGTTTTACAAGATCAACGAGGTTGCCACCATCACCCAGGTGAAGCCCTATGTGCTTCGCTACTGGGAAACGGAGTTCCCCCTTCTGTCGCCGGAGAAGGACGAGAATGATCAGCGTCGCTACCGGCGCTCCGACATCGAACTGGTGCTCCAGATCAAGAATCTGCTTTACGAGCAGAAATACACCATTGCGGGAGCGCGCAAGCAGTTGAAGGCGATGCGCGAAGGCGGCAGCCAGCGGTCCGCGCAGCCGGAGAAGCCCTCAGTGCTCCAGATGCGGCGCATCAACTCCTCGCTGGGCGATTTGCGTCGCGACATCGCCGAGGTTTACAAACTCCTCGCCTGAGCGATTCCGCGCCCGTCGCCGGTCCGGGGCGTTCGCGCTTGCCCGCGCGCTGCCGAACGGGCATGAATGCGCGCCAAACTCATGATGTGGCAGCGCGCCAGCCTCGTTTTCGTGCTTTTTCTCGGGCTCTACCTGCTCACCGCGGGCGGGCATCTTTACTCGCCCGATGAGGAGATCATGTTTCGCGTCACCGAGGCCATCGCGTCCCGCGGGTCGCTGGCCGTCGAGCCAATCCGCGACCCCTCGGGGCGAACCTTTGCCACGCGCGCGGGAGTCCGTCGCACGGACGGCCGCGAGTATGCCCAGTATGGCATCCTCAACCCGCTGTTGGGGGTTCCGCTGTACTGGGTGGGCGCCGCGGCGGCGCGCCTTGTCGGCGATGAAGCCGCGGCGGCTGCGCTGGATTTCAAGACTACCAATTATCTGCCGCGTGAGGGAGCCGGACGCGGACGCGACCTTGTCAAGAGATTTGCCGTTTCCTTTACCGGGTGTTTCACGGGTGCGGCGGTCTGCGTGCTGGTCTGGCTGCTGGCCTGTCGCGCGGCCGCACAGGCCGTGGCCCACCGCGACGAACCTTTTCTCAGCGAGGATCGCGCCGCATCCAAGGTCAGCCGCATCGCCTGGTTGACCGCGTTGGCTTACGGGGCGGGCACGATGGCGTGGCCCCACTCGCGTACCTTTTTTTCCGAGCCGGCCGCCACGCTATGTGTGCTGCTTGCCTTTTTCCTCGCCACAGGCGGAGCGACCTTGTCTTACGGACGGGCGGCCTGGACCGGTGCGGCCTGCGCGTTGGCTCTGGCGGCGCGGCTGGACTCGGCGGTGGCCCTTCCGGGGGTTGGGCTGGTCCTGCTGATACGCTATCTTGAGGAGCGCCACGGATCGCTTCGTGCGGCGGCACGCGCCCCGGCCAAAACGCTCATCTCCGATCTGCGCCGGCCGCGGCTGGCTCTGGGTGCTGCAGCGTTTCTCGCGCCGGTAGCCGTGTTTGGGGTGGCCACGCTCGTGCAAAACCGCCTGCTCTTCGGAGCATTTTTCACGAGCGCCTACGCAGACCAACCGGAGGGAATCGCCTTCTCGACACCGTTGCTCGCGGGCCTCTACGGATTCCTGTTCAGCGCGGGCAAGAGTGTGTTTCTGTTCTCGCCCGCCATCGTGCTGGGTATCATCGGGTTCGGACTCTTTGCGAGGCGGTGTCCCGCGCTGGCCATCGGCCTTGCGGCAGCCGTGGTGCTCAAGATCCTGTTCCATTGCCGTTGGCAGAATTGGTCGGGAGGCTGGTGCTGGGGACCGCGCCACTTTTTCATGGTCCACGCGCTGGTGATGCTGGCAGCCGTCGGGTTCCTGCTGCGTTGGACCCGCGCCCGTCGCGCAGCGTTCGTTGCCGTGATGCTGCCGGCCGTCGCCGTGCAAATCTACGGCACATCACAGAATTTCATAGATTATTATATCCTTTACTATCGCACGCCGGAGACTCTCCCGCAGGCTTTCGTCCTCTTCGCGCCCGACGACACGGCGCCCGCGCTCGTGCGCATGGAGCAGATACGCCCCGACGGCCGGTGGGAACCGCTGCGGCCCGACCGCCTGCCCGCCCCGCTCAATGACAGCATTTATGTTCCGCAAAACTCCCAGTGGTACCGCTACGCCGAGATGATGCGTCTGGGTTACACCGACAATCTCTGGCTGCGCCTGCTGCGCCGTGCACGCGGCGAGGAACGGGCCGTCGAATGATCTGCGCTGTGGCCCGGCCCGGCAAGCCGCCGGGTGATTTCCCAAACACTTGTCGTGCCCCACGGTACCTTGGCGTTGCAGCGCCATTACGAAACAGAGTCAGCGTCTGACAGCCAACCTATGGGCCGATTCTCGAAACTGGAGACTGGAGCGCAGGACAGTCCGGCGCAGGCACAGGCCGGCGCGGCTTCGGCCAAGAACCGCGGTGAGGCATCCCCGGCACAGGGGCCGGAGTACGGCTACACGTATTATGCGGCCGAAGCCGACAAGGCGTTTTATTCCGGCGCCGCGCGGCGGGCGCTTCAACTCTACTCGCGCGCCATTCAGGCGGACGCGGCCCAAGTGGCGCCGTGGATCGGACAGATTCTCTGCCTGCTGGAGTTGCAGCAGCCGCGCGAGGCCATGGTGTGGGTGCGGCGTGCGCTGGAATTGTTTCCCGAGGATCCCCGCCTCATCTCCCTGCGCGGGGCCGCCTATGCCCACCTCGGCACCGTGCAGCAGGCCATCGGCTGCAGTGATTTTGCCCTCAACCTGTCCGGAAGCGACCCGGTTGTCTGGGTATTACGCGGCGAAATTCTGACCGTCGCCGGCAGTCCCAATGCCGCTATTTGTTTTGATAAGGCCATGGAGACGCGCCAGCACGGCGACTGGCAGATTCCCATGCTGATCGGCCTGGCTTGCCTGCGCCAGAAGCGCTGGGCGCAAGCCGCGGACTACCTCAAGCGCGCGACGCAGGATTTTCAGGGCAATGACCACCTGTGGGAACGCCTTGGGCATGCGCAAGAACATCTCGGATTGGCGCAGGCGGCGCTCGAGTCGTACCGGGCCGCCACCCACATCAACCCGCAGAATCAAGCGGCCGAGGAGGCCATCCGACGCCTGACACGGACGCCGTTCATTGTGCGCTGGCTGCGGCGGCTGTGGAAGTGACGGCGCCGTCCGCAGAGAGCACCAGCCGGGCGGCGGTCGCTTCGCCAAAGCGGTAGCGCTCGGTCTCCGTCGCGAGGCTGGGGGCGCGCTGCGCGAGGGCTTTTTCCACAATATTATTGTTGTCGCGGTAGTTCACGAGCCAGAAAAACCCTTTGCCTGCCGTGCAGTCCCGCACCAGCGACACAATGACCTCCGGCGACTTGCGTTCTGGCACATGGCAGAACTCAGCCCGTTTGACCCCGTAGTATCGCAGTCCCAACTCGGCCGTCGCAGACTGGCGCAGGACGATCACATCGCCCTCATGCACGCGCGGGATCAGCCACATCGCCAACTCGCGAATACCGGTTCCCCGGTCTGTCCAATGACCCCACAAACCCAATGCGACAAATCCCGCCACCGCAACCGTCAGGGCCGGGCGCCACAAGCCCGGCAGACAGGCCACGCCCCACAAGGTGAGCGCAAACATCGGCGCCGTCAGGGGAATGAAGTAGCGCTCCGGCCCGAGCACTCGCGTGAAAAACACACGCGACACGAACAAGAGCCCCACCGGAACCGCCACGCTGAGGACGCAAAACCTGAGGAAGGGCGACTGCGGCCGCTCCCCGGCCAGCATCAGCGGCCGGCCGCTGCGCCCCGCACGCCAGTCAAGATATAAACCGAAAAAACAAATTGTCATCAACACGGCAAGGAAATTCTTGTGGCCATAAAAAAGATTGCCTCGACCAAAGGCCACCTGCGCGAGGCGGTTCCAGACGACCTCCAGAGACGGCACATCCCACGCGGGGGTTAGAAACCGCTTCTGCGACAGCATATACGCCGCAGCAGCCGGCACGGTCACGCCCAACAGCGTCAGACCGATGGCGCGCGCCCGTCGCGCATGGGCCGGAAATTCGCGACGCACTGTATAACTGAAAGCAAAATGCCCGGCCGCCATGATGGCTGCCACCGGCTGCAGCGCGGCCGACAACAGGATCCAAAACCCGTACCAGCCCCATTGAGTCCACTCTGGCTGACGCACCGTCCGAAAATATTGGTAATGCGCCATGGTGGTCGTCACGGCCAGCATCGAGTACATCCGAGCCTCTTGCGACGCCGAGACCGCAAGGCTGTTGAACGCGCCCAAGACCATCATCCCCCACACGAGGGGCGGCGGCATCTGGTGGCGCCCAAAGATAGCGAGAGCCGGAACCAGCAGCGCACCGGCTATGGCGGACGGAAAGCGCAAAGCCCACTCCGAGACGCCCGCGACCGATGACCAGCATTTGAGCAGGATAAAATATAAGGGCAGGTGCCCCGCCTGGAGCCGGTCGCGGACAAGGCCACCGAGGTCGAGCAGGATGGAATCGAGTGTGTGGAATTCGTCCGTCCACAGGCCGCGGTAATCGAGGTGAAACAGCCGCACGGCCAGCGCCACGCCCGTCAAAACAGCCACGACACGCCATCGCAGCCATCCCCCGGATGCCGCCGGCAGCGAATGCGCGACCCCTTCCCGATGTTCAAGCGTTTGCTGCTTTTGTTGTTGCACCGTGCCAGTCCGTGTGTCGTGGTTCCGCTTCTGTGTGCGGGATACGCGCCCCGGCGGACGCCGGTCCTGTCTTTTTCAAAAACCAGAAGGAGCCCGTATGGGAAGCGTCGTCAAGAAACGCCGCAAAAAGATTCGCAAGCATAAGTATAAGAAACTCCGCAAGAAGATGCGGCACCAGCGCAAGTAGCGCGTTGCGGAGACCGGCCGCCTCCGGCGGCGCGGATCATGTTGTTGGCGGTTTCCGGGCGGGTGGGGGCACGAGCCCCATCCGCCCTTTTCCGCCTATCACAGGCCGTTGCATGTTGCGAATTCGCGCGCCAGGCTGCCGGCCATGAAACTCGAAACCCGCCGCAAACTCTGGGGACTGTTTTTTGTCGGCCCCAACATGATCCTGTTCGCGGCTTTTGTCCTTGTTCCGGTGGCGGGCGCGGTCGTGCTGGCTTTCAAGGACTACCAGGTGGGTCGGGGCCTGTGGGGCAGTCCCTGGGTCGGGCTCGAAAACTTCCGCGACCTGTTATTCCACCCCGTATTTGCCACGGATTTTTATGTGGCGCTGCAGAACACGGCGCTCATCACCTTGGTGCTGGTGCCGGTCAACATTGGCATCGCGCTTGGCATTGCGGCGATGATTTTCCCGCTCGGACCACGCGCCCAAGGGTTCTTCAAGGGCGCCTTTTACCTGCCCGGGATTGTCAGCGCCGTTATCATCGCCATTGTCTGGCAATGGATGTTCACGGAGCACAACGGGTTGATCAATCTCGCCCTGCGCGCCCTCGGCCACCCCGGCGTCCCGTGGTTCAGCGAACGCTGGAGCGCTGTGGCGGCCATCATCCTCAGCAGCATCCCGTATGCGCCCGGCGCAGGGATTATCCTCTACCTGGCCGCGTTGGGACGCGTGCCGCAGGAACTCATCGAGGCCGCCGACATTGACGGGGCCAACGCCTGGCAGCGTTGGCGGGCGGTCATCCTGCCGCTCCTCAAACCGACCACTCTTTATCTGGTGGTGATCTCCACCATCGAGAGTTTCAAGATTTTCACCCCCATTTATGTCATGACACGCGGACGCCCCGCCAACCAGTCCACTTCCATCGTCTTCGAGATTTATCAAAACGCGTTCGACGCCAGCGAGTTCGGCCTCGCCAGCGCCGAGGCTCTTGTCCTCTTTGCCATTGTCATGGCTTTTGCCGTCGTTCAGTTTGGCTACCTGCGCAGCGACGAGGAATACTGAGCCCGCCCCGGACTGGCGGCGCTGCGGGCGGCTGCGGCGCCCGACGGTCAATCCCCGGGCGTCATGGATTTTGTTGTCTTCTTGTCCTGCTTGGCGGTGCGCGCGGGTTTGCCGGATTTCGCCGGACGCCCGGTGTCCGCCTGCCTCGCGCTCACGGGCGGCCCAAACTGGCGCTGCGCCTGCTCATACAGTTGGCGGCGACGCGCGGCCGGGATGCCGAACGACGGCCGATCCGGCAACCGGGGCGAAGATTGCTGCGGGGATGGAGTCAATCCGCCCTGCGGCAGGAAGTTTTCCAGCCCGCCGAGGCCGGACCAGGCCCCACCCGCTCCACCGAAGGACGACGCGGAGTCGCCCGAACCGTAATAGGCGATGAGGAGATAATTCCCGTCGCGCAAGGTCACCGACGCGCGCGGGCTGCGGATGATTTCCGGCGGATGGCCAATCGGGCGCTGAATGCGCCAATGACTGAAAGGCTGCCCGTGGTGGGTCTCCGGCGCCTCGACCGTGATCCGCGTGTTGTCTGGATAAACAAAATTCTGGCGCCCCCCTGCACCGGCTTGCGTGGCGCCGTAGAGATCGGCTGGCGAAATCCGAATCCGCGCAAGATTATCCGGCGGAGCGCCGATCCCGACTCGCTGCTCCGCCCGCAGAGAAGCGCCCAAAAGGCAACACAGCAATCCAAGCAGACACAGCCTGCCCGCGCACGCCAGCGTCCGGTTCCCGCTCATTCTTTTATCCCCTCCAAACACTTGACAAACCTCATGGTCGAGGCTGACGGAGTTCGGCCTTGCCGCCGGCCACCTGATGATCGGTCAACTGGGATCGTGTCTGCCGGGGCAGCCGCGCCCGTTGGCTCGCCCCTCCGGCCCCCCGCCACAGCGCGGGTGCCAGTTGCCGCGGGCATCCGGACAAATCGTCACCGATCAAACTGCGGTCCTCACCACTTGGCATGGTCATTGCTCCACTGAGCAGGCAGACAGCAAGAAGAAGAAAACAGAGAAAAGACCTCCCTACCCCTCCCGAGCATGTGCGGCCGGGGCCTCGCCCAACCGAAGCCCCGGCCGTGCGCATTTCAGGAATCTGGCGTTGCCGCAAAGCCTGCGCACGGGTCATGGTAATTGGGCGCGATGTCCGTTCTCGAGATCAGCGAATTGACCAAGTCTTACCCCGTGCCCGGCGGCGGCGAGCCGCGGCGGGTTACGGTGGTGGATGTGCCACGCTTCGTCGTAAGCGCGGGCGAGCAAGTGGCGCTCGAAGGTCCGAGCGGCTCGGGCAAAACGACGCTGCTGCATCTTATCGCGGGCATTGTCGCGCCGACCTCCGGCCGCATCGTGGTGGCCGGGCACGACATGACGGCTCTGGGCGAGGCCGCGCGCGACAAAGTGCGCGCCCGTCACATCGGTTATGTGTTCCAGACCTTTAACCTGCTGCAGGGCTGCACGGCTTTGGAGAATGTCGCCATGGGCATGGCATTCGGCACGGGGGTCGAGGCAGGGCGCGCCCGGGAACTGCTGGAGCGCGTGGGGCTGGCTGATCGCGCCGACTTTCTCCCGCGCCAACTCTCCTCGGGACAACAGCAGCGCGTCGCCGTGGCACGCGCACTGGCAAATCGTCCCGCCTTGGTGCTGGCTGACGAACCCACCGGCAACCTCGACCGCAGGCGCGCCCGCGAGGCGCTGGCCCTCATGCGCGAGGTGTGCGCAGAATCGGGCGCTGCGCTGCTGCTGGTGAGCCACGACCATGACATTTTGTCGCAGTTCGGCCGTGTGGAGACCATGGCCGCCATCAACCGCGCTTTCGCGACCGCAGACGGGAATTCGCCCGTGGAGACCCGATGAGTCGCGTTCCGCACCACCCCGTGGCCTTGCTCGTGCGCCGCAGCCTTCGCCAGCACGCGCTATCGTCCGCCGTCACGATGGCGGCCGTGGCGCTGGCCGTGGGCCTTGTCATGAGCGTGTTCAGCATCAAGGACCAGGCCCGCAACGCCTTCACCGGTGGCACGATGGGCTTCGACGCCGTGCTGGGCGCCCGCGGCAGCCCGTTGCAGTTGGTGCTCAACGCGGTCTTCCATCTCGAAACCTCGCCCGGCAACATCCCGTGGTCGCTTTACGAGGAAATCAGGCGCGACCCGCGGGTCGCGCTCGCGGTGCCGTTTGCCCTCGGCGACAACTATCACGGCTTCCGCCTTGTCGGGACCACGGAAAAACTTTTCGCTGATTTCGAGTACCGCAAGGGCCGCCGCTTCGAGGTGGAACCGGGCGGGCGCATGTTCGACCCCACCCGGCGCGAGGCCGTCGTGGGCAGTTACGCAGCCCGGCGGACAGGACTGCGCGTCGGGAGCACTTTCCAGCCTTTTCATGGTTTGTTTTTCGATCCGGACACGCAACACGAGGAGGAATTCACGGTGGTCGGCGTGCTCAAACCAACCAACTCGCCGTCCGACCGCGTCATTTGGATTCCTATCGAAGGCGTGTACCGGATGGAGGGCCATGTGCTGCGAGGCTCGGGCGAGGTGTACACGCCGTCGCCGCACGAGGAAATCCCCGACGAACACAAGGAAGTCAGCGCCGTCATGCTGAAACTGCGCAGCCCGGCCGCAGGAATGGCGCTCAACCAGACCGTCAACCGGCAGGGAACGGTGGCCACGCTGGCCTGGCCTATCGCGCAGGTTATGGCCGATTTGTTCGAGCGAATCGGCTGGGCGCACCGCATCCTGACCCTGGTGGCCTACCTCGTGGTGGCTGTCGCCGCGGGGACGATCCTCGCCAGCATCACCAATACCATCAACGAGCGCCGGCGCGAGTTTGCCATCCTGCGCGCGCTGGGCGCCCGACGCCGCACGGTGTTTGGCACGATCGTGGCCGAAGCGGCCGCCTTGGCGGGCTTGGGGTCGCTGGCCGGATATGTTGTTTACTTGGCGATTGTTGCGACGGCGGCGGTCATTGTGCGGGCCCAGACCGGCGTGGTGCTGGATGTGTTGGCATGGCACCCCGTCCTTGTCGCCGCCCCGGCCGGCATGACCCTGCTCGGCGCCCTCGCCGGTGTCCTCCCCGCCTTCAAGGCCTATGCTACGGATGTGGCGTCCAATCTCGCGCCGGCCTCGTGAGAAAACCGTTTTTCACCGCTGGCGCGGATGAGTCAGACAGCGAGTGCCTTCCCCGCTGCCCGCCCGCGCCCGTGACGGATGCCCAGCCGCGTCCAAGTTTCCATTGAACCCCCCGGAGCGTGCTGCAACCGTCGCGGCATGGACAAGACAGCGGAACCGGCCAGCGCCCGCGGCCGGCTGGTATTTTTCGAGGAGGCCGACGCGCTGCGCGCGCTGGGCGAACGGCTCGGCGACTCGTTCGATGCCGCGGTGGAAGCCATTCTCGCCTGCAGGGGACGGGTCGTGCTGACCGGCATGGGCAAGCACGGCATTGTGGCGCGCAAAATCGCAGCCACCTTTGCCAGCACGGGCACGCCGGCCTTCTTCATGCACCCCGCCGAGGGCGCCCACGGCGACCTTGGAATGATTGACCCCGCCGACCTGATTCTCGCCGTGAGCAACAGCGGCAACACGGCCGAAGTGCTCGGTTGTATTCCCTTTTTCAAGCGCAACCACAACGCGATCATCGCGATGACGGGCAACCCGCGCAGTGAACTGGCGCGTCACGCGGACATCGTCCTCGACATCGCCGTGAGTCGCGAGGTCTGCCCGCTCAACCTTGCGCCCACGACCAGCACCACGGCGGCCATGGCCATGGGCGACGCCCTCGCTGTGGTATTGCTCGAGCGGCGCGGGTTCGCGGCCGACGATTTTGCGCTGCGACACCCGAGCGGCACGCTGGGCCGACGCCTGCTCTTGCGGGTGGGCGACCTCGTTCGCTCCGACCGCAACCCCGTCATCACCGAGGACCGGTCCTTCGAGGAGGCCATGACGGAAATCACGCGATCGCAGATGGGGGCGGTGAGCATTGTCGGCGCGAACGGGTGCCTTGTCGGCATTCTGACCGATGGCGACCTTCGGCGCATCTTTCAGCGCGAGGCCACTCAAGCCAACCGTTCCGTCGCGGATGTCCTCAACAGACCGGTCAGCGAGATCATGACGCGCAACCCCATCCACACGGTACCCGACATGCTCGCAGCGAAGGCTTTGAGCCTGATGGAGGACGGTCCCCGCAAAATTTTTGTCCTTCCGGTGCTTGATGAACAACGCCGGCCGATCGGCATGATTCATCTGCACGATCTCATTGGGGCCGGGGTCTGACACGCCGGCAGGGCGTAGGGTTTACTGGAGACGCCCCGCGCGGTTCGGAGGCCAGTACCTGTACACGAGGATCCCGTGCACGCGATCAATCGGCAGCGGACCAAAGTCCACGCTGTCGAGGCTGTCGTTGCGGTTGTCGCCGACAACAAACACTTCGCCCGGAGCGACCTTCCAAGTCTGATCCGGCACATGCTCGATGCGCGGGCGGTTGGCCGTTTCCCGCCGGCCGTTGATGAAAATCATGCCATCCCGCAGTTGCACTTCATCGCCGTCGGCGGCGATGACCCGCTTGGCGAGCAATTCCCCGTTCACCTGAGGGTTCTCGACGGTGACAATGGCGCCGCGCAGCGGCTGATCGCGCCCGACGCGCTTCATCAGCACATAGTCCCCCACGGCGAGCGCCGGCTCCATCGAGCGCGAGATGACCTGGAAAGTGCGCAGCCCCCCGCTGTTAAAAAGAAAGAGCACATATCCCAGCACGAGCAGCAGCAAAACGGAAACAGCCAGCCTCAGGCGCGAAACACGGCGCCGGAGGCCCGAATGACTGGCGGGTACGGTCATGGCTTTGTCGCATGCGGGGTCATGGGTCGGTTTGTTATGCGTTGACACCGCAGCGGTTGGAAATTCAATGGCGGATCACTTTGGCGCCCGTCCTTTGCGGGCGGGCGCAGCCCTCGCGGCGCGGGAGAATCATGGCGCGAATCTGCACGGAGCACCTCGTCAAAGAATATGGCGGACGCCGGGTCGTCAACGAGGTGAACATAGAGATCACCAAGGGCGAGATCGTCGGCCTGCTCGGTCCCAACGGCGCAGGCAAGTCCACGACCTTCAACATGATCGTGGGCCTCATCCGCCCCACGGCCGGCCGGATCCTGTTCAACGACCGGGATATCACCGGCCTGCCCATGCACAAACGGGCCCGGCTGGGCATCGGCTATTTGGCCCAAGACATGTCCATCTTCCGCAAGTTGACCGTGGAGGACAACATCAAGGCCATTCTCGAAATGACGAATCTGACCCGCGAGCAGCAGGCCGAGCGGCTCGAGTATTTGCTCAACGAACTTGGCGTGGAGCGGCTGCGCAAGAGCATTGCCTACACGCTGTCGGGTGGCGAGCGCCGGCGCGTCGAGATTGCCCGCGCGCTCGTCAACCAGCCCGACTTCATCCTGCTCGACGAACCGTTTTCCGGCGTAGACCCCAAGGCCGTCGAGGAACTGCAGGACATCATCTACCAGATGCAGGCGCGAGGGCTGGGCGTGCTCATCACGGATCACAATGTCCGCGAGACGCTGACGGTGACCGACCGTTCTTACATCATCCACGAGGGGCGCGTGATGCTGTCGGGAACAGCCAAGGAACTGGTGGACAGCCCTGAGGCGCGCAAATATTATCTTGGCGAGCGTTTTGTCATGCATCTGCCCGTGGAGGGCGACGAGCGCAAGTTGCGCGTGCAGCGTCTGGCGGCAGAGGCCCGGCAGAATCCGCCGGCATCGGAAACCGGCGATCCGGAAATCTAAGCGACTACCGCATCCCGCGGTCCAGCCACCTGTCCACGACCGGCGTGCGCATGGCCGCCATGCGATCCAGCAATTCTTCGCTTTTGGACGCCACCAACACCAGAGCCCGGTGCTGCGGCCGCAAAAACCGGTCCGCCACGGCCCGGTCCAGCAGCGTCAGCAGAGGAGCAAAAAAGTTGTCCACATTGAGCAGGCCGCATGGCTTGCGGTGAATGCCCAATTGCGCCCAGGTGAGCACCTCCATGAATTCGTCCAAGGTGCCGAACCCTCCCGGCATGGCAATAAAACCGTCTGACAGGTCTGACATGAGCGCCTTGCGCTCGTGCATGGATCCGACCACATGCAACTTTGTCAGGCGCGGGTGCGCGATCTCGCGGTCGCGCAGGGCCTTCGGGATGACCCCGATGACTTCGCCGCCTGCCGCCAGCGCCGCATCGGCGGCTATCCCCATCAGCCCCACATTGCCCCCGCCGTAAACCATCCCGATGCCGCGTTCCGCCAGCACCCGGCCCAGTTCGCGCGCTGCCTGCGCATAGACGGGGCGCTCACCCGCACTGCTACCGCAAAAAACACAGACACGCTTCACGGCTGGCTCACCACAATGCGGCCGGGGTAAACGGTCACCTGCACGATCGCCCCGCCTTCAATGATCCATTTGGCAAGGCGGTCAGGCACCTCGAGGCGCGCCGACTGGAACATCTGCCGGTTGGCCGCCGACGCAAAATAGGTTTCCTCGGCGATGTCGCGCCGGTGGCGGATCCGGTGCTTGTGAAAGTTTGCGCGGTCCTGCGCGAGGATGTCGCGGACGGTCTTCAGCCGCTCGCCCTTGGAATTGCGCAGGTCTTCGTCGCCAATCTGACACATATAGGCGGCCAGCACGCTGCCGGAACCGCTCGTGCCGGAGTTTGGGGTCTCCTCCGGAGGTTCCGCCTCCGGTTTCCTCATGGGTGTTATCATGCGCACCAGCCGGAACCCCTGAGGGGTCGCCTCGACAACGCCCCGGCCCGACCGGATGCTGGTCTCGCCCGGATACTCGATCAACTCGGCCTCGAATTCGCCGGCCGCGCCGTCCGGCGACGGCCACAACTCGTTGATCCACCGGCCCTTGTACTCCTGAGTCTCGCCCCACGGGAACAGTTTGGACCCGGGGGGATCCTCGAATAGTGATCCCGAGCGGACCGGCTTGAACGCGCCGTGACTCCACCGCAGCACGCGGAACCAGCGCGGCGAAACATCGCTTTGCGGCGCGCCCGCCACCAATTCCACGGCGCCATCGCCATCAATGTCGGCGATCACGGTCGGCATGGTCTGGCCGAATTCGAGGTTGCCAAAGACGAGGCGGTTGTCGGGGTCGAGATCCTTCGGGCCGGTCCAGATGACCCGACCTTCGCCGTTGGCCACCTCCAAATGAAAAAACTCGCCCTGATCATTTCGCCCGGAGAACTTGACGCGCACGGTTTCCAGCCAACCGTCACCGTCGAGGTCCGCTTGGAACTCCCGCGGCGGCTCGCGCATGTCGCTGGCGCTGCCGGCGTTTGCCACGGCAATCAGCACGAGCAAAGAGAGCGCCCTCACTGTCGAAGTCTTCATCCCGGCTGCCTCCGTGATCGCGGCGGTTTCTGCACGCGATCAGGCAAGCATGTCAGGATCATCCCCGTCAACATCCGGTGCGGCCGTATCTGGCCAGGCCGCCGGTCAGTTATCGGAGTTGGCCTGCGGCTCATGGCAGCCGCCGAGGGTGCTGCTCTGGGCAATGCTGTCGAGGAAGGCCAAGGCAATGTCAGGATCAAACTGCGTCCCGATGTTCGACCGGATCTCCTCGACCGCGCGGGTGAACGGCAGTGCCTTGCGATAAGGGCGGTTGCTGCGCATGGCGTCAAAGGCATCTACGACCGACAGAATGCGCGACCCGAGCGGAATACTTTTGCCCTTGAGGCCGTCAGGGTAGCCGCTGCCGTCGTAACGCTCGTGATGGTGACGCACGATGCGCGCAATTTCCGTCAACATTCCGTCTGACTGGAGAATCTCAAATCCCCAAATCGGATGCTGGCGCATGATCGCCCATTCGTCATCGTCCAGCGGACCCGGCTTGTTAATGATTGTGTTTGGCACGCGGATTTTGCCGATGTCGTGCAGCCGCATGGCAAACACGATCAGGTCGCGATCGCCGCGCGGCAGGCCGAGACGGTCAATCATACGCAGGAGGATCTGCTCCGTCCGTTTCGAATGCTCCCCGGTCTGCCCGTCCATGACATTGATGGCGTTTGCGAGCGCGGCGATGGCGCCGATGGTCATCTTCTCGTAGTTTTCGCACAGCGACGCGTTTGTGCGCAGAACCGCGACCTCGGCGCAGATGAGTTCCAGCAATTCCATTTCTGCGTCGGTAAAGCGCGGCTGCGTGAGTGGCCGCGACACATGGACGGCGCCAAAGCAGCCGGCGCCCGCCCGCAGCGGCAGGATGACAGAGCCCGCAAAAAGATCTGACTCCACTGGGAACTGATGGCCGTTGCCTCGGGCCGGCATGCCGTGGATCAGGCCTGTGCCCGTCTCCATGGCAAACGCCAGGGCTTGCTCCACGGCCGCAGTCCCGGCCGGAATGTGCTGGGCGCTGGGAAGGTGGTGGACAATGTGGCGGTTGTTCACCTGAACCGTGATGGAACTGGCCTGCGAGCGCAGAGCGTCATGCGTGATGCGCAACACTTCCAACACGACCAGCGGAAAATCCCCCGGAACGGACTGCACCCGCAGGATTTCCGACAGCCGCCG
Source organism: Candidatus Sumerlaeaceae bacterium (assembly GCA_026418615.1). Lineage (GTDB taxonomy): Bacteria > Sumerlaeota > Sumerlaeia > Sumerlaeales > Sumerlaeaceae > JAOAAY01. The sequence goes on along the minus strand of JAOAAY010000027.1, from coordinate 30,410 downwards.
CAGCGCCCCCGTGCCGCCGGCAACGCCGGCCAGATTCATCGCTGCCAGCCGTGACTGTTCGCTTTGAGCCCGGTCGAGCCGCTCGCGCTCCGCTACGCGGCGCAGCGCGAACAGGAGCAGGTCAAGGTCCAGAGGTTTGGTGATGTAATCGCGCGCACCCAGTTCAAGACACTCCAGTGCGAGCCGCGTGTTTGCATGACCCGTCATCACAATGATTGCCGGGCGTACCGCCATGGCCGCGATTTCGCGCATGACCTCGACGCCTGTCATGCCCGGCATGGTGATATCGAGCAGCGTCAGGCTGTTTTCCGGATGCTGCCGCAGGTGACTGAGAAACTCCGTGCCGGACCGGAAAACCACCGGCGCATAGCCGTGGTCGGTCAGGGTTTCCGACAGATGCTGACCAATCAGCGCATCGTCATCCACGATGAGGACTCGGCGGTCGGGGGTCATGGGCAGGTTCCTTCGTCAAAGATGTTCATGCCGTGCTCCTGAAGACCTCGTCCGGGCCGGGTGGATGTGCGAGGAGACGGGGCCCTCGATCCCCAGGGTCGGCAGCCGGGAGGATCAGGCGAAACAGGGCGCCGGGGCTGTGGTTCGGCACGGCCTCAAGGTCGCCGCCCGAGGCGCGGGCCATCTGGCGGGAGAGGCTCAGGCCGAGGCCTGACGCCTGCGGACCCTGTTTCGTGCTGTAAAAGGGTTCGAAAATCCGTTCGAGGTCGCCAGACGCAATGCCGCAGCCGGTATCTTCGACATCCACTTCGATGCCGCCGTTGGCTGCGGCATGCGCGCAGATGAGGATGCGGCCGCCGTCGGGCATCGCGTCGCGCGCGTTGAGCAGCAGGTTGATCAGGATCGTGCGCAGCACGCCCTCATCCATCCCCGCCGCCGGAAGGTGCGGGGCGAGGTCGCTTTTCACGCGTATATTGCGGGTCGTCAGCGTGTACTCGAGCAGGGCGATGAGTTCCGAAACCGTGCGGCTCACTTCGCACGGCCCCACGGTCGTTGCGCGCCCTTGCGCCATGCCGCCAAACCGGACGATCTGCTCCTGCGACCGGTCCACCTGCTGGCTGATCATGCCCAGATGTTTGGTCATGCGCGAATCCAGCCCGGTTTCCTCCGCCCGCTTGAGCAGGTACTGGGTGGAAACCTTGATGACCGACAGCAGGTTCTTGATCTCGTGCGTGAGGCTGCCGGCCAGTTCCGCCCAATGGCTGCGTTCCTGCAGGCTTGCCGCCCGTTCGCGCAAGACAGCCGCCTCGTGTTCGAGCCCCGCGACGCGTTCGCGCAGGGCGGTTATTTCGGCGAGGTGCGCATCACCCGCCGCCGCCTGCCGGATCGCGCGCACCAGCCACTCGGGATGAAACGGCTTGAGCAGACAACCATGCACGGCAGCATCCGCGGGGAAGGAATCCGGCGGCGGTTCGAGACTTCCGATGAGCACGACGCGCATGGCCGGATTGGCGGCCGGTGCCTCGGCGAGTCGGGCCAAAATCTCGCCCGAACGACACTCCGGAAAATCCGTATCCAACACGGCACACTGGTAAGGCGCCTGCCGCGCCAACGCCGGGACCTGATGCGGCGTCTCCGCCAGGGCCACCCTCAAACCGCATGAAGTCAGATAATCATCCAACACATCGGCCAATTTTTCATCGCGTACGGCGAGCACGACGCTGATGACGGGTGCGGTCACGGAAGCCCGACCGCTGTCCGCGCGCGGAGGAGAGACAGTCTCCGCTGCGCCCGGGATCGGCCCGGGTTCGCCATCCGATCCGACGCGCCGCAGGCGCGAGTGAAATGCTGCCGACATCCTGATCCGATCCCGTCCATTGCTCGTTCCCACTAAAAACGACCGGCACGGGATCACTCGTGCATCCGGGGCAATCGTCTTCAATTGGAACGAATGACCATCATCTACGGTGCTGCAAACCCCAGATCACCGTCAGGCTGGCGAGACATCGAAAAAACAGGGGCGAACCGTCAAGGATTATTTCGCTCGCCAAACGATCCGACCGGGTGCCAGTGTGAGTCGCTTGCGGGAATGCTTGCCCGCCCCGGGCCTAATAAGTGAGTGCAGTCGCCGGGGCGGCCGCAGCCGCCGCAACATGCTCGAGGAGCCGCACACAATGGAGAAGCGCCCGTTTGGCAAAACAGGCATGAATGTCACCGTTCTTGGCTTTGGAGGGGCGGAGATCGGTTACGAGGGCGCCTCGCCGGAGACCGTCCGCATCCTGCTCAACGATGCGCTCGATGCCGGCCTGAATGTCATTGATACGGCCGAATGCTACCCCAACAGCGAGGAGATGATCGGCGCGGCCGTCGCGCACCGCCGCGGGGAGTATTTCCTTTTTACCAAGTGCGGCCATACGGACACGATGGCCGGCGACTGGCGCAAAGAGCCGCTGCTGCGCACCATCGAACGGAGCCTCAAGCGCCTGCGAACGGACTGCGTGGACCTCGTCCAACTTCACAGTTGCGGGCTTGACGAATTGCGGCGCGGCGAGTGCATCGAGGCGCTCGAGACGGCGCGCGAACGCGGCCACACGCGTTTCATCGGTTACAGTGGTGACGGCGCCGCGGCCAGGTACGCCGTCGAGTGCGGCCGCTTCGACGCGCTTCAGATCTCTGTCAGCGTAGCGGACATGGAAGCCATTGACATGGTGCTGCCGCTGGCCGCCGAGCGCGGGCTGGGCGTCATCGCCAAGCGCCCCGTGGCCAACGCGGCATGGCGCTACGGAGCCGTGCCGCCGGAAGAGAAGTATCATACCGTGTACTGGGAGCGCCTGCGGAAGTTGGATTACGAGTTTACGCGTCGTCCCATGCCGGAGGCCATCTCCATCGCGCTGCGCTTTACTTTGGCGCAGCCGGGCGTCTCGACCGCCATCGTCGGCACGAAGCAGCCGGGGCGCTGGCGCGAAAATGCGCGCCTGCTGGAGGCCGGGCCGTTGCCGGCGGAGGAAATCGCCGCCTTGCGCCGACGCTGGGCTGAAGTCGCCACGCCGGATTGGGTCGGGCAAACCTGAGCCCCGCCCCCGATCCCCGATGAATAGAACGGGGGTGCGGCTGTGCTGTCGCGCCCGGGAAAAGGAATCCGGTCATGATATTCTAATCCGCGTCCGGCGCCTGTCACAGGCCCGGCCGCGCACATGGACGCCGCGTCACGAGCCCTTGAGGCCGCATCTTGGGCATCCGCGGCGTTTCTTCCGCCCGCACCCCTAACCTGCTTGATTGATCCGCCTGTATCCGTGCGTGTTTGCATGGGCAGGCCAACCCTCGAGGACCTATGAAACTATTTTCATCCCGCATCCCGGAACAACCGCGCCCCGGCGGTGTGCGCGAGATGCTCGCCATCGCGGCGCCGATGGTCGTGTCGTCCGCGTGCGACACGATCATGACCTTTACCGACCGCCTGTTCCTGGCCCGTATCGGTCCGGAACTGATGAGCGCGGCCATGGCCGGCGGCCTGACCTGCTTCATGCTGACCACTTTTTTTGTGGGGCTAATGGGCTACACCACGGCGCTTGTCGCCCAATATCTTGGCGCAGGCCGCAAGGTCATGTGCGCCGTCGCTACCGTGCAGGCGCTGATCGTTTGCGTAGTCGCCTACCCGCTCATCCTCGCCTGTCGCCCGCTGGCGCACCTGCTGTTCGACTATTCCGGCATCGGAGCCGAGCAACTGGGTCCGCAGAAAATCTATTTCGACATCCTGTTGAATGGCGCTTGGATCAGTTTGGTCCGCACCTGCCTCAGCGGCTTCTTCTCGGGCATCGGGCGCACCCGCGTGGTCATGGTTTCCGCCATGGTGGCGATGATCGCGAATGTCGCCGCCAATTATGTGCTGATTTTTGGCAAACTCGGCTTTCCCGCCCTGGGCATCGCCGGCGCCGCCTACGGCACGATCATAGGCAGCCTGTGCGGTCTGGCGGTGATGATCGCGGCGTTCTTTGCACCGCGCAATCGCACAGAATATGCCGTCACGCAGGCGCTGCGCTATGACCGCGCCGTCATGGGACGCCTGCTGAGGTTTGGCTCGCCAGCGGGTGTCGAACTGTTTCTCAACCTGCTCGCCTTCGACGCACTGATCCTCGTCTTCCATGCGTGCGGCGTCGCCGCGGCTACAGCAATAACCGTTGTGTTCAACTGGGACATGGTCTCGTTCGTGCCGCTATTGGGGATTCACATCGGCGTGACAAGCCTTGTGGGCCGTTACATGGGCGCCGGCGATCCCGACACGGCGCACCGCGCGACCATGTCGGGCTTGCGGTTGGCGTGGGGCTACGGTTGTTGCACCCTGATTCTGTTCGCGCTGGGCGCCGAGCCGCTCGTCGGCGTGTTCCGCCCGCAGGGCGACCCCGGCGCCTTCGCCGACGCTCAACCGTTGGCGGTCTTCATGCTGCGACTCGCCGCCCTGTATGTTCTCGCCGACGCCACAAGTCTTGTGTTCAGCGGCGCGTTGCGCGGCGCCGGAGATACGCTTTGGGCCATGATCATCTCCGTCGGTCTCCACTGGGCGCTGGTGGCGGCGGTCATGGTCATGTTGCGCGTCTTCCACCTCTCCGTCGTCCACGCTTGGGTCGCCCTGTGTCTGCTCGTCTTGGTGTTCAGCGCCCTGTTTTACTTGCGCTATCGCTCCGGCCAGTGGCGCAGCATCCGCGTTGTCCGCGCCCCTGAAGATTCGCAGCCCCTCGTCACCGACGGCCTTCATGAGACGCCCGACCTGTAGAGGCAGAATCCGGCGTCTTCCCAGCACTGACCGGGAGAATAACCTAACGCGACAAAGGAGGTCGGAGCGCAGGATTTGCAGCGGACTGCAACCAACGGCCGTCGGCTCGATGCGCAGACAGCAGTGCGTGCGGCGATGGGCCGAATGCCCCGCGCAGACGGCGTGGTCATGTGACGAGAAATTTTCTTTCTACCGTTCCCGGTTCACCCAAGGTCGGTGCTGTCGAGCACGATCGTCACGGGACCCCAGTTGAGCAGGCGCACTTCCATCATGGCGCCGAACTCGCCCGTTTCGACCCGCGGGCCCAGCGACCGGAGCATATCCACAAAGACCGTGTACAGCCGCTCAGCCTCTGCCGGCGGGGCCGCATCGGTGAAACTGGGCCGGCGCCCCTTGCGGCAATCCGCATAAAGGGTAAACTGGCTCACGACCAGCACGGGCAGCACGCGGTCCAGCAGCGACAGATTCATGCGCCCCGCCTCATCCTCGAAGATGCGCAGGTTGACAATCTTCGACGCCATGGGCGCCAGCGTGGCGTCGCTATCGCCGTGTCCGAAGCCGGCCAGCACGAGCAACCCTTCGCCAATGCTGCCCGTGACGCGACCATCCACGGTCACGCTGGCTTCGCGGACGCGCTGCAGGACGGCTCTCATGAGAGGGCGCGGCGACCGCCCGGCTTTTCCGTCAGCCGCAGGCCGGATCAGCGGCCTGTCAGCGGCCGCGAATAGAGATAGTCGCCGTTGCGGTCGAAGTCGCCCGTGCTCTGCATCAGGCGGTTCGCCGCCACCTCGCTCAACTTCGGAATGAAGTCGGTCGGATAATCCTTGGGATACTTGGTGAAAACGACGAGGATGTAATGCTTGCCGTTGGGCAGGGAGACGATCGCGGCATCGTGATAGTTGCGAACGGTGTAGCCGTTCAGGCTCCACATCTTGGCGCCAACCGGCAGCCCGGCCGCGATGCCCGGCAGCGGGGCCACCTTGGCCTGCTCGACCGGCCGGTACATCATTTCCTTGATGCGGCGGCTCGCACACCGGCTCACGATGCCTTCCTGATCAATGAGGTAAAGCAGCGCCGCTACCTGGTTGGTCGTCACGCGGTTGCTGTTCTCGTAGTTGAGCGGCAGTTTCTCGCCCAACAATTGCAAGTCGCGGGGGCTGGGAACCGTCGGCCAGATCTTCTGGTTCACATTGAAGTTCTCAAAGCCGATACAGCAGATAAAAAACATGTTGGCAATGTCGCGCCGCCGCGCAAACTGGGCCAGCGCCCGGCCGGCCAGTTCATCGCCGGATTCTGTGTTGGTCAGGTAGTCCACGATCCGGCTGGTGGCCTTCGCGTCGCCCTTGTTGAGCATCGCAAAGGTGTCGTCAAACAAAGACTTGGACATCGGCTGGCAGGACCGCTGGAGATGCCAGTACAGGGCCGTGGCGTAAAACAGGCGGGAGATGCCCGACGCAAACTGCATGTCGTTGCCATTGTAATGGCCGAAATGCGGAGGCCCGTTGTTCTCGCGGCACATCTCCAGGTAGGTGACGAACACATCCTCCTTGTTCAGGCCCATCGTCCCGGCCAAGGCCGTGTCCACCCACTCCTCGACATTCTTGCTCATCAGAGGCGACTCGACCAGTTCGCACACGAGCCGGCGCGACTCGGCGGGGGGGATGGTAGCCATGTCGTCGCCCGGCGGACAGGCCATCGGATCAGCCTCGTAACGGAAGGCTGACACGCCCGCCTGAGTGCCGTTCGGGTGCCGGCTGACCTTTGTTTCTTGGGCGCAAACCGCCGCCGCCAGCGCCATCAAGGCGCCAATGAGGATGGGGTGCCGCATGCGTGGCTCCTCCGCGATTTTGCAGTATAGGTGAAAACGCTTCTTCGGGCAGGCCGTCCAAAAGGCAAGGGAATTCAATGCACGGCAACGGCGCAAGCAGCAAAGAGCCTGCCCTTTATCTCCTGCTGTCCTCCCCGCGACGCCCGCCAAATCAAGAATTATTTCGCGGCACAAGCCGGGCCGCGACCGGCTCGGGCCTTCACCCGCCGTGTGCCAAGGAGCCGGAATCGTTCCGAATAGCGAAACCGTTGCGCTGTCACCATGCCGTGCGATGACCGTGCCCACACGGCCGCGGGTTCACATCGAGACCTTCGGCTGCACTTTCAACCAGTCAGACAGCGAGGTTTTGGCCGGACTGTTGGTCCGGGCGGGTTTCGAGTTGGCCGACTCGCCGGCCGGGGCCGACGCCGTGATTGTCAACAGTTGCACGGTCAAAAGCCGCACCTACCACGATGTCCGGAAGCGTCTGGCCGATTTGTCAGGGTCGGAAGAAGGGCACCGCCCTGCTGTCATTCTCGCCGGTTGCGTGCCCCGCGTCTACCAACACTCGCGCGAATTCGCCAACTTCGCCCAGTTAGGGCCGGATAATCTGGCGGATGCGCCCGAGGTGGTCGCGCGGGCCTTGCGGGGGGAACGCATCGTGCGGGTGGCGCGCACGGAGGCTCCGCGCCTCGCCCTGCCCCATATCCGCCGGAACCCCGCTGTCGAGATCATTCCCATCAACAAAGGCTGTCTCGGCTCGTGCACCTTCTGCCAGACGGTGATCGCCCGCGGCCGGTTGTTTTCGTTTCCGGATGATGAAATCGTCGAACGCGCCGCTCGGGCCGCGTCCACCGGGGCACAGATCATCTGTCTGACCTCGCAGGATTGCGGGGCCTACGGCCTCGACCGCGGGACCAACTTGCCGAGGCTGTTGCGTCGCATCGCCGAAATCCCCGGAGATTTCCGCGTGCGCCTCGGCATGGCCAACCCCGATCTGATCAAGTTATACTTGGACGACTTGGTCGAGGCGCTGGCTCACCCGCGGTTTTTCCGCTTTGCCCATGTGCCCGTGCAATCGGGCAGCGATGCCGTCCTCCGAGCCATGAACCGGCTTTACACAGCGGACGATTTCCGCCGCATCGTGGCCGCGTTGAGGCGGCGCCTCCCGGACATCACCATCGCCACGGACATCATCACGGGATTTCCGACGGAAACGGAGGCCGATTTCGAGGCCTCGCTGGCGCTGGTCGGCGAGTTGCGCCTCCCCGTGGTGAACCGCTCGCGCTTCAGCCCGCGCCCCGGCACTCGCGCGGCCCGCCTCGCCCCACTGCCCGCGGTCGTCAGCCGCGAGCGCTCGCGGCGCATGGCCGCCTTCCACCGCCGGCTTGCAGGCGAACTCCTGCGTGCCCATACGAACCGCACCGCCGGCGTCATTGTGGAGTCCAATCCGCGCCCCGGTGTGGCTCTCGCACGCGACGACGCCTATCGCCCGGTCATCCTTCGCGGGCCGTTCCAACCCGGCGAGTCCCTCGAAGTTCAGATTCTCGGCGCGGAGGATTTCCATCTGCTCGGCCGGCCGACTGGCCGCAGCGCTCAGTAACTTGTCGCCGTCAGGCGCGTCTTGCCCCGGAAAATCCAGTAAATCGCGATCGTGTAAGTCAGCACGAACGGCAGGCCGATGAACGCGATATTGCGCATGATCGCCAGCGTACGCTGCGACGACGCCGCGTTGTAGGCCGTCAGGTTGAACTCGTTCCCGAGGCTCGACACGATCAGGTTCGGGAACAACGCCACACCGAACAGGAACACCAAGGCGGCGATGGTGCAGGCCGACGAGATGAACGCGCGCAGCGGCAAATCGTGATAGAGCGCGCGCGGGATGTTGGCGATGGCCAGCACATTGAGCGCCACGATGACCCAAACCCAAGGCAGGTCCTCGAAGTTGCGGGTCGCATTGGGCACCGCCAGCAGCGTGTAAACGGTGGTCACGCCGTACATGATCACAAACGCCGCATAAGCCTTGTACACCCACCGGCGCACACGCTGCTGATACTCGCCCTCGGTTTTCAGGTACAGGTAGATCGAACCGTGCATGGCGAACATGGACAGGTTAAACACGCCCACCACCAGAGCGTACGGGTTGAGCAATTCGATAAAAGTCCCTACATACTCCTTGTCCGGCCCGATGGGAATGCCTTGTATCATGTTGCCCACAGCCACGCCGAACAGCAGCGACGAGACACTGCTCGAGAGAAAGAAGGCCATGTCCCACATGGAGCGCCACCAGCGCTGGGGGCGCTTGCTGCGGAATTCCATGGCCACCGCGCGGAAGATCAGCGCCGCCAGCAGCAGCATAAACGCCAGGTAAAACCCCGAGAACGCCGTCGCATAAGCATCCGGAAACGCAGCGAACAATGCCCCGCCGCCGGTCACCAGCCAGACTTCGTTGCCGTCCCACACCGGCCCGATCGAGTTCATGTTGATGCGTCGTTCGGTGTCCGTGCGCCCGAACAGGTGGAGCGTTCCCACGCCCAGATCGAAACCGTCGAGAATGGCGTAGCCCGTCAGCAGCACGCCAATCAGAAAAAACCACAACATGTTCAGATCCAAGAGCCTGTCTCCTCCTCAGGTAACGGTGCGTTGAGCGGCGCGGGTCGCGGCGGTCATGCGCGGCCTCAAACCAGCGACTCGCCGGGGTCTTTGGCGGATGTCATGGAGGCGCGGCCTGATTCCAACCCCGTCGCGGCCTCCATCAGACCATCCAGCGTGGTTGTGTCGGGCGGCGGCGCGCCCGGTTCATCCGGCCCCTTCTGAATCTTGTCGTTGAGCACGAAGACCCACACGGCGAACAGCAGCGAGTAGATGAAGCCAAACATGATCAGCGAAGTCAGGATTTCGGGCGCGGTGACGGACTTCGACACGCTGTCAGCCGTGCGCAACAGGCCGTAAACCGACCATGGCTGACGCCCGACCTCGGCCGCCACCCAGCCGAGATGATTGGCCAGGTAAGGCCCAATCACCGCAAACACAAAAATCCACAACAACCACCGCTGCTCAAAGAGGCGCCCCCGCGGCAGCAACATCAGCGCCAGCAGGGTGATGCCAATGAAAAACATGCCCAGCCCCACCATGATATGGTAAGAGTAAAACGGAAGCGCCACAGGCGGGCGGTCTTCCGGTTTCGTCTGGTCGAGTCCCGGCACGGGCGTGTTGAAATCGCCGTGCACGAGGAAACTCAGCAGACCCGGAATCGCGATAGCATAGTCGAGACGCTGCTCCTTGTCGTTGGGCACGCCGAAGAGCGTCAGGGGCGCGCCGCCTTCAGGCGTCTGGTAAAGCCCCTCGTATGCCGCCAATTTTGCCGGCTGGGTCTCCGCGACCTGCTGCGCATGCTCGTGTCCCACCAGCAACTGGCCGATGGAGACGATCACCGCGAAAACCAGCGCGAAAGTGAAGGAACGCTTTGCAAACTCCAGATGCTTGCCGCGCAGAATATAAAACGCGGTGACACTCATGACGAAAAATGCGCCCAGGATAAACGACCCCACCAGCACATGGGACAGGCGCAGCATCGAGGACGGATTGAACACCATGGCCCAGAAATCCGTGATCTCCGCGCGCGTCAGACCGTCCGCGGTCTGCACGAGATGAAATCCGGCGGGAGTCTGCTGCCAGGAGTTGGCCACGACGATCCAAACGGCCGAGAACACGGAGCCGAGGAACACCATGATCGTTGAGAAAAAATGGACGCGGGGCGACACCCGATCCCACCCGAACACCAGCACAGCCAAAAACCCCGACTCGAGGAAGAAAGCAAACACGCCCTCCGCCGCCAGCGCCGAGCCAAACACATCCCCGACGAAGCGCGAGTAGGTGGCCCAGTTCGTCCCGAACTGAAACTCCATCACGATCCCCGAGGCCACCCCCATCGCGAAGGTCACGGCAAAAATTTTCGTCCAAAACTTCGCCGAAGTTTCATAAAGCGGGTTCTTCGTCAGCATGTAGGCTGATTCGGTGATGACCATAACCGCGCCGAGACCGATCGTCAGGGGCGGGAACAGATAATGAAACATCACTGTAAAAGCAAACTGCAACCGGGCAAGAAATACAGGGTCAAGATCCATTTAGCGTCCCAAAAATCATCCGTTTTCTAACGCGGCGGGCATCGCATACGCGAAACGAAACCGCAAGAACATTGAACGAGGAGCATCATCAAGCCCAGTTCCAATCGGAGAGCGAAAACGGACAGCCTCAAAACTTGCGCCCGGCTTATCGTTTCCGGTTGCGTGAATAGCCGGAAATATGCCTATGTTCGCATAACGGCGGCGAGAAAGGGGCACCCGTTCTCGCGAAACATTGGGAGGGCCGTAAGCCCTGGGAGACAACACTATGGGATACTCATCCTTGTGGCGGGCTTTTTGCGCAGCCTGTCTGATTGTAACCGCTTTCATCCTGCCCCCGGCGACTTTCGCGGCTGATCAGGGCGAGCCATCCATCGGCCCGGCCCCGGCCGAGCCGGCAGCACCACCGACCCAGAGTGCCGCCGGCCTGCAGGAAAAAGAATTGGCCAGCCAACCTCCAGTCAAAGCCGAGGACCGCGGCGATTCGGCCACGGGTACGGCAGGAACGACCATCCAACCCATGGCGTCCGTGCCATCGCCTCGACCCCATTTCATTAATTTCGGCTACATCCAGAGCGAGTCCATCCTGCCCCATGTGCGATGGAACTCACTGACCCATGTCGGTACGCTCTTCGTGGATTTTCAGAATGACGGATCGCTGTTTAATCCGTCAGCCTTCACGGGTCGCGACGCCAGTCTCAAGGCTGGCGGCGCCGCGCAGGCCGCCGGTGTCAAAGTGATCCTCGTCGTGCGAAATAAAGACTTTGACGCGTCAATCCTCACATCGGTGATGACCACCCCCGCCTATCGCACCGCGCTGGTGAACAATGTGGTTAACTTGGTGACTGGCGACTCCTATTGCCACGGAGTCAATTTTGACTTTGAATTTTCATGGGGAACTTCCACCCGCGACGGCATTTCCGCCTTTCTCCAAGAGATGCGCACAGCGTTGCCGCCCCAGTACGAAATCAGCGTGTACACTCATGCCATCTACGACAGCACCTATTGGAACATCTCTGCCATCGAACCTTACATAAACTACATGCTGTACAGCACCTACGACTGGGCCACGGGCAACACAGCGCGCGCTATCGGCGACTTCAACAGTTGCGTGCCCGAATTGCACGACTACTTCAACGCCGGGCTTCCGCCTGAGAAGTGCGTCTTGGTCTGGCCCTCCTACTCCCGCCGGTGGCAAGGCATCACAACCTATGGCGCCACGGGAAGTAGTCCGGTGAGTCAGGGTTTTACCGACGGACTCTACGACACGACCCTCCGCACCGACTTTGGCGGGCCATGGCCTACCAACTATGTCACGGGCGATGAGGTCGAGTGGTACACTTATAATAACGGCAGCAATAATTTCACTGTAACTTGGGACTCTGTGCGCAGCCTCGAACACAAGATACGCGCGGCGCTCAGTTGTCCGGCTAACGGGACATCCCAGTTCAACGGACGACGGCTCGGCGGCGTCGGCTGGTGGAGCCTCATGTGGATGGCCGAGACAAGCAGTTACGAACCGATATCAGGCACCACTGTGTCGCGGACTCGCACCTATCCGCACATTTATCAGTTGTGCGAAGAAATCCTGTCGCCGCCCAGTGACAAAGTCTTCGTTTTTGAGGGCTTCGAAGGTCTGGACCCGCGCTGGCGTGATCCTAACGAGAGCCCTGACACCTCCGGCGACACGGACAATGACTCGGCCAGAGCCTTGATCGTTTCGCCCTCAGGCACCGGCCGGCCAGCCAGTACTAACAACGCCGTCCGGCTGACATTTGATTTCGAAAACCCCTCCGGCAACAGGCTGTTTTTCCGCCACGAGGTTCTTCATAGCAACATTAACCCGGCCGTGACCGATGTTCACTCGTGCGTCGTGCGGGTGGATGCCAACACACAATTCATCTGCCCGATCCATGTGGCCGCCAACTACTCGCCTCGCACGATCCGCATGGCGCTGCTCGACGGCAACCGGCAGATCGAAGTCTCGCCGCCCATCACACTCAGCACCACGGGCTGGCAGACATTGACATGGAACATCAATGATCCGACTCAGATCATCGCCTACGATACCAACGAGCCGGCATTCCTTGATGGCAACGGCGTGCTCAACACGGCCGGCAACGGTGCGCGCGACATCGGGTTCTTAGGCTTTATCATTCAAGGCGGCGGCGCTGGCAGCGGTCAGATTACTTTCGATGAACTCAGTTACACGCACCGCAATCCGGGCGGAATTAACTATGTCATTAACGAGTTCCGTTACAGCAATGCTGCGTCTGAGTTTGTGGAAATCCACGGACCGGCGGGCGCTTTCCCGACAGGAACCGAGTTGCGCTTCTATAGTGCCACGACGGGTGATGTGCTCTCCAGCGTGTCGTTGACCGGTCAGGTCATCCCCTCCAGCGGTTTGTTCGTTGTTGGCGATACAGGCGTCCCGGGTGTCAATCTGGTACCCCCGGGTTGGGGTGCAGCAGATAACATTCCCGATGTGAATCCCTCGGCGATGCAAATTTACAACACCGCCACGGGCAACGAGTATGACTCGGTTGTTTACGAAGCCATGGGTGGCTTGGGCAACCTGATGAGGCCAGCCTGTCGGAATGTCACGAGCGAAGGCTGGCCTTGGCTCGGCGAGATCGGGCCGGGCACGACCGCCAGCGGGGTTCCATACACGAAAGGTCGCTACCCCGACGGCAACGACACCAATGTCAACGGGAATGATTTTTCCGTCATGCCAGCCACCCCCGGCGCACCCAACGGCGGCAGCATCACCAGCAATGTCACCTATAACTTTAACTCGCCGCCGCCCAATGCCTTTACGACTTACCAGTCGTTCGCCGTTGGTCCCTCCGCTGTGGGCGCTTCGCCCAGCGGCGGGAATGTGCACCGCTGCGTGGACACTTCCGGCGGCGGCCAGGTGTCGGTGTTTGGCGATGCTGCGCTCGGATCGTTCGCCGGCGGCTACACCGTAACGGGCGAGGTCTACATCAACAGCAGTTCTCACCCCGTGCAAGCCATCGGGCTTGGCATCGCCTGTCGTCAGGGCAGCGTTTTCTTTGCCAACAATCCCCCGGACGCTTTCGGCTACGAATCGGGGTACTGGCTTATCTACGAAAACGCGGCCGGAGCCAACCTCAACGACGGCCGTCCGGATCACCCGGGCGTGTTTGAGTTCCTCCATGTGTCCAACGATCGGATGGACTCCGCTCCTGTGACCTTGTTGGGATCGGTGACTCGTGCGGCCACCGGTGCCCCCAACGGCGGCTGGACGACTTTCATGCTGACCATTGACCCGTCCCGTCCGGCCGGTGATCGGCTGATCGCCCGCATCAACAACACCGATGTCTTCCGCGGCAATATCCCGGCCGGAGGACCTACCTCCGGGGCGTTTATGGTGGGATTCCGCGAGAATCACACCGGCGCGCCGGCTGCCAACGAGGGCACATGGGTGGACAACATCCAGATTTCGATACCCGGCTTCCCGGTCAGCGTGAGTCGGTTCGAAATCGAATAGACAAGGCGGGCACCAAACGGTTCATGCGCGCCCGCCGCAAGTCTTTCGGCGGGCGCGCACCTGGCCGCTTGCCATCGGCGTGGTCCGGCGGCTACCTTTCCCGGTCATGACCGCGTTGACCCTTCTTGCCGGCGAATGGTTTCGCCTTGATGGCGGCGGCATCTTTGGCGCGGTGCCGAAAGTGCTCTGGTCGCGGGCGTACCCGCACTATGACGACCGCAACCGTGTGCTGCTGGCCGGATGGTCGCTGCTGGTGCGTCGCCCTGACGCCATTGTTTTAGTGGACGCCGGATGCGGTCTCAAAATGGGGCCGAAGCGCGACGACATTTTCGGCGTTGAGGCGGCGCCGGACGGCGGATTGGCCGGCGCCCTGCGCAGTCAGGGAGTCGCTCCAGAGTCCGTCACTCATTTCATTTACACCCACCTGCACTTCGACCACGCCGGCGGGTCCACGGTCGCCAGCCCCGAGGGTGCCCCGGCACCGCTTTGCCCGCGCGCTCGGCACTTCGTCCAGCGCGACCACCTTGCTTGGGCGCAACACCCGTCCGAAAAGGATGCCGCCAGTTTCCAACCGGAAAACTGGCAGCCTGTGGCGGAGCACGGATTGCTCGAAACCCTTGACGGCCCGGGCGAAATTCTTCCGGGCATCGAACTGCGTCTGCTCCACGGTCACACCCGGGCCCTGCAGGCCGTCATTGTCCACGAGCCTCTCCCCCGTTGGACAGAGTCGGGCCGACCCGCCACGGGCGTGGCCTTCGTCTCCGACCTTGCGCCCACGGTGGCCAACGGCGCACTGGCCTATCTGGCGTCGTACGATAATCAGCCTCTGACCAGCGTCGAGGAGAAGAAAGCGCTTTTCGGCGAGGCTTACGAGCGTCGGTGGATTGTCGTGACGGGTCACGACCGCTACTGCCCGGCCGGGTTCGTCCGCCCGACGACGCGCGGCTTCGAATTCCATGCGGGAGACGCCGAGGCTCCCGCCAAACCGTCGTTCTCGGGTCAAGAGTACGCCATTTGCCTTGTATAACTGGAGTCTGCGTGTAGGATGCAGGCTTGGTGCCCAGCTCGGCACCAGGATGGGCGGCCACAATGCGCGACCACTTGCTGCTATATGTGAACGGCCAACGGCACGAAGTGCGGGGCGCCGATGCGTTCCTCACGCTGGCCGACTTCGTGCGCGAGCGGCTGCGCCTGACGGGCACAAAAATCGTCTGTGCCGAGGGCGACTGTGGCGCGTGCACCGTCCTGGTCGGCCGGCCGCGCGGCCGGCGCTTGCATTATCTGCCGGTGGACTCGTGCATCTGTTTTGTCTATCAAATGGATGGCTGCCATATTGTGACCGTGGAGGGCCTGACGCCCGGTCGCCGTGAAAACGATCCGCTCCATCCCGTTCAGGAAGCCATGGTGCGCCATCACGGGTCGCAGTGCGGCTTTTGCACGCCCGGCATCGTGATGGCCATGGCAGGGGCCTTTGAGACGGACGATGGGCGCCACCGCCCGGAACCTCTTGACGCGGATGCTCTGCGGCGGGCGCTGAGCGGGAACCTTTGCCGCTGCACCGGATATGTCCAGATCATCGAGGCCGGAGAATCCATTGACCCGGCGTCTGTGCCGCCACTCGCACAATTGTACCCGGAGCAAGCCATGTTGGCGGATCTGGCCGGGGCCGCCGCCCAGCCCGCGGCGATCTCCGCCGTCCGCGGCGGGCAAACCATGGAATTATTTGCGCCGCGGACGCTCGAAGAGGCCGTTGTTTTCAAGGCCAGCCACCCCGACGCTGCGGTCGTCTGCGGGGCCACCGACCTCGGCGTTCAACATAACAAGGGGCTACGGGTACCCTCCGTGGTGCTGGACCTTTCCCATGTCGAAGGGTTGTCCGATGTCGTCGCGGCCGATGGCGTCCTTCGGATGGGCGCCGCCGCCACCTGGACGGCCATCGGTGACATCACCGAGGACCTCGTCCCCGAGTTTCACCGCATCATCACCCTGTTTGGTTCGCCGCAAATCCGCAACGCGGGAACGATTGGCGGAAACATCGTCAACGGGTCGCCCATCGCCGACTCGCTGCCATTCCTTTTTGTGACCCATGCGGAGGTGGAAATCGCCGGCGGAGCGGGACGGCGCCGGGTTGCGCTGACGCGCCTGTACCGCGGCTACAAGCAACTGGATCTGGCGCCGGACGAACTGGTGGCCGAAGTCCGCGTGCCCCTGCCGCGGCGGGGCGAAATCCTGCGCTTGTACAAGGTCTCCAAGCGGCGCGACATGGACATTTCGACCTTTACGGCCGCCGTGCTGGCGCGCCTCGGCGATGGCGGCGTCATCGAATGGATGCGCGTGGCCATGGGCGGGGTTGCACCCGTCGTCTTGCGGCTGGCCCGGACGGAGCAGTGGCTCGAAGGCCGCCCCTTCACGGAGGAGACCATGCGCGAGGCCGGACACCTTGCGGCGCAGGAGATCAGCCCCATCACGGATGTCCGCGGTGAGGCGCGTTACCGGCGCAGGCTGGCAGAAAACATCTTGGTCAAGTTTTACCATGACGCACAACCCGCGCCTGCGGGGGCGGTGCGGTAGGGAGGAATCATCATGCCCCACTCCGGCAAACCCGTGCCCCACGACTCGGCGCGCGGCCACGCCACGGGAACGGCACCCTATATCGCCGATCTGCCGGCGCTCGCCGGCGAGTTATGGGTGGACTATGTCCCCAGTCCCCTGCCCAACGGTTTGTTGCGGCGCGTGGACACCGACGAGGCCCTGCGGGTGTCGGGCGTCGTGGCTATTCTGACTGCTGCGGACATTCCCGGCCGCAACCGTTTCGGATCCATCATCTGCGACGAGCCTTTTCTGCCGTCCGACCGCGTCTCCTACACGGGCCAGCCGGTCGCGATCATTGCTGCCGAGTCGCGTGAGGCCGCGCGCCGCGCCCGGGCGCTCGTTCGCCTTGATATTGCTGCGGAGCCGCCCGTCCTGACGATCGAAGAGGCTTGCGCGGCCGGCCTGTTCATCGGCCCGCGCCGGCGCATCGCCCGCGGCGACGCCGCGGCGGCAATTGCCAGCGCACCCCACCGTCTCGAGGGCGAATTCCGCAGCGGCGGACAGGAACAGTTTTATCTGGAGAGCCAGGCGGCCATCGCCATCCCCGGCGAGCAGGGGCAGATGGTCGTCCATTCCTCCACTCAAAACCCGACGGAGATCCAAGCGGTCGTGGCCGAAGCCTTGGGCCTCGGCATGCACGAAGTGGTCTGCATCTGCAGACGCATGGGCGGCGGCTTTGGAGGCAAGGAGACTCAAGCGGCCATTCCCGCCGTCATGGCTGCGCTCGTGGCCCGGCATACCGGGCGTCCGGCGCGCGTCGTCTGGTCCAAGGACGACGACATGAAAACCACCGGCAAACGCCACGAGTTCCGCACGCGCTACCGCGTGGGATTTGACGACGACGGCCGCGTGCTGGGTCTGTCCATTGAATTTCATTCCAACGGCGGCGCCTTCGCCGATCTGTCCACGGCGATCATGGAGCGCGCGATGCTCCATGCGGACAACGCCTATTATCTGCCCCATGTGGAGATCACCGGTCAGGTCTGCCGAACCCATCTGCCCCCCAATACGGCTTTCCGGGGCTTCGGCGGGCCGCAAGGCGTGGCGGCCATTGAGACGATCCTCGAGGACATCGCCGCGACGCTCGGCCGCGATGCGCTGGCCGTGCGCCGCGTGAACCTTTACGGCGTCTCCGAGCGCAACACAACGCCCTACGGCCAGACCGTCGAGGGCAATCTGCTGCCCCGGATCTTCGACGAACTCGAGCGCACCAGCGACTATGCGACGCGCCGCCGCGCCGTGCAGCAATTCAACGCGACCTCCCGCACCCACCTGCGCGGCCTCGCGATGACGGCCGTCAAGTTCGGCATCTCGTTCACCACAAAATTCCTGAATCAGGGAAATGCCCTCGTGAGCGTGCTCATGGACGGGACGGTGCAGGTCTCCACCGGGGCCACCGAGATGGGGCAGGGGGTGAACACCAAAATCCGCCAATTGGTGGCCGACGAGTTTGGTTTGCCGCTCGAGGCGGTGGTCGTGCTGCCGACTTCCACGGAACGCAACATCAACACCTCGCCGACTGCGGCCTCAGCCGGTGCGGATCTCAACGGCACGGCGGCAGTGCGCGCGTGCGCGGAAATCCGCGGGCGCATGGCCGAGTGTGCCGCGCGCCACTTTGAGGCCGCCGGCGGCCCGTCCGCCGACCCCGCTCAAGTGCGCTTTGCGGATGGAGCCGTGTTCGATGTTCGCAATCCGGACCAGCGCCTCGACTTCAGCGAACTCGCCGGCATATGCCGGCGCGAGCGAGTGGATCTCGGCGCCCGCGGGTTCTATGCGACACCCCTCGCCGGATTCGACCGGGAATCCGGCCAAGGGGCTCCGTTTCTCTACTACACGACCGGAGCCGCCGTCGCCGAGGTACTCGTGGACCGCTTCACGGGCGACCTGACCGTCGAGCGCGTGGACTTGCTGATGGATATCGGCCGGATGATCAATCCGGGTGTAGACCGGGGTCAGGTTATCGGGGGCTTCATTCAGGGCATGGGCTGGGTAACGACGGAACAACTCGTGTACGGCGCCCGCGGCGAACTCTTGTCGCATTCGCCCACCACATACAAAATCCCCAGCATCGGAGATGTACCGCGAATCTTTCGGGTGGCCGTCCTCGACAACGATCTCAACAAGCGCAACATTTTCAGTTCCAAGGCTGTGGGCGAGCCTCCTCTCCTGTTGGCCGTTTGCGTGTTCGAAGCCGTGAAAAACGCTCTGACCTACGCCGCCGCCGGGCGACCAGTTCCGTTGTTTATCCCGGCAACAAACGAGGCCATCCTCATGGCACTCGACGAGGCAGCGAAATCCCGCAACGCACCAAAAGAAAGCGGTGTGGCCGTGGAATCTCCCGTCGGTGTCCCCTGACCGTCTCGGCAGGCCCGTGGTTTTGCGCAAAAAGAACCGCTTTCTCTCTGCCAGCCAACAGGCTGGAGTAGCAACGAAGGAATTTTTTGTGCCATCTAAACTCCACCTGTTGCCATTTTTATGCCATTGTTTCTAAAAATCCAAAAGTTTACCCCGATTTGCATCGCGGGTAATGGAATGTTTTTATATCTTTTGACAGGGTGAACTGACATGCGTCTCTCGAAAGTGAATTTGACTGAGGAAGGCCGCTGGAGAGGCTTCACGCTGATCGAATTGTTGATCGTCGTGGCCATCATCGCCATTCTCGCGGCCATTGCCGTCCCGAATTTCCTCGAGGCTCAGACCCGCTCCAAGGTCAGCCGCGCGCGGGCCGACTTGCGTTCCATCGCCACCGGTTTGGAAAGTTATCGGGTGGACAACAGTCATTATCCGCCCACGCCGTGGAGCACAGGCGATACCTCGGTGCTGCGCGTGATCCCCAACCAGTTGAGCACGCCCATTGCTTATATTTCCTCGGCGAATTTCCAGGACCCCTTCATCAGCGCCAACCTCGGCGACTGGCAGTATAACAATTACGGTGCGACGCCGGGCATCAGCACTTACGGGCCAGAGCCGGCAGACCCGCTGAGTGCCGCGGGCGATCCGCGGGCCGGCCGCCGTTACTATTACCAGAGCAACCGCGACCCGCGGCGCGTCGCGTTCGGCCCCGACACCGCGGCCGCCATTCAGGCGCGCCAAGTGGAAGGCGAATGGATCACGGCGTCGTTGGGACCGGACCGCCGCCGCAACCTCATCACCGTCGGCCCCGCTCAGTTGCACATGCCTTATGATCCGACTAACGGGACCATCTCCGACGGCGACATCACCCGCACCCAGAAGGAATCGGTCGGGTCCATCAATCCGTGACGCTCGCCCCGGCCATAGAAACCGCCCGAAGCCGGTTGTTCGCGCACATCGAAAATCTCATTCAAGTGCCGACGGCGCCTTTCCGCGAGCACTGGATGTGCGCCCGATTGGACGCGACGCTGGCGCAAATCCCCGGCGTGCAAGTGGAGGTTGATCGTTTTGGCAACCGCATTGCGCGCTTGCGGCGAGGAGCGCCTTCGCCGCTGACACCTGTTTTTGTGGCACATCTGGATCACCCGGGATTCATTTTCCCGCGCCCAGCGGGAGCCCAGCCCGTCGCACCGCGCCGCTACGAGGGCCGTTTTGAAGGCCGCGTGGACGACTCGTTTTTCGAGGGCGCCCCAGTGCGACTCTTCCGCTCCGCGGATGATCTTGGCGTGGCCGGACGAATCGTCAGTGCCAGCGCGGTTTTGCCCGAAACCGATAACCGCCGCGTGAACATCGAGACGGAGGCAGACGCCGACGGGGCCGTGCTGGCCATGTGGGACCTCAAGCCATTCGAACTCGCGGGCGACGAGGTGCGCACGCGCGCATGCGACGACCTCATTTCGTGCGGCGTCCTTGTCGAGGTGCTCGAACGGCTGTCCGCCGAGCCGGATGTAGACATCGGAGTAATCTTCTCGCGCGCCGAGGAGGCGGGCTTTTGCGGCGTGATTTGCCTGGTCGGCTCGGAGCCATGGCCGGCTCTGCTGCCTCGCGACAGCGTCTTCGTCTCCGTCGAGACGAGCAGCGAGCGGCCCGGCGTTCAAATGGGCGAAGGCGCAGTCATCCGGGTGGGCGACCGGTCAAGCACCTTTGACGGATATTTCACTGACAGTTTGTGGACTGTTGCGCGGGAGCACGACATACGCGCACGCCGCGCGCTGATGGACGGCGGGACATGTGAGGCCACAGCCTTCACTCGCGCCGGACTGCGCGCCGGTGCTGTGTGCGTTCCCGTCCGCAACTACCACAACCAAGACCGCACCGCAGGGCGCATCGCACCGGAAATCGTATCGGCCTCGGATGTCGAGGCGCTCACAGACCTCATTTGCACCTTAGCCCGTCGTTTGCCGCACGGTTTTAAGCCCCAATTACCATCCTACCTCAACTTCGAAGTGTTTGAGCGCAAAGGGCGCGAACAGTTGCCCGGGTAGCAGTTTGAAGGAGGTGATCTGCTCAAAACGCTTTGCAGGAGATTGTTGTTTCAACAAAATACAGAACCAAAACCGTATTCTTTTTGCTGAGGGAGAAAACAGACAATGAAATTATGGTTTAGGAAATCGGTTGTCGCAGTGGCTGTTGCGCTGGCCGGGGCGGCATCAGCCCAGACGACGGAGGATTTTTCCGGTCTCACGGCGACCTCGCCTCCGGCGGGCACATCGTCCATTGCGGGCGGGACATGGGCGGAACCCTTTACGCCCGGCGCGGGCTTCGACGCGATTGGGCTGGTCAACAATCCGGCGACGGATCTGCCGCGCACGACCGACAGCAAATATATTCAGACGAGCGGCACTGTGGATTCGTATCTGGACCTGCAATTCGCCTCGGCTCTGGCCGGCACGGGCGCGGGCGTGCTGCAATATGTTGTGCCCATCCGCGTGGATTTGGTCGCCCCAACTCTGACAAACAATGATTTGGATGTCATTCGGTTGCGGGTGGTCGGGACCGGCAATTTGTCGGGCATGGTGGTTGTGGACGGGGTGTTCCGCCTCGCGAACACGAACGGTCTCGGAGCCACCCAAATCATCAGCACCGACGCCTTTGACGCCTCGAAGCCTGTGAACCCAGCGGCGAATGTTGGCAATCGGTGGGACGATGGTGTTTGGCGCGCCGTGTTGGTGCGCCATACACTGGCCGGTGGCGGAGCAGGAGCCGTCAAGATTTGGGTGCTCAACTGCAACAGCGGCCTGTTGAACAATGTGGTGGATTCGACGGGGCTCTCCAACACCAACACGGCGGGGCTCGGCCGTATCGGCTTTGGTGCCACATTCGCCGCGGCGTCCAGCCAGCCGGTCGTCATCAGCATCGACAATGTCTCGATCTTCTCGAGTGTGGACTATCCGAGCGAGAGCGCCTTCTTAGCCGCCGCTCAGGCCTATTACGGGCCTCCTGCCCGGGTCCGGGATTGGAGCATCTACTAGCGGTTGCAAGCCGAACCTGAAGTGTTTCTCGTTGCCCCCCGGATGCTGAGCGGCACCGGGGGGCTTTTGTGTGCCGCAAAATCCTTGGAAACTGGAGGCGCCGAATGATGCGCTACCTGATGTGCCGCCCCGATTTCTTTGGCGTCGAGTATGTGATCAATCCCTGGATGGACGGCAATGTGGGGCGTGCGCGTGCAGAGGAGGCCAGGCGCCAGTGGGAGGGTCTTCACGCGCTGGTTTCGGCCCGGGCCGAGGTCAGCCTGATTGCGCCAGCCTCCGGCCTGCCGGATATGCCTTTTACCGCCAACGGCGGCCTGGTTGCCGGCGACATCTTTGTCCCGTCACGGTTTTTCTATGCCCAGCGCGAGCCGGAGGTGGACCATCACCGTGCCTGGTTTCGCTCGGCAGGCTTCCGCGTAGAAGAATTGCGCTCGGGTGCCGCGTTCGAGGGCGAGGGCGACGCCCTGTTCCAGCCCGGCCAGCGGCTGTTGTGGGCCGGTTACGGCGTGCGGTCGGCTCTCGAGACCCATCGGGACCTGACAGATATTTTTCAGGTGGAAGTCGTGTCGTTGCGCCTGGTGGACCAGCGCTTCTATCACCTCGACACCTGCTTCGCGCCGCTGCCCGGCGGCAAAGTGTTTTACTTTCCGCCCGCCTTCGACGATCCGTCCGTCGAAACGATCCGCAATCGGGTCGCGCCGGAAGACCGCTATGAAGTCGGCGAAGAGGACGCGCTCAACTTTGCCTGCAACGCCGTGGTGGCGGGCGACGCCGTCATCATGAACTATGCCAGTGCCGCCCTGCGCGAGCGCCTCAACCGCTGGGGGTTCGAGGTTCTCACCACGCCCCTGACAGAGTTCATGCTGGCGGGCGGTGCGGCCAAGTGCCTCTCGTTGAAACTCGAGCAGGATCTGCCCCCGCCAGCCGCCGGGGCGCCACCCGTCCAGTCGCCCGTGCGGGAATGCACCCTCGAACTGTCCGGCCACCTGCTGAGCACCGGCCTGATGAACGAGGCTCTTGATGTGGTGACCGATTCCGGCGGCAGTTTTTCCATTGAAAAGTTTGAGCCGGGCGCCCGCCGCGATATGGTCAGTGTCGTGCGCCTGCGCGTATTTGCGCCCTCGGAGGCCCGCTTGGCCGACCTGACGCGGCGCCTTGTGGATCGCGGGGCTGTCGTGGCCGAAGATGAGCGCGACGCCGAACTCGTCGAGGCCGACGCCGACGGCGTTCTGCCTGAGGATTTCTACAGCACCACCATTTATCCTACTGAGGTTCGCCTTGGCGGCCGCTGGGTGGAGGCCACCGGCCAGCGCATGGATGCCGCGCTGGTCGTCGCCCCGGATGGAAGTGTCCGCTGCACTTTGATGCGCGATGTCCGCCGCGGCGACCGCGTGGTGTGCGGCGTGGCCGGCATTCGCATTCGCGCACGCCGTCCGCGCGTGTCACACGACGACTTTGGGTTCATGGTGAGCGGCGTCTCCAGCGAACGGCGCGTCGAGGTGGCAGTCGAGCAACTGGCGTGGGAAATGCGCCGCATCCGCGCCCGAGGAGGACGCATCGTTGCTGTGGCGGGACCAGTGGTCATCCACACTGGCGGCGGTCCCTACCTGGCCCGGCTTATTCGCGGCGGATGGATTCAGGCGCTCCTTGGCGGCAACGCCCTCGCCGCCCACGACATCGAGCACGCCCTCTACGGAACCTCGCTGGGCGTGGATCTGCGCCGCGGCGAGAGCGTGGCTGAAGGCCATCGCAACCATCTCAAGGCCATCAATCTCGTGCGCCGCTGCGGCTCCATTGCCAATGCCGTCGGATCAGGACTCGTGACGCAGGGCATCATGTACGAGTGCATTAAGCGAAGCGTGCCGTTCGCCCTTGCCGGTTCCATCCGCGACGACGGCCCCCTGCCGGACACGATCATGGATCTCGTCGTCGCGCAGCGCGAATACGCCCGCCTGCTCGAAGGCGCCGATCTCGTCCTCATGCTATCCACCATGCTGCACTCTGTCGGCGCGGGGAACATGATCCCCGCCGGCGTGAAAATGATTTGCGTGGATATCAACCCGGCGACTGTCACAAAACTGACGGACCGCGGAAGCCTCGAGTCCACCGGCATCGTGACGGATGTCGGGCTGTTTCTGCATCTGCTGACCCAGCGCGTCGAGACCGCCGCTTAGACGCCTCTTCAGCGGTTGCATCGCCTTCGTCCCCCGCGCAAAAGCGCCCATGGGACGGGACAGGTGAAACACAGATCAACCAGAGTGGCGGGGCGGGAACCCAGCCGGCCGCGCCTCGGGGGCCGGCGCATCCCGCCGCTCGCCGCACTCATCTTCATCGTGGCCGTGTTGCTGGTCTTCAACCTGTCCACCTGGCGATTGCTCCGCCGGTTCGAGGCGTCGAAGGAGGTTGATCTGGCCGAGCGTCTGGTGTTTGCGGCGCGCACTGTGGCGCGCGACCTCGAGCGGGAGGGCACGCCGCTGGTGCTGTCCGTTGTTCGCACGCAGCCCGTCGAGGACGAGCAGCGTGTGATCGAGGCCATGGCCGGAACCGGAACCCAGCGCGACTTGGCATCGCGCCTCGCGGCTCTCCAGGACTTTCTGGATCTGGCGCAGACTGTGCTCATCACTCCCCGCGGGACTGTCGTTGCCGATTCGCTTGGACGCTGGGATCCCGGCGATCCCTATCCTTTGATGGATCTCGACCGCACGGCCTTTGAGGAGGCCGTCGCGGGCAGGCCGGCCACGACGGCGCTTTACTACCTCGACATGGAAGGCGACCGGCGCCCCTACAAGCGCGCCTATGTGCCCGTGGGATCCGACAGCAAAAATCCCACCCCGCTGGCGATCGTGCAGGTCTCGGTCAGCCCGCCCTATCTCAGCGCCATTGCCGATCTTCGCCGCCGGGTCACGACGCAGATGCTCCTGAGCAGTGCGCTGCTTGTCCTGATCGGATATTCGATTTACCGCCTGTTTTCGTATGCCGTGGCGGCCGAGCGTTCGGCCTTGCGCGCGGCGCGCGTTGACGCCATGGGAGCGCTCGCCGCGGGAGTGGCTCACGAATTGCGCAATCCGCTGGCCATAGTGCGCGCTCTGTCAGAGGAAATCGCAGCCGACGCGCCGGCGGACAGTCAGGCTGCCCGAAATGCCCGCGACATCATGGCCGAGGTCAACCGACTCAACGAATTGGTGTCGCATTTCCTGTCGCTCTCGCGCCCGCCCGAACTCGGCGATACCCGCGCCGTGGATTTGGCCGCGGAACTGGAACGCGTGATCGCGCTCATGCGCAAGAGTGCGCCGCGTTGCATCGTCTTCACCGAGGAACTCCCGTCGGCTCCCCTTCTCGTGCAGGCGGCCGAGCCGGCCCTGCGTCAACTGTTTCTCAATCTCCTGTTGAACGCGCGCGAGGCTTTGCCTCAGGACACCGGCGGCACGGTTCGGGTCTGCGCCCGCGCGCGCCGCTCGATGGCCGAGGTGCTGATTGCGGACAACGGTGCGGGCATCACGCCGCGCGATTTATCCCGCGTGTTCGAGCCGTTCCACACCACGAAACCCGGCGGCACCGGCCTCGGGCTGGCCATCTCCCGCGCCATCGTGGAGGCGCTGGGCGGCACCATCGAACTCGACAGCACGCCCGGACGCGGCACAACAGTCACCGTCCGACTGCCCCTTGCGCCGGCGTCCGGCACCTGACCCAGCCACCGGCATCAGGGCGCCCGGCCCAGCGCGAGACCCCGCACGCGCCGCCCTCGGCGAGGCCTCATTCAGAAATCATTCCAACACCCATCCGGACAGCGACACTGGCACATCCCAAACCCAACGCACGGCATCGGCAGACACATACTCGGTTGCCCCAACGGCGTCTGTCAGTTGCACATACCCGCTCGTGCCGGCGTTAAAGGTAAAGGTGCCCAGCAGGTTCCACTGGCTGCCATTGATACGCTGGTCCCTCGGCACCACGGTGGTGCCGCCAGCGTGAACCACCGTGAAGGGCGCCGCTGCCGCACGGTTGGACGACGCCACCCACCACGCATAAACCTTGTACGGACCGGTCGCCGGAAGGTTGGGCGTCCAGCGCGCCCAGTCGCCACTGGCTGGCCCCTGATTGATGAGCGAATTGGTTCCCCAAAAACCGGGGTTTGCCGAAGGCGGCCAGGAGCCTTGCGTCGAAAATCCGGGATCCAGATTATCCACGATCAGGCCGGTTGTTTCGCCGGAGTCCGCCCGAATCTGGAACGGAAGCGAACTGTTGCCGAGGATGAGAAACCGGAGGTCCACTGTTTTTGCGCTGCATGGTCCGAGCGCCACCGGACCGCCGACCGGTGTCAGAAACGAACGCGTTGTCGAGGTCTGATTCGGTCCGGCCCAGCCCGTGGTCACCGTCAGGGCGTCCACCTGCGCGTCGCTCAGCCCGTTGTCGCTCAGCCCCACGCGCCACGCGAGGCCGACATCAGCCGTCGTTTTGCCAAACCTCAGGTCAACCGAGCGTGTCTCCATCTGGTCGCGATTGATCAGCCGGACGCGCACCCGGTAGTTCACATGATAGTTGCCAATGGTATCGTTGTGCGTGAACGGCGGGTAGAGTTCCATGTCGCGGCTTTGGCGCGCCGCTGTGCACGCTGTGCTGACGAGTTTCCATAGCGCCATCTGGAAGGTTCGGCCCGGCGCGGTGATCAGTAGCGCGTCCATCGTCAGCGGGCCTCCGCGCCAGGTAAAAGTGCGGTGCACCCCGACCGCCCGTTTGATCTGGCAACCGCTCGGCGGCGCCGTGATGCTGACACTGTCGCCGGATTTTGCGTATACATTCAGGTTCGCTTCGGCCAGCGTCTTGTTGTTGGCCACCGGCTGGCCGTCAATCGCCACGATGTAGACATGAAGCCGGGTAGGGCTGGTTATCGGGTTGGCGTTTGTCACGGCAGCACGCACGCGCCCGAAGCAATTCACATTGGTGCTGCGGTCGGAGGTGTTGGCCGTGTCATTGAAACGCTTGGAGTACGCGATCACATCGCCCGTCCCCGGAGCCAGAACCACCGACGAAATCGGCGTGTCCCAGTTCTCGCTCAACTCGCGCTGGCCCAGATTCGACTCCATCTCATGCACGGTGCCGATGACGCCGTCGTTGATGATAATCTGCTTGGGGTTGATCGTGATGGGGCCTGTGCCTTCGTTTTTCACATAAACAACGATGCGGGTGGATCCGGGGTTGGGCGTGCAGCCGACGATGTTGTGAAACAAAAACACATCGAACGAGTCGTCAATGTAGGTGAAACCGTTGGGGGCGACCTGCGTGCGCATCGCGAGGGGGACAACACCGGCTGCATCGGGCGGCAGCACGGGAACCGTGGCATACAGCACTCCGTCACCACAGAAAGTCTCCGGGAGGTCGGAGATGATTGCGTATTTTGTGGCAGTGCTCAGTTCCTGCGATCCCGGCCAGAGGTAGTTGGAACACTGGCTGCATCCGCCCACCGCGGAAATGTCGGTCAGGCTTGTCGGCGTCTCCGAGCAGGGCTGGGCTCCCAGCGGCAGACACGCCAAGAGCAGCACCGCGAAGGCAAACACTCTGCAATAAACCTTTACTCCCATACGGCCAAGGCTCCCGGACCATCATGCCTACTGGGCCGAGATTCCAAGTTTTGCTCTCGCGCGTGCAAGCGAAACGGACAGGGGTTTGAGAGGTCACCCCCGAAGCACGGCGGCGTGCTCCTCGAGGGCTTCGTCGAACACCCTCGCGACGCCCTCCACATAGCGCTCGGCGGAAAACAGGGCGTGGCAATGGCGGCGGGCTGCCTCGCCGGCGGCGCGGGCGGTTTCGGGCGAATAGGCCAATTGCGCAACGGCCTCGGCAAAATCCGGCAACAGTGTGTCGAACACCTCGTCCGGGGCGTTGCGCGGCCCGAGGATCCAGCCCGTCTCGCCGTCGCGGATCAGTTCCGGGATGCCGCCCACATTACTGCCGAAGGTGGGCACCCCGGCGGCCGCCGCCTCGATGATGACCCGCCCGAAACCTTCGTCATTGCTGATGAGCAGATTCAAATCCAGCGCCGCAAAGTAGTCGGCCACGCGCTGCTGGAAGGGTACGAACCGCACCGCGTCCGCGATGCCGCGGGCGACCGCCTCGCGCTGCAGTTCCTCCAGATAACCTTTGTTTGTCGGGCTGGGCTCGCCGACAAAGACAAAGCGGGTGTGCGGCGCCAGCGCGAGGATGATGGAGGCCGCCGCGAGGGTAAACTTGGGCCGCTTGCGCGGCGACAGCAGCCCAATCTGGCCGATGACGAAATCGGATTCTGTGAAACCCAACTGTTTGCGCACCAGATGACGCCGCTCTCGCGCCGCCTCAAACTCCTCAAAATCCACCCCGTTGTGCACCACACGCACTTTTCGCGCTTTCCAAGTGAACGGGTCAAAATCGCCTGCGGCGGCCTCTGAGACGGCAATGAGTCGTGTGGCATGCTCGAGCAGATAATTGCGCACCATGCGCGGCGTGACCGACAGCCGCATGTGAGTGACGATCGGCAGCCGGGGCAGGCCCAGCGGCCGCCGGTCGAGCATCGCCGAGGCCAGTTGGGGCAGAAGGGCGCCTGTGTGGGCAGCGCAGACGGCGTGCGGGTTGGGATAGATCTCGTTGCAATGGATGAGCCCGATATTTTCGGCAGCGCAGATTTGGCGCAAAGCATGCACGCGCCAGGCCATCGCCGCCCAAGAGCCCAGTTTGCGCCAAGGTGGCAGCCGCAGGCGCAGCCACCGCAATTTCCGCCGGTCGAGTTCCTCCGTCAGGCTCGCGGGCGCGGCCGAAGGCACGAGCACCACCGGCTCATAGCGCGACCCGGCGAGCCCGGCCGCCAGCACCAGCAGGCTGCGCCGCGCACCGAGCAGACGCACGCTGGGGGTGATGTGAAGGACACGCACGGTTTTCATCTGCGGGCACCATCAACCCGTTGCGTCCAGACGCAACGCCCGAGTGCTACCGGCGCACCGCCTGCAAAATCTCGTCGCGGTGTGCCGCCGTCAGTTGAGCCGCGGCGTTGAGAACAAAGTGCATGTCCTTCTCCGAAATCGAGCCGCCCATCGCGAGATCCTCGAGATTCTCGTGCCCCGGCATCTCGCGCAGGCGGATCGGAATCACCCGGATCGAATCCAGGTTGCCATAGAGCACATTGGCAAAGGTCTGCGCCCGCGTCGTCTGATGGAGGAACGCCTGCGAGCCGTAGGTCAGAACCCCCGTGTAACCGTCGGGGTCGCCGCTTTTGTCCTTGCCGCGGCCCGTGCCCGTGGCGTCAATGGAAATGATGACAAGCCGGTTGGCCCGCGGGGCGCGCTGGAGCCGCGCCAGATACATTTCCACCAGCGCGTCCATGGAAAAGTTGTCGTTGATGCCGCCGTCAGCCACATGGACATAGCCCTTCGTGGCGTAGTCAATCAGCGCCGCCGGCCCGGGCAGCAATGGATAGCCCGACGACGCCGCAATCGCGCTCGCCAGCCGGAACGGCCGGATGTCGGAATTGATCGTGTCGAAGCCAAACGACCGGCACACAGGCGACGCCTGCATCTGAGCCAGCATGGTCAGACCCGTGCGGTCGCGCGCCGGCGCCACCGCGGGAATCCGCTCCAAAACCTTGCGGGGATCCACGGCAAAGTTCTGCGCCGTGTTGAGGTTGGTGAACAGGAACCGGCGCCCCGTGTCGAGCGACGCGGCATGCACCACCAGCGGGGGCGACTCGCCTCGTGCCTCGCGCCGGTTGAGATCCTCGAATGTCGCTCCGCGGAACAGATGGCGGTCAATGGCGTTGGCGTAACTCTGAACAAACCGGTAGCGCGTGTAATAGCGCGCCGCACCCTCCCACGGATGGCTCAGGTAGTGCGCCCAACCGCGCATCCACACATCCAGCGTCATGTTGGACTTGAAGCGCTGAAAAAATGCCGCCGTTTCGGCGGGGTCGGCAAACCGGTCTGGTTTATAAAGGCAAAAATAGGTGGCCGCCATGCTGCCGCCCGAGACGCCCCCAACGGCCGTCAGATTGTCCATCAGGCTGGCGCCGCCGTTGCGCGGGTCGGGAATCGTAGCCAGTTGCTCCATCACCCCCGCGGCAAACACCGCCGAACGCACGCCGCCGCCAGACACGGCCACGGCCACATTCACCGGTTCGTTCATGACCGGCACTTGCGCCGGCGGGCAATAATTCGGCGCATTATCGAAAACAAAAAACGGTATGCTCAGGCGGTAGCGCGCCTGATCGAGGCGATCGCCCAGCATCACGCATCCAGCCAGACCGCCC
>JAOAAY010000026.1 GCA_026418615.1 Candidatus Sumerlaeaceae bacterium | reverse complement strand
TTCCTAAGGCGGTGGTTGCCCCGGCGCTTCAGGCTGGTTCGACCGGATGTGAAACGGCCGACCAAGTGGAGGAGCCACTGTTTCAATCGTCGGGCGCGCTCACGACTCCTCTTGCGGCCGAGGAGACGGCCGATTTGAACCGCCACACCGTTACACTAAGGTTCACAGCAACCAGAGACCAGATCTTTAGGGTATTCCCGGCCATCGCCAACCTCGCCGACAAGTCCGACGACCGCAGAGTGACAATCGTCGTGGAGGGGAGATCAACGGAAGGATTTTCTCCGTCATGGCTTCGTAACGCCGTCGAGGAGCCATTTGACGAGGCGAGTGTCGAAATCGAGCCGCAACAGGGCTGAAGCGCAGGCCTATGAGTTTGGGTAAGTTTCGCATGACCGCCCCGCGCGCTGCTGGTTGGTTGGTGGGGGTTGGGGCGGTGCTGGGGTTTGTTGGGGTTGCGGCGGGGGCGTTCGCGGCTCATGGGCTGAAGGCGCGGCTTGAGCCGGAGATGCTGGCTGTGTTCGAGACGGGGGTGCGCTACCAAATGTACCATGCGCTGGCGCTGGTCGCGGCGGGCGCGCTGGCCCGGGTGGCGCCTTCGTGCGCCGTGGGATGGGCCGGCGGGTTGTGGGTGGCCGGCGTGGTCATTTTCTCGGGGACCCTCTACGCGCTCGCGCTGACGGGCCTGCGGTGGTTTGGCGCCATTACGCCGGTTGGCGGCGTGCTGCTCCTGGCCGGCTGGTTGGCCCTTGCGGTGGCCGCGCGGAGCATAGCCACGGCGTCGGCCGCGCGCGATTGAGCGGCCGCCCGGCCGGGCCGGCCTCACGCCTCGCGGCGACCGCGCCAGAGGCGGGCGGGGAGCGACACCAGCGCGCCGAGGCCGCGGGCGAGCCACCGCCAGAGGCGGCTATGGGCCGCGTCGTCGAACAGCGTGTAGGCGACGGGCGTCGCGATGAGCGTGAGCAGCAGCGAGAGCGTCTGGCCGCCGATGACGACGGCGCTGATGGTGTGGTTGGTGGCCGCGCCGGTGCCCTGCGACAGGAACAGCGGCAACATGCCGCCGACGAAGGCAATGGTGGTCATCAGGATCGGCCGCAGGCGGTCCTTGTTGGCTGCCAGGACGGCGGCCGTTCGCTCCAGCCCCTCCTCGCGCAGGTGGATCGTATGGTCAATCTGCAGGATGGAATTTTTCTTTACGACGGCAAAGAGCACGAGCACGCCGAGCATGGAGAAAATGTTGAGCGACTCGCCCGCCAGCAACACGGACACCAGCGCGAACGGCACCGTGAGCGGCAGCGCGAGGAGGATCGTGACGGGGTGGATCCACGACTCGAACTGGGCGGCGATGATCAGGTACATGAAGGCGAGCGCCATCAGGAAGACGGTGAAGAACGCGCGGGCGCTCTTGGCGAGTTCGCGCGAGCGTCCGGCGAGGCCGGTGGTGTATTCCGGGCTCATCTGGATGCCGGCGGCGATCTCGCGGGCACGGTCAATGATGGCCTGCTGCGAGCCGCCCGGCAGGACATCCGCGTAGACGACGACGGCGCGGCTGCGGTCGCGGCGGCGGATGTCGGACGGGCCGGCGCCCTGCTCGAACGCCACGACATCGCCCAGCGGCACGCTGCCCAGCCGCGCCGACGGCACCGTGACGAGCGACAGCGCGTCCACATCGTTGCGCACGGCGGCGTCGGCCCGAACATGCACCTCGTATTGCTCGCCGCCCTCGTTGTAGTCAGAGACTTTTGTGCCCGCGACCAGGGTGCGCAGCGATTGGGCAATGTCGTTGACCGACACGCCCAGTTCCGCGGCCTTGGCGCGATCCACTGCGACGCCAAACTGCGGCTTGCCCAGAATCAGGGACGAATCCACATCAACGGCGCCGGGCACCTTGGCCAGTTCCTTCACCATTTTGTCCGCATACTCGCCCAGTTTCGCGATGTCGGGGCCGGAGATGACAAACATGACATCGGCGTTGCGGTCGGCGCCGAAGCCGCCGCGCGGCTCGGAGACCACCGTGCGCAGGCCCTCGCCCGCATAACGCGGCAGGATTTGATCGCGCACATAGGCCATCATCTGGCTTTGGCTGAACTGCCGCTGCTCGACAGGGACGAGGCCTACATAGACCTGACCTTGGTTTACAGAGCCCTCGCCTTCCGAGCCCACGGTGGACACGGTATAGTCCACGCCCTGCATGGCCTGCACCTCGCGGGCGATGCGCAACAGGATGGAGCGCGTCGCCTCGAGCGAGGTTCCCTCCGGCGCGCGCACGGCTATCGTAAACTGCGACTCATCGTCGGTCGGCAGGAAGTTCTTTGGCACGGCCTGCAGCAGGGGCGGCACCGTTGCCAGCGCGCCCAAACACACGAGCACGACCACCCACCGCCAGCGCAGCGCCCGCTCCAGCAGCCACATGTAGCCTGTCTCGATGAGATGGTAGAGTCCGCGCGCCTTCGACGCCGGCAGACGGGCGGCCGCGGGCTGGTCCGGCCCGGCGGCGCCATTGCCGCCCCCGTTTGACGCGCGCAGGAACCGCGCCGACAACATCGGCGTGAGCGTGAAACTGACCAGGAGGCTCACCAGGATGGCGAACGACATGGTGACGCCGAAGGAACTCATGTAGCGCCCCACAATGCCCGTCATGAACGCGATGGGCATGAACACGGCCACGAGCGACAGCGTGATGGACATGACGGCGAGGCCGATCTCGCGCGTCGCGTGAACCGCCGCGTCAAACGGGCGGTAACCCTTCTCCTCGATGTAACGGTAAATGTTTTCGAGCACCACAATGGCGTCGTCCACCACGATGCCCACCGACAGCGTCAGCGCCAGCAGCGTGATCACATTGAGCGTGTAGCCCATGAACCAGATCATGCCGAAGGTGGAAATAATGGAGGTCGGGATGGCCACCGCCGCGATGAGCGTGGTGCGCGCATTGGCAAGGAAAAAGAACACCACGACAGCGGCAAGGATGCTGCCCACAATCAGGTGCTCCTGCACCGTCGCGATGGCGTTGGTGACGAACGACGACTGGTCCTGCACGATCCGGACATTGTAGCCGGCGGGGATGGTGGGCCGCAGGTCCTCGATTCGCTCGCGGATGCTGTTCACGACCGCCACGGTGTTTGTGCCCGACTGCTTGCGCACGATGAGCAGGACGGCCGGCTCCTCGTTGTACATGGCGAAACTGCGCGTCTCCTCGGTGCCGTCCTCCACCGTGGCTACTTCGCCCACTGTGATCGTGTGGTCGGCGCGCCGCGCGACAGGAATCTTGTTGATTTCCTCCACGCTGCGCACCCGCCCCAGCGTCCGCAGCGTGAGTTCCTCCGGGCCGCCCCTGAGCGTACCGCCGGGCACCTGGACATTTTCCACCCGCAGCGCGCGCTCCACATCGTTCACCGTCAGGCCCTGAGCGCGCAACTTGAAGGGATCCACGAGAACATTAATCTGGCGTTTGCGCCCGCCGAACACCGACACCTGCCCGACGCCGCTGACCGATTCGAGGCGCCGCCGCAGCACCTTGTCGGCGTATTCCGTGATCTCCTTGATGGGCGCGTCCGCCGAGACCGCCACCGCCAGCACCGGAAACGAGTCGAGATCGAGACTCTGAACGACGGGCTGTTCCGCGTCGCGCGGCAGCAGTGGCAGGATGCGATTGATGCGGTCGCGCACCTCCTGAGCCGCCACATCCACCGGCTTCTCGAGCACAAACTGGATGAACACCTGCGACACGCCCTCGGCCGAGGTGGACCGCAGTTCGTCAATGCCGCTGACGGTGTTGACCGCCTCTTCGATCTTCTCGGTGATCTCCGTCTCGACCTCCTCCGGCGCAGCGCCGGGCAGCACGGTCGTGACAATGACAAAGGGAAAGTCCACCCGGGGGAAACGATCCACCCCCAGATTGAGGTATCCGAAAAATCCGATGACAACCAGCAGCAGGATGATGACCGACGCGAAGACCGGGCGCCGAATGCAGATCTCAGCCAGTTTCTGCATGGGTTACTCCACCCGTGTCCCGTCGGTCACACGATAGGCCTCGACGACCACCCGGTCGCCGGCCGCCAGCCCGGACCGCACCTCGATCCTGTCGCCGTCACGATCGCCGAGGCCCACCACGGTTTCGCGCGCGATCCCGTCGCGCACAGCATAAACACTGGCCGAATCGGCTGCACGCTTGACGGCGCTGGCGGGCACCCACAGGCCCGGCGCCTCTTTGGGCAGGAGCAGGCGAGCCGTGGCGAAAAACCCCGGACGCAACTCGAGCGACGGATTCGCCGCTTCGGCCTCGACCTTGAGCGCCCGCGACTGGGTATCGAGCACCGGCGAAATGTGCAACACCTGAGCCGAAAAGACCCGGTCGCCAAACGGCCCGACGGAAAATTCAACCGGCTGGCCCTCGCGCACGGCGCTCACTTGTTTTTCCGGCACGGTAAGCACAAGGCGCAGCGGATTGACGGCCACGAGCCGCACCACCTGCTGCCCCTTGCCCACATACTCGCCCGGGGCGACCAATTTCTCGGCGACGAGCCCTGCAAACGGCGCGGTGATCGTCGTGTCGAGCACCGCCTGCCGCAGGGTAGCCATCCGCACCAGGGCCGTGCGGTAGTTCTGCCACAGTTGCAGCGCCTGATGGCGGCGCAGGTTGTAAGCCTGTCGGGCCGCCTCATACCGGTTGCGCGAGGCGTCAAAGTCCGACTGCGAAATCGTGCGGTTGGCGACCAAGGTTTTGTCGCGCTCGAAATTCGTTTGAGCCAGTTCCAGTTCCGACCGGGCGCTGACCACTTCGGGCTGCTGTTCCGGATCAAAGCGTTGCGGCGGGGCGGCCGGATCGAGGCCGAGCCGCACGGCGATTTCATCGGCCGACGCGCGCCCCTCGGCGAGGGCGTTTTCCGCATCCGTCGGATCCAGTTGCACGAGCGGTTCCCCGGCCGTCACAACATCGCCCGGTTCGACAAACACTTCCTTGACGATTCCCCCCACGCGCGAGGCCACTGCGGAATCGAGTTCGGCCACGAGGCTTCCCGTCACGCGCACAAACTGCGGCCGCTCGCGCACCTCGACCGCCGTCACCGTCACGCTGGTCTGCACGGCGGGCGCGGCAGCACGCCGCTCAAGGGGAACCTTGTCAGCGCCCCGCGGGCAGCCGGTAAGCGCCAGCGAGGCCGCCAGCATCACGAAGACAGCCATGGCCTTGCGCCCTCGTTTCGGCGCGGAAAGGTCAATGGTGGACAGGATTTCGTGGATGCGCTCGAAATACCGGACGAGTTCCGCCCGCCGCCGTGGCGAGAGCCGCTCGAGCACGGCGCGGAGTTTTTCCTCGTGGAGGCGTTTCATGCGCGCCGTGGCGCGACGGCCGGCCGGCGTGACAGCCACGCGGACAATGCGCCGGTCTGAAGCGTCCGCCTCGCGGCGCACCAGCCCGGCGCGCACGGCGCGCTCAACCGCGGCCGTGGCGGCCGGCAGCGTCACTCCGACTGCCCGCGCCAATTCCGTCATCCGCTGCGGCCCGCGCATGTCGAGCAGGTACAGCAGCCGCAGTTGGGCGCCTGTCATGGCCACCGTCTTGTCGTCGGGCGGGGACGGCGCGAAGAAGATTCGCCCAATGACACCGTTGAAAACCGTGCTCAGGGCCTCGAGTTGCGACACATCAATCTTCATACAACAGTTGAACGATTCAACGGCCAAAATGTTCACTCATTGAACTATCGGGCAGGATCCGGCGATGCGGCGGTCGTGGCGCCGCTTGTTCAAATGGAGGGATGAACATCCGCGAGCGGGTAGGTGAGCGTAAACCGGCTCCCCGCGCCAGGAACGCTCTCCACGGCGATGCGGCCTCCAGTTGCATCGAGCAGCAGCCGCGCGACCGTCAGGCCGATGCCCATGCCGCCGTAGGAACGGTCGAGTTTGAAATCCACCTGGTAGAAATAGTTGAAAATTTGCTTAACATGCTCCGGCGAGATGCCGATCCCGCGGTCCACGATGGCCATGTGAAGCACTTCGCCTTCCACCGTGAACTCGACGGTCACCGGGCTGTCCTCGCGCGTGCTGAATTTGACGGCGTTATCAATGAGATGGAAGAAGATGCGCTCCAGCGCCACCTCGTCGGTCAACACATGGGGGACGGGTCCGGAGAGGACCGGCTCGATGCGGGTCTTGCGGGCGCCGTGGCGGGCCTCGATTTTCGGGATGACCGCGTAAAGGCATTTTAAGGGATCCACAGGGCCGATTTCGACATCAATCATGCCGCCGGCTTCGACCTCGGCTATCTCCAGCAGATCGTGGACCATGCTTTGCAGGTGCACCGAGTGCTGCGACACGCGGCGCAGCAGGTCGGCCTGACTCTCGGTCAGGGGACCGGCCTTGCCCGACGAGAGCAGATGCACGAACCCGACGATCGAGGTCAGGGGTGTCCGCAGTTCATGCGAAACGATGGACAAAAAGTTGCTCTTGAGCCGGTCCACCTCGCGCAGCCGCTCGGTCGTCTGGGTGAGTTCGGAAACCAGCACCACATTTTCCAGCGACACCGAGGCGTGATTGATGAGCCACTGGAAATGGTACACGGCTTGGTCGTCCACGGGCGCGGACTCGAATTTCCGGTCGGCAATCAGGATGCCCTGCAGACCGCGCTGCGTCACGAGCCGCCCGGCCAGCAGCGGCGGCGAGCAGAAACTCTCAAGCCCCTCCAGACCCGGATCGCCCGGCTCGACGAGCAGCGCCCTCGGCGCGCGAGCCGTCCGCTCCAGAATATGGTTGGGATCGAGCGAGTCGCGTTTGAACTGCGCCTCCTGAAACTCCGCCAGCAGCGAGGTCCCCTCGTCGCGCCCCTGCAGCAACTGGATCCAGAGCGAGTGATAGCGCAGGTCGAGCAGCGACTGTACGGCGGCTGGTTCGGGCGACTCGCGCTGGATGGCCTCGATCTGCTCCTTGAGGATTCGCGCCTCATCGAGCAAATCTCGTCGGAAGACCTCATGTTCCTCCGGGCTGCGCGCCCCCAGCGCCACCCTCCCCAGAAAAACCCGGTTGCGCTCGTCATGACGCAGCACATATGCGCGCGAGAATCCGAAGGTGTTGGGATCCACCAGCAGACTGGCCAGGATCAGGTAGAAATCGTCGAGCCGGGAGGCCGAACCGAGGGCCACATGCGCCTGCTCCAGCAGGCTCAGTTCCTCGCTGTAATGCTCTTTCACCGGACCGACAGGCCGCGCCCGGCCTACTTGCGAACCTTGGTCATCTCGACAGTGGTCCCCTGCCCCGGCGACGACTGCACAGTGACCCGGTCCATAAATTTGTGCATAAGATAAAGCCCGAGGCCGCGGTAGCGTTCCTGATCGGAGGCCAGATAATCATTCAGGTCGCGCAGCCGCGACTTCATCTCCTCAGAGGCGCCGCATCCGTAGTCGCGCACGCGCACCACCAGTTCGTCATTCTTGTACTGCACCTCGATGCACAAGTCGCGACCCCCGTTGGCAAACTCGCGCTCAAAAGTCTTCGGGTAGGCGTGCTCGATCGCGTTGGCACAGGCCTCATCCACGCAGATCTCGATCTCCCCGACCTGTTTTTCCGAAAAGCCCAGCGTCCGGGCCACATTCGAGACAAACTCGCGCAACGGGCGGAGCATGGTGCTATCAACCCGGCACTTCAGTTCGAAGTGGGGGCTTGGCCGGTTGTCAGGAACATTGCCCATGGCCGGGTCTCCCCAAGGCTCCCTCACGAGACCTTGATATTGAGTTTCTCAAGCGCCTCGGTCTCGCTCGAGGCAATCTTGAAAATTTTGGTGAAGCCCAACCCTTCGAGGATGGCGAAGACCTTCTGGGTCGGGCTCAGAAGGACAAGGTCGCCGCCGCGCTGCGAGAGTTTGCGCGCAAGGCCCATCATGGCTCCGATGCCCGCGCTGGAAATGTAACTCAGCCCGCTGAGATCCAACACGAGGGACTTGACCCCGCCATCAATCGAGGCGTTGACCGCCCGCTCGAACTCAATGACCGTGTGCGCGTCAATATAGCCGCGCAGGTCAAACATGGCGGCATCTTTCTGGTCGCCCAGTTCCCGGCTGACAAAACTAAATGCCTTCATACCATAGCGCTCTCTCGTGTTTTCCGGGTCTCAACCTGTCGGCGCGGCGCTGACGACGGGCTGTACCCGCACCTCCATGATGTCTGTTCTCACGCGCAGGGCCACCAGCGTAATGTCATCATGCTGCGGGTGACCACGCGTGAATGCTTCGATATCTTTCAGGGCGTTTTCAATGATTTCCTGTGGCGGGGAATGCCGCTGGGCCACGAGAAAATCAAAAAACCGCTTCTGGCCGTATTCGCGGGCCTCGGGATCCATGGCTTCCACCACACCGTCCGTGTAGAGCACCACCGCCTCACCCGGCTCGAGGTGCAATTCAGCCTCCTCGGTGGTCTGGAACAAATCGTTGTCCACCATCCCCAGCGCGATCCCGTCGGGGCTGGTCAGGCGCACGGCACCCGAGTCGTACTTCACCGTCACCAGCGGCTCATGCCCGGCCCGTGAAAACCGGAAGGTCCGGCGCTGCGTGTCGAGGATGCCGTAGGTCATGGTGACGAACACATTCTCCTTGGTGTCCGCGTACAGCCGGGAATTGGCCTCGACGAGCACCTCGCGCGGCGACAGCCGCCCCCGCGCCACCACGCGCAAAGTGCATCGCACCATCGCCATCACAAACGCCCCGGGAATGCCCTTGCCCGACACATCCGCAATGACAATCCCCAGATGGCGCTGCTCCGGATCCACCCAGAAGAAGTCGTAGTAGTCGCCGCCCACTTCCAGCGCCGGACGCGAAAACGCGGCGATCTCGTATCCCGGCACATCCGGACACTCCGACGGCAGCAGCATGCGCTGAAAGTCATGCGCAATGCGCAGTTCCTGCTCGATGCGCTGCTTCTCGGCCTGCTCATTGTAAAGTTTGACCATCTCGGCCGTCGAGGCGGCCTGGTCTGCCAGCATCAGCAGCAGGTCGAGATCCGCCTGCGTGAAGACAGCCTCCTCGCGCTTGTTGACCACGGCCACCACGCCCGTGACGACCCCGCGCGCCCGCAGCGGCACGGCCATGATCGAACGGATCGTCAAGTACCCCAGCGTCACATTCGGCACGCGCGGATCGTTGGCCGCATCCGCCACAAGGATCGGCTTGCCCGTCAGCGCCGCCTCGCCGATGACCCCCTGACCCAGCGGGATGCGCTCGCGCTTGACACGCTCTGTCAGGTATTTTTGTTTCGTCAGGACGCGCTCGGTCGTCGGGTTGAGCAGAGGAAACATCCCCTGCACCACGCGCGCCGCCAGTTGATTGTCCGCCGGGTCCAGCAAAAAGATTGCCCCCGCCTCGGCGTCCGCCCGATCCACGATGAATTCGATGATGATCTGCAGCGCCGGTTCCATGGCGATGCGGCTCGTCGTCAGGCGCTCGCCAAGGTTGTTGAGAAACATGAACACCGCTCGGCGCTCGCGCTCGATCTTTTCGAGTGCCTGCGCCTGCTCTTTCTCAACCGCCTTCAGGCGAATGACCCATACGCCCATGGCGACCAGGATCGCAAAGTAGATGGCCCACGGGATTGACATGGCAACCGTGGGCATTTCCTGCGGAGATTCGCAGGCAACGGCAAGAGGTTTCGGGGGGCGAAAAGAGGAGCAGGCCGCTACTCGTAAAGATTCCAACCGTCCCGCGCCGAGGCGCTGCCCTCGGGCGCGGCGTGCACGATGTCGCCCGAAAGCGCCGACCGGTTATCCTCGAACACCAAGTGAACCCGCCCTTGCGGATCAATGGCGAGCGCCGGGCGCTCGTAGTTGCCCGCCGTCTGCGTCACCCGCCTCTCCTCGACGAGCGCCGATGCGGCCGGGTCAAACAGGCCGTAATAGACATGCCGGCCACTGCGCTCATCAATCCACGCGAGATGCAGGCGCCCGTCGGCCGCCGGCTTGATGTCCGGGGCAAACTGGCGTGCAGGATGCGCTGCCACAGTCACTGGCGGATCAAAGGCCGTATGGCCGGCCCGCAGCCGCCACAGCCGGACATCCTCGCCCCCCGTCACCGTCTCGTCGCCCGCTGCGATCCAGACATCGCCGCCCGGGGAAACCGCAATGTGAGGCGGGTCGAAGAAATCTGCCGCGCCCGCGGCCACAAGCGTCACGCTGGCCGTCGTCGCATCCGGCGGGATTGCACCGTAATAAAGGTTGCCACCCGCGAGCGTGCCGCCGACCCAGGCCAGATGGCGAGTGCCCGTGGCATCCACGGCAAGATCCGGAACCGTGAACGCCGGCGATCCCCCGCGCTGGCTCGCATCGGTCGCCCGCGTCGCCCCCGACGGCGCCGCCGGCACCGGCCCGCCGTCGGTCCAACGACCCACATAAATATCTGACACCGTCGGATCAGCGGTGAAGTCGTACCACGCCAGATGAATCTCTCCGCCCGTGGTCACGGTCACCTTCGGCGCGTAGCCGTTGTCGCCGCTGTGGGGTGCGGCCGAGGTGGTCAGGCGTATGTCTGCCTGCGGCGCCGTGTTGCCCGCCGGCCGCACTTCGCCATAAATCTCGATGTTGTCTATGTAATTTCCGGAAGCCGTGCAATGGCGGTGGTCCTGCCACACGAGCAAAACCCGTCCGCCGGGCAATAGTGCCAGCGAGGGGTGCCGCCCCCCCAGCCGCACCGGCCCGCTCGAGGATTCATCCGCCAAGACCTGCGTCCCCCAGCCGCCCAACGCCCAGCGGCGGTAAAACACGAACGACGGATTGGACGGATTCGTGGCCTGCCCGCCGGCCCAATAAACCAAGTGCAGACTGCCGGAGGCGTCGAACTCCGCAAGGTGGCTGGCCGTGCGGCTGAGTTGATACTTGAGCGCGCCATCGGTCACAACCTGCGGGGGCGCGAAAGTGGCCCCGGCGACCGGCAAAGCCGCCAGCAGGCATGCGGTCAGGAGAAAGCCGGCGCGGGCCAGCAGCCCGCGCCGGACAACAGTCGGGTTCGACATCATTCGTAAAGCCGCCATTCCGCGGCGGAGGAGGGCGCCACAAACTTGCGCACCTCTTTCAGCCCGGATTCATAGTAATGCGCATAGACGGCGCCATCGGTGTCCACGGTCACGGGCCCGGTGTAGGCCGTGGCCGGCGTCTGGCTGACGAGCGCGCCGGTGGCAAGGCTGCGGACCATCAACCGCGAGCCGCTGCACAGATACAGGTGCGAGCCGGTGGCCGCCATGTAATTGCGGAACACCGCGCCGCCCACGGTGACAAATGGAAACACGGGATTGCCCGTGGCCGCCGAATGCACGGCCAGTTGCGCGTTGCCAAACGGCCCGCCGATGACATAGACACGCCCCCCTTGCACGATGACCGGG
Source organism: Candidatus Sumerlaeaceae bacterium (assembly GCA_026418615.1). Taxonomy (GTDB): domain Bacteria; phylum Sumerlaeota; class Sumerlaeia; order Sumerlaeales; family Sumerlaeaceae; genus JAOAAY01. Next base: position 36,197 of record JAOAAY010000026.1, on the reverse strand, counting down.
CTGTCGCTGCCCACCGTGTCGGCCGTCCAATCGAGCGCGCCGGTCACCGCGTCCGCCCGCACCAGAGTGCCGCTCGACCCGAAGTCATAGGTGACGCCATAGAGTTTTCCGGAGGCGAGCACTAGATCGCCCCAGAAGTTCAGGAACGCGGGGCCGGTCGTGATGTAAGTCTGCGACCAGACGACAGCGCCCGTGGCCGCATCGTAGCAGGTAAAACCGAGGTTGGGGTTGATGCCCGTGGCCGCGTACACAACGCGCGAAGTGCCTGTGTCGGCAAAGACAGGCGTGCCGTAACCGACGCCGCCCGTCGCCCGCCACCACTCGACCGCGCCCGACGCCGCATTGAACGCCACGATCTGGCCCGTGTAGCCGAAGCCGTCCGATGTTTGGACAAAGACTTTTCCGTCACCCAGCACCGGCGATCCGTTCACGATGTCGTATGAAAGGCCGGCTGTCGTGTTCGAGGCGTTGATCTGGGTGGCCCAGATAATCGCACCCGTATCCGCATTGATTTTGTACATGGTGTCGCCGGCGCCAAAGTAAAGACGCCGCTCGACAGGATCAATCGCCGGGGCAGCCGCCGAACCGTAGTCCACCGAAACACCTGTGGCGAGGTCCGTCGTCTCCCAGTCTAGCCCCAGCGTCAGCCGGTTGAAGGCCTTGATCCGAAGCACATCCGGCACCGTGGACATGAATTCCTCGCCGCGCATCACGACGGCGAAGATGCGCGTGTCAAAGGTGGTTACGGCGCAACCGCCGTACAGGTCGTGATTGCCCGTGGCGGCGGGAGTGGCTGTCATGTTGGTCGCCCCGGACGGGATCGGAACCACGGCGTTGTTGTCCGCTGTGCGGTGGTTGCTCAGCCATTCGGCCCGTGCGGCAGGCGCGGCAATGATCAGAGCGAGGAGCAGAGGCAGGCTGTACAACTTTTTCATTTTCACTTTGCATCCTTTCCGTATTTCGCAAAAAGAATTGGCGTGCCCTTGGCGGGCCATGCGGCGCTCGGGGGTTGTGACAGACCGGCGAACGCCAAAGGCGAGGGGGGAAAGCGGGGTCGTGTTTAGGCCGCGGAACGGCATGCGCGGGCTCAGGCAGGCCCGCATTCGGAAGAGTGAGACTGCAAAAGCGCCGGATACGGCTCAGCGCCTCCGCCCGCCCCTCTGGCGGCGGCGCACCCGGGTCAGTTTTTCCTGGCTGCCGCACCTCCTCTCCCCTGCTTCCGAGGGGATCGCGCAGTTGCCATGAAGCCGGTCTTCTGACTCGCGGATCATCCTACCGCCCCACGCCTTCCCGGTCGTGCTCTGCCAGACCAGTGACATTGTTGTGGGGTTTCGTCCCCGCTCACAGCGGCGGGCCCGTGCCGGATTCTCACCGGCTTCCCGCGCTCCGTTGCGTAACGCCACCGGAGCGTCCCCGCGCCACATGCCTTCGCAGCGAGGGGCTCACCTCATGGTTTTGAGTCTTAGCCGTAGTGCGCGCACGACCGGTTGCAAGAACAAAATGAGACACTGGAATTAGAAAGCGCGGCAGCGGCAGGGGGGTGCGGAGCGGAACGCCTCGTCCCTGACCCGGCATCAGGCGCCGCTGGCAAACTCACCGCACTCAAGCGCCGTCGTTCGGAGGAATGAATGCCGTTGGACGGGAGGGAACTGCACCACGCCCGCTCCGCACGGGGAATAGAGTATCTCAGCGCACGATGAGCGTCAACAAATTGCAGCCGTCATCCGCCGTCGCCGAGCGCTGAAGCGCGGCGCCCCAAGGCAGAGGCACCTACTGCCGTCGGCGCTACTTGAGCAGGATCCGCCCCACGGCGGCATTGCCCTCGCGGTCGAGTACGCGAAAGGTGAAGACATGCTCAGGGGCGGGCTTGTCGGGGCGGACGCGAATCTTGAACAACTCGCGCTTGGCGTCGAACAGGCCATCTTCGGGCGCGGCCGGCGACGGCTCCTTTTGCACATCCACCACATACTGAGCCGACCCGATGAGGGATGTCGAGTCGCTTACCGCGGCCTCCACCTCGAACTCTCCGCTGCCGAGGGATTTGGCCTCCAGCCGCTCGATGACGGGCGCGGTGTTGTCAATGATCACGATGGCACTCGTCGCCGACCCGGTCGTGGCCGTGTCTGCCGGATTGGCCACCGCGTCGCTCGCGTCCACGCGGAACCGGTATTCACCGTCTCCCACAAAATCCGTAGGCACCGTGTGCTTGGTGGCGGACAGATTCTCCTCGACGAGCCGCCACTTCGTCTCATCCTCGGCCTTGACCCAGAGCGAGTAGCGCAGCGCGTCGTTATTCGGATCCGTGGCTTTCCACGAGATGTTCAACTTGCGCTGGTTTTGCGTCAGGCCCACACCGTCGCCCTCAGCGGGTTCCGGCCCGGCCTCGGCAGGTCGGCGCTCAGAGAGGGCCGAACGCGTTCCGGTCACCGCGCGCAGCATGCTGGCCAGCGGGTCGGTCACATCGCCGGCCGCGGAGGCGCCCGCCGCACCCCCTCCTCCAGTGCCGCCGGCCGCGGGTGCGGGTGTCGGCGTCGGCTGGGCGGTGCCGCGCCGCGCCGCGTCCGTGCGCGCTGGCGCACCGGCTTTTTCAATGAGCAGATCACTGACCACCGGCGGAACATTCTGCGGAACATAAAAAACATGAACCGAATCCACCCGCAGACCCGTCGGCAGCGTCAGGCGGTACTGAACATACTGGGCCACGGGGCTGGCCACGCGCCACATCCCCGCGCCCGATGGCTCGCATGATGACCACCGGCTCCAAGCCTTGTCGTCGGGCTCGGGCGTATTGCCCGAGCGCGTCTCGATCTTGAGCCCCTCGGTCGTGCCCAACGGTTCCGTCTCGACGACAAGGTTTCCCCATTTGACCGTGCTGCCGGCATTGAGAGGCCGCGAGACAAAAGTCCCGCTCTCCCTCGCTCCCGGACCCAACTCGTAAACCGCCGCCTTGTTGGCTGTCGTGGCGAAAATGCGTTTTTCATAAGCCGTGAGCGAGACGACCATCGGTTCGTCCGTCTCGCCCAATTTCGAGTAGGTCGCATCGGGAAACAGCCGGTAGATCCGGCCGCGGTCGCCGGCGGCAACCAGGATGGAATCGCCGCCCGGCTCGGCCAGCATCGCCCGGATGGGGCCTTCCGGCGCCTGCCAAAAGTCCGACACAAAACCGTTCGGCTGTATGAGCACCACCCGCGCGCGCGCGGCCGCCTGACCACGCATCACGGGCATCGTCAGGCTCGCCAAGGCCCGCTCGGTCAGCACCAAGCCGGCCACCGGAGACGCTGATTGGGCGGCCGCAGCGGCCGCGGAGCCGGAGGGAAGAGGTTCCGCCGGCGCCGACCCGGTTTGACCCGGACGGACCACATTCACCGCGGCATAAATCGCACCGCGACTGTCCACAGCCAGTGCCTTGACCTCGTCGTCGGCGCTGGCATATAAAACATAGGCTTGCTCGGGCTTGTCCACGCGCAGAACCAGCCCCCGGCCCTGTCCCGCCGCCAGCAGCCGTCCCTCGCTGTCAAACCCCAGCGCCAGGATGTTGGTGGCATCCGAATCATAAAAGATTTCCCCGTTGCGCTCGCCCCGGATGCGCCAGATGCGCCCGTCCGGACCCGTTGCCGCGTACAGCAAGCCTTGGCGGTCGAAAATCAGATCCCAGACATATTGCTCGCCTGTCTCAAAGAACAATTGAGGTTTGCCGCGCTCCACGACGCGGTAAATCTTGCCGCCCGGCGTGGCTCCGATCAGGACGCCCCCTGTCGCATCAATGGCCAGCGCCGTGGCCTGAACTTCCTCCAGATCGGCCCAAACCTCGCTTTTGCCGTCGGGCGTCAGCCGGAAGACCTTGCCGTTATTGCCCGTGCAAAAAAATACGCTGCCATCACCCCGGTCGGCCACCGCCTTCCACGCGAGGCTTTCCTCGGTCAGGGCGAGGCGCTTGAGCGTCGGCGCAGCCCGAAGCCGCCCCTGCGCCAGAATTTCCGTACCCGTGGACTCGCCCCGATTGAACTCGTCAAAGGTGTCGTCGCGGATGACTTTCGTCTCGACGGCGCCTGCGACCGCCGCGATCATCCATCCCGCCATCACCGCCGCCATCGTGCGCCATCTGCGCTGCCGCCATCCGTGAATCACGCCATATCCTCCGCCGTAACTGCCGATGCGCGCCTGCGGAGCGCGTCCGGCAAGGCGCGCCGGGCCAGTCGCAAGCGCGCTGAGGAGACTTGATTTGCGGCCGTGGCAAATCAACACAAATGCTCGCTCGCGGATGAGGCGACAACCGGGAGCACCCCAACGCGCCATGCTCAACGCACCACATAATCCCGCAACACCAAGAGCGCAATGACATCCCGCGTCGTCATCCTCGGCGGCGGCGTGGCGGGTCTGGCCGCCGCCATGCGCCTTGGACAACTGCGCCCGGGCACAAGCATCACCATCGTCGAGCGCGAGGCGGTGGCCGGCGGCCTCGCCCGTGCTTGGGCTGTCAACGAATTCACCGCCGATCTCGGGCCTCACCGCGTCTACACGGAACTGCCCGAGATCGAGCGCCTGCTGCCCGACCTCATCGCGCGCGACCAAATGGTGACCGTTACCCGCCGCAGCCAATTGCTGCTGGGCGGCCACTTTTTCGACTACCCGGTGCGCGCCGGCGAATTGCTCGGCCAATTGGGGCCGGTCAACATGGCGGGCTTTGCGCTGTCGGCATTGGCGGGCAAGGCTCGAGCCGCCATCCGCACCCCGCACAACTTCGAAGAGGCGATGTCCGACGCCTTTGGCGCGCGGGCCTACGGACTGCTTGTCGGCCCTTACGCGCGCAAGGTTTGGAAAACCGAGCCGCGGCACCTGAGCGTGGAGGTGGCTCGCGTGCGCGTCAGCGCCGGCGGAGCCGCCCAGATGATCCGCCGGCTCGTCGGGCGCGCGCACGCCGAGAAACGCCGCCCCACCGCCCTGCGCGAGTTCGCTTACATCCGCGGCGGGGTCTCGCGGCTCGTCGAGAGCCTTCTCGGCCGCGCCTGTCAGGCGGGGGCGCGCCTCATCACGGGTGCCTCAGTCGAAGCCATCGAAGGAACCGCGACGGGCGTGTCGGCCATTGTGATTCGCGACGCCTCGGGGCGCGCCGAGCGCCTGCCGGCCGACAGCGTCATTTCGACGATTCCCGTGACCGATCTCGCTGCCGCGCTCGAACCGCTCGCGCTGGATCCAACCGCGCAGGCGGCGGCACGGTCACTCACTTACCTTGGAATGATGCTCGTCGCCCTCGTCGTCCGGCGGCCGCAAGTCACGCCCAACACATGGCTCTACTTCCCCGAGGAACACCTCGTGTTCAACCGCGCCTACGAGCCGCGCAATTTCGATCCCGGCATGGCCCCCTCCGACCGGACCATGGCCGTCTTCGAGGTCACGGCGCGCTGGGACAGCGATCTATGGTCATCACCAGACAGTGACATTGCCTCTCGGGTGACAACCGACGCCTGCTCCACCGGCCTGTTGCGAGAGGCGGAGATCGAAGCCGCTCATGTCCTGCGCCTGCGCCACGCCTATCCGCTCTACACCACCGATTTTCGAGCCCATCTTGACGCCGTATGCCGCGGGTTGGAGCAGTTCGCCAATCTGATCAGTACGGGACGCCAAGGCCTGTTCAATCACAACAACATGGATCACTCCATGCTGATGGGTATCCGGGCCGCGGAATGCTTGGTTAACGCCGCGCAAGGCAACGAATCAGCGGCCGCTCGTTGGAGAGCCAACCTAGGGCAGTTCGCTCACTTTCGCATCGTGGATTGAGCCGGAAAGAGTTCCGGGCGACTGGCGAACCAGCCGCCCGGAGCGGGTGGGATGGATTGGGATGGGGGTCATGGCTCAAAAAGGGTCAAGAATCAACACCTTGACCGAACAACAGGAGGCGACAAAAGCCCTGACCTCGCGGCGATGTCGCCATCCGGCCGTCAAACTGCACAGGTAACCTTTCTCCAGTGATCTAAACTCGTGCGGTACGCCAACAGCGTACCAATGCGGGCGCGCAGGGTCAAATGACCTCATATCTTTGTGGCGAATGAACTTATGCGCCAACCTCGGACCTCGAATGGTCTCAGCAACTCGGCCTTGTTCGTATGCATCGCACAAAAAAAGGGCGGTCGGTTGGGGGAAGCCGTTACACAAAATGACCACTTGTCCGCAGTAGGCCGTGTCGCGGATTGAGGGTTCAATTGTTGAAATTTGCAAACGGTCTCCGGATAAGAGTCGGGGCAGATGCTTGGGAGGCCTACGCGCAGCCATGAATACCCTTGAAGCCATTTTCACGCGGCGGAGTATCCGCAAGTTTACGAGCGAGCCCGTCAAACGGGAGGACATCCGGACCCTGCTGCGAGCGGCCATGCATGCGCCAACCGCCGGCAACCAGCAGGATTGGTGCTTTGTGGTGGTGGATGACCGGGCCCTGCTGGCGCGGGTGCCGGAGTTTCATCCGTACGCGCGCATGGCTCCGCAGGCGGCAGCCGGCATCCTGGTTTGCGCCGACCTCCGCCTCGAACAGCGGCCCGGGTACTGGGTGCAGGACTGTGCGGCGGCCGCTCAAAACATTTTACTTGCCGCCCATGACATGGGGCTTGGCGCCGTCTGGACCGGCATCCACCCGCGCCCGGAGCGCATCGCCGGCGTCCGCAACCTGTTCAACCTTCCCGACGAGGTCAAACCCGTCGCCTTGATCCTGATTGGTCACGCCGCAGAAACCGTTTATCCGGAAGATCGCTATCGCGAGGATCGCATCCACTGGAACAAGTGGTAACCGTCGTCCGATCCGGCTTAGCGCGACCGGCACCGCAGCCAGTGCCGGCGCACGGTAAGAACGGTCACGGTCGCACCGGGGCGTCCGCGACTGACGGCACTTCAACGCGGCGCACGACGCCGCTGGCCTCGAGGCGGGCGAGTTGGGCCGCGTAGCCGCCTTTGCCGGCCGGGCCGGCAAGCAAGGCGTCGGCGAGACAGACCGTTAGCAAATCGCGGAAGGTCGTCTGATGCGCCGTGCTGGCGGCGCCGCAGGCGAAGGCGCACAGGCCATCGGAGGGATTTTCCTGATCGCAGTGCGTCGAGCCGGTGACGATGACATCTTCCACCGGGAACGGCAGTCGCGCCAACAGGGCGGCAGTGCTGCCGTTGGCGTTGCATGACGAGGGCTCGGCGCGCAGGCTGGCGAAGGCCACCGGCCGCAGGGCGGCCGCAGCGCGCAGCGTCGAGCGGCGGGGCACAGCGTCGAGCAGACAGACGACGCGTGGGGGTGTGGCGGTTTCCTGAAGCAGGACGGCTGCTTCGACTGACGCAGCACCGCCGGCGCTATGGCCAGCGAGGCCGATTCGCTGCGGATCGAGGCAACCGGCCAGCCCTTCACCCGCTGTGCCCGACTTTCGCACCAGTTCCTGCACCAGCGCCGCCAGCACCTTCGGACGCGTATCCTCCGGCACAGCCACGGCAAAGCCGCGGCCGGCCAGATGTCGCGCCGTACCCGAATGATGCGCCGCGCTGCGTGCGAACCCATGCGAGAGCACCACCAGCGGCGCCGGCCGCGACTCGGGCAGAAAGAGATCCAGAGCCGTCCCTGCCGCCACGAGGCGGGTCTTGGTCACGCCGGGCGCCTCCGGCGATGCCGCGCAACCCGCGCCGGAAACGGCGGCAACAAACAGATAGACGGCACTCCCAGCGCATAGGGCGCGTCGCCATCCCGAGCCACATCGAGCGCTCAGACATGCCATCATGCTCACATGCATCCATCCCGGTTCGTTTTGTGAGATATCAAGGCACACTTACCGTCAGCGGCGCATGGCTATGAATCGGGACGCAAATTCTGGCTGTTTTCCGTGCCGGGAGTCAAAGCGAACGCCGGCGCAATTGGTGGAATTATTGACTCCCGGGTTCCGACTTTCTCAGAACTCATAAACCGTTGATTTCTTTGCCATAAACGGCTTTAAGCCCCCGTTTGCATGTCCTTACACAGGTTGCTCATGTCCGCGAAATCCGCGGCAGAGCAGCCCGGCGGGGGTATCGGCGACGAGGCCAGGCCGTTGCCGCATCTCAATAATCATTAGACAAGCGGCTGTTTTCACCCCTTGGACGGACGAAAAACACCGTGATGGAGGGGGGCTTTTGGGCCGGGCAGGCCGCGAGAAGCCCTCGGCGCGGGCACCGAAACGGGTTGAATGTGATGGCGACACGGGTGACCATGAATCCGGAGCAAATTGGACTGGGGAGTTCCATCTGCCCGGTGCGGGGCGGCCGGCGGCGGAAAGGCCCCGGAAAAGGATTAGACCGTCCATGCCGCGTTTTGCCTATGCCCGGCTGTCCGCTGCGCTGTTCACGATATGGTTTGCTGCCGCAGCGCACCCGCAAACCGCCTGCGAGCGTGCCAGACTGATAGACAGCCAGATTGACCGTGTGTTGGCGGATATCCGCGCCGAAGTGGCCAAGATCGAACAGGCGCGACAGCGCAAAGAAGCGCTGGATAAACAGTTGGCGGAAGTGCGTGCGGCCGAGCAAAAGCGCGAGGCGCAACTGCTGGCCGATTACGACACCGAGATCCGGCGGCTGCGCGACGAGATCCGCCTCCAGACGGAGATGATCGGCTGGCTGTCGGCGGCCGGATGGAATTCGTTCATGCGCCGCTACGCCAGGCATTTTGATGCAGCCAACCACGCGGCCAAGGCGAAACTGGCGCGCCAGCAGGCCGTGCGGGCCCGCTACCACAAGCGGCTGCAGACGAAAATCCGCGGCTTGGATTCGGCCATCAAAGATCTTGGCAGCAAAATCACGAACCTCGACACACAGGTCCAGAAGGCTCAGGAGACAGCCGAACGCCATGCCACCAGTTACGATAAAGCAAAGCAGGCGTATCTTAAAAACCCGAATCCCGGCAACTGCCGGAACCGCGACCAGTGGCGCACGACTTTCGAGAACTCGCAGCGGCGGCTCGAGGCTGTGCGCACGGAGGTGCAACCGAAAAAGGCCGCCCTCGAGGGAGAAATCCAGACCCTCCAGAATCAGCGAACCGCCCTCGAAAATTTAGCCGCCCAAAACGAGCAGGCCATGACGGCTTTGCGCGGCTTGCTGGAATCAGCCAGCAGGGGCGGCGACCCGAAAGAGGTGGTGGAATGGCTCGGCCAATACGGCGAGTTGAGGGATCTTGGCGACAAGGACGCCTCGACGGCCAGCGACTGGCAGGTGGCGCAGACCGTCCTGACAGAGGCCGAAATCGAACAAATCAAGCGCGACGAGGAAAAACGCATCGCCGACGCCATAGCGGGCGAGTATGTCCTCGGCGCAGACCCCAATGTGCTGCGCAGCGGCGACTGGAACGCGATTCTGGCCGAGTACGACCCGCTCAAGAAGGTGGAGATTCTCATGGCCCGCCGCGAGCAGTTCGAGACGATGCTGCGCGACACCGAGGCCTTGCGACGCGAGCGCCGACGCGAACTGGCAGCTGAATTCGAATCGTTTCAGCGCGAGCGAGACCGCCTGACTGAGGCCCTCACCAACGCCACACGCGACCTGGACAACGCCGAGACGGTCCGGACACGCAAGGTGGCGGCCCTCAACGCCCTCTACCCGCGCCTGTGGGAGGCTCAAGCCGCATGCCGCAAGGAAAAGCACGAGATCGCCGAGCGCGGGCGGATCATCACGGCCGTGCGCACGACGCACAAAAAGGCCGGCGCCACCACGGCGGCCGCGGCCAGACTGTCGCTGTCGGGCGGCGGAAGTTTTGAAGCAAAACCAGTGGACAAACCCTGTGACCCGCCAATCTTGCTGGGATCCATCGAGGTCCCCTCCGGCGGGCGTTTGGAGGCACACATTGTCGGAACCCCTCCGGTGCCGGCCACCTGGAGCCTTTACAATACCAACAGTTCCCTGTCGGTCAGTTTTGAGCCGGAACTCGGCATGGGATACGGCCGCGCGATTAACCTGCTGTCGCTGAGCGGTCAGGCTCAAGATAGCGACCTGTCCGGCACAGCCACCTGGTCGGGGCCGGGGCGGATCTCGGCCATCGTCGGGGCACCCCGCGGATCAGGGCCGCTCTCTGGAGGTTGCTTCGGACAGGGATTCTCGGCCAGTGTCAAAGTTGTCGAGATCAACAATGCCGATCCCGCTTTCGCCGGCGATACCTTGGGCGAGGGGGACCAACTGATGACGGATGGATCCGGCCAAGCCTTGATTGCAGTACCGGGCGGCGGGCAAGTCTCGGTGCTGCGCGGAACTACTGTCAAAGTGATCGAGTCCACGCCGGACAAGTTCCGATTGCGTTTCGAGGATGCCCAGTACGGCAACGGCCTGCGGTTCGTCAGCGAGCCGGGACACCGCGTGCGGTTGGAACTCGAGACGGGACCCTATGTGCTGGTGCCCGAGGGCACCGATTTCACCTGCGAGGCCGACCGCGGCACAACTGTTATCCGGGTTCTGGACGGCGGGGTGCGCGTCAGCACAGGCACGGAGACGGGAATGTTTGTGCCGGCGGGCAAACAACTGCTGCTACCCGCTTGGACCATGGAGGACCTGAAGGCTGCGGACCCCGGCCGGTACGACAGTGCCGGCCTCGCACCGGGAACTATTTTGTTTGACGACACAACGACCCAGCCATACGGCGAGACGGTCTGGAGCATCGAAGGTACGACTCCCACGGCCGGGTGGGTTTTTGAGGATCCGGGCCACGACACCCGACTCGATGCGGTGGATACGCAGACACTGATTGTGACCGTCCCCGACGGCAACGAGATGCACAGAAACTGGCAGGGGGCGCCGCGGCTGCTGCACAAGGTGACCGGCGATTTTGACCTCGAGGCCCTGCACGACTTGGCCACTTCGGCCACCCATTACGCCTCGGCCGAATTCGTCGCCTATTCGCCCGGCTCACACATCGGCGTGCTGGCCGAACAAACGGACATGAATACGCTGGGAGCGCACTACCGGTCGCTCGGGCCGTTTTGGTATGTCGGACGCGGCCTGCGCAAACTGCCACTCGCCGGACGGGAGTTGAAGGATTGTCCGGATGCGCCGGACGGTGCCATCCGGATCCGCCTCAGCCGCCGCGGGGATTTGTGGCGGACCTACTGGAGCCTCGACGGCGAGAACTGGAATCTGGCCTCGCGGGTGCACATGCCGCTGCCCGAGACGGCTTGGGCGGGTCTGCTCTTCAAGCGCGTGGCGGATGACCGCCTCCGCAGCGAGCCGGCCACCCATGCGGTCAGCGCGTTGCGTCTGCGTTCGGCACCCCTGTTTTCGCTGCCCAGCCCCGACTGGGACCTGCTTCAGGACGGCGGGGCGGCGGTGGCTGAGGGTCAGTCGGTCACGCTGCGCCTCGACGGCTCGAAACCGGCAACCGTCCGTGCGCAGATGGGCGAGCCGCTGGCAGGAGATTTTGACCTTGTGGTACGATTCGCTCAGGAGCCGTGGAACCATCAGCCGGGCGAAAGCCGTTATGCCGTCCTGATTTTGACAGACGGAACCGATCAGAACATGCTTTATCTGGGGCAAGAGAAACGCGACAGCATCGCGCGCCGTCTGGCCACGGACCTGCGGCACAAAGGCGCTTGGTCGCGGTTCACCGCCACCGACTACGCACAGGACCGCGGCTGGTGGCGCGTCGCCCGTACCGGCGGCGAGATGCGCTCATGGCACTGGCTTGACGGCGAGTGGGTCCCCGTGGCGCAGCGCTACGATGCTCCGCTGAGCGGCCCCGTTTACCTGACATTCGAGGCTTCCACTGCTCCCGAAGCCCGCACCTCTGCCGTGCTCGAAACACGCTTCCACATCGAGCATCTGGCCCAAGAGGCAACGACGGCCGGCCTCGAATGGAAACCCTCCGAGCCGACGCTGTTGCGCCCCGTGGATGTGCCGACATCCGTCTGCGTCACTGCGGCTGCGGACCTCAGGCTCTTCGAAGCCCCCTTCGCCCTCGGCCGCATTTTTTGCTCGCCTGCGGGCGATGTCTACTTGTTTTCCAGCCAACGCGACAAACAGAAACTTGTCCGGCTTGCGGCCGACGGAACGGCCAGCACGGCGGCCACCACCGACGGTCTCGCCGGCGTGAACCGCAAGGCCGGCGTGGTGATGCCTGACGGGCGGATTGTCTTTACGGTGGATTTCTGGTACGAGGGCGGCAACCGCCTCGGGGGCCTTTACGCCCTCGAAGATTCGGCCACCTATTCTGATCTGAACATCGAACCGCGGCAGGGGGGGCTGACGGATGTTATTCTGGCGCCCGACGGGGGGTTTTACCTGTCCGACTTCGAAAACGACTCGATCTGGCACTGGCCGCGCGGCGGCGGACCGGCGCTCAAACGCCTTGATCTGAAAGAATTGCCCGGCGGCCTCGTCGCCATGGCGTGGGACGCCTCGCGTCAAATCATCTGGGGGCTCAACATCAGCGATTATCCCGGTTCGGGACAGGCAGGCGTTTATGCCATCTCGCCCTCTGATGGCAGCGTGCGGCTGGCGGCAAAACCCGACGAAGGCAAACAGTGGGCAGGGCTGGCCTTCGGCGGCGGCACCGCCTTCGGCGATGCAATTTTCGTCACGGAGCCTACGAGCGGCACCGTCTGGCGCGTGACTCCCGATGGCATCGCCACACCGTTCATCATGGGGCTCGGCTCGGCCGCAGACATTGCCATCAACCCCGCCACCGGAGAAATGCTCGTGGTCTGCGGCGACAGCCGTCAGGTGCTGGCCGTCAAGCCGTTGCCCGGAGCCTTTGCCGAGTCGAACAATACGGCTCAAGCCCCCGACAAAATCGCCGTGCGACCAACCCCAACTCCCGGTCCGGCCAGCACCGCCGCAACGACCAAACCGACGGCGGACGACTTGCTTGTCACACGGCAATCGCCAGACACCATGGCCGGAGGAAAGGCAGGTCCCGCCTTGGACGCCACGCCGGCACCTCCATCCGTCAGGGCTACGCCCTCCCAAGAGCCAACGGGCTCGGTGTACCGCCTCGCGACCAAAACCGACAGCCACCTTCTGGGCGTAGGCTACGGACGAACCAACTTTTACGCGGACATGACGATCACCTGCCAGAGACCCGGTTCCGTTCTGGACACGGTCGGCCTGAACGCGGCTCCGCCGGGCTCTTTCGCGCTTCACATCACGGGCGAGGGAAAGGTTCAGTTTCAGGTGTACGACCCCTCGGCACGCAGCGCTGGCCGTTTGGAGAACGGCTGGCATGTGCTAACGAGCAAGACGCGCTTCGCAGCCGGGGCCACGCATCGCGTGACAGCCACTTTCGACAACGGCACTTGCACGCTGTTCGTGGACGGCCAGCGTGAGGGGAGCCTCGTCGTGCCGACGCGGCTCTCAGGCCAACCGGTGTATCTGGGCGACTTCCCCGGCGACCAGCATTGGGGGCCGAAGTTTAACATTAATCAGTCCTTGGTGGGAACCGTCGTAGTGCACCATTTTGGCCGTACGCCGGTGGCCGAATAACGGCGGACATGGACACACGGACAAGCAGGATGGCAGTCAACAGATCGGATCAAACGAAAGGATGAATTCGCGACCGTGACTGATGACCACTGGCCAACCGATGATGGGACGGCGCCGCGGGCGCTCTCCGAGGCAGAGGGCCAGTGGCTCCTGCGGCGCGCCCGCGCGACAATCGAAGCGGCGGTGCGCGGCGGCAGCGCGGAATCGGTAGACCCATCGTCCTTGCCGTCTGCTTTGCGCGAACCCCGTGGCGTGTTTGTCACCCTGACTCAGTCAGGCTGCCTGCGCGGATGCATCGGCCACATTTTCGCCCGCGAGCCGTTGTGGCAGGCCGTGGCGGATGCCGCGCGCGCGGCCGCTCTGCGCGACCCCCGCTTTCCGCCTGTGCGCCCGGAAGAAACCGCAGTCTTGCATATCGAAGTCAGCGTCCTGACACAGCCCCAGCCGCTTGCGTTTGCCTCGCCCGAAGACCTCCTTGCCCGGCTGCGACCCGGCCGCGACGGCGTCGTTCTGCACCTGCCACACGGTCGCATGGCCACCTTTCTGCCCCAAGTTTGGACTCAGATTCCGAACAAGGAGGATTTTCTCGCTCACCTTGCCGCCAAGGCCGGTGGCGCGCCCTCCGACTGGCGACTGCCCGGCACGCGCATCGAGACCTACGAGGTGCAAGCCTTCGAAGAAGCCGCCCAACCGCCCGGCGTTTGATGTCCTCTGAGTCGGTTGCCTCTGGCTGATGAGCCCGCACGAGGACGCTTTCTACCCCCTCTGAAGATCCCATTTGGGGCTTGCTTGTCGGAAAATCCCAATGGTACGATCTTGGTGCCATATTCCGTCAGGAGGGGTCGTGTCATGACAACTTTGAGTGTTCATCACGCCGATGCGTTGCGCCTCGTGACCGTCAGAAAGACACACGCGGTTTTGGTTGGGATTGTCTGCCGAGTGGCCTGCGTCATGCTTGGTGGCACCAATCCGGCTGTAGCAGCGACCGTCTCGGGCATTTCAGTTCACCAGACCGATTTTGTCGGCGGCATGTCTCCGCCGGTTCTTGCGTCGGAATGGGGGGATGTGGATTTGTTTTTCCATCCGGGCAGCGATCCGTTCTGGGGTTACTTTCAGATGGTGGTGTCCACGGGGGGGCCGCCGATATGGGCTATCCGCAATATGCCTGTTCCGGCCAATGCCGACCTGACCGAGCCGGTGACCATCAGCCGCTTTTTCGACCTGGGCGTGCCGCGCGGAACGCCCCTGACCACGATTCTCGTGGGGTTCACAGTCACGCCGACAACCATTGATGCACCGCCAGTTGTTTTTCTGGATACGGTCGCCGTGACGCCGCGCCCTTACACCGTCTCGCTTGGCGTTGCCGAGGGCGGCACGAGCGCGCCGATCAACCCGGGCGCAGCACCGGTACCGGATCCGGTCACCACGCCCGGTCTTGTTGTGGGCACCAAGATTCTTCACGCGGATGTCCCTGATGTCGAGGAGGGTATCAACGAGTGCGGTCCGGGCGCCTACACCCGCAGCCTGCTGTGGCTGAAGAACCGCGGCGACATCCCGCTCACCAAAACCACCGATACGCTGATGAATGAACTCAAAACGAGTTCGAGTTGGAATGCTGTGGATGGCATTCCGACCTACGCCGATTCGCTCAAAGCCAAACTGGCCATCACTAAAAACCTTGATATGAACAATAAATTTATGGTTCGCCGGCCGTCGTCTGTGCCGGCCGGCGACTATGAGACTTCGGATGGCAAGGCGATCAACAAGGGCGACGATCCGACCTTCGAGTTTATCAAAAAGGAACTCGCGGCCAACGAGGATGTCGAGATCATCGTCGGCTGGATGGACGGTGGCGTTCGCCGGAGCGGACATGTCATGACGGTGGTAGGCCTCACGGACGACCCAACAAGCGGCATCAAGGAGATCACTGTTCAGGACGATGCCGGTCAGGCCACGACTAATAGCCGCAATCAACGGCGCCTCACCCGGTTTGCTGATAAAACGACGACGCAGCCGCCGCGCTTGCTCGACCTTCCCAACAATCGTGTTGAGATGGTCATCAGCGAGTCTCCCAAACCGAAGGTCACTACGGGCACCGCCACGACGAGTACCTCGCTCCAACTGTCATTCAACGGGCCCATGGGCCCCTCGGCTTTGCTGCCGGGCAACTATTCCGTTTCCGGCCCGGGGAAGGGAACGGTCGCAGTCAACCCCGCTTCCGTCGGCCATGTCGGCGGCAACACCTACGAACTCTCATGGGCTGCCGGGGCGATGGTTGCTGGCGCGCCCGTGACCGTCTCCGTTTCCGACGCCGTTCATGATACGGGCGATAACCCGGTTGGCGACTTCCATATTGTCACGATCATTGCTGTACCGGTCGGCTTGACTCGTTTCGGGCTCGATTAGCGTCCGGGATCAGCCGACCATGAAATTCGTTTGTTGACCTCTTGCCGTTGTTCGTGCGAATATCGGTGTCCTGTTGAGCGAGGGCTGCTGAGCGCAGGGAGCAATATCCGGCATGGCGGGCGCTGGCCCGGGTGTGCCGCATGCGAGTGCGTGGGTGGTGACAGTGGAGCCAGAGCGTCATATCACCCAAACGCGAAACCGGTGGAGGTGAATTGCGATGGCGAAATGGCGCATCCTCATCGTGGACGACGAGGAGGATATCCGCAGCATCGTCCGGGCTGCTCTTTCGGCCAAATACGAGGTCGTGGAGGCCGTGGACGGTCTCGACGCGCTCGAGAAACTCGAACTGGCGCAGCCCGACTTTGTGATCCTTGATGTCATGATGCCCATGATGAACGGGTTCGAAGCCTGCGCGGCTATTCGCCGGCATCCCGCATTCAAGGACATCTCCGTGCTCTTCCTCTCAGCCCTGAACACGAAGGAAGACATGATGAAAGGCTACGCCTCGGGAGCGAATCTCTACCTCACCAAGCCCTTCGACCCGGCGCGGCTCGTTCGCAATGTGGATCTCTTCTTCGAGCAAAACACGCCGCCACCTCGCCCGGGGCGCTACACGCTGGAGGAATTGAAAGAGATTGAGCGCAAAGGAGCCGAGGCCATCGCCCACGCGCGAGCCACCCGACGGCCTGTCGTCGGCAGTGCGCCCGCGGCGCCGACCGCACCCCCGCCGGCCCCTCCAAAACCCGTGGCTGCCGCTCCGCCGCCGCCATCAGCACCAGCACCCGCACCGGCACCCCCGCCGAAAACATCCGCCACAACCCCGCTCTCAGGCACTCCGCGGGTGCTCATTGCCGACGACGACGAGGATTTGCTTCAAGTTGTCCGCACAGCGCTCGTTCCAGAGTTCGAGGTCATCACGGCCCTCAACGGCATCGAAGCCATCGAGCGAATCACGACCTGCCAGCCCGACCTCGTAGCGCTCGACGCCATGATGCCCAAGATGAGCGGCTTCCAGTTGTGCCAGTCCTTGCGGCGCAACAGCCGCTATGCGCGGACTCCCATCATGTTCATCAGCGGAAAAACGACTCCGAAGGACCGCGAGTATGCCATGCGCATCGGAGCCAACGATTTTCTGCCCAAACCTTTCGAGATTGACGAATTGAAGCGCAGGCTGCATGCCCTGACTCAGTTGCCAACCTTCAAGGTGTACCCCAAGGCCCTGTCCTATCAGGCCATCGAGGCGCTTGACAACCGCCGCCGCAACGAACTCGAGGAGCGCAAGGATCGGCTGGCCCGCAAAGAGGAGTCGGAACTGGAAAAGTTCCTCCGCGAGCACGGTCAGCAGTAAGCCCCCGTCTGCGCGCTCCTCACGCCGGTAAACGGGGCTGGAAGAGCAGCAAACGCAGACCGTTGAGGCAGACGAGTACCGTGCTGCCCTCGTGACCAATGACGCCAGCCGGCAGCGGCAGGTCGAAACCGAGCGCGCCAATGATGAGCAGCAGAATGACTGCACCAGCAACGGCCAAATTCTGATAGACAACTATGCGTGCGCGGCGGCTCAACGCGATGGCATAGGGCACTTTGCTGATGTCGTTGGCCATGAGCACCACATCCGCCGTTTCCATGGCGACATCCGTGCCCGCGGCACCCATGGCAATGCCCACCGTGGCCGTGGCAAGAGCGGGGGCATCGTTGACGCCGTCGCCGACCATGGCCACAGGGCCGTAACGGGCTAATTCGCGCACGACGCGCACCTTGTCCTCGGGCAGCAAATCCGCATGAACATCGTCCACGCCAATCCGCGCTGCGATGGCCGCGGCAACGCGCTTGTTGTCGCCCGTGAGCATGACGACGCGCTCGATGCCTGCGGCCTTGAGTTGGCGCACGGCGGCCGCAGCGTCGGGGCGCGGCGTGTCGGCAACGGCGATCAGGCCGACGATGCGGGGCGGCGCTCCGCCGCCCGGACCGCATGCCACCAGAACCACCGTTTTGCCGGCATCATACAACGGGCTGGCCTGCTCGCGGGCCCGTTCGAGCCCCTGGCTGCCGATGGCCTCGAAACTCCGGAGGCTGCCCACGCTCACCTCCACACCGTTCAGCATGGCGCGCGCGCTCTTGCCCGTGACGGATTGAAACCCCGAAACCTCGGCAATGGGTAGCCCCAGCCGCCGCGCTTCGCTGACGATGGCCTCGGCCAGAGGATGCTCGGACTTCGCCTCCACCGCCGCCGCCATTTGGAGCAACACCGCCCCCGGCGCCATGGCACCCGCCAAGGCCGGGTCATCATCGAAAGGAATCACATCCGTCACGCAGGGCCGACCTTCGGTCAGGGTGCCCGTCTTGTCGAATGCAACGACCTTGACCAGACCGGTTTTTTCCAAATGCGCGCCGCCTTTGAACAGGATCCCCCGCCGCGCCGCACCCCCGATGGCCGACAGGATGGACGCCGGCGTGCTAATGATGAGCGCACATGGCGACGCCACGACCATGACCGTTATGGCGCGGTAAAACGACTCTTTGAAGGAGTGGCCCAGAAACGCCGGCGGCACGAAGATCAGCAGGGCCGTCAAGAGCAACACACCGACCGCATACCATTGCTCCGCTCGATCCAGAAAACGCTGCGTCCGCGCTTTCTCGCTTTGCGCTTCCTCCACCATGCGGATCAGTTTCGCGATCATCGAGTCCTGCGCCAATTTCGTGACCCGCATTTCAATGCCGCCGCTCTGGTTGATCGTGCCGGCAAACAAGGGACTGCCCGGCTCCTTCGCCACCGGCATGGACTCGCCAGTCACCGAAGACTCGTCGAGGTAACTCGTTCCCTCGATGACCGTCCCGTCGAGCGGCACGCGCTCCCCGGGCCGGACAATGACCGTGTCGCCCACCACCAGTTCGCCAATGGGCAAAAGGCGCGTCTCGCCGTTGCGGCGCACCAAGGCCGTTTCCGGCCGAAGTTTCATCAGCGAATGGATGGCGTGGCGCGCGCGGTCAATCGCATAGGTTTGCAAAACATTGGAAAGCGAAAACAAAAACAGGAGCATCGCGCCTTCGAACGGGTGGCCGATGTAGGCCGCGCCCAGCGCCGCCAGCACCATGAGCAGGTCCACATCAATGGTCAACTGACGCAGCGACTGATAGCCTGCGAGGACGCCGAAATATCCCCCTGAGAGATAGGCAACTGTATACAGGGCCGTGCTCCACCCCGGCGCGTTCAAGTGGTGAGCGGCATGGGCCGCCACCATACTGACGAATGTAACGGCGGTTAGCGCCATCTCGAGGCGGTTGCTGACCGCTATTTCGCGCAGATGGTCTCCCAGCGTGGCGCGCTGGGGTGGCGCGGCACCTTCCGCGGCAAAAGGCGGCACAGACGGGCGCACGGGAGCGCCCAGCGCGCGCACCTGCTCGACGACCTGCTCGGGCGCAATCACCGTGCTGTCGTAGGTGATGCTCATGATGCCGCCGATGAAGGTGGCGGTGGCCCGGCGCACGCCGGCGATACTGGCCGCCTTGCGCTCGAGTTTCAGCGCGCACGCCTCGCAGGCGCGCCCGGCCAGCCGCAGAGTGCATTTTTCAAAGTGTTCGCGTGCTGCCGTCCCGAGCCGCTCGGCGACGCTCGCAGCCTGCGAATCGGTCATGACTTTGGGGTCGTAACCAATGATGACGCGGCCGTGTTCCGCGTCGAGTTCCGTGGAGACGATGCCCGGGTTGTCCGCAAGTTCGCGGCTAAGTGCTTCCGCGGCGGCGGTCTCCTGGGGGGAGGCCGGTGGGTCATGCGGATGATTGTCTGACACCATTACACATGCCAGATTGGGTCTTGGCATTCCGCACTGCAACACCTAATCCACCATCGTGCCGCCCGTACCTGTTTTCTGTGGCAAGCCGCTGTCCACGCGGATACAAGCATGAGGTTCGTCGAGAGGAGTGACATGGGTTCACTGCTGATCCGCAACGCGCTGCGCGTGGCGACTTTCAACGACGCGGGCGAGGAATGGGAACATGCCGATGTGGCCGTGCGAGGCAACCGCATCGAGGCGGTGGGGCGCGGGCTGGCTCCGCCAGAGCCGGATGCCCGCGTCCTTGACGCCTCGGGTATGGTGTGCCTGCCGGGGTTCGTCAATTGCCACCACCACCTGTTCCAGACGCTGACGCGGGCCGTGCCGCGCGTTCAAGACGCAGAACTGTTTGAATGGCTGACCAACCTTTACAAGTTGTGGCGGCATGTCACGCCCGAAGCCGCCCATGCGGCGGCGCTCGTCGGGCTGGGCGAGTTGCTGCTCACCGGCTGCACCACTTCCACCGATCACTTTTACCTTCACCCGAAGGCCCACCCGCAGGGGCTGATTGACGCGGAAATCGAGGCCGCGCGCACGCTGGGCATCCGGTTTCACCCCACGCGCGGCTGCATGTCGCGCGGGGAAAGCCGCGGCGGCTTGCCGCCGGATGACATCGTGCAGGACGAGGAGGCCATCCTCGCCGACTGCGAACGGCTCATTGCCAAATATCACGATCCCGCGCCCGACGCTATGCTGAAGATCGCGCTTGCGCCATGCGCGCCGTTCTCCGTGGACGAGAGCACGATGACCGCGTTCGCCCAAATGGCCCGCCAGCACGGACTGCGCCTGCACACCCACATGGCCGAGACGCGCGACGAGGAGGTCTATTGCGCCGAACACTACGGCATGAGGCCGATCGCATGGGCTGAAAAGGTGGGGTGGCTCGGGCCGGATGTATGGTTCGCCCATGTGGTCCATGTCACGCCCGAGGAGATCCGAATGCTGGCCGAAAGCGGCACTGGCGTTGCGCACTGCCCCGCGTCAAACATGAGGCTGGGCTCTGGCATTGCGCCGGTCACCGAAATGCTGGCGGCCGGCGTGCGTGTGGGCTTGGGCGTGGACGGCAGTTCGAGCAACGACACGGGCGACATGTGGGGCGAGGCGCGGCTGGCCATGCTGCTTCAGCGCGTGGCGCGAGGCGCCGCAGCGGTCGGGGCCCGCGAGATCCTCCGCTGCGCCACCCGCGGCGGCGCAACGATCCTCGGATACGACCAACTGGGGATGATCGCTCCGGGTGCGCTGGCCGACCTGATACTCATTGACACGAACCGGATTGGTTTTGCGGGAGCGCAGCACGATCCTGTCGCCGCCCTGCTGTTTGCCGGCGACTCGCACATTGTGGATTACACGATTGTGAACGGGGAGGTCGTGGTGGAACGCGGACGCCTTACGCGCGCCGCCGAGGAGGCCATTGTCGAGGCGGGCAACGCCGCCGGGCGCGGGCTCGTGGAAGCGGCGGCAAAATTCCGGCAAAACCGCTGACGCGTCACTGGCTGGCGCGGACAGCATCCATCACGGCGAGGGCGCGCCGCACGCCGCGCACATTGTGCACCCTCACAATTCCGGCGCCCGCCATCACCGCCGCGCAACAGGCGGCGATGGTGGCCTCCTCACGCTCCTCCGGCGGCAGCCCGCCCGTTAAGAGGCCAAGAAAACCTTTGCGCGACGGCCCCACGCAGATAGGCCGCTGCAGCAGACGCAGGTATTCCAATTGCGCAAGAATCCGCACATTGTGCTCGAGCGTCTTGCCAAAACCAATTCCCGGATCAACGGCGATGGCCTGCTCGGCGACACCTGCCGCCAGTGCGAAGTCCATGCGCTCGCGCAGCATGGTTTTGATCTCGACGATGACATCCCCATAGCGCGGGTCCTGCTGCATGGTTTCGGGGTCCCCTTGCATGTGCATGAGCAGCAGGCCCGCTCCAGCCTGCGCAACGAGGCCGCCAATCTCCGGCGAATGGCGCAGGGCATAAATATCATTGATGATGTCTGCCCCCTCGTCGAGGGCGCGGCGCGCAACCTCGCCCTTGTAGGTGTCAACGGAGAGAACGGCCTCCGGCAGCCGGCGGCGGACCTCGCGCAGAACGGGCAGAACGCGACGGCATTCCTCTTCAACATCCACGACAGGCTTGCGGCCGGGGCGCGTGCTCTCGCCGCCAATGTCAATGATATCCGCTCCGTCCGCAGCCATCGCCTCGGCGGCGGCTGCCGCAGCGGCAGGATCGCCATAGCGCCCGCCGTCGGAAAACGAATCAGGCGTCACATTGAGAATCCCCATGACCAGTGTCCGCGTCGCGGTATCGAGCACGCGCCCGCGCACCTGCCAGATGTCTGCGGTCATCGGTCCTCAGGCTTTACGGTGAAATCCCACGGCGTCTCGTACAGCCACCAGCGGCGCTTAGCGGCCGATTCCAGCATGCCGTAATAATACTTGGATGCCAGGGGGTTCTCGACGCGCAGCAACCGGTGGTCGGGCACACGGTCCTTGAGGAAGTAGATCCATGCGCGCGCCGTTTCGCGCTCGCCGAGACGGTCAAACGCAAGCGCGATGTTGAAGATCGCGTCGCCGGCGCGCGGGTGGCCGGGCCAACGCTCGAGGAATTTGAGGAACTGCCGAATGGCCTTTTCCATCTCCGCACGCTCGCCGTTGAGGTTCGTGGCGGCGGCAACATAGTGGGCTTGAGCCGCATAAGGAGTGTCCGGAAACTCCTCCGCAACTCGCGCAATGGCCGCCACGGCTTTCGGCTCCGTGATGACGGCCTCGTGCAAGGCCCGCGCGATCGGTTTGTCCTCGAGGAGTTTGAAGGCTTCCGCCGCACGGCCTTCGGGCGCCTTGACCGTGATGCGCGTCGGAGGCAGAACCGTTTGCGTTTTGGCCACATCGCGCAGGATCGAGTGCTGCAGCGTGACCGAAACCAGATATTCGCCCGGCTTGCCAAACACATACCCGTTAGGGCTTTTCGCATCGTAGAGGATCGTGACCGGATAGGTCTCGGATTCGCCGGTGTCGAGCCCCAGTTCCACCTTGGTATACACCCCGGGTTCGTCCGTGCCCATGTAGCGCGCCGGCAACTCGCCGGGCGGCTGGATGGTGATGGTCAGATCATTGCCCTCGGCCAGGAAAAACGACGCCGCAAAATTGCCTACGCGCAGCGGCGAGTTGCGGTTGGTGACCTTGGTCACGAGATAAACCGGCTCGCCCACGAAGATTTCCGTTGGACCGAGGTCGAGGCGGATCTCGACGCCTTGGACATTGTTGACTACGCTGGCAGTGGCCGCCGGAGCCGGGCGGGCGGCCACGAATACCAAGGTGAGAAGAATGGCGAAAAGAGGCAGTGCAGGTTTCATGCCGCGAACTACCGTCCCGCCGGGCTGCGCAATCAAGACGGTTCGGAGGGGGGCGTACCGGACGCCTCACGGTCGGAGATCGGCGGCCGTTGCGGAGAATCGCCCGCCGTGTCCTCCGGTCCGGCATCCGCGCCCGACCCGCCTACCAGCCCGGAGTCGCCCTCGCGCGCCGGCGTTGCGGAATCCGGCCCAAGCACCGCATAGACCGCAAAATTGACCAACGCCAGCAGCACGGTCACGACGCCAAACAGTAGTGTGTTCACGAGCATGCCAAACACGCTTTCGAGCCCATAGTGGTCGGCCACCGCATTGTAAATCTTCCACATGACGAACGGCATGGGAGCCAACAGGCAGGTCATGATCCATCGGTGGCGCCATTGGCGCACGATGGGGCGCTCGCGCAGCGCGCGATAGCCGGCCGCCGCCGCCAGCGGCACCACCAGCGCCACCCACAGCAGTACCCGGTCTACGACCCGCCACTGCTCCAAGGTCTCGAAGATGCTCTCGTTCATGTTCGCCAATAATAACCCTCAGCATGAGCCGCAGCCGGATTCAACTGCGGGTTGCGTGCGCCGTCCTTTCGGCACGGGCAGGCAAACCCTGCCCGGCGCCTAAATGTTGGGCTGCGCCGGATCCCAGTAAACGAACGGGATGCTGCCGTCGGCGGCGGCTTGCGTACGAAGAATATTTCCGGCGCTAACGGTGCCGTTGGTGGGATCGTAGGGAATCCACGGCATGTACTCGCGTTGCGGACCTAGGCTCGTGAAGCGCCACATGCCATACCGGCGGAGATCGTTTGGCGGCCATCCCCATGCGCCGGCCATCACCAACTCCAGCACATTGTGATACTCGTACCGGCGGAGCCGGTCGCCTTCGCGCTCCGTCCGGAACGGATCGTGCGGAATCGAGGAAATATAGGCCATGGGCGTCGTAAGCATTTCTGGCGCCACACGGATGCCTTCATGCACGACATTCGGCGGATAGCGGCCGTTGTCCACATGATAACTTTCCAGCGCGGTGGCCAGCGAGCGCAAGTCCGCCCGCGCGCGCGACACTTTGGAGCGGATTTGCGCCTCGAGCAGATTCGGGATGGCAATGGCCGCAAGGATCGCCAGCACAGCCACCACGACGAGCAGTTCTATCAGGGTGAAAGCACGCCCGGCCCGTGCGCCGGTGGGCACCAACGGGTCCGAACAGGGAATCAAACATGCCATGATGCCCTGATCCTGACCGCGGTCTGCCCGCACTGCAACGGAAACCGGTGGCCGCAGCGGTGGCGGCATGCCGGCTCGCCCCATACTGCCCCGTGACGCTCGTTTCCCGGTTTACTTGGTCGCGGCGGCATGGTTGCCTGAAAAGCACTCAGCAAGTTGGACAATGGTGGCCTCGTCATCATGCGCAAGGGATTCACACTAATCGAATTGCTCGTCGTGGTCGCCGTGCTGGCGATCCTCGCGGCTGTGGCTGTGCCCAACATGCTTGAGGCGCAGGTGCGAGCGAAAGTCGCGCGCACGCGCACCGATCTGCGCACCGCGGCTACCGCGCTGGAAGCCTATTATGTGGATAACAACGCCTATCCGCCGAATTTGAACCTGCGGCCCATCTCCACCCCCGTGGCCTATGTCGCCTCCTCGGAGATACCCGACCTGTTTGCCGCCGCTGAAGGATGGCGCACGATCGGATACCTTGAGGCACTGGCCACCAGCCAGCCGTCGTTTCTCGAGGCGTTTCAGGTCACCCGCTACAGCACGGCCGAGTGCGCCGATCTCGCCTCGCATCGTTACTTTGTGTTCAGCAACGGCCCGGACCGCATTGACGAGGCGCTGGCGAATTCCCAGCGCAGTTTCGACGACATGGTGCGCCACGCCAGCGCCGACTTGGGCTACTTTTACGACCCGAGCAATGGAACCGTGTCACGCGGCGATATCGTCCGCAGTGCCCGACACTTGTAGAAGCGGCATCGTCAATGGCTCGCTGTTGGTGAGGTCTCCCTGGCCTCGGCCGTGGTTGTGGTCTGCAGGGCGGCGCGCCGGGCTTCGAGGGGAAACGGCGGCAGGTCGCTGACCGTTCGCATGGACGCGCCAGCGGGCGGACAAATGACCATGCCCACGCCGCCTTTGGTTTCCATCCACGCCTTCTCAAGGTCGCCCAGCAGCCACTGGCAGCGGTAGCCGGTACCGTCCTTGGCGAGGGCCGAGTCCGTGACGACAGCACGCCCGTCGCCGGTGAGCCCGTTCAGCGCGATGATGTGGCCGCCCATCTCGGAGTAAGGCGGAGCCACAGCACCGGAATTCTTGGGCAGCCGGATGGACGGCAGAATCACCTTATTTTCCGCAACCGTGCGACGCACGGATTCCCAATCCCGAAAGCGGTCAATGTACGCGTCAAACCCGAACTCGTGGGCGGCACCGAGGGTGCGCGGCCAGATGCCAAAGATGCCATACTCAAAGTCGGTGGTATGGGCGATGATGCGTTCGAGCGGCACGCTCGTTCCGAAGTATGCCATGGCCGTCGCCACCGCGGCGGACTGACAACGGTCGGGGAGACGGTAGCCGCCTGTATCCACCTGCGCGCACAACGGAAGGTCGAGGATGACAGGGTCTGGCGGCGGAGGCGCAGCCGGCACGGCCGCATGGTACGCCTCCGTGTCAACGGGCGTGGGGTTGTTGAGCGTCGTGATGACACCGACCGACGGCAGAGTCGTCAGGGCCACGCGCCCCTCGCTGGTGACCTTGAAGCGCAACGCGCGCGCCGGACGCTTCAAGAGCAACTGGTCGTAGTCGAGTAACCCGTCGGCGAAGGCAGGTTTCTCGCGCGGCGTTGAGGTCGGCACATCGCCCCAGTAGCCGGCATAGAGCCAGGGCGAGGGGGCGCCGGCGGAAAACTCGACTTGCAGGTAGAGCCGGAAGCCCTCGTCGCGCGGGAGGCGGGCCTTCCAGTCATAAATCACTTCGTCAAACGCGACGGGCGGCTCGACAAGCGGCGAGACATACGCACCTGTCTCTCCCGGAAGCGGCACAAACGCACCGGCCTCGATACGGTGGCGCCAGTCGAGGGGTGCAGGCTTGGTAACGGTTGTGCCCGTATCAGCCATGAGGGCGGGGCCTCCCAGCAAAATCAGAACTGCCACAAGGGCAGTAGCAACGGTTTTTGCGGTCATGAGGATACCTCTTACGCGGCGGAGAATGACGCGGCGCGGCCGCCGGACGCAAGCAACATGATCGGCGAAAGACTCCGGTCCGTGCGCCAACTTCGGCGCCGGCAAAGCGGTCGGGGATCAGAGGATTAGCATGGCGTCGCCATAACTGTAGAAGCGGTAGCGCTCGCGCACGGCCTCTTCGTAGGCGCGCAAGACGAACTCGCGGCCTGCGAAGGCCGAAACCAGCATGAGCAGGGTAGAACGCGGCAGATGGAAATTGGTGATGAGCGCGTCCACAGCGCGGAACGCGAAGCCGGGCGTAATCATGAGGTCGGTGTCGAAGCGGCCGGGACGGATGCCCTCGCCCTGCGCGGCCAGCGATTCGAGCACGCGGACGCATGTGGTTCCGACGGCAACCACGCGCCGACCGGCCGCACGGGCGGCGTTGATCGCGGCAGCCGCCTCGGCTGAAACGGCAAAATGCTCGACATGCATCCGGTGCTGTTCGATCTCCTCGGTCTCCACCGGGCGGAAGGTGCCCGCGCCGACATGGAGCGTCACGGCCGTCCGCTCGATACCCGCAGCGGCCAGCGCGTCGAGCAGGGCCGGTGTGAAGTGCAGGCCGGCGGTAGGCGCCGCAACCGAGCCGGGCTCGCGCGCGTAAACCGTCTGGTAGCGGTCGGCATCGGCGGCAATGTCAAACGGTTGAGAGCCACGGCGTTCCTGCGCGAGTTCTCGCCGGCGCTGCAGGATGTACGGCGGAAGCGGCACCTCTCCGAGTTCGTCGAGCCAGGCAAGAATGTCGGGCGTGCGAAACTCGACCTCGCGTTCGCCCTCGCCGCGATGGTGCAGGACAACGGCCTCGAGGCGCCGGTTGGCAAAGTAAACGGTTTCACCGGGCTTGAGTTTCCGCGCGGGGCGGCACAGGACAAGCCAGCGGTCGGTTTGCGCGTCTTGTCCGGTGCGCTCGAGCAGCAAAAACTCGACGCCGCCGCCCGTGGCAAGGCGTTTGCCGTGCAGGCGGGCGCGGATGACACGGCTGTCGTTGACGACGAGCAGGTCGCCGGCGCGCAAAAGCGCCGGCAGGTCGCGGAATGCGTGATGGGCAAAGGTTTGTGTGTCGCGGCGAAGCACGAGCAGGCGCGAGGCGTCGCGCTCGGGCGCGGGAACCGCGGCAATGAGTTCGCGAGGCAGATGATAGTCAAAGAGGTCGGTGCGCACTGCTGCGTCTCACGGCATGTCGCTGCGCCCGGCACCTGTGTCCCCGGGCGGGCTGGCTTGGCTGTTGAAGCGCTCCTCTAACTCGCGCACGCGCCGCGACAGCGCGATGGCCCGGTGGCCGAAAATCACGCAAAGGCCGATCAGCACAATATTCAGCAGGAGCAACCACTGCACCAGCGCGCCCAACTGGCCAATGAGAGGAATCGTGGTCGAGACGGGCACGCTCATTCGAGATTCTGCACCTGTTCGCGGATTTTTTCGATCTCGGCCTTCATATCCACCACGCGTTTTGCCGCAGGGACACCGCGCGCCTTGTTGCCGATGGTCGTGACCTCGCGCTGGAGTTCCTGCGTGAGGAAGTCGAGCGTTTTCCCGACGGGCTCCGGGTTCGCCGGATCGCATTGCGCACGGAAGGCCGCGAGGTGGGCGTCGAGCCGCACGAGTTCCTCGGTGATGTCGCAACGGTCGGCCATGAGCGCGATCTCCATCTCGAGCCGTCCAGGATCGGCTTGCAGGGCGAGCGAACGCGTGAGTTCCTCCACGCGGGCCCGCAGGCGGGCGGCCTGTTCGTCCATGGCGGCGTTGCGGGCCAGTGCGACCTCGAGCCGGAAATGCTCGAGCACCTCGATGTGGGCGAGGATGGCGGCCGCGTGGGCGGCGCCTTCAGCGGCGCGCGACTCGTCGAGCACCCGCAGGGCTGCGCCGACGGCATCGAGGGCGGCGGCCTGCAGGCGCGTGCCGTCGGGCGGCGGCGACGCGTTGGCCACCACACCCGGCAGGGCCAGCAGCGCCGGGCTGGCCGCTGCCGCCACCTCCGGACCGACGGCGTCGTAAAGGGAATCCAGATAATGCTTGAGCAAATGGGCGTTGATCGCAGCCGCCGGCACGGCACCCGGCGCGGGCACCCAGCGCAGGTAAACATCCACCTTTCCGCGCCGCACCCGCCGCTTGACCTCCTCGCGCACCGCCATCTCGGCAAAGGCCAGTTCCTTGGGCATGCGGACCGTCACATCAAGAAAGCGGCCGTTGAGCGACTTCACCTCGGCGGTGAACTCGCCCAGTTCGTGCGTCACGGTGGCCGTGCCGTAGCCGGTCATGCTTCGGATCATCAGGAGTTTGCCTCGCGTCCGGATGTAAAGTGGGGAGAGCGCGCACGCCTGGCAAGTCCGAACGGGGCCTGTTCGCTCTTGCGGGACGGACCCGTCCGTGGCTTAGTGCTGGCCCCATGGCTAAACTGTGTGTGAACATTGATCATGTGGCGACAGTGCGCCAGGTGCGGCGCGCAGATCGCCCCGACCCGATAGCGGCTGCCGTGCTGGCGGAGACCGCCGGCGCCGCCTCCATCACCTGCCACCTGCGCGAGGATCGGCGCCACATTCAGGACTCGGATGTGGAGCGCCTGCGCTTTACGCTGCGGACCCACCTCAATCTCGAGATGGCCGCGACCGAGGAAATGTTGGGCATCGCCGAGCGCATCCGCCCGGACATGGTGATGTTTGTGCCGGAAAAACGCGAAGAGGTCACCACGGAAGGCGGGCTTGATGTCGCCGGGAACCTCGAGGCCGTGCGCGCGGCGACGCAGCGAATGCTGGCAGCCGGTCTGCGAGTCAGTCATTTTGTTGATCCCGACCTGCGCCAGATTGAGGCCGTGCTGGCTTGCGGCGCGCCCGTGCTGGAACTGCATACGGGCGCCTATGCCAACGCGCAGGGCACCGAGGCCCGTCTCGCCGAACTGAGAAAACTGCTCGAGGCGGCGCGCGTGGCGTCGGAGGCCGGCTTGCAGGTCAACGCGGGCCATGGCCTGACGCTGCAAAATGTGCTGCCCGTCGCCGCCATCCCGCGCGTCTGCGAGTTGCACATCGGGCACTCCATCGTGTCGCATGCCGTCATGGTCGGCTTCGAGCGCGCCACCCGCGAAATGATTGACGCCATCATGCGCGCCGACGCGCTGGCTGTCCGCCACACCCCCGAGGAGATTCTCATTCTGTTCAGCGCCTAAGCCAACGCGCTTGCGTTCGGCGGAGGCGGGCAGCAGCGTGAGGCCACCATGGATATCAAGGCGCAGATTCAGAAAGATCGCATCGAGGCCCTCAAAACGGGCGACGCCCCGCGCAAGGCGGTGCTCGACTACCTGCTCGGCGAGATTCAGAAAAAGGAAAAAGACCCGGCAGCGAAGGGCGACATTGCTGCGGCCGTCGTGGCCGCCTACATCAAATCGCTGCGCGAGTTCATCGCCCAACATGGCAGCGAACGCCCTGCCGAGGCCCAGCGCTACGAAGCCGAGATCGCCCTGGTCGAGCATTACCTGCCCAAGGCGCTCACGGCGGATGAGTTGCGCGCGGAGATCGAGGTCCTGCGTGCCGCCGGAACAGACAAAAAAGGGTTGATCATGAAGGCGCTCAAGGAAAAGCACGGCGCAGCCGTGGACGGCAAAGCGGCGGCGACACTGCTTGACGAGATGGGGATCAAGTAATCCCTGCGGTTTGCTTGACGAACCGCCCGCAGCCACAGGACACTTGCACAATGAAGCGGCGTTGCGTCCATCTGTTATGCGGCGTGTTTGCGGCCTTCGCTCTTGCCTTTGCCGCTCATGCAGGTGCTGATCAAACCATGATGACGACGGATTCGCAGACCGCCCGGGTGGTGCTTCCGGCGCCGGACACCACCGGCACGCGCACCGTGGAGAGCGTCATCGCCAGCCGCCGCTCGCGCCGCGAGTTCACCGGCGAACCGGTCTCCACGGCGACCGCGGGGCAATTGCTCTGGTCGGCTCAGGGCATCACGGGCGCAGGAATGCTGCGCGCCGCACCATCCGCCGGCGCCACTTATCCATTGGAAACCTATCTCGTCGCGGGAGCAGTCGAGGGGCTCGCTCCGGGACTCTACCGCTATCTCCCGCAGGGGCACCGGCTGGAGTTGGTGAAAGCGGGCGACCTGCGGCGCGAGATCGCCGCCGCAGCCCTGAGCCAGCAGTGGATCGCCGACGCGCCGGTCATCGTCGCCATTTCGGCCGTGTACGAACGCACAGCGGCGCGCTACGGGCGTCAGCGGGCCACGCGGTATGTGGACATGGAGGCGGGCCACGCCGCGCAAAATCTTTACCTGCAGGCGGAGGCCCTCGGACTGGGTACCTGCTCGGTGGGGGCCTTCGACGACAGCCGGGTGCGCACCGTACTCGGCCTGCCGCCGCAGGAAACACCCCTTCTCCTGCTGCCGGTCGGCAAGACCCCGTGACGGGGGACGGCGGTGGTTTTTAGTTCCACTGTTTTCGTGTTTCTCTTCCTGCCGGTGGTTATCATCGGCCACTTCCTGCTGCCGCGCCGGTGGCGCAACGGATGGCTCTTTCTTGCCAGCATCTGGTTTTACTGCTGGGGCGAGATGCGCTACTTTCCGCTCATCGTCGCGTCCAGCGTTCTGGACTATGTCTGCGGTCTGGTCATTTCCGGCGCATGGCGCGGCGGCGACATCAGGACACTCGAACCCGGCGGACCCCGCAGCCGCACCCAGAAACTGGCCCTGCTCGCCTCGCTGTGCGGCAACCTCGGCCTGCTGGCCGTGTTCAAGTATTTTCATTTCTTCGTGGACAACTGGAACGCCGCCATGGCAGCCGCCGGCTTCGCGGCCGCGCAATGGCATCCGGACTTCACCATCTCGCTGCCGCTGGGGATCAGTTTTTACACTTTCCAGACGATGAGTTACACGCTCGATGTCTATTTCGGGCGCACGCGCGCCACGCGCCACTTCCTGAACTATTGCACCTATGTCTCGCTGTTTCCCCAACTGGTGGCCGGTCCCATCGTGCGCTACGCGGATGTGGCGCACGAACTCGAAAACCGCCGGGTCACACTCGAGGGATTCGCCTCCGGCGCCAGCCGCTTCACCGTCGGCTTGGCCAAGAAACTCTTGATCGCCAACACCGTCGCGCTGCCCGCCGACCGCATCTTCGCGATGCCCGGCGACCACCTGACACCCGAACTCGCGTGGATTGCGGTCATCTGCTACACGCTGCAGATCTACTTCGACTTTTCCGGATACTCCGACATGGCCATCGGCATGGGGCGCATGTTCGGCTTTCACTTTCATGAAAACTTCAATTATCCGTACTCCTCGCGCTCGATCACGGAGTTCTGGCGGCGTTGGCACATGTCGCTGTCCACCTGGTTCAGAGATTACCTGTACATCCCCCTTGGCGGTAACCGGCTTGGACCCGCCCGCACTTATGCCAATCTCCTCATCGTGTTCTTTCTCTGCGGTCTCTGGCACGGCGCGGCTTGGCAATTTGTTTTCTGGGGTCTTTATCAGGGGGTGTTTCTTTGCGCGGAGCGCGCCCTCGCCCCGCGGCTGGCCGGACGGCGTGTGCCGGCCGTTCTCGCCCACGCCTATGTGATGCTTGTCGCCATGGTCGGGTGGGTGTTTTTCCGCGCGGCAAACATGAACCAGGCTTTTGCATTCCTGGAGGCCATGGCGGGTCTCGCCCCCGGCACGGGGCTTGTCTACAATGTCGGGATGTTTGTTGACCGCGAGGTGCTGCTTGCCATCGCCGTCGGCGCGGTCGGATCGCTGCCCGTGGTGCCGTGGCTTCAGGCGCGCGTCACCGCATGGATCGCCGCCCGCGCGGCGCATGCAGGCCCGGCCGTCGTGGCCGCGGAAGCCGCGTGGTCAACCGCCGCGATTGCCGGCATCGCCCTCCTGTTCCTCCTGTCGGCCATGGAACTCTCCTCGGCCACCCACAACCCGTTCATCTACTTCCGGTTTTGACGCCCGTGGTCCCGCCCGAAACACCGGCTCCTGTCCTCCGGCGGATACGCCGCGCCCGTGCCGCCGCCATCTCGGCGCTGCTGTGTCTGGGGCTGATTTTGCCGCTCGCAGATCTAATTGTGCCCCTCGACCCGTCCCCGGTGCTCGAGGAACGACGGGGCCTCGCTCCGCCGCCCAAGACTCCCGGCTCCTGGGCCGAGGTCCTCGCCTGGCCGGCTGCCTTTGAAAAATACTACAATGACCATTTCGGTTTCCGCCGCTTTCTGATCCGCGGCTTTGGCGCCATCAAAGTCTTAGTCCTGCGCTCCTCGCCCTTCGAGGCCACGGGCGAATCGCGCCTGATCGAGGACGCCCCCCGCGGCGAGACCGACCTCGAGCGCATGTACCCGCCGGTCGTGCTCGGCCGTGACGGCTGGATGTTTTACGGAGAGTACATGATGGCTGATTTCCGGGGGCTGGTCGGCATGCAGTATCCTGAGATGCTCCAATGGGAGAAGCACATCGAGGACCGGCAGGACTGGTTGCGCCGGCGGGGAATCGCCTATTTGTTTGTCGCGGTGCCCGACAAACAAACGGTGTATCCGGAGTATGTGCCGGAGCACATCGCCCGCTATCGCGACCGGACCCGGCTCGACCGCCTGATGACGCATCTCGCCCGCCGGCCGGACCTGCACATTCTCGACCTGCGCCCCGTCCTCATGGAGGCCCGCAAACACCACCAGATTTACTGGCGGACCGACACCCACTGGAACGACCGCGGCTGCATGGCTGCGTACAACGCTATCATGGACCGGCTCGAGGCGCTGCTGCCGGGCGTGCCACGGCTGGGGCCGGAGGATTTCGTCGAGACGCACGCGGTCGGCGACGGCGGCAATCTGGCCCTCCTGTGTGCCATCCCTGATCTTCTGCGCGAGCCGGGCACAGCCCTCTGGCCGCGCGTCTGGGAGCGCGTGCAGATGACCAACGACGCCCTCCGGCCCGAACGCGCCCGCCAACCGGTGGCCAGCAATTACCCCGACGGCGCGGACGCCGGAGTGGTCATCTTCCGCGACTCGTTCACCACGCCGCTCATCAAGTTCTTCAGCGCCACCTTCCGCCGCGTGGCCTATTATCATTTCACGGAATTCGACACGGCCATCATCGAGGCGGAGAAACCGCGTCTGGTCCTCGACATCATCAGCGAGGCGAACATCTCGCGCGGGGTCCCGCCCAACCCCGAGGATGTTGTCACCACGGGAGTCGCCAGTTGGTCCGCCGGGCGCGAGACGCTCTCACCGGCGGAAACCCGGCGCTTTCAGCAGGCCCGCGACCGGTTTCTTGCCGCCCACCCGGACCGCTGAACGGCGCCGCGGCGCTAAGACGGACGGTTCAGGGCGGCGTTGGCGATCAGGGGGGATTCGAGGTCCACTGTTCCCCGCGCCGTGGGGACGCGCTCGCCCTCGATCAGGATCTGCACGGCCTCGATAGTCTCGATGTTGTAGAGCAGACTGTTGACAATGGAAAACACGGCAAGCAACTCATCGTCCACCGAAGGCCCCATTCGATCTATAAATTCCTTCGACAGGTTGACGATCGCCACGGTGTCGTTCACAAACACGGACTTGACCTGCGTGCCGCGCGGAATGGGCGACTTCAGGAAGGCGCTGTCGTGACCCGCGATGAGCCGCTGAATAATCAATTGCGAGCGTTCGCCGGGCGACGCCTCCGCCCGGCCGAGATTCGTCACGGTACCGATCAACTGCCGGCCGTCGCGCGTGTAGTAGAGCATCGCCTGATTCGGGGCCAGCCCGCGCGCCTTGCCGAGAAGGTCGCGCAGAGGACTGGCCGGCGACGAGGCGCCCCCCGCCTCGAAGAAATACCAAATGGCTGTCAGGCCCAAAATCACCACGACCACCGCCGCCGTGATGACGGTGAGCGCAAAGCGGCCGAAGTAGGGATCGCGGCGCGGACTCATGGGGCCGAGGCCACCCCCGGACGGCGACTGGAGGCCGGCGCGGGAGCCTCGAGTGCCGCGCCAAAATTCGCGATGGCTTCCGCCAAAGCATCCGCAAGCGCATCCTGACGCTGAGGATCACGCAGGATGAGCGCATCGAGCGAATTGGTGATGTAGCCGGGCATCACCATGGCCGATGCCATCGGAGCCCGTCGCGCAAGCCACAACGGCACAGGACTGGCCTCCTCCGAGCCCTCGCGCGGGGTGGCACGCTTGACCGCATCGAGCAACGCCAGAGCCAGCGCCTTGTTGCGCTGCTGGAAGGGAAGATAGTTGGCCTCTGGCGCCGCCGTTCCGCCAGCCTCCCGGACCGCCGGACGCCCCATGCGAAAATCCACTGAATCGTTGGTGTAGAAAACGCGCGCTCCCGAGGCGTCCGAAAAGCCGCTGATCCCGATGCGCAACGACACCAACGCCTGCGCGCCGCTGTTGGTGACAATCTCCAGTTTGCGCCCGAGGCTCACGGCCTGTGAACTGCTTCGCGTCAATTCCGTCTCAATCCCCCGCATCTTGAGCCGAGCCTCCACCTTGCGCGCCAGTTCCAGCGACAACTCCGAGGCCTCCTTGCCCAAGGACCCCGCCGCAGGGTCCGGGCCGTCGTCGGGGTCCAGAACGACCTTTTTCAGCGTCGTCACCCCAGCCAAAGCCTGAAGTTCCGCCTCCGTAAACTTGGCAATCCGGTGCGACGCCATCTCCGAACGCTCGCGCAGCAAGGCTTGGTACCGGCTGCCGGCCTCAACTGGCGGGGCCGTGACCGCGGGGCGAGGCGTTGCCCGGCCGCTACGCGGGGTGGATTTCGAGTCGGTGATGGAAATATTTTCCGGAGTGGGTGTCGGGGTCGGCACAGGAGATGATGCCGGAGTGGGCGATGGCGCGGCCGTCGCCACAACGGTAGGCGCCGGCAGCGGAGTTTCCGTCGGGGCTGGGGTCGGGGTCGGCGTTGCCGCCGCCGTTTCCACCGGCGGGGTCGTCTCAGGTTGATTGGGCGTCGGGGTGGGCGTTGCCGCCGCGAGGACCTCTTCGAGGCGACGCCCGATCAATTCCACGGCCTCGACCGGGACATAAATTTCGTCGTTGGCGATGCGCAGGGCTTTCGAGACGCGCTCGACATTGCCATTCACGACCACCTGATTCGATCGGGGAAACATGGAAAACTTTTGCCCGCTCGCCTCCACCCGCAGCACACGGCCGTCCCATTCCACGACGGCGGCTGGATCAATCTGTTTGATCCGATCGGCAAGATCCTTAGCCCAGATGAACTCGCCCGAGTCGGGCGCAGGTTCCTCGCGCCGCGGCGCGGGCGTCCGCCGCTGCGGTTGCTGCGGTTGGCGTTGCGCAAACCAAGGAATCTGGGCCACCACCCGCGGCTCATCAGGCGGCGCCGGCGGCAGCGTCGGCAAATCGGCAGCCCCAGCCACATAGTGGCTGCAAGACATCACGAGCGCAACGATCCAACTGTTCAGCCCGCGGAGGCCCATATGTCCTTGGGGTCGCCTGTGTCCCATCCTGTCGAACACCGCCCGATCACTACCGCGTGCGGTCACCTTTTCCACAACATTTCAGTCGTCATTCCGTGGGGGGGCGGCGTCCTCGACGACGACCTCCATCAATTCCAAGTCGTGGGCATCGCGCACCTCGCGCACGACTCCACACTGAGGACAGACAAACATGTGACCAATCAGGTCGTCATTGGTGACCACCTGAGCGTGGCCGCACTCGCAGCGGTACTCCAGATTGACCGTCTCAATCACCAGCCGCGCCCCCTCCAGCGGCGTGCCGGCCGCGAGGGCCTCAAACCCTTGCCGCAGAGGCTCCTCCATGAAGGTGCTGCCCCGACGGAAGCGGACCTCCACGACCCGCTCCGCCCCCTGTTGGCGCAACTGATCGAGCAACTGCCGAACCATCGTATCCACTATGGCGTACTCGTGCATGAAACTGCGCCTATTCGGCCGCCCCGGCGGCGGCAACAGCCAGTTCCACCACCCGACGCGCGGCTAACGGCACGGCAGCCGCCGCCGCGGGCGTCAGCCCCTCGCCCGACTCGCACGACCCC
>JAOAAY010000025.1:18887-51664 GCA_026418615.1 Candidatus Sumerlaeaceae bacterium | reverse complement strand
CCGCGCCTGCTCGGCCTCGAGTCGGGCGCATTCGTCGGCCGTTAAATCGGCTCCGGTGGCGAGACGAAACCGGACGGCCAACTCAGCGTCTAACTCCAACAGTGAGCCATCGGCGAAACGAACCTCGATCATGTCGCCTTTCCCTCGCACCCGGCGGTGCGCCAACGATTCGATGCGCATGGGTATCCCGAAAAGTTTGATTGCCACCCCGGACACAGTCATGGGTGTCGCATGATGAACGCCTTGCCAAGGTCGAAGAGCACACCTCGGGGCGGGTCGGCGTGAGAGCGGATCGTCGTCACCAACTGTTTTACCGCGCACACCGCAGCCTGCTGTGGGCGGCTGCGCTGGCATGCGGCGCACTGGTCGCGGCAGGAGTGTTTTTGTGGACGGTTCCGCTCACCTCGCCCCGGCTCGCGGCCCGGATTGCGGCGGGCATCGGCGAAGCGACCGGCCTGAAGGTTGCGATCGGGTCGGCGCGGCTCTATCTGGGCCAAGCGCGTTGCACGATGGAAAATGTCCGGTTGCACGACCTTGACGGCAGCGATGAGCCGCTGCTGGCCATCAAAAGTCTTGATGCGTCGCTGTCGTGGCTGGCCTTAGCCACCGGCCGACGGCAGTTTGTGCGGATGCTGACGGTAAGCGAGCCGTCCGGCCTCGAATTTGAGTGGGGACCCGAGGGCTTCGCGCCGCGCGGCGCTACGGCTCGCCTGATCACAGCGCTGCGCACTCGCCAAGCCCCGGCCGAAACCGGTCGCGACCCCCTGTTCCAGTCGCTGCGGATGCGCGACGCCCGGATGACGCTGCATGTCGGCAGCCGCGACGCCTACCATGCCGATCTGACGGATGCCTTGGTCACCGCACGCGGGAACAACATATCCTTGGACATCAGCGGCATCATTCGCGGGCCGCAATCGGAATGTCCGTTTGGCGCCTACGCATCGGCGGCCAATGGTTTTCTGACAGCCTTGGAGATCCGGGCGCCAAAGGCCCTCCTCGGGGGACCTCTCGCCCCCGTGCCAGACGGGTCTCTCGCGGCGGAAAGCCTCGAAGCCAGCCTGAGAGTCGGCGCTGGCGAAAAAGGCCGCGAGGGGCGGCTGACCCTGACAGCCGCTTCACTGCAAGCGTCATCACCGGCGGCAGGAATTGAGTTTGCCGAGCGGAACCTGCGTCTGGAATCGGTTTTCGCGTTTTCGGATCCCGCTACCTCGCCGACCTTGGAACTGGAATCGTTATCGGCGGCTGGCGACGCACTGAATGTGAACGCGGCCGGCACCGTGGCTTTGGTCCCGCCCTACACTTACGATATCAGCGTTGACGCGGATCGCTTGGGCCTTCCGTGGCTCAAACTGGCGATGCGCTATCTGCCGCGTGAATGGCATGTCAAAGTCCCCGAGGACGGGCTGTCGTCGAGTTTTTCGGTCGCCGGGGATCAATCGGGCGTTGCACTGATCGTCGGAAGCCTGCCGCTGGCCGGTACGGAGGTGATATCCGACCTGACACCTTATCCGGTGGCCATCGAAAGCGGCGAACTGAACTTCGAACCGCGGCGTCTCGTGCTCCACAACATGTCCGGGCGTTTCGGACAGGCGCAAGTCAGCGTGTCAGGGGTTTTTGAGGGACAGTACATGGCCCGGCGGGAGGGCAAACTCAGCCTTTCGTGGTCCGCGCGGGCCACTCCCGACGACCTGTTGGCTTTCCTTGCCTCCAAGCCCGAAAAGGTGCGCCGGGGCAAAGGCTCCGCGACCTCGCCCGGCCGCATCGAATCCACCGGCACCCTCAGCCAATTTGTTTCGCTCACCGATCCGTCGCGCACGGAACCGCCGGACATTGACGGCGAGGTCGTGCTCGACCGGGTCGGTTTCTCGCATCCCTCCCTGCGCGTGCCCATGGAAAATCTGTGCGGACGCCTGACAATCCGCGACAGCGTCATTGATATTTCCGGATTATCGGGCCGCGCCGGGGGCAATGACATCACCGTGCGCGGTCGCGTGGAGGGCAAACAGTATTTCTGGCGCCAGCCGCGCCTGCGCGCCACGGCCACCGCCCGCACGAACATCCACGACCTTTTCGACAGCCTTCCGGCCGAGGTTCAGGCAGCGTTGGTGCGCCACCGCGTCACCGGCCGCGGCGACCTGGGCGTGGAGGTGGACGGGCGCCTCGACGATCTCGCAGAGGCCCGCGTCACGGGACGCCTCGAGATCCACGAAGCATCGTTCGACCCGCTCTCGCCCCATCTGGCAGGAATGGTAACAGGAATCGAAGGGGTTGTGGTCTTTGACGGCCGACGAGTGCGCGTTTCCCATGCGCAGGGCGTCCTGAACGGCGAGACCATCTTTGCCACCGCCAGCGCCGATCCTTCGAGCCTCGAGGTGACCCTGAAGGGCACACCCGACATGGGCTTTTTCCCCGCCACATTCAACGGTTTGCGCGGTTGGACGGAGATGAGCGGGCCGGCACAAATCGAGATGACTTTCGCGGTCGCATCGCCGGCTCCTCTGGTTCGGTCGGAGCCGGCAGCCGGCGGCGGTTCCGCGGATGTGATTGCGGCGCTGGCGCAAGGCTGGGCCGCCCGCGTGGCGGAGGCCGTCGCCGCCCGCGACTACCGGCTGGCCGGCACAGTGGACTTTCGAGGGGTGCGCATCCGCCACAACTCGATG
Organism: Candidatus Sumerlaeaceae bacterium; assembly: GCA_026418615.1. Taxonomy (GTDB): domain Bacteria; phylum Sumerlaeota; class Sumerlaeia; order Sumerlaeales; family Sumerlaeaceae; genus JAOAAY01. The sequence continues at coordinate 49,004 of JAOAAY010000025.1, read as the reverse complement.
CCGCCCGCCAAAACCGATGCGGCCGGCCGCTCCATACCCGCCGCGGACATCTCCGGCATTCGGGGCCGCGCGCGCATTGACGGCACCCGTCTGGTCATGGACGCCCCTCTGGCCTGCGCGTTTGCCGACACCCCCAACTGTCAGTTGACCGGTTTTCTGGAATACCGGCCGGGACAGTTCCCGCGCATGCAACTGGATCTGACCGTTGCCGGCGAGGCGCGTTTCGACCCGTGGATCCTCGGCTGGGGCCGCCAAATTCAGACTCTGCGGGAACAAGGGATTCTCGGGCCCATACGCCCCGGATTGCCGAAAAAGACTTTCGAATTGAACGGCAGCGTCAGAGCGCGCAGCGGCCAGTACAAGGGCCAGACTTGCGGACCGCTTTCATTTGATATCAGTTATACATTCACGCGTGACGAACCGTACCGGCTTGTCATCAGCGGCGGACGCCTTCAGCGCGAGGGCGGCAGCCTGACCGCCGACGCGCAGTTAACCCAAATTCCGGGCAGTCCCGACAGCCCGGAATGGACGCTGTCGTCGAACCTCCGGGACATGCGGATTCTGCCGCTCGCGATCTGGGTTTTCTCTGATGTCCGAAACATAGACGGGATCATCACAGGCCGCATAGACATTCGGGGCCGCGGCTCGAATCCAGCCGCTACGAATGGCAGCGGCTCGGCCGCCATGCGCCAACTCGAATTGAGCCGCGTCCCTCTCGTGACACGCCTCGGCCAGCGCACACGGCTCAATTTTCAGGGACGCTTTTTCGAGACAGCCTCGGCCGCAAACTGGACGATTCGCGACGGCGTGCTTGCCTCGCGCGACCTTCAGTTGGAAACGCAGGGGCTGGCCATGACCATGCGGGGCACTTACTCGTTCGTCCGCAAAACCATTGATGCCATGGTGCGGCTGTCCATTCTCGAGTCCACCATCGGCGTGGTGACCGACAATCTCCGCGTTCCTATTCTGAGCGACCTTGCCGGAGACCTGCTGCGCTTCGCAGACCGCCAGTTTGGCAACCTGCTCCTCGCATTTCGTGTTTCGGGACCTGCGGCGGATCCCGTGGTCGAGCCCATCCCTCTGCCGCTGTTCACCCAGTAACCGCGGAGAGGCTGCAGGCCAAGCCCGCTGGTCCGCCGCATCAACCGGATGCCGGTCTCGTCAGCCGCGCAATTTGTCCAGTTCGGCGCGAAACAGGCGGATGTGCTCAGGGGTCGTGCCGCAGCAGCCGCCGACAATGCGGGCGCCCGCCGCGACAAGGGCCGCCACCCCCGTGGCCATCATCGCTGGCGTTTCATGATACACGATGCCCTCGTCCGTAAGTTCGGGTTTGCCCGCGTTGGGCTGAGCCATTACAGGCCGGTTCACCGCGGCGCTCATCTCCGCCACGATGTGGGCATAGTCGTGAATGTCGAGCCCCGTGCCACAATTGCACCCGACAATGTCCGCGCCCAGTTCGACCATGCGCGCCGCGGCCTGCGCGGGCGAAACCCCCATCATGGTGCGGTAGGTACCCTGCTGGGTCTTGTCAAAAGCCATGCTGGCCACAATGGGCAGCGACGAGTGGCGGCGGATGGCCTCGATGGCGCACTCGACCTCTTCGAGGGCTGTCATCGTCTCGATGATGAAGGCGTCCACTCCCCCCTCCACGAAAGCCCGCACTTGCTCATCAAACCATTGGACGACCTCGTCGCGCTCCGCGTCGCCCAGCGGCTCAATGAAACCGCCGAAGGGGCCGATGTCGCCCAGCACATAACGGTCGTCGCCCATGACCTCGCGCGCGAGGCGCGCAGCGGCCAGATTGAATTCGTAGGCTCGCGCTTCCTGCCCGTGCAGCGCAAGACGCGAGCGGTTGCCGCCGAAAGTGTTGGTCAGCAAAAGGTCCGATCCGGCGTCGGCGTAGCGCCGCTGAATCGCCATCACCCGGGCCGGCTCCTCGACATTCCAAACTTCGCCGGGTGCGCCCGGTTCGAGCCCGGCCTGCTGCAACTGGGTGCCCATCGCACCGTCGCCCAGCAGCACTCTCTCCGCCACCGCTTGCAGAAAAGGTTTCCTCATGGCGTTTCACCGCCCTCCGTGGATTGTCGAGCCATGGCGCGACGCGCAAGCGCCAACAGCAAAGAAAATCAGTAGCGGCCGAACTGCTCGACGGCTTCGCGCAGCCGCTCGACATTTTCCGGCGGTGCGGCAGGCGCCACACTGCACGCCGTGGAAAGAATGTACGCTCCCCCCGGCCCCGCGATCTCGATGCGCTCGCGGGCCGCAGCCATCACATCCTCCGGCGTTCCCTCGAGCACGGTGTTCACCGGGTCCAGATTGCCTTTGATGAAGACCCGTTTATCCAATATTTTAATGGCATCAGCCAGTTCGACCGTCCCCAGCGGCGGCGGGTCAAAGGTGTCAATGCCGTCCACGCCCGTCTGTTCCATGAGGTCCAGCCGGTCGCCGATGGCGCCGCAGGTATGGACATAAATCGGGATGTCCGGAAATTCCGTGCGAATACCGCGGATGACCTTCTGCAGGTATGGGACTTCGAACTGCTCGTAGTGCTCGCGCGAGATCAATCCCGCACCGGTGAACGCACTCGAGATGAGCAGGGCGTCGGCGCCGGCGCGGGCTTGGATGCGGCCGAGCGTAGCGGCGCCCTCGGCAAATCGCTCCAGCATGGCGTGGCATTTGCCCTCGTCGTCGAGCAGCGCCATGAGACCGTTTGTGTAGTCCAGCATTTCCATGAACTGCGAGAACGGCGAGAAAAATTCCGCATGGACGGACACCTCACAGCCGGTCAGTTCGCGGACGCGTTTGATGGTGTCGCACTCCCACGGAGGAAAAAAGTCCTCGCCGCCCACCGGCGCCGGTTCGCCGCTGAAACCCCACGAATAGGGATAGGTGATGGCCGAGATGTCATGGGGTTCCATATAAAAGAGTTTGTCCGGATCCACTTCGTGAAAATCGGGAAAATACCGGACATCGTCCTCGATGTACACATGCGGATTGTCGTCAGGCGGAGCCACGGTGAAGAGACCGTTTTTCCAGTGGATGATGGTCTCGCCGTCGCGCTCCTCGGTCCGGACGATGTATTTGCGCCAGTCGGGGTCGCGGCCGGGAAGATTCACGAGGATGCCATCAAAGCCGTAGCGCCGCTGGAGCATCACGAGTGCCTGAGCGAACGCTTCGGTGTCGTGCCAGATCTCGACAGGGCCGAACGGCGTATTGAGGAAGTAGTGGCCGAGCGACAACTGGCACATGACCGGCACGCGGTCTGGCTGTTTTTTCTCCATGGCGATGCGCATGCGTTCGCGGCTGTTCATGGCGGTTCTCCGAAGTGAATTGGCAGACGCTGGACGCTACCTATGCGCTTCGGAAAGGCGCGCGTCCACCGGCAAGTGTGCGGCGCAGGGTCAGACGACGCCCTGGTCAATCATGGCATCGGCAACTTTCACAAAAGCAGCGATGTTGGCCCCGAGCACATAATGGCCCGGTTTGCCGTACTCCTCGGCGGTCGAGCGGATGTTGTTGTGGATTTCGGCCATGATAGACCGCAGGCGCGCCTCCACCTCCTCGCGCGTCCACGACCCATGCATGGCATTCTGCGACATCTCGAGACCCGACACGGCCACACCGCCGGCATTGGCCGCCTTGCCCGGAGCGTAGAGGATGCCGGCTTGCAGAAACGCCTCAACGGCCTCAGGCGTACAGGGCATGTTGGCGCCTTCAGCCACCAGTTGAACCCCGTTTTTCAGCAAAACGGCGGCGTCCCCGCCGGTGAGTTCATTTTGCGTGGCGCACGGAAACGCACAATGACACGGGACGGACCAAGGGCGCTGGCCTTCATGGTAGGTTGCTCGGCGGAAACGCTCCACATAATCGCTCAACCGGCCGCGTTCGACATTCTTGTGTTCCATGATCCACGCCAGTTTCTCCGCATCAATGCCGTCAGGATCGTGTATCATCCCGCCGGAATCGGACATGGTGACGACTTTGCCCCCCGAGCGAATGATCCGTTCTGCCGCATGCTGGGCGACACTGCCGGCGCCCGACACGGTGCAAATCTTTCCCTGAAGGCTGTCGCCCCGAGTGGCGAGCATCTCTTCGGCGAAATAGATCAGACCATAACCCGTCGCTTCCGGTCTCAGAAGCGAACCGCCCCAGCCGGGTTTCTTGCCGGTCAGCGTGCCGTTAAACTCGTTGGCAAGGCGTTTGTACTGGCCGAACAGGTATCCAATCTCGCGAACTCCCACGCCGATATCGCCAGCCGGAACATCCGTGTCCGGCCCAATGTATCGGCACAGTTCCGTCATGAACGACTGGCAGAAATGCATGATCTCGGTGTCGCTCTTGCCCTTCGGGTCAAAATCCGACCCGCCTTTCGCTCCCCCCAAGGGCAGGGTCGTCAGGGCGTTCTTGAACACCTGCTCGAAGCCAAGGAATTTCATTAGCCCCAAATAAACCGTCGGGTGAAAGCGCAGTCCCCCTTTGTAGGGACCAAGCGCATTGTTGAACTGAACCCGATAGCCGCGATTGTAATGGACGCGACCGCGGTCGTCCATCCAACCCACCCGGAAGATCATGATCCGGTCCGGCTCGACCATCCGTTCAAGGATTCTGTGCTGTTGGTATCGGGGTTGTCGGTCGAGCAAGGGTCTCAGGCTCTCGAAGACCTCGGTGACAGCCTGATGAAACTCTGGCTGGGCGGCGTCGCGTTCGTAAACATGCTGCAAGACATCCTCGATATATCCCACGCTTGGCTCTCCTGTGTGCGCCCGTCCGTCTGCTGCTCCGGCCCGGCCGGCTTTCGATCCCTTCGCGCGTTTGCGGAGGGTCAAGTCAACTCCGCAACGCAGCAGACAGCGTCGCCGGTTTTTGTTGCATCGTACGGGCGGACTGCCGCAAACATCCCAATCAGGTGACGCGGCGTCTGGCCGCCTGCAACCTGTTCCATCTTGCGAAGGAGTTATGTTGTCCGCTCATGTTGCGCGCGTTCATGACCGCGTTCTTGGTCGCAATGACCTCGTTTGTCGCGGCGCAAGAGGAAACCTCCATCCCGCTGACCGCCTATCAGGACATTGAGATTTGGCTGGGCGAGAGGGTGGGACGCTTCGGTGACTACGAATTCACAATCAGCGGCGGAAGTGCGCAATATCCGACGCCGACCGGGGCGTATTACATCGAGTGGAAAAACCGCAACCACTGGTCGCGCCAATGGGATGCCCCCATGCCGTACGCGCAATTTTTTTGCCGCGGAGCAGCGATCCATCAGGGCAATGTCGGCGGGCCAAGCAAGGGCTGCGTCCGGGTGACTCCCGAGGCCGCCCGCTACCTGTTCCCCCGAACCAGAGAGGGCGTGACCCGCGTTTTCGTCTATCCTTGACCCGTCCCGCCCCGGTTTGAGCCGGTTGACTGCCCCATGACCCGCCCCCGCCGCGGACAGTGTTTTGGTCTTGTGGATTGCATGCACAGTTGCCCTGTTTTTTCTCCCGCGGGGCCACGAGGCCGCGCACGCAACACACAGTTCGGGAGCCGCACGCTGTCATGAAAGCACCGTCCGCTGATTCATTCCAAACCTTTTCCCTGCTCAAGACCGGATCGCGCGAGTTGGGTTATTGGTCCCTTGCGCGCCTCGCCGCAGCCACAGGACGCGATCCGGCGCGCTTGCCGGTGTCTCTGCGGGTCCTGCTGGAGAATCTCCTGCGGACGGACGACGGCAGTCCCCTGGCGCGCCGCAGCATCGAGGCCGTGTTGGATTGGAACCCCAAAGCCGTGCCCGACACCGAGATTGCCTTTACGCCTGCGCGCGTGCTGTTGCAGGATTTTACGGGCGTGCCCTGCGTGGTGGATCTTGCCGCCATGCGCGACGCCATGGCCCTCATGGGCGGCGATCCGTCAAAGATCAACCCCCTCCAGCCCGTGGATCTGGTCATTGATCACTCGGTTCAGGTGGACCACTTCGCATCCTCGGACGCGCTGGCACTCAATGCGGCGCTCGACTACTCGCGCAATCGGGAGCGCTACAACTTTCTGCGCTGGGGACAAAACGCTTTCGCCAATTTCCGCGTCGTGCCGCCCTCCACGGGGATCGTGCATCAGGTCAATCTCGAGTACCTGGCGCCGGTGGTCTTCGTGCGCGAGCAGGACGGCCAGTCATGGGTTTACCCGGACACCCTTGTGGGCACCGATTCGCACACGCCCATGGTCAACGGGCTGGGTGTGGTCGGATGGGGCGTCGGCGGCATCGAGGCCGAGGCCGCCATGCTCGGTCAGCCGATTTCCATGCTGCTGCCGCAAGTCGTGGGTGTGCGCCTGACGGGCCGCCTGACGGCCGGGGCCACCGCCACCGACCTGGTGCTGACCATCACGGAGATGTTGCGCAAATTCGGCGTGGTCGGCAAGTTTGTCGAATATTTTGGTGACGGCCTGTCATCGCTCAGTGTCGCTGATCGCGCGACCATCGCCAACATGGCGCCGGAGTACGGGGCCACCATCGGCTTCTTCCCGGTGGACGCGCAAACCCTTGACTACCTGCGCCTCACGGGGCGCACCGAGGATCAGATCTCGCTGGTGGAGACTTACTGCCGCGTGCAGGGGCTGTTCCGCGAGCCCGGCGCGCCCGAGCCGGAGTTTTCGGATGTCCTTGAACTCGATCTGGGATCGGTGGTTGCGAGTCTCGCCGGGCCGCGCCGGCCGCAGGATCGCATTCCGCTCACCCAAGCCAAACCCGCATTCCGCGCCGCCCTGGTAGAGTTCCTCGAGGCATCCGGCCGGAAAATCCCCTTGTTGGCCCGCGAAAAGTGGCTGGCGGCCGACGATGCCGAGGCCGAGAACTCGCTCGATGACAGCAATCCCCTTTACCGGCGCATCCTTGTGCGCCGGAATGGCGAATCGTTCCCGCTGACTCACGGCGATGTGGTTATCGCCGCCATCACCAGTTGCACCAACACCTCGAACCCTGCGCTCTTGGTGGCAGCCGGGCTCGTGGCGAAGAAGGCGCGCGAGCGCGGCCTCCGAGTGCGCCCTTGGGTGAAAACCAGTTTTGCGCCCGGCAGTCAGGTCGTCACGCGCTACCTCGCCGAGGCCGGGCTGATGAAGCCCCTCGAGGAACTGGGCTTCCACATTGTGGGCTTCGGCTGTACCACCTGCATCGGCAACAGCGGCCCCCTGCCCGAACCCATCAGCCAGGCCATCGCGCAAGCCGACCTTGTGGCGACTGCGGTGTTGTCAGGTAACCGCAACTTCGAGGGCCGCATCAACGCGCAGGTAAAAGCCAACTATCTCGCCTCGCCGCCGCTCGTGGTAGCCTATGCGCTCGCCGGCACGATGAACAAGGACATCCTCCACGAGCCCATCGGCTGGGACGCGTCGGGCAAGCCCGTTGTTTTGGCCGACATCTGGCCCACACCGGACGAGGTGGCCGCCGTGGTGGACGGCTTTGTCCGGTCGGAGCAGTACCGCGAGGCCTACAGCAGCGTGTTTGAGGGCGATGCGGAATGGAAGGCCCTTCCAACGCCCAAGGGCGACATGTTTGCTTGGGATCCGGCGTCAACCTATATCAAGTCGCCTCCGTTTTTTGAAAATCTGGCCCGCGATCCTGCCCCGCCCGCGGACATCACCGGCGCACGCGTGCTGGCCGTGCTCGGCCACTCCGTCACGACCGATCATATCTCGCCGGCCGGATCCATCGCCAAGAACAGCCCCGCGGCCCGCTACCTGATCGAGCGGGGGGTCGAACCCAAAGATTTCAATTCGTACGGCGCCCGGCGCGGCAACCACGAGGTCATGATGCGCGGGACCTTCGCCAACATCAGGCTCCGAAACCTGCTCGCCCCCGGCACGGAGGGCGGGGTGACCGTTCACCTGCCCGACGGAAAACAAATGAGCATCTTCGATGCTGCCATGAAATACCGCGACGAAGGGGTGCCGCTGATCGTCATTGCCGGCCGCGAGTACGGCAGCGGCTCCTCGCGCGACTGGGCGGCGAAAGGACCCGCACTGCTGGGCGTGCGCGCGGTGATCGCCGAAAGTTACGAGCGCATCCACCGCTCCAACCTCGTCGGCATGGGTATCCTGCCGTGCGAGTTCCTGCCCGGCGAAACACGCGAAACCATCGGTCTCACCGGCCGCGAAGTGTTTGAGTTCCTCGGCATCGCCGACGGCATGGAACCCGGCAAGCGCCTCACGGTACGCGCCCACGACGAAACGGGAGGCGTAAAGGAGTTCTCTGTCAAGGCTCGGATAGACACTCCCAACGAGGTGGCCTACTATCGGCACGGCGGCATTTTGCCGTATGTGTTGAGGCAGTTGCTCGCGTCGTAACGAACGCCGCGCGGGCTCGGGTTGCGCTTACCAGACCGAGGGCAGCCAGTTCGCCAGCCACGCAAGCGCGCCGGTTGCCGCCCATGCCACAACGGCAAAGTAAGCGAGCGTCACAACAAGCATGACACAGCCCAGCAGCGACAGCAGACCGTCGCGTTCGGTCCACCCGACAGCAAACAATACGATGGCCAGCGCCGGGAAAGTGTTGCCCAGCGGAATGAGCGGCAGCGGCACCATGAGCAACAGAGCGCCCACGAGGAGGCCTGCACCGCAAATCGCCTCGCCGCGCCAGCCGTCCACAAGCCCAAACAGGCGCGGGCGGGACAGACGGCGTTTCCATTTCACAGTAGATCGCGCGAAGCGCGACAGCACCCGGTGGATGGCCTCCGGAAAAGGGGTAGCCATCAGGCGCATCCGTTGACGCGCCAGCCAAGACCCGAGGCGGCCCTGATTCAGTGCGGCTTGGCGATGTGGCCCGGCCATCTTGAGCGCACCAGCCATCAGGCCCAGGCTGAGCAGACAAATGAGCAGGCTGGCCGGCAGGGTGAGAGGACCAAGGCTGACCGGCAGGACGAAAGGCGCCGCCATGATAGCACTGCCCAAGGCTGCTGCGCGCGGCCCCAGCGGCACGACGAGGTCCGACAGCGTGACGCTCTCGCCGCGGCGATACTTCAACCGCATCTCGCGCAGCACGCGCACCACAAGGCGTTCCGTTCGATCGGGAAATTGGTTGAGACTCATCGTTGTTGTGCCGGCTGACAAAGGCTGCCTCTGGTGTTTGCCGGCATTACCCCGTCACCGCCAAAATCGTCGTTGAAGCGCTGGTGGATTCTGTCCCCGTGTGTACGATTGAGATGAGTGCGCCGGCCCCTGAACCCAGCCCGTTTGCCGGCGGGTTGCTGCGTCGTGGTATGGGACTGCTCGGTCTCAGGCGCAATGTCGCGGTCCTGCTGGGGATGCTCATTCTGGCCGGGATGGGCGAAAAACTCTACCAGCGGTTCCTGCCCAAGTATCTCGTTGCGCTCGGTGGGGGTCCTTTGGCGGTGGGGTTGTTCGGGTTTCTGGATAATGCTCTCGGAGCCCTCTACGCGCTGCCGGGTGGCCGTTTGACGGACCGGCTTGGCCACCGCCGCGCCTTAATCTTGTTTGCGTCCATGAATCTCATTGGCTGCGCGCTGCTGGCGCTGCCCTATTGGCCGACGGTCCTCGTCGCCATGCTGTTCTGCTCGGCTTGGTCGCAGTTGTCGCTGCCGGCCACTTTTTCGCTGGTGGCTGCCGAGTTGCCGCCGACCAAGCGGGTGATGGGTCTGGCCGTGCAGGCGATTATTCGGCGCGTTCCCATGGCGCTGGGACCTGTGGCTGGCGGGGCGATCTTTCACATCGTGGGCATCCGCGCAGGGATGCTATGGGCGGTGGCTGCCGCGGCAATCCTGACGCTCGCCGCTGTGCTGTTGCAGGCATGGCTGTCGCGGCCGGAGTCGAAGCCCGAAAATCTCGCGCCACAGCCCGGCATCTCCGCCCTCTGGCGCTCGTTTTGCCCGCAACTGCGCCTAATGCTCCTATCGGATATCTTCATCCGCTTCTGTGAGCAGATTCCCAACGCCTTCGTCATTCTTTGGGTCACGGAGCGGCTCGGGCGCAGTGATTTCGAGTTCGGGCTTCTGACAGCCATCGAGATGGCCACAGCAGCCGCGCTCTATGTGCCTGTGGCATTGTGGGCCGACTCGCGGGTGCGCGCCGCCCAAGGCACCTCTGCCGTGGCAGCCGTGATGGAGCGGCGCCCTTTTGTCATTGCCACATTCATGTTTTTCACGGCGTTCCCTGTCGCCTTATATTATGCTGCAGGTTGGTGGAGCCTTGTCGCAGCCTTTGTTGTCCGGGGGTTAAAAGAGTTTGGAGAGCCGACGCGCAAGGCCATGATCGTGGATCTGGCCGGTGACGGCGTCAAAGCCAGCACGGTCGGGCTATACTACATGATTCGCGATCTGACGGTCAGTGTTGCGGCCTTGGCCGGGTACCGCTTGTGGGTGGTGTCGCCGGATCTCAATCTCTGGTCGGCGTTTGCGTGCGGTGTGACAGGAACGATCATGTACTGGGTTTTATCGCGCCGCGTTTAGACGCCCCAACGCGGTTCAATTCCCCGACGGGGTCTTGGCCCGGATTTCGGCACGCGCGGCCATTTCGGCATCATTCACGGGTTTCAGGACGCGCCGCTCGATCTGGGCGCAGATGCGTTCGAGCGCCTGCGCCGCCGTCTGCCGGCCCTGCAAAACCAAGTTCATTTCCGGATTCACGATTTCCGTTTCCAGCACGCCGCCGTACGGCAGCGCGGGCAGGGGCTTGGCGAGGTTGATCTGCTCGATGAACACGGGCACTTCGGGAAACTTGTCGAGTTTAAGGTTCTGTTGCGCAGCCAGCAGAATCGGAATCTGGCCCAGTTCCTCGGCCCACGCCCGTTGCACTTTCTCGCTGGTAAAGTGCAGGGCAAATTCCAACGCGATGTCCGGGTGTTTGGAGGAGGTGGATACCATAATGTTCTGGCCGCCAATGTTGCTGGCCGAGAGCGCATGCACAGCAGTCGAGTTTTCGTCGGCGTCTGGCGGCACCAGCCCCAGCGCCTTGGCCTCGGCCAAGGGCACGCGGGGGACAAGCGCCACGCCAAAGTCGAGGCCGGAGGAGCGGAAGTTTTCGATCTGCCACGGACCGACGAGAATCATGGCGTAGCGCTGGTTGAGGAAGCCCTGATCCGGGTCCAGCGCGCCCTCGCGCCAAGCGCCGCCCTCGATGCCGTGCTCGCGGTAAAGCCCCACGCGGCGGTTCACAGCGGCCTCGGCCCGCGGGCCGCGGAAGGCCGCCTCCAGCAGCCCGGCCTCGTTGCGCCGCACGATCTCGACACCATACTGATTGTAAAAGGGCATCGAGAACCAGAACGAATTGTTCATCCCAAAGCCATAAAGGTTTTTTGAGGGCTCCGTCAGCACCTTGCCGTACCGGACCACCTCGTCCCAATCGCGCGGCGCCCGTTCCGGATCGAGGCCGGCCTCGCGCAGTTCCTTCGCCTTTGCGCGAAACATGCCCTTGTTCCAGAAAAGGGCCAGCGTCGTCGTCTGCGCCGGCAGGCCATACAGGTGGCGCTCGCCCTTGAAAGTGATGACATTCGTATCAAAGGCGCCCGGCACATAGCGGGCGCGAAGTTCGTCAATCGAAGCCGCCGGAAAATTGGGAAGCGTATCGAGAGGCAGCGCGACGCCGCCAAAAGCCAGTTGAACCATGGAATTGGCATCAATAATCGCCATGTCCGGCATCTGACGCGCCAGCGCGGCCGACTTGAGCCGTTTGACCATGTCCGAGAACGGCACCTGCCCGATTTCGATGACCACTTCGCGCCCTGTTCTCTGACGGTACTCGGCAACAAACTCATCCACATTGCGGCGCAGCATGGGCACTTCGCTAAACTTGAAGCCTTGCCACAGCGTCAGACGCGCGGGCGGTGCGGCCGCGAGCGCACCGGCAACGAGCAAAAACCCCGCGCAGGAAAGCACGCGAACGAGACCGGCCAGAGCGGCCTGCCAAACCGGGGCGCAGGGGGGCTGGCGCCGGCATTCTCTTTGATCCGGGCAACCGCGCCGCTTTCGCTCGCTCAGAGGGCCGCTCCAACGGCCGACGCCGGAAGACCTCATTCCTTCACGCTCCCCGCCGTGAGGCCGGCAATGAAGAACCGCTGCGCGACAAGGAATAACACCGCCACCGGAATGATGGAAAAGCAGGCGCCGGCCATCATCCGCTCCCATTGGACCGAGTACTGACCCTGAAAATAACTCAGCCCCACCGGCAGCGTGATGAGTTTGCTGTCCGGCGTGTTCACGATCAACTGCCACAGGAAATTCGACCACTGCCCGACAAAGGTCAGCAGGAACAGCGTGACCATGACCGGCACCGACAGCGGCAGAATGACGCGGCCAAAGATGCTAATCTCATGCGCACCGTCCACCTTGGCGGCCTCGATCAGGCTGTCGGGCAAACTTCGAATGTGTTGGCGTAGCAGGAAGAGCCCGAAAATGTTGGCCGTGTGGGGGACGATCATGGCAGCCCAAGTGTTGATCCACCCGAACTTGAGCACGATGGCGTACTGTGGCACCATGTAGATGAGGCCGGGCACGAGCATGGCCGCGATGAGCAGGGCAAACAGGCGGTCGCGGCCGGGGAACTGCTTCTTTGCAAAACCGTAGCCAGCCGTGGCACACAGGGCCACGGTCATGAGCGCGCAGCCGCCAGCCACGAGCGCACTGTTTGTCGCAAAGCGCCAAAACGGGAAGTCAGCGTCAAACAGCACATTGCGAAAGTTGCCCAGCGTGTACATGTTTTTCGCCGCGCCAGTCGCGTCCTCAAACCAAGTCTCGCCCGGCCCGGGGATGAATCTTAGCACGAGGCCGTAGCCGGGCGCCTTGAGCGCCGTCACGATCATCCAAACGAGCGGCAGTTGCACGAGCACCAGCACCGGCAGCAGCACAGCATAACGCGCCAGCATGGCCTTGGGCGGCAGCGGCCTCATTGGCTGCGATCCCCCAACAACTTGAAGTTCACGGCCGTGATGAGGAGCGCGATAACGAGCAGGATAAACGACATGGCTGCCGCATGGCCGTAAAACGATTCGTCAAACAGCCGGTACAGGTGCAGACCCGACACGCGCCCCGCCTGCACTGTTTCGCCAAGGAACGACACCGACGGGCCGCCCGTGGCGCGGGTCATGGCGTAAAACTCCGTGAAACCGTTGAGCACGCCCATCAGCGAGGTCACGACGAGAAACAGGATCATCGGACGCAGCAGAGGGATCGTCACCCGGAACAGTTTCTGCGCGGGCGAGGCGCCGTCTATGTCCGCTGCTTCAAAAATCGATTCGGGGATGTTGTGCAGCGCCACGATGAACAGCACCATGCCGAAGCCCATGCCCTTGAGCACCATCGCAAAGGCAATACTCGGGAGCACCGTGACAGGATTATCCAAAAAACCGTGGACTTTGAACCAGGTGATGCCCAGCGCCTCGAAAAGCGACGCGAACGGCCCCGAGGTGGAATTGAACAGCAGCAGCCAGATAATGCCGACCACAAAAACATCGAACACATGCGGCAGGAAAAACGCGCTGCGCAGCGCCTGATAGCCCGGCAGCCGCTGGTTGTTCAGCACCAGCGCCAGCGACAGCGAGGCCGCCAACGACAACGGAATCAGCAGAGCCGCATACAGGAAGGTGGCCAGCAGCGAGTACCAAAACACTTTGCTGGTGAGCAGGCTCACATAATTGCCCGCACCCATCCACACCATGTCGGAAAACTGGTTGTACCATGAGGAGTACAGCGTCGTTTCGCGCAGGCTGAGGTAAAACGAATAGCCGATGGGAAACACCAGAAAGACGGCAGCCACGACCACGAACGGCGCAATGAAGATGTAGCCCCACAAGGCATCGGCAGTCAGGCGCCGGGTTCGTCTCGGTTGATTTGGCATCGGCGCGAAACTCTGCAGCGCATGTTGCGCTTTTTCCATCCAAAAGTCACGGCTGGCCGCCAAGCGGCAGGGATCACACGGGGGATCCTCGGGATGGATGGCACCGGTTGGACGGACCGCGTGTCAGTCGTCCGTAGCGGGCGCCGTGGTCTGCGTGTCGGTCGTGGCCGTGTCGCGGATGGCGGGTATGGTCTCGCGCTCAGCGGCCCAGCGCCGGGCCTCCTCGGTGTCCGGCGGGATGGCCTCAGCCCAGCGCTTCGCTCCGGCCTCGTCACCCAGCAGCAGCGCCAGCCCGGCCAAGGCCCGGTGCAAAGCGGCCGGATCGTGCCTGCCGCCGATCTCGTCGGCGTAAATGCCCTCCGAGTAAGCCCGTCGTGCCGTCGCCCGCGCGCCCGCGTGAAATTTGCCGATGTGCCCGGCCGATAGCAGCATGTGGTAGGCCGCCACGACACGCTCGGCAGTAAACGGCCGCGCGGCGTTGTACGCCGAGCCAAAGTATTCGGCGGCCTGCCTGTGCAGTCCCTCGCGCACCGCCTCCTCCCCGGCGAGAAATGACAAGTTCACGGACGGCAGCCCTGCCCTGAGCCGCTCCTCGAGCCTTTTGATGGCCCGCTGCTCCCAAGGCTCGCATGCGTCAAACGCCTCGCGCGCCCGCCGGGTTGCGTAGCGCAGGCCCTCCTGATCCGTATTGAGCGGCGGGCGTTGGTACAGCCCCAGCATCAGATTCGCCGTGTAATAGCGCGTCATTTTGTTGTCGCCCAACACAACGGCCACCTTGCGCCAGTCTTCGCGCGGGGCCTCTTGCAAGGGTAGCAGGCGCTCGCGCGAGATGGCATCCAACCACGCACGCGCCAACAGGGCCTGACCCTCGAGCGACGGGTGAAGGTGATCGGCAAACAACCGCCACCCGGGCGCACCGCCCGCCTCGGCATGGAACGCGGCATCCACATCCGCAAACGGCACGCCGGCGCGCTCCGCGCATGCACGCAGCAGGTCGTTGAACTGGGTCGTCGCCCGCCATGGCATGGCATCGAGGTCGCGGGCGCGGCGGTAATGCTTCAGCGCCTCGGTGGTCTCGCCCTCCAGTTCCAGCGTTCGCGCCAGATAAAAATGCGACGCGGCGTGATCCGGTCCGAGCCGCAGCGCCTCGCGCAGGAGCGCCTGAGCCGCCTTCGGGCCAGACGAGAAGGCATCCATGGCCGCCGCGTGCAACCGCTGCCATTCCGGCGCGTGCGCACCGGCCGGCTCGGCACTGCGGATGGGCGGCTGATCGCGCTCGTTGGCTGCCAGCGAGCACAGCAGCACCTTGGCCCCGGACGCCTTGCAGGTGTCCAGCATGTCGCGGATGCTCGCCTCCAGTGACTTGGCCGCCAAACGCCTCAGGGGCGAATCCGCCGCAATGACTTCCACGCGCGCCATTTTCTCCATCAGGCCGCCGCCTCCGGCGGGGGCTTCCGTGCCAGAGGGGCCAGCCGTGGCCGTCCCCCGCAGCGCGTCCAGCGCAAGGTACGCCGCCTGAAACGCTGCCGTGGAACGCACGGCCAGAGTCAGCGCCATCTGCCACGGGCGCGACCCCGCCCCCTGCGCCGACGCCACGCCAAACGCGCCAAAGTATTCGTTGTGCCCGGCGTAAATGATGACAAGATCCGGCTCGAGCATCATTGCGTCGCGCACGATTTTGCGCAGCGGGTACGAGGCCACGGCCGTCACGCCGCAGTTGATCACATCCACCGGCCGACCGCCCAGTCGCGCGCGCAGAAAACGCTCGAGAAATTCCGCCGCCGTCAGGTTTGGGGGGTGCGGAAAACCTTGGATCGTGGACTCGCCAATCAGCACCACGCGCACCATCTTCTCCGGCTTCGGGACCATCACGCATTCGGGCACCACCGAGCCGATGATGATGCGCCCGTCGCTGTCGGTCCGGCGGCCGAAATAGGGCCAGAGTGCCGTTTGATACACGCGCACGAGCCGCGAGGTGCCGCCGCGCTCGACCAAAACAGTTACAAAAAACGGCGACATCCCGCCAAACCCCGCCAGCCGCAACCCGCCCTCCAGCAAAACGGCAACCAGCAACGCCGGCACCACACTGAACACCATGATCTTCCATCGGGCTATGGGCTTGCGGCGCGAGCCCCGCGCGGCCTCAACCGCGCCGGCTGCCGTGGGTTTGTCGGTCCGTCGGCTCATGCAGGAATTCGCCCGCTAGGCGGGACGAACCTCAAGATTTTCAACGAGGCTCCTGCAGCGAATAAACAAGCGGCCCCGGCTCCGTCGGGGAGCCGGGGCCGTGGAAGCCAAGTCAGACTTGCGTTCAATCTCAGTAGATGGACCAGTCAGACACCGAAGCCGGAGGCGGTTCGGCGATGCCAAACTCCGAGAAGCCAACCAGACCTGTCCGAACAATGACCGGGAATGCGTTCGAGCCCGCCAAGCCGTCCAAGGTCCATGCCGAGGTGTTGTTCGTCCGCTTCACAATGCGCATTTTCGACGCATCGGGATAAGCGGTGAAACCATTGGCCGTCAGCGAAAGGTCATAAGTGCCTCCTGCAAGGCCGGCACCCGCGACAATCTCCCAAACGCCAGCCGAGCCAATGTTATTGAGCGAGGTGGCATCCGTGTCCACCAACGGCAGACCGGATGTGCCCGGGCTGCCCGAGACGAACCGGGCGGTCAGCGTGCCGCCTGAAGTCGGAGCCACAGTGAAGTTCACCGAAGCACCCGTTGCCTGCGACGCCGTTCCGATGGGGAAATCCACCGCGCCGGTTGCCGCAGCCACCCAGCGCCGCAGCGTGCCGATGACACGGCCGCCCGAGCCCGCAATGCTACCCGTGGCCGTCGGGCTGGTCCCCACGGTCAAGAGATGGCTTCCAGTGTCCACATTTCCGGCCGTAAGAGTCAATGCCCCGGCGACCACAACACTGCTGGTCAAGGTCACCCCGCTGGCATTGTTCATGGTAAGGTTGGGCAAAACCTTCTCCGCAAAGTTCACTGTTTGCGCTGCCGTACCGTTGAGTTGAATGGTGATGGTAGGAGATGTGGGCGCGGTGAAGCGGCTCGCGTCCTGAACATCCACATTTCCGGCGAAACTCCACTGCACTGGACTTGTCGGCGCCGGGGTCGCGTTGAAAATCCCGCCGCCGGGCTCCACGATGACATCGCCCTGAACGACGATGGGGCCCGTCTGCGCTGTCAGGTTAAAGTTGCCCTGACCGGTGGTCCCGCTGCGGCGAACAATCAGATTGTTCTGAACAGTCCACTGGCTGCCGCCACCCACAGTTTGCGCGGCGGTATTTCGCCAAATGAAGTTGCCGTAGGTGCGCCCGCTGATGGCCGGGATCGAATCCCAAGTCACATAGGTGGAACCCGAATCAAACACCACAAGAGAGGCTGGCGCCGTCAGGCCGAACGGATTGGTGCCGGTTCCGCCATTGCGCACGCCGCTGCTGGTTCCGCCCTGATAATACGCCGAACCCGACCGGAAACGAATGCCGTTGGCGACGCCCGATGTGCCGCCTACGCCGTTTTGCGAACCCGTACTAACCGGTGCCATTTGCAACGAGCCGCCGGCATAGACCTGAATGGCGTCGGCTGCGCCGGAGCGGATATTGTGAACAATGGACGCCGCGGTCGGCGTGAACAAAACATCCCCGTAAATACCGCCCGTGGCCGTTGCCGCCAAGGGAATCTGGGTGTTGATGTTGCCAGTCAATTCGAGGGTCGCCCCCGCTGCCACAAACAGATCCTCGGCGCTGGCCCCTCCGTTGATCGTCAGTGTTTTTGCGGTGGAAAGCGACGACAGTCGGACCCAAGTCCCCGCGTTTTCCACGCGAAACTCGCCGATCGTCTCCGTCGCCATGTTGGTCACGGTGACCGTCGTGCCGCTGTTAAAACGCAGAATATCGTTTGCCGCTGGAGCCGTTCGCGGCGGCGACCAGTTGCCGGCCACTTGGTAATCCGTGTCAATGCTTCCCGTCCATGTATAAGTTGTCTGAGCGCTCGCGGTGGCGGTCGCAGCGACAAAGCAAGCCGCGGTGGCCGCCCTCAAAAGCCAATTAAAAAATGTTTTCATCTTTGGTTCCTCATCTGAAAACGCTGGTGTGGCAACACGGCGTGATTACCCTGTGCCCGCCCTTTATGTTCCATGGCTTGCCAGTGAAATCAAAAAAAAACGAGGAGGACAAATATCCGAGGCCAAACGACACCAGACCGGTGCCCACGAGCCAAAAACGGCTCGTCCTCACGGGCGCGCTTGTAAAGCCTGAGGCACCACGACTTCGGTGCCCTGTTCGTTCCGGAGCACGATGTCGTACGGGCCGCGCGACTCGCTCGAGAACGGGCCGGCGGTTACCACAATCCGCTGCTCGTCGGACTGTGCCTCATCAACAGTCAGCGCGGCCTCCTCCTCGCCCTCGCGCAGAAACACACGCACTTTCCCCAGATTTGACCCCGTGATGGTCATTTTGAGCGGCAGGGTGGAGCCCGGCGGCGGGGGCACAAACTCACGCGGTTCCACGGCCGCCACGACAGGCCGGGGGACTGGAGGTTCCGCACCAGCGGCCGCGGAGGGGCTCGTCTCGGTCGCAGCCGGTGCCGTGGTCTCCTTGTCTGAGGAAGTCTCAGGGGCCGTAGAGGTTGAAGCCGCCGCACCCAGCGTCGCCGTTGTCTCTGCCGCCGCCGTTGAGGTTGCTACCCGCTCTCCCCCGCGCCGCTCCGGCAGTCGTCGGGATTCATTTGCCCGGGTATCGCTCACCCGGTTCACGCGCGTCGTCTCGCGCTCAGGCTCCTCGCGACGGCCACAACCAGCAAAGCCAACACCAATCACCAGCGCCAGCAAAACCACAAAAAGCCTTTTCATCGCGGACGGAAACTCCTCATCTCAAATGGTAATCCTGACCATTCGCTGGCCGAGGGCAGCAGACTCAACGCCCAAAGCATGGCGTCTCAGCGACCACATCAAATACACTAAACTTCATCCTCCGTGCCAGTTGTCGCGCAAAAGCCAAAAAACCAAAACCCCATCAAAAACGGGGACGGTTGACTAATTAACCAGATCTCTAAGAAAAACGGGGACGGTTGACTAATTAAGGTCGTATTACAAATTTCGCAGTCATCCCTGTCCACGGGCGGACAACCGAGATGGGACACCTTAGCGCCAGTGGGTTAGTTGATGGTTACGGCGTAAAGGTCGGCGTCTTTCAGGAGGAAGCGCAGGCGGATGGGGGTTTCGCGGGGGAGGGTGTCCTTGTCGCCCCAGCGGACGGGCCATTGGTGGCCGTCGCCAACGATTTCTTTGCAGTCGGAAGCCGCCCAGCCCTCGACGGGCAGGCCGTAGGGGTCGAGCACTTCGACGCGGACGCTGCCGACGGCGCTGGTGGCCATATTGAGGCTGAGCCGCCGTTCGCCCTGAGCGGGGATAGTCAGCGGCGGCGTGAGAAGTTCGCCCGGGTCGGCTCCGGCGCGAATGCTGGCCAGCCCGTCCGTGCGGAAGGTGCCGCGGCGAATGCGGGGCGTGCCGCTGAGACAGCCCTCAAACCAATAGATGGAGGTTTCGCCCGGTGCCGTCTCGATCAGTCCTGTCAGCGGGGTCTGATTGCAGTGGGCGTCGCCCCAGTTGTCGGGATCAGGTCCGGGGCGAATGAAGGCCTCGCGGAAAGTCCGGTCCCAGACCCGGCCTCCGTGGCTCGATAAAAGGATGGCATCGCAAAGGCCGTCCACGGGGCGGGGCGGGTTGCCGGCGCTCGTGCGCTCAGGAACGAACCGCATCGGGAAGGCCAGATACATCCCCGGCGCGCGGGGCAAGGCGACGGTGGCGTTGGTATAGTAATGCTCAACCTGCGGCGGCCGGAACTCGCACGCGGTGGGCGTCGTCCAAGACAGGAAATCCTCCGACTCGGTTCGCGCGATGCTGCGCAGCCCGCGCACTCCGATGCGAAAATGGCAGGCGTAGCGGCGGATGTGGGGATCGAAGAAGGCCACATTGAGCGAATCGAAGGCGCCCTCGCGGATGACCGGTTGCGGCGCCAAGTGCCGCCACTTCAGGCCGTCAGGCGAGGCCAAAACGGTCAGCATGCGCCGCTCGTCGCCCGATGCGTCCGGCGCAATCCGCAGTGCCACGGCCTTCCACTGCTCCTCGGGCCGCGCGGCCGGGTTGGTGTCGTAAAAAGGCGCAAAATTATGCGACTCGCCATACGATGAACGGTCCGGCGCCGTGAACACAACATTGTTGTCGCGCGTGCCGCGGATCTCGTAGAGGCCAAGGGTGGGGCGTTCGAACGAGACGCCGTCGCGGCTCCAGGCCACGCAGGTCACCTCGGGCGGATCAACATCGCCGCCGCCGCGATAGTAAAGCCGGATGCGCCCCTCAGGGTCGCGCAGCACGGTGCCGTAGCCGCTCAACCGCCCCTCCCAAGGGCGATCCATCGTCAGCACCACCTCGCGCCGGACCGGCGGATGCAGCACATGGGTGAGATTGCGCATCTCCGCAATCAAATGGCGGTCCACGAGCGGATAGGTGCCGGGCTGGAGTTCCACGGGCGAGGTCGTGTCGGGCGACGCGCCTGATGCAAGCGCGCAACAAAGCACGGCAGCAAAGAAAACGAGGCCGTTGAGAGTTTTCATGGAAACAGGCTGGCACCGAACAAAGACACTGGCAAGGGCTGAGACGAGGGGATGGGAGGGAAAAAGACGATCCGAAACGCGACGGCGCCGGTGGCGGGCTGCGCCCCAGCGTTTTTCGCCCCCGAGCGACAGTCAACACGACGGCTGCGCAGATCCTCTGACGAATGCTTTCCAAGCGCGCCAGTAATAACAGACGGTGTTTGTCCGGATTTGGTGCGCGTCTTGCGCCGTCGGACGCTTTGCAATCTCAGACTCACATCTTCCCCAAGGAGGACCCGAAATGCCTTTCACGCTTCCGCCCCTGCCCTACGCCGCAAACGCGCTCGAGCCGCACATTGACGAGCAAACCATGACCATCCACCACGGCAAGCATCACGCCGCGTATGTGAACAACCTGAATGCCGCCTTGGAGGGCAAAGCGGAATTGGAGGGCAAGACGCTCGAGGAACTTATCACCAACCTCGACGCGGTGCCTGAGGCCATTCGCACGGCTGTCCGCAATAACGGCGGCGGGCACTACAACCACTCCATGTTTTGGGAAATCATGACTCCCGGCGGACCCAAGGAACCCTCGGGGGCGCTGGCCGACGCCATCAACGCGGCGTTCGGCAATCTCGAAACGCTCAAGACGCAGTTCAACGACGCGGGCGTCAAGCGCTTCGGCTCGGGTTGGGTCTGGCTTGTCCTTAAGGACGGCAAACTGCAGGTCACCAGCACTCCCAATCAGGACAACCCGCTCATGGAAGGGGTTTATCCGGTCATGGGCAACGATGTCTGGGAGCACGCATATTATCTCAAGTACCAGAACCGGCGCCCGGATTACCTGGCCGCGTGGTGGAATGTGGTGAATTGGGACAAGGTGGCCGAGCGTTTCGCCAAGGCGAAGTGACGCGCCAAGCGCGCTCATCCCCTGAAGACTCGTCGGGCCTCACCCCCTCCGGGGGCGAGGCCCGGCTCATTTTGGGTTGCGCGACTGACGCTGTCAGTCGCCCTTTGGCTGTTCCTCCGCGGGAGGGTTCTCGCCATAGCGTGCCATCGCGCGATCAGCCATCCTGATTTCATAATCCACGAGGCTGCGAATGGCGAGCAGAAACTCGCGGCTCGATTGGATCAGGTGTCCTGCCGCGCGCGGGCCGGCCGCCGTCATGGCGATGTCAAAAGTTGTCTTGGCTGCCCGTTTGGGCATCGTCAGCACGCTCCATGCCGCGCCGGCCAGGGCCTCGCCGACCGCCGACACGCAGCAACAGGGTTTTGCGGCGCCGCTTGTGGGTGCGCCTGCCGTCTGCTCCTCAGCCATGATCCTCTTGTTCCTCCTCACACCGATTCGCTGCTGCCCGGCTGGCCTCCGGCCGACCCGGCGGGCCAGCGTCACCGGATATCTCCCTCGTCAGCCCGCCTGTGTGAAGCAATTTCGCCAGACGGTCGAGCACGAAAATCAGGGCAAGGCCGAGCGCCTGCACGGAGATAAGATACCATGGCCACGGGCCAAGATAATCGAGCAGCGACGCGTCATCGGGTTTCGCACACAGGTATCCGTAATTGGTGCCCAACACCGTGTTGGCCAGCCCGACAAGGAGAAGGTAGGCATAGCCGGCCGCAACAATCCACCTCCACGCCCCCGGCCGCGGACGCAAACCGCAGCCGAAAGTCAGAAGCGAGAGCGCCACAAGGATGCCGCCATGCGCGCCGAAAAAGGCGAGAAACTCCACCGATGGAAAACCCGAGGCCAGTTCCGGCGTGAGCAAAGCCTGCGTCGTGCCGCCAAGCCCGTAAAAATAGGTGAATTCGTAAGCCGCCTGATGGCGCCTCGCGAGGGCGACGCACGCCGCGATGAGCACCATGTCGCAAAGGTGCAGGGGCAGGCACTCGCGCAGCGGCAGACGCCAGATCAACACATTATACGCCGCAAACGCCAGATAACAGGACGCCAGCCCGGCCGCGAGGGCAACACGCGGAATCACCAGCCCGCCCCGGCCCAGCCACGCGACCCGGCCAGCCTGTGCAGCAAGGACAGCCATCGCGCCCACGCCTGCCAGCGCAAGCAGGTGCTGCAGACTGCCTGAGGCGAACTCGTCCATCATGAACGCCACCCCAGCGCTTGCGGCGGCCGGGCGTCAACCCGCGACGGGGCGGGAACAAATAAAACCCGCGCGCAGTCTTTAGACACCACGGGACCGGCGCGGGCCTGCCGACGCGGAGACTGCCGCGCCAAACCACCATCGCAAGGAGCATCAGGCGAACCATGGCCGATTTCGCAGCAAACGCCGACCGTCGGACCTTCGACACGCTGGCTGACACTTCCGCGCAAGACTCAGAGGAGAAAGGTCCGGATCTTTTCGAAATAGAGATGAAGCGCTATGCGGAGGCGCTCGAGGCCGATACCGATGCCGCGATGCGCCAGTACGGATTCACTCTCTTCCATTCGTTGCCGCCGCTTGAGCAAGTGGCCCTGTTGGAAAAACTCGGCTTCGAGCCCGCGACTGCTCACGACCACTTTGCCCGCGCCGCGCTCGCCATTTCCCGAGAAGACTACCGCGCCGCCGTGACCCACCTGCAAAAGTGCCTCGCTGCG
Organism: Candidatus Sumerlaeaceae bacterium; assembly: GCA_026418615.1. Classification (GTDB taxonomy): domain Bacteria; phylum Sumerlaeota; class Sumerlaeia; order Sumerlaeales; family Sumerlaeaceae; genus JAOAAY01. Next base: position 26,005 of record JAOAAY010000025.1, on the reverse strand, counting down.
GATCCGGAATTTGCCGACGCGGTTTACAATCTGGCGCTTTGCCACGAGAAATTGGGCAACAAGACGCAGGCCGTTCAGCAGTGGAATCGCTTCCTTGAACTGACCGAGAGCAGCGAAGACCGCTCCGCCGTGGCGGCCCATCTCGCGCAATTGGGAGCCTGACGCGGCGCGGCTCCGCCGTCCTTCGTCAGCCTTGCTCCGCGGCCCGACCACCGCTGTGCCGATGTCCCAGCCCCCCCGCGGTTCCAAGTGGATGCCACGCAACCTGTTGTTGCTGGCGTTTGTCTTGATGTTATTTGGCTTTGTGCGGCCGTGCCCCGCCGTCACCGTCACCAATGTCAGTTGGGACTCCACGCACCTCTACAACCGGTTCATCGTCCACTTTGACGAGCCCGTGACCTACAATTCGGTGGATCAAACCAAGGAAAAAGGTGTCTTTTACATCGATATCTACGGGCTTGGCACGGAATATCGGCGCCGTGTGCTGGATGTGAACGATGGCATTCTCGCCAAGGTGGACGCCATTACCTACCGCGACTACGGGGTGCTTCGACTGGTCTTTTATCCGCTCGATCCCTCAAGCACCTTTGCCGTCAAACAAGTTTCCAATCCCCCGCGTCTTGTGGTGGACACCGTCCGCAGTCAGCCCCCCTCGGCCGGCACGCAACCGCCCGTCGCGCCGCTCGGGCGCGGACGCACCACCTCGCTGTTTGCCGCAGGCCCGATTTCCCGCGCCGCCGATGGCACTACGCTCCCGGCGCTTGGATCACCCGCCGATGTCGCTCTCCGCGGCGGCAGAAAAAAGGTCGTCATCATTGACCCCGGCCACGGCGGGGCTAACGCTGGCGCCAAGGCGTCCGAGCCCATTGGCGGGCGCGAGGTTCTCGAAAAGGAACTCACGCTGCAGTTCGCCGTCGCCCTCAAGCGCGTCATTGACCGCTCGCCCGGCAACCTGATTGCGATCCTCACCCGCACGGGCGATCAAACGCTCGGGCTGCGCGAAAGGACGCGCTTTGCCGAGGAAAACAATGGCGACCTGTTTCTCTCGATCCACATGAACGACGGCGCCGGCAACCCCCATGCGCGCGGATTCGAGGTGTTCTTTCTCAACGACAAGGGCGCCACCGACGAAGCCACCCGGGAACTCGAACGGCGCGAAAACATTGACATCAGCGGCGCCGAGGCAGCCGGCGCACGCAAGCCCATCGTGCTCGCCATCCTGTCCGAAGTCGAGAAAGTCCCGTACGAGGTGCAAAAGCGCGAAAGCCGGGCCTTCTGCACCCGGCTGATGCAAGCGCTGGCCGACATTCCCTACTATCGCAGCCTGAACCGCGGCATCAAAGAGGCCAACTTCGCCGTGCTGCGCACACCCAAAATGCCGTCCGTGCTGCTCGAAATGGGTTTCCTAACGAATAAACAGGACACTCAATACTTGGTCAATCCCCGCTTCCAGCATGCGACAGCCGTGGCTATCTATAACGCCATCAACAACTACTTTGCGTCCGTGGACCCTGACTTCAAGCCGCACCGGCTTGATGTTGCCGCCGCGCTTGACCAATGAGTGTGGTTGCGAGCGCATGAGTAGCGTGTCCGGCCCATCAGCCCCCTCAACCATCACCCGCCGCGAGGCGCGACGCATCGCCCTGCTGGGCGCTGTCAGCATGCTTCATACCGGCTACTCGGCCAACGAAACCATTGATCTTCTGTCCGGCATGCGCCCGGGCTGGCAGATCCTTCCGCTGTTCACCTGCGATCTGCTGCGTAAGATGGACGCGGAGAAAGAGACGATCAGCGCCGAACTGATCTCCGTGCTGGAACACTGGAGCCTCGAGCGCATTGCCATCGTCGAGCATGCCATTCTCAGGCTGGCCTGCACGGAAATCCTTTACTGGCCGGACATACCGCCGCGTGTCACAATCAACGAGTATCTCGAACTGGCTAAGATTTATGCGAACGAGCAGGCGCCGGCTTTCATCAACGGTATCCTCGACCGCCTCGTCCACAACCACCACAAACCCGATGTCCAATTGCGCGGCCCCCGGCGCAAGTAGCCGCCGTCCTCAGTCGCGCAAGCGCCACAGCGTGACGCCGCAAAACTCTCCGATGTCCTCCACCACCGGACGCAGGTCGTCGCGAATCGCCCCGAAAAGGTAACGCACGCCCTGACGCCGCAAGCCGGCCAGGTGCTCCGGCCTCACATCCTGCGTTCGAAACACCGGAAAATCCTGCGTCAGCGGCGCCCCACCCAGCACATACGACACGCGCGACGGATACGCCGCGCCAAGGACTTTCCCGTCCCTTGGACCCACATGCCCGCTCAAGGCCGCAAGCGCATCATATCCCGCAATGTGCCGCCTGAGATAAGCCGCCCGCGACGCGGTGCTCATCGGCGGCAGGACGGTTTCGTTTAGGTCACGAAACCAGACCCATGAACGCACAGCCCAGATGCAAACCGCCAGCGCCAGCAAAGCGGCTCCGCTCCGCCGCAACAGGCGTCCGTGCCGCGCCGCTGAATCCGCGGCAAGCCGCCACCAGAATATGATCAAGACGGCGGCAAGAGCGACATGCGCCATCACATAACGCGAATCGCGCCGCACCGCCCCCAGCGGAACGCCCAGCAGCAGCGCCAAGGCCAGAAATACCAGCAACAGTCGGATCTCAGGCCCAAGCGCCGCGCGCCAGTTTCCTGCGACAGCCGCCGCAATCCCCAATGCCAGCGGCAACAGCACCGGCAGAAAATTGCCATAGTCCAGGAAATCAATGTACATTTCCGCCACGGCCGACATCCAGGCCAGCGGTCGGGCAAACAACCCGGGCGTACCAGCCTGAATATCGGGCCAATCCAGCGTGGACTGGGGAACGCCCGGCGGCCCGAGCAGGCGCATGAAACTCGGGGCCACAGGGTTGCCTGTCCAAATAACATTGCGTATCAGCCACGGGCTCACCAGCAGCGCCGACAGAGCAGCAAACGCGGCGGCGCGCCGAAGGCCGGGGCCGCACCGGGTTTCGCCGCATGCCGGGGCCGCGGCCAAAACGAGCGCCGGCGCCGCGAGAACGACCCCCGCAGTGTACTTGCACCCTGCCGCCATCCCGGCCATGCTGGCGGCCAGCACCAGCCATCCGTTGCTGCCGCAGCGGCGCATAAGAAGCAGGCAATACACACATGCCAGAGAATAGTTAGCCACCGCAAGGTCCACATAGGTCGAAGTCGCCAGATAAAACCAAGTCGGAACGGTCAGCAGCAGCAGCACCCCAGCCATTCCGTCCCGCCGCGACAACCCCAGAAGGCGCGCGGTCGCAAAACAGCCGGCCGCCAGCAAGAGGCCGCACAGCAGATGCAGCAGCCGGGCCGCCGTATCGCCATCAAACAGCAGAGCCAGTGCGTACAGCAACTGCTGGTTCTGCGGCATATAGGTCAGCGCCGACGAGGGGATTTCGACATGGCCGGCATGCACGACATAGAGGAGCGCGGCGGAGATGTGATAGATGAGCGAGTCACCCCGTACCTCGGGGGCAAGTGCGGCGCCGAACGCGGGCACAAAAACCAACCCAATCCCTGCCCACACCCACGGGCACTCGCGCGGCGCCCTGAAGGCTGCGGCTCCGATGTCGCCTACTAGGTGAGCCCACCAGTCCCGCCGCACCGCAAAAACAACGGCCACGACAAGAGCCAACAGACCGAGGCACGCGGCTGTCACGACAACCGTAAACCGGTGCAGGACGCCGATCGCAAAAACCAAGGCGGTCAGAGCGGCAAGCCCCAGAGTCAGCGACAGCCAAAGCCGTGCGGCCGCCCCGAGACCATCAAGCAGGCGGCCCGCCAAAACGCGGCCGGTAACCAACGCAAGACCGGCCAAAAGCACGAACACCCCGACACCCGACCACAGCCAGCCCAACGACACGAACTCGGGCGACAACATTCCGGGTCGCCTGTATCCGCTACTTCTTCAGGAAGTCGCGGTTGATCTCCTCCACAGCCTTGTCGAGCGCCGCCTGCGGTGTCTCCTTGCCCAACAGGGCCAGTTGCACCGCCTTGACCAGCCGCTGCGAAATGGGGACAAAGTCTTGATGGTTTGGCTGGAACTTGGCCGTCGGCAACAGTTTGACGAACACGCCCCATTTCGGGTCTTTCTCGAGTTTCTCGGCCAGCACCTTGAGTTCGGGCAGCATGCCCTCGTCTTTCATGAACTTTTCGCGCCATTCGAGCCGGTAGGCAAAATCCACAAATTTCCAGACAGCATCGGCATTCTGCCCGTCGCGATGGAAAAAGACCAAGGTGTCCGTGATTGCCAGCGTACCGGGTTTGCGATGCGCAGGGATCGCCGTGACGCCGTACTGAAGGTCCGGCGCCTCTTTTTCAATGATGGGAACCAGAAAATTGCCTGTCATCATCATGGCGGCCCGGCCGGTCAGAAACAGCCGCTGCGTTTCGTCGCGGTTGGAAGCCCAAGGTTCCGGGTTCGTCACCTTATCCTTGTAAAGGTCCACCATGAACTGCAGCGCCTCGACGGCCTCGGGCGAATTAAGCGTGCAGTTTCCCTGTGCATCAAACCAGTCGCCGCCTGCAGCCCACAGAAAATAGGTAAACTGGTCACCCTGATCGTCGGCATGAATCGGCATGGCCGTGCCGTACACGCGCCGGCCCTGAGTCAGTTTGCGGGCCGCCTCGCGGAACTGCTCCCAGTTTTCCGGCGGCTGAACACCGGCATCGGCAAGGAGTTTCTTGTTATAGTAGAGGGCGCGCACGCTCGTGGCAATCGGCAGTCCGTAGGTCTTGCCGCCCAGCGACGCCCCTTTGAGGATGTCGCCGACGAACCGCTCGCGCACCTCGCTTGTCAGGCGGTCGTCAATGGCGCGGGCCACACCGGTTTGCACATATTCCGGAAGCCAAGAGGTTCCGATGATGGCCAGATCCGGTTGCTGCTTGGCACCGATGAGCGTGGTGATCTTGTCGTGCAGGCCCTTCCAGTACGACACCTCGATTTGCACATCAATATCCGGATTCTCCCGCTCAAACGCCTCTTCCACGGCCTTCCAGTACGGATCGGTCGCGGTGGAGTATTGTGCGGCCAGAAACTTCACCACTTCGCGCGCGTCACCGGGGCGCGCGGCCAGCAACATGGCGCCGACTGCGATTAACAAAAGGCGTGCCCGCATAGTCATCTTACCGTCCTTGTCATCCTGGGCAGCCGCGTGCCACCACGCGGTCTGCCGGCTCACCATTCATGTCCGCGCGCCGGCTCTTGCAACAATCAACCGTCGCTCAGGCGTCAGACCACCGGGCGCGGCAGACACCCGCGCAGCACGAGCATACCGACTTGGGGAGGGGATGCCGTCAGGCGCGCAAAGCCCAGCCCCTCGTACGGCAAATAGAGCACATCTTCCAGCCTCAAAGCCCCGCCCGGCCAGATGCCGCCGCCGTCCCAGTCCGCCGAACCGCCACGGACGACCAGCGGATTGCCCGGCCACCGGCGCCACCGGCGAAGATCTTGCGACATGGCCAATCCGATGCCTTCGGGCCACTCAGCCCCCTCGCGCCATCCGGCGTAAAACAAATAATAGACACCTTGCTCCGCATGGATGCGCGGCGACCCGACACGGCCGCCGTCCCATGAACCCGGCGCACCCGGGCCAAACACAGCAGCGGGACTTACCGTCCATTCGGTGCCGTCAGCCGAGTCCGCTGCCCAAATGCCCGCGTGTGCCCCCGGCCGCGTGTGCAACACCACGAAACCCCGATCCGTGACAATCGCCGACGGCTCGCACCCGGGGAAAAGCGGATTGCGCGGATACTTCGCCCATCGGCTGCCGTCACGCGAAACGGCAGCGCAAACATGGCTGCTGCCGCGCTCATCGCGCCCCTCATAAAAGCAATACATGACTCCGGCACGCTCAACGACCGAGGGATAACGCACCCGCAGATCGTCGGCCGTGCCGCCCGCACCGGTGTCGAGTACCGGATTCGAGCCGGACTCCGCAAAACCCGTACCGCAAAAACCTGCAACTGCCGCCGTCAGCCGCCCGATCCGGTCGCGGCCGCCAAAATGCCCGTGACACAGCAACTCGATCCTGCCGCCGATGCGAACGAGACACGGAGTTCCCGCCTCCCGATCCCGCCAAGTCCACGGCGCAACAGCGACAACGGGGTTGTCGCGGACACGCTCGACGGTCAGCGCTGGCCCCCTTTGGGTAAATCGCATGAACACGGCGGCGAATTTCCTGCCAGAATCCGTAGCGCCCGCGCAAGCGGCGGAATACGCGCATTTCCGTTGCGCCCCACGACGCGATGCACTGAAAAATGGTAGGGAAGATCATGACAACCGTGCGCCCCGTGCCCGACCACAAGTCCGAGCCCGCGGAATTCGCCCTGCGTGTGGGCTCCGTGCCGTACCTCAATGTCCAGCCGCTCGTGTGGGCCTTTTCCCATGACTGCGACCTTGGCGGATGCCATTGGCCCTATCAGTTGCAGATCGAAACGGCGGTGCCCTCGGCGTTGGCAGCGCTGCTGCGCTCAGGAACCGTTCATCTCGCTCTGGCCCCGGTGTTCGAAGCCCTGCAAAACCCCCGGTACACCATGATTCCGGATATCGGGATCGGCTGCCGCGGGCCTGTCGCCAGTGTCCTGCTTGTCTCCGACTCCCCGCTCGACGCCATCCGGCGCATCTATCTCGATCCCGCCAGCCTGTCATCCGTTTCGCTGGTGCGTGTGCTGGCGCAGGATTGGAAAACTCGCCCCGAGATCCTGTCCCTGCCGGCCGGCTGCGGGCCGGAGTGGAACCCCGGGCCAGGCGCGGCCCGTCTGCTGATTGGCGATGCAGCCCTGCATGCCGCCCCACGGTTTGCCTTTTCCCATGACTTGGGGGCGCTCTGGCTCGAGTCCACCGGACTGCCCTTTGTCTTTGCGGCATGGCTCGTGCACCCGTCTGCGCGATGCATCCCGCTCAACGATGTCATGCGCCGCGCCCAGCGCGCCGGGCTGGCCAATCTGCCGCGCGTGGCCGCCGATACGGCGCCCCGGTTCGGTTTCTCACCGGACTTTGCCCTTCGCTATTTCCGTAAAAATGTGCGATACCATCTCGGCGCTGCGGAACTGGCGCTGGCTCTTATACACATCTGAC
>JAOAAY010000025.1:0-18877 GCA_026418615.1 Candidatus Sumerlaeaceae bacterium | reverse complement strand
CCCGCCGGTGCGCCGCCCTCGGACTCATCCCCGCCGCGCCCGAAATCGTGTTGCATGAGTTCTGACGGCCGCGCCTCATCGGCGCGGAAACACCACCAAACCCCGCAGGAGTCTCACCGATGAAAGCGATCATCCCCGTAGCCGGCATTGGAACGCGCCTCCGCCCCCACACGCACACGGCGCCCAAAGTGCTGCTGCCAGTGGCCGGAAAACCCATTGTCGGCCATATTCTCGACGAACTGGTGCAACTCGGGTTCGACGAGGTGACCTTCATCATCGGTTACAAGGGCGACATGATCCGCGACTATGTCACCAGCGCCTACTCGTTCCGAGCGAACTTTGTCGAACAGCCGGAGATGCTGGGACTTGGCCATGCCATTTCGCTGGCCAAACCGCATCATTACGCGGACGAACCCGTGCTGATCATCCTCGGCGACACCATCTTCCGGGCCGATCTGAAAAGCGTCTTCGAGCGCGGCAGCACGGCTCTCGGCGTGCGAAAAGTCGAGGACGCCCGCCGCTTTGGCATCGTGGAACTCGACCGCAACGGTGCTGTGAAACGCCTCATCGAAAAACCGGATAATCCCCCGACCAATCTGGCCATCGTCGGCATTTATTACATGACCCGGCCGCGCGTGCTCTTTGACTGTCTCGACGAACTCATCGCTGAAGGACGCACCACCAAGGGCGAGTTTCAGTTGACCGACGCGCTGCAGAAGATGATCGAGCGCGGCGAGAAAATGGGCGTCTTCATGGTCGAGGGCTGGTACGACTGCGGGAAACCCGAGACCATGCTCCAGACGAACCGCGACCTGCTCGATGCGCAACTCAAGGATTTCTCCGGGTATTCGGCCGTCGCCGACCGCTACCCCGGCTCGGTCATCGTGCAACCGGTGGCCATTGATGAAAGCGTCCGGCTCGAGAATTGCATCGTTGGCCCCTATGTCAGCATCTCGGCCAACGCCCGCCTCAAAAACGCCATCGTGCGTAACACGATCATCGGCGAGAATGCGGAGGTCTCCACCATCCTGCTGGAGGATTCCCTGATCAGCGACAACGCCAAGGTGCAAGGCCGCCGGTACCACCTGAATGTGGGCGATTCTTCCGAGATTATTCTGGACTGACCGTCCGCAAGTCCGCGGACGGCCTCGCCGGCTCAGTTCACGCTGACGACGGCATTCGTGAGCGCCTCAGCCCGCCGGCCCGGCACACCAATGAGGTTGAACCCCAGGAAGGAAAAACTGGTGCCCGGCTCGGACTCTCCTTCGTCCAACTGAAAGGCGATGTTGGTCGCGGCCACGGGAGCCTTGGCACGGAACCGGATCGTCGCCACCACGCCGGAGGTCGGGATGCGAACGCGCTGACGGAAGCCCATCTCGTAAATAATCAAGCCCGACTCGTTGAGCGCAGCGTTGCGCAGATGGTAGTCGAACGGGAGGTCATCGCGGTACGGACCGTCCCAGATGTTCACCCCCTTGGTAATCCAGTTGTCGGTGTCGGTGTCTTCGACTTGCAGCACCTTCGGATCGAACCGCACGCGGACGCGCATCATGTCAATGTCGGCTCGCCGCGGGTTCGAGTACACGATGTCCACCAGAAAATCCTCACCCACACGCGCCGAGTTCTGCCGCGGACGCAGGGCCAGTCGCACGCCGCCTTCGGCCGTGCCCTCGCTGATCCGGTTGGCCAGCAGAACCCCGCTGAGTTCGTCTGACCCTCCGTCCGACTCCTCCGACTCGTCCCCGCCGCGCCGCGACACGACTGACACAGCGGCATCAAGCAGGCCGGCATTGTCCGACACCACGGGCTCCCCATCTTCGTCCCGTGGCAACAAAACATTTTGGTCGCCATGGAGCACGCGGCTCGGGTATTCGGGATCGTTCAGAAATTTGATGGGCGAAACACTGGCCGGGCTGACAGCCTTCCACGCGACCTTGAACGGCGATATTCGTTCGACACTGAGCGGCGTTGCCAGCCGCGCATGATACGCAAGGATGCCGCGCCGTGCGTCCACACGCGCGAGCGGAGGCTCCGCAGTCAATCCATCCAGCGCCGAATCATCGAGACCCAACGGCCGGATCACCGCCGGATCATAGCGCAGCGACACATCAATCGTGTCGAACACCGACCGGCGCCCATTCAAAAACACGAGCCGTGTCACAAACTCGTCGCCTTCGGTCGCCAGAATGTTCATGACCGGCGTGTTTGTGGCCGTCTCGAGATACATGACATTGCTGAACGGGTTCGCCTTGATCTTGAACTCGACCGAGGTGGCCCCGCGGGCTTCCCCGCCTTTGGCCGCTGCGGGTTTCGACGGCGGTTTTTTCCCGGTTGCAGTCTTCTTCGCCTGCTCCGGAGGGGCCTTTGTCTGCTTGTTGCCTGTTTGGTTGCTGTTTTTGCTCCGCGTCCCCTCGCGGCGACGCTGCTCGCGCCGCAACTGCGAGTCCGTCGGCGGATTGGCAAAACTTGGGTCTCTTGCTGACTGCGATGACGAGGGCCGACCGCGAGAACGCGATCCGGTGTTCGAATCGGGCGGGTTCGGGGACGGGTTGGGCGTCTGTCCCAAGGCAAAGACTGTCACGCCCGCCAAAAACGCCAACGCCACTATGCGCAGGAAACACTTCATCCGTTCACCTCAAACGCCGTCGCCCATCTCTCGGTCAAGCACATCCGTGCAGACAAACCCGTTCATACGCTTGCCACATTTGTGCCAACCGACGCTTTGCGCTTGCAGCCGTCGCCCGGCCCCACATCAATTGCCTATCGTAGGTTGCCATGACAACCGGCCAGACATGCCCCATACTTGCTGGTGCGCAGAGGGGCGGCAGCGACAGTCCCGCGACACCGGGAGGTAGGAGAAGCGTGGATTTAATCACCTATGTTCCCGACTTTCAGGTGGTGCTGACGCGGCGCTGCCTGTACCGCTGCGGATACTGCAATTTCCCGCAAACGCCGTCCCCCCCGCCCCCCTCGCGCAAGGCCATGACGGCGTTCGTTCGCACCGCCGAGCGTCTCGGCGCGCGTCAGATCACTCTGACCGCCGGCGAGGGCATTGATAATCACCCCGAAATTGTCAGCGCCTGCCGGTATTTTGGCTACAGCGGCTGGTACGATTACTTGCTCGGTCTGTGCCAACACATTGCCAGCAAGACACGCCGCACCCCCTTGTACCCTGCTCTCGATGTTGGCCCTGTTCCCTTGCCCGAACTGCAACGGCTGCGGGGCGTTTCGGCGGTCATCCGCGTGCTGCTGCACAGTGCCGATGCGGCGCTACTCGGGCGCGAGGCCCACTCGGGTGCCCCTCACAAGCGCCTCGAACGGCGCCTCGCCGCACTCGAAGATTGCGGCCGCGCCGCATTGCCCACCGTCACCGGTCTGACCATTGGCATCGGCGAGAGCCCGGAGAGTTGGACCGCCGCGGCCCGCGCCGTCAGTGCCCTCCACAGCCGCTACGGCCATATTCGCGCCTTTGTCCTGCGCCCCTTCTTCCCCGAAAGGTTTTCGCCGATGCGCATGTGGGCGCCGGTCAGCGACGAAACGCTGCTCGATGCAGCCCGCGCCGTCCGACAAGCCCTCCATCCCGACATCCTGCTCTCCATGGAACTCCAGCAGCGCACCCGCCTGATCGCCGAGGCCGTTCGCGCCGGAGTCAACGACCTCGGCCCCTTCCGCCTCGGCGACGCCCGCGGCATCAATTTCGACCTCTATCATGGCCTCGATACCATTCGGGCCGAACTGGCCGGTGCCGGCCTTGCGCTCACCGAGCGGCTACCGCTTGTGGACACCTTGCCCGCTGCCCCCCGCGAGTCCAATAGCCCCATCAACCCCCGCCGGCGCGTCTCCCCCCGGATTCCTTAAACTCCGTAACCGGGTTTACATCTCCCGCCCCTAACCGCCACTCGGCAGCCCCGCGCCCCCGATAAGGGTGACGCCGGCTTGACAGTTGACTCGCACGCTCTCTCATCGCCTATACGATAAACGGCCGCATGAGCGATGCGACCGACGGAGGGGACGAATGATCGAAAACAATCCGTCCAATGTTTCGTCTGCCTTTGAGATGCTTCTCGAAGAGCTAGAGGCTGAGATTGATTTCGTGAACAGGGTCGGAGCACGCGCATTCGAGCACGGGGATACCAACAAAGTAGAGGAAGCCCTGCAACACTCCAAGTGGCTGGTGGCATTTCGGGATCGAGTCGCAGCGCTGCTCAACGAATGGGAGACAATGGCCACGCAGGCCGCAGAGGCTGAGGACGACGACACCCGCGCCGAGCGCAAAAACTTGGGGAGACTGCGAAAAGGGCTGCGAACCTGTGAGTCAGAGTTCTATTTGCCTATTCTCGAAATTTTGGATCAAATGGGTGGGCGCGGCAAGATGGCCGAAGTACTCGAGCGTGTTGAAGAGGTGATGAGACCGGTGCTCAGGGAGGTCGATTACGCTCCGCTGGCCAGCGACCCAGATCATCCTCGGTGGCGCAATACCGCTCAATGGGCACGCAACTCGATGGTCCAAGAGGGGCTGCTTAAGGACGATTCCCCAAGAGGTGTGTGGGAAATAAGCGACAAGGGGCGTGCCCTCTTGAGACAAAGTCCTCGCGAGACGGGTGGTTCTGAGGCTGGTTGACAAGATATTCGGTGGCAGATTTGGGTCATCGTGACTGCTGCGCGCTGGGGAATCCAAGGGCCAAAGAGAATTTGGCCATCCTAAGAAAACGGTTTCGCGACAGGCAAATGGCTCAGCGGTGCAGAGGATTTCGAGTCGCGACGCTGTTCGCTGGTGGGTCCTCCGGCCGGCCTTACGGCGCGGCTATTCCGTAATAGTAGCGCTGACCATGGCGAAACGGCATTTGGAGTTCGAAATTCTCGAACGAAACGCCGCCGGGTATGGGGTAGTCAGACGCCCAGTAAGTAGCGCGGCCGTTGACGCGGCCGATGAGGTCGGGCACGACAGCGTCGGGATCTACGCGCCAATACTGGACGGCGGGGCGGCCGCGGAAGTCCCACCAGTGGCCATCCATGCGGACGGCGGCCGGGTCGCGCTCATCCGGCGAGGCCGCAAAAACGACTCCCCCGGCTGCGTCGCGCGCGAGGTCATCGAGCGGAAATTCCTTCGACGGCGCGAAATCCGTCCCGCTGAAATCGGGCCACAGATCATGGCTCGTCACGACGCGGTCACGCAAGTGCAGGCGCCGCAGGCGCGCGAAGTTGCCCATCGTAGCCGAGACTATGCAGGCATCCATCGGCGCGCTCCGCGGTGCGGCAAACGCTTCGATCTGAACCTCAAAGGGGCTGTCTGACCGGAAAGTCAGCCGCAGGTAGGGGATGGCGCCGTTCTCGAATGGCTCGACCATAATAAACACTGACAAGACCTCGGTCGTGCCCAGATCGAACACCGTACCGCCGGAGGCCGGCAGCGTAGGGCGCGGGGTCAGGTCGGGATTGCGCGCCGACCACATGCGCTTTCCCGCGCGGTTGTCCAGGGCGGAGTGTTCCAATTCGCTCAGGCCACGCCGTCCCTTGACGACCGGCTCGACAGAAAAATAATTATATGTCACCCACTCGCCGCCGCTGACGGGCGGACAATAAATGGTCAGCAGACCGTAGGGAAACTCCGGGCGCAGCCCGATGCGGATGCCGTTGCGATGACCCCAGGCAGGTTTCTCCCCCGGCTTGCCCTCCGGACGAATCCAGTCGTAGCCGGCAGCCGCGCTGGATATCCAGAGGGCAACCAGCATCAGCACAGCGACAGAGCAGGAGCGTCGTCCCATGACGCCTCGATGCGACGAGCCAGCGCCCGAAATCAATGCCAATGGCACCCCCCATCCGATTCGGCGCAAATGTGTTGCGCCCGGGATTTCGGCGCGCCATGCAACTGATTTGGACAATACAGGCGCCTGGCAAGGGGAGGCCCTCCGCCGTTGCGCGGCGCACCCCTGCCGCGCGCCTTGCAATGAGGGGCACCGTATCATGGCTCATCGCTGGCTCACCGGTCTCTGTGCCGGATTTCTCCTCGCCGCAGCCGCCGCGACAGCGGAGACGATCATCATAGACAATCGCGACGCAAAGACCTCCGCCACGGGAACCTGGAGTACTGGCACCTCGTCAGGGTATTATGTGACAAATTACCGCTACGCCATCACCGCCCTGACGGAGGACGCAACCTTCACCTTCCAGCCCGTATTTGCCTCCTCGGGCATCTATGACCTTTACACTTGGTATGTGCAGGGAGCCAACCGCCCGCCCGACGCACGGTACATCATCAATCACAGCGGCGGCACGAGCGTGGTCACCATAGACCAGACAACCAGCGGGGCGCAGTGGGTGCCGCTGGGGACCTTTGCCATGCCCGCCACGGGCGGCTTTGTTCGCATCAGCAACCAATCATCCATCGCAGGGCGCGCCGTCATGGCCGACGCCGTCAAGTTTGTCCGCCAAGGCACGACTTACAGCGATAACCTGTATCAGGCCATGTGGGTGGACGCGTGGGGCACGGGGTTTCTCTCGGCGGCTCAAACCGACGCAATGATCAATACGGCGCGGCAGAACAACCTCAACGCCATCTTCGTCCAAATGCGCAAGACGGGCGACGCCTATTACCAAAGCGCCACCGAACCGTTTGCTTCCAACATCACCCCCGGCTATACGGACCCCTTGGCCGACATCATCGCCAAGGCCCATGACACCTCCGGCGGCAAACAATACATCGAGGTTCATGCCTGGATCGTACCGTACCGCATCTGGACCGACTCGCAGGGCACGCCGCCCTCCAATCATGTGTGGCAGGAGCAACCCTCCTGGCGCGGCCAGACCAACACCGGCAGCACCAGCGACGGCTCCTGGTACCTCGACCCGGGGGTTCCGGCCGTCACGGATTACCTGGTCGGCGTCGTCAGCGAAATCGTGCAAAACTACGATGTGGACGGCATCCACTGGGATTACTTCCGCTACCCGGGCACCTCGTGGGGCTACAATCCCATCGCCGTTGCACGCTTCAATGCTTTATATGGTAAAACCGGCCAGCCGGCCACCAACGATCCGGATTTCTGCGACTTCCGCCGCGATCAAATCCGCATGATGGGCCGCAAGGTGTACGCCGCCATCAAGGCCATCCGATGGAATGTCAAAGTGTCCGCTGCCACCATCCAATGGGGCGGCATCTCCGGCGGCAATTTCGCGGCCACCAGCGCCTATAACAGCATTTTTCAGGACTGGCCCGGCTTCATGAGTGAGGGCCTGCTCGACATGAACAGCCTGATGAACTACAAGGACGAGGACAACCCGACCCATGCGGCCGACTACCGCGACTGGGCACAGTTCCTCGCGGACTCGCGCGCGGGCCGCATCGCCATCAACGGACCCGGCGCGTACATGAACACCATTTACAACACCCTCACCCAAACCCTGTTCGCACTCGATATCCCGGGAATCACAGGCACCAATTTTTATTCCTACCGTTCGACCAACGATTCGGGCGATTCCTCCGCCGCGTTCTGGGAGACGATGAAGCGCGATGTCTACACCAAGCGGCGCAATGTTCCGGAAATGGCATGGATCACGACGCCCACCCAAGGCATTCTGCGCGCCACTGTGACCTACGGCGGGGTGCCCATTGACGGCGCCACCGTGACCCTCGGCAACGGTGCCAGCGGCACGCTCAAGACGGACGGCACAGGGTTCGTCGCCTTCCTCAAACTCAACCCCGGCACAGGTTACACCGCCACCGTCACCGCCCCCGGCCACAACCCGCGCGTGTATCCATTTGATATCACGGCAGGGGCCGTCACCACCCTCACCTTCGAGGTGCCGGTCACTGTCAGCCGGTTTGAGGCGCAGTAGAGCGGCGCGCGAGCACCCAAAGACACGCCCCGCCGGCCAGCCACCACACTGCCAGCGGAAGCAACGACGCCGGGCCTTGAAGCCCAAGCAACCGGCCGCCGTTCATGCCAAGGTCGCCAGCCTTGAACAGCGGCCAGATGTAGCGCGGAAACAGCCAAAGATATTCATGGCTCAAGTCCGGCTCCAGCAGGATCCGCAGCGGTGTCATCGGGTTGAGGTCGCGAAATTGCGGATCCACCGCGACCACGACCATGTGCAGTGCAACGGCTGGCACGGCCAGTGCCAGCACCGCTGCGCGCGCCGCTGATGACCTCCAGGCGGCCACCAGCCCCAGCCCGAGGAACGGCAGCATCGGAATCAGGTGGCGGGGACCAAAACTCCAGCCGCCCCACCACATGTAGTACCCCGCATTGAAGAGCAGATAGAAACCCGCTGCGAGCAGGCCAAACCATCCCGCCGCGCGCAACCCGGGGCGCCGCGCCATAACGAAAAGCCCGGCCACCGCCGCCACCAGAAACGGGGAATGCACAAACAGGCCGCGGTACGGATGGAAGGTGATCAACCACAGCACGGCCGCCTTGGGCACCGTCGCGCCCATCACGCCCCGCGCCATGAAATCCCGGAACATCTCGTTGGCGTGGTACTGATACGGAATGGCGGGCGTGCCAAACACTGCCAGTGTGTAGCCGATAAAGGGTGCGACGCCCGCCAATGCTCCCACAGCGTAAAGCGCAAGCCCCCGCCCAACCGCTCCGGCTCCGGCGCCGCGAGCAGACAGGGCCAACATCAAGGCCAAGAGTACGGCTAAGGCGCCGAACAGGTATTCACACAGAACGGCCAAGCCCATGAGCACGCCGCACGCCAGCCACGGCACCGGACCTCCCTCGTCGCGCCGCGCCTCGAACCGCTCGAATGCCAGGAGCGCAAACAACACTGCGGGCATGTAGGCCATAAAAAGAGTGGAATAGAACAGCATCTGGGTGCCGGTCGCGAGCAGCACCGCGATCGCAAGGCCGCCCCTGACCGCCTCGCGATCGCCCGCACCCGCGCGGCGCATCAGACGCGCCGCCAGACGCGCCAGCACCACACCCGCCGCGGCCGCACACAATCCAACAGAAAACACCGTGACTATGTAGCGGCGCACTCCGACCGGCGTCTCAGCCCCCGCCAGCACCCGAAAACCGTGCAACACAGCATAGGCGGGCACGCCCAGCAGCGAGGTCCCGATAGCCTTGTCCGAATAATGGTGCCCGCCGAATGCGGCCACATCGCCCGTTTCAAAATCCGGCGTGTCGAAATAGCCATCAATGCGCACCGTCCCGCGCTCGACCAGGGCCGCCGTCAGCGCCAGCCGCGAGTTCACATTCCACCCCGGCGCCGGGTGGTGGAAGTAGGCAAATGTCCCCAACAGCAGGATAAAAAGCGCTGCTGCCGCGGTGCGCGGGATCGGGGGGCTTGCAGTCATGCCGTCAGACAGCGCACGCCAAGCGCCTCCGCAAGCGGCGAAGTCCGGCTTGCGCTGCTATCTGGCGCCGGCGCTCTCCATCGTCGCGGCCAGATCGGAGCCAAAAAGGCGCCGCGACAGGTCGGTCTGAAGCAGGTTGTGCGGGTCGCAGCGCCGCTTGAGCGCCGCAAATTTCCGCATGTTTTCTGCCGGCAAAAACGCCCGCGCCACATCCGGCCGGAGGGTGGCGTCCTTGGCGAAATAGAAGCGTCCGCCGTGGTCGAGCACCACCCGATCCAGTTCCTCCGCCAAATGCCACAACTGCGCGCGGTTGCGCCTCGTCACCCGGAAATCGAAGGCCAGCGAATAGCCGTCCACGGCGTGCGTCAGCAGGAACGGGTCGGGCCGGTGCTTCTTGAATACGCCCAGATACGGCGGCAGCCCCGCCCCCTGCGCGATGCGCAACTGTTCCTCAAAAGCCGATTCGGCCGCTTCCTTCGGGATAAAACTTTGATACTGGATCAGTCCGCCGGGCTTATACGCAAATTTCCAGTTTGGCACATAATCGAGCAGGAATGCAAATGCCGTATGGGACTGCAGGTACACGACCGACCGCGGATGCAAGACGCCCGCATGGAATTTCGCCGCATTAATCAACCGCACGCCCAGGTTGTTGCAAAACGGCCGCAGCAGCAAGTGCATCAGCGATTTGGGGAACAAACCGAGGATCTTGTCCGGCAATCCCTGCGCCGCCACCGCCAGTGTCAGGTCCCCGTCAGGATCCTCGCCGGGAGCCAGATAATTGGCGCGGTGAACGATCCCGCGGCCCAGCCCGCGACCGCCCTTGATGCAGTCAATCCATCCGACGAGATAGTCAGCGTCCGGCGCCCGCTCCTCGAACGATTCGATCATTTCGCCCACGCTATGCGTGTCAAAGGCCTCCACGCGCAGGCGACCCGAGTACACCCGCTTGGTCTGCAGACGCAAACGCGTGAAGCATCCCAACATGCCAAAGCCGCTGATGGCCCCGTGGAACAAATCCGGATCGTTTTCGCGCGTGACCGTCCGCACCCCGCCGTCATCCGGCGCGAGGAAATCAAACTCGACGACATGGTCGCCGAAGGTTCCCACCTTGTAATTGTTTTTTCCGTGAATGTTCATGGCGGCGCACCCGCCCATGGTGGTGAACATCGTGCCCGACACCACGGCCGGCCACCAGCCGTCGCCAATGATGGTCTTCCACAGGCGCTCAATGGTGACACCGGGCTCCACATCAATCACTCCGGTCGCCGGATCCCACGCCAGCACCCGGTCCATGCGCGTCAGGTCCAGCACGATGCCGCCCGTGTTCATGGCGGCGTCGCCGTAACTGTTTCCGCCGCCGCGCAGTCCCACCGACCGTCCCTCGCGCCGCGCCAGATCAAACACGGCGCGCACGCCCTCCGCATCCGTCGGCCGAAACACATGACTCAGTCCGCCGACAGCCATGCCCCAGCCCTCGACGCGCTCGATGTGCTTCAAGCGCAGGCCGGCGGGTTGCGGCGCCGAACGCGGCACGGCGACAGACTCATGCATGTCCATGATTATTTCATCCCCAACCGCCGGAAGATGAACGACGGAATATGGATGATCACCCACATGATCAGGCCCCAGCGGCGCGGCACATATACGGTGCCCCAACTGCGCCCGATGGCGCGCACGATCTGCCGCGCCGCCTCGTCCGCCGTGATCATCATCGGCAGGCGTCCGAGATGACGCACCATGGGCGTGTCCACGGGACCCGGTTTGATGGTGATGACGCGGACATTCGCCGGCGCAAGCCGGTTGCGCAGCGATTCAAGGAAAATGGCCTGCGCACCTTTGGAGGTGTTGTAGCCGGGCTGACCGGCCCGCCCGCGGTCGCCCGCCACCGAGCCCACCCCCACGATCACGCCAGCCTGCACCCGCCGGAACAAGTCCGCAGCCTCGTTGAGCCACGCGATCATGCCAAGAAGGTTGACCTCAATCATCTGCCGGTCCTTGGCAAAATGATACTCGTCCAAAGCCACCGGCGGCATGACGCCCGCGGCGTAGACCACCACGCTCAGGCCGCCAAGGGCTTCGACGATCCGTTCGAACAATGCGGGTACTTCGTCGAAACAGGTGACATCGTGGGCAAACACCAAGGCACGGTCCTCGCCGGCCCGCTGATTGATGCGGTCCGCCACCTTGCGCAGTTCTTCCTCGCGACGCGCCACAAGCGCCACACGGAAACCCTCGCGGGCCAGCCGCTCGGCCACCGCCGCGCCGATCCCCGACGACGCCCCTACCACAAGCGCACAATTGTCCCTGAGCATGATCCTCCGTCCCACAGTCCTGCGGTCTGGCCCGTGGCAGGCCTGACACGCCCGCCACGGTTCCCCTACACCTGCCGCTGCAATTCCAGCCGTCGAGAAGATTCCTCGCTGCGCTGTAATTGATGGGCGAGTAACGGAGGTTACGACAATGCCCGTGTACGAGTACATGTGCCCTGCCAACGGGGTGACTGTCGAGGTCCTGCACGGCATGAATGAGCGTATCGAAAAGTGGGGGGACCTTTGCGCCCGCGCTGGCCTCGAACCCGGTTCCACGCCGCCTGACGCGCCCGTTGAGCGGCTGCTCTATGCGCCCGGCGTGACTGCCCCAATCGGAGACTCGAAACTCAAAGAATTGGGATTCACCAAACTCGTGAAGCGCGATGACGGCGTGTACGAAAATGTCACCGCCACCGGCGGCGAAAGCCGCTACATGAAGGCTGGCGACCGGAGCACCCTGCCTCATCTTCACAAGAAAATACGCGACTGAGGGGGAAGCGCTCCTTCGATCAAGCGCCGCGGCGCGGGGAGTCCGGGGGGAGTTTGATGTGTTGCGTGGCGCCCTGATGCGCTATCATGCCGGGTCTGGGTTTGTTTCTTCCCGAGCATCCCTGCTCAGGCGCCCCAAAACTTTCTCGTACTGCGCCTCGGTCTGCTCGGCCATCGCAGCGGCCGTGAAGCCGGCGGCACGGTGGCGTGCGGCGGCCGCGCGCGCCGCAAGGCCCGCACGGTCCGCCAACGCCTGTTCCAGCACATCCGCCAATTCCACCGGCTTCCACGGATCGTAGAGCCAACCTGTTTCCGGGGTGACGGTCTCCGGCAAGGCCCCACAGCGTGCAGCGACAACCGGAAGCCCGTGGAGCATGGCCTCAACGGCGACGAGTCCAAAGGCCGGCTGCGTGAGATCGGGGAACAAAAACAGGTCGGCTGCGGCCAGAAATTCCGAGGTGGCGTCCGGCGCAATCCGTCCGCGCAGAATGACCTCGCCCGCAAGGCCCGCCGCATCAATCCGCTGTTGCAGCGGCGCGGCGAACGGACCTGAGCCGCCAATCTCCATGCGAAACCGCACTCCGCGGCTGCGCAGCAGGCGCGCCGCCTCCACAGCCATACCGGCGCCCTTCATCTCCTGCAGCCGTCCCAGAAGAGCGATCACCGGCGGCGCGGCCGGGTGGCGCGGCGACCGCGCGATGCCCGCAAACGGATAACGCGCAGGATCCACGCCAAGCGGCACGATGCCCATGCGCGGCCGCAGCGCGCCGTCCATCCGGGCCAGTTCGCGGAAAGTAAATTGGCTGTCCACCAGCAATCGGTCCGCGCGCCGCAGCATCACCCGGAAAAACGGGTGAAGCGCCAGCCGCGCCTTGTAGCGCCACACCGTGCGCAGGCGATCGCCCGTCCCGAGCCTCCGCCAGTAGCGGCGGTCGAGCGGCACTTCTGTGAACATCGTGCCGTGAACCGTGCACACCAGGGCTGCGCCGCGCGGACGCAAAAACAGGCCTGCAAACTCCTGGGCGTGCACAATGTCAAAGCGTTTTGAGGAGTGCAGCCGCGAAACCAGCGGCTCCAGCGCCCGCCAAAACGACAAAGAATAATCCGCCGAAGGCGCGCCGGCCACCACGGCCACCTCAACGCCCGGGGCAAGATCCGCTCCAACCGGCGCACCCCCCGGCGGCGGGGGTGTCGTCACGACCGTCACTTCGTGGCCACGCGCCGCAAGCGCACACACAAGGTCCCTCGTGTGGTACTCCAGACCCCCGAGCCGGTGGGCGGGCAACGCACGAACGATCATGCAGATTTTCATTCTTGGAGACCTTTGCCGCCTGAAAATCACAGTAAACCGCGAACTGCCGATGCGCAACGCCGGTTGACACGGAGGCGCCGCGGGCGGACGACGCTGGGGCGATGCTGCTCGCGGTGGACATAGGCAACACCAATGTCGTGCTCGGCGCGATCGAGGGCGCGGAGTGCCGCTGCTTCTGGCGCCTTTCCTCCGACACGCGGCGCCCGGCGGATGAGTACGCCGCCCTGCTGTTTCGTCTGTTCGAGATGGACGGTGTGGACGCGCGATCGTTTAACGGTGCCGTGGTGGGCAGCGTCGTGCCCGCGCTGTCGGGAGTTTTCGACGCCGCCCTGCGCCGCACCACCGGGATCGCACCCTTTCATGTCACTCACGAGTCGCGCCTGCCTGTGCGCAACGGCTATCGCAACCCCACCGAGGTGGGCATAGACCGTCTCGCCAATGCTGCGGCTGCCGTAAAATTCTTAGGAGCCCCGGTCTTGGTGGTGGACCTTGGCACAGCCGTGACTGTGGATGTCGTCTCGCGGCGGCGCGAGTACCTCGGCGGGGCCATCCTGCCGGGTATCGAGATGAGCGCCGAGGCGCTTGCCCGCCGCACGGCGCGCCTGCCCGTAACCTCGCCCGACGACGCCGGACCCATGATTGGCCGCACAACTGCCGACAGCATCCGCTCCGGCATTCTGCACGGCCTCGTCGGTGCCGTGGACCGGATTATCGAGGGGATTTGGGCGGAACTCGGTTACACTACGGCCACAATCGCCACCGGAGGACTGGCCGCCTATCTGACCGCGCGTTCCCGCCATGTTCGCCGTGTCGAACGCGACCTCACGCTCGTCGGCCTCGCCGCAATCTGGCGCCTCAACACCAGGAATTCACGGGGCAAACCCAAGAAAAATTAATAGTTTAATCATACCCGGCGGGCGGGAATCAGGGCCGCACGGCTCTCGCCGCTGCAGCGAGTGGGCAACGCAAATGCGCGAACCGCGCCTCAAGACGCACCCCACCCGCGCCCGTCATCTCTGCTCCCGAGGGCGCGCCGGATCAGCCCCCCATCCGATTGGATATGCGCGTTGCGTCGCCATTCCGATCGCCAACGCCGTGAATCTGTGCTGCCCGATTGCGCTTTACGGGCGGCCGTGCCGGCGGAAGGCTGAAGGGAACGGCATGGAATCCCTTGTCGAGGTGCGGCGTGGTCGAAATCCTGCGCAGAATGATTCTCGCGGCGGGTGTTTTCGCGGCGATTTGGCTGTATGTGTATGTGCGGCCGGCAGCCATAGCCGTGTCGGCGGTGGACTGGCCACAGCGCTACCAGCGGCAGACGCGGTTTCTGTCCGCTCAACCCACGCTCGACGAGTTTGTCGCGCGCGAAACGGAGGGGGCGGCTTCCCTACGCCTCGCGGGACCGGAGTGGCGCGCGTGGCGCGATCGGGTGGCAGCGTTCCTCGCAGGCGGGGTGTCCGACGCGCAACTCAAGGCGCGCATCGGCCGCAGCCACCCGGAGGATCGGTTATTCTTTGACGCTTCAGAGCCGCGCATGGCCCCCTTGGCAGCCGCCTTGGGACCGGAAAAGCCCCATGTTTATCTGGAATTTGACGGGTCGGGGCCGGATCGCTTCCTTGGCGCGACGCTGCTCAAGCCGGGCGATTTCAGCGACGCACCGGCGCATATTGTGCACCCCTACCGGCGTGCGGCCGGCCTGATCGCGCTCGCGACGCTGGCACTGTATATCCTTTTGCCGTGGCGGCGGCCCGGCGGCCAAATCTTGGCTTACAACCGCGTCCAAGGCGCCCTCCTGCCGGATCTTGTGGGGCTGCTCTTGGGCGGTGTGTTCTTCGCCTTGCCGTTGTTCGTTTGCACAAACGATCCCATCATGTCGTTCGTCGTACGGGAACACGGTTATTTCTGGCTGACCGTCGTGGCCTTGGCCGCGTCGGTGTTTGGCTTGGCTGCATGGGCTGCCGCTGCTTGGTACGCATCGTACGAAATAGCGCTGCTGCCTGACCGCTTACGCTTCCGGATGCTCACTCGAACGGAAGACTATCCGCTCAACGACATTGAAAAAGTGGATGCCGAGATCGTGCAACCGCCGGGATGGACAGGCTGGGCGCGGGCCGCAGCCCTGATCTCGGGGAATTGGCGCCTCTTGGCGGCAATGACAGCAGGCAACCGGCCTTACCCCGCCCTCACGCTGACGGCCCGCGACGGTCGCAAGCGTCGGTTTGCTCTCACGGGATTCAGGGGCAGCGGCCGGCTGCTACTATGGCTGCGCGATGCTGGCGTGACCGTGACGGACGAGGCGCTGGCGTTGGCCTTTGGCGACGACCCCATTACCACAGAAAAGCCTACGACAATCCCCGTGCGGTCAGCCGTGCCGGTTCAGGCGGCCGCGTTGGCCGTGCTGCTGGCCGGCGTCGCTGTTTGGGCACTGTGGCGCAGCGCGCGCGAGCACGCCTTCCTGGCAGCGCCGCTACCCGAGCGCGAACAGGTGCCGCCCGTCGAAACGGTTCTCGAGCAAGGCCGTATTCTCAATGCCATGAACGCGGCGAGAGATGAAATGCAAAAAGCCCTCGAGGAGTCGCAGAGCACCACCGGCTCGCAACGCGACGAAGCCTTGGCGCGTTGGCGGCGCGCCCGGCAGCAATTCGACGATCTTCATCGTCAGTTCAAGGATGTGGACAGGCCGCCAGCAAGGGAACCTTAGTCAAGGGTTTTAAGGTCCGCTGCGGTTCGGCGTAGCACAGCATGGTGGGCAGCGGCCCCATGGACGCGCTGTCCGGCCTCCGCTGGCGCAGGGCACCGGCCGGGTGCGGGCTATGAGCCGGGGTGGGCAGCGCCGGTGAGTTCGGAAATATGCTTCACGCCGTGACGGTCGCAGTACTCGCCGATCTCGCGCAGTATGTCGGGGGCGGCGGTTGGGTTGACGAAGTTGGCCGTGCCTACGGAAACCGCTGTCGCGCCGGCCAGCAAAAACTCGACAGCGTCGGTGCCGTTCATGATGCCACCCATGCCAATGATGGGACACCGCAGCGCACCCCAGACCTGCCAGACCATGCGCAGGGCAATCGGCTTGATGGCAGGACCGCTCAGACCACCAAACACATTGGCCAGAACGGGGCGGCGGCGTTCGGCGTCAATGGCTAGCGCCAGAAAAGTATTGACCAAGGTGACGCCCGTCGCGCCCCCCTCCATCACCGCGGCGGCAACCTCGACAACATCGGTCACATTGGGCGTCAGTTTCACCAGCACGGGCACGGCACTGGCCGCCACGCAGCGGCGCGTGATGTCGCGCGCCACGGCGGGATTGCGGCCAAACTCCACGCCGCCCGCCTTCACATTGGGGCACGAGATGTTCAGTTCCAGCGCGGCGATGTGCGGCACGCGGCTGGCCCGCCAAGCCAGTTCCTCGTACTCATCAACCGTGTTGCCGCTCACATTGGCGCAGATCGCCGCAGCAATGCCCTCGAATTCGCGCCATTTCGACTGTTCGAGTTCCTCGATGCCAATGTTTTGCAAGCCAATGGAATTGATGAGACCGCTCGGCGTTTCGACGAGGCGCGGCGTCTCATTGCCCGCGCGCGGGCGAATCGTAATGCCTTTGATGAAGATCGCTCCCAGCAGCGAGGGGTCAAAGAATTCCTCGTACTCGCGGCCGTAACCGAAAGTCCCCGAGGCCACAGTGACCGGGTTGCGCAGGCGGAGGCTGCCAAGGGCGACCGAGAGATCCGTCATGGAGCAAGGAGGCAAGCGGCTTAGGAGGACTTCGGCCCGTCCTCGGTCTTGCCTTCCTCCGGGGCATCTTCCGCGGCATCCCCCGCCGCCCACGGGTCAGGTGGCCCCACAGGCTTGTCGGCCGGGGACGGGGATTCGGGCGCATCCGAGGGCGGACGCAGTTTCACATAGTTATCCGTATCCGGTTTGGCGGTGTCGGGCGGCGGAGCCTCCGGCTTGCCCGGAGGAGGACTATATGGCGTCGCGCCGGCGGCGGTGTCGCCTTTTTGCTTTTCTTGATCGCGCCAGAGTTTCAGGCCGTAGAGCGCCACGAATGTGATAAACGCCAGCAGGACGACCGTGACCCACAGTTCGCGCCGCGCCTCGGGTTCAGGTTGCGCTGGCGTTTTGTCGCGCTCCACCCTCGCAGGGCTCGTTTCGGCTCCAGCACCCGCCGCAGGGCCTTCGCCGGATTTTTGCGCCGCGGCGTGGCGAGCGGCAGCAGCGGCTATCTCGGCGCGAACGATGCCCAGTTCGCGCCGCGCCTGCTCGATTTTGCTCTGTTGTAAACTATTTTCTTGCTCCAGATCGGAAATCCGGCGTTCCAAAGCATTCAGGTATTCGCGTACGCGCTCAGCGCGAGTGCGCCGCTCCTCCGTACGGTCTTCCTTGTCGCTTTTTTTGCCGTTGTCGCCGCCGCAGCCGGAAAGCAGACCGGCGCACAGGAGGGCGGCCACCAGAGATCGGGTCATTAGGGCGGTGATTTTCATAGTACTGCATAAGCGT
Organism: Candidatus Sumerlaeaceae bacterium; assembly: GCA_026418615.1. GTDB lineage: Bacteria > Sumerlaeota > Sumerlaeia > Sumerlaeales > Sumerlaeaceae > JAOAAY01. Next base: position 975 of record JAOAAY010000025.1, on the reverse strand, counting down.
CGAGCCGGCGCAGCGATGTCAAGTACCGGCGGGCGGAGTGCCGGCCTCGGGCGATGTCTGCGGGAGCGCAGCCTCGAGTCGCGCGCCCTCCGTCGCAAGCCAATGTCCAAGCCGCCGAGCCCGACGCCGTGCCCGGACGCCCAGGTCCTGATGCTGTGTCCGGGCCGCAAGGCCGACGAACAGCACGCGCGTGCGGCGCGCACCGAGCAGTCGGGCCACGCTGCGCAGCAGCGACACATGCTGCGCGAACAGACGCGCCATCAAGGCCGGTGCGGCGCTGGCGCCCACCACCACCGCCACCTTGTCGCGCCGGCCGCGAGTGCGCACGGCGGGTGCCGCCTGTCCCCACGGCCAGTACGCGTAGCAAACAAGCCGCTCGATAAAGCGCTTCATGATGGCTGTCACCGTCCAGAAATTCATGGGCGAGGCCAGAACGATCCCGCGCGAAGCACGCAGCGCGGCGATCAGGTCCGGCATGTCGTCGGCCAGCATGCACTGGCCCGGCTCGCCACCCGGCTCTTGCGTGCAAGTCCGGCAGTTCGTGCAGAACTCAATGTGCCGGTCGAGCAAGTAAATCTTGTTCGTGTCGGCTCCCGCCTCCGCAGCCGACGCCAGCACGGCGTCCACGGCGCTGTCGGTCACCCCGCCCTTGCGGTAAGTGCCGACAACAGCCGTGATGAGGGGTTTTTGCGGCATGTCGCCTGCCAGTAGCAGGTGCGGCGCGACGCGCTGTCAATCAGGGTTGGGAGCGGTGGCCTCGGGGGCAGGGGACAGGCCAACAGCCCATGCGGCTGCCGGTAGCGCTGAGGCTCGCGCAACGCCAGCGTGCTCGCACGGGCGAGCCTTGGGATGACAGACGCGCAATCGCGTGCCAGCCCGCCGGTTGCCCCCCCCTTCGCACGCGCCTTGACAAGCCGCGGGGCAGGCGGTGGCATCTTGTTCCCCGACGCGGGAAATGGCTGAGGAACGCCCCCC
>JAOAAY010000024.1 GCA_026418615.1 Candidatus Sumerlaeaceae bacterium | reverse complement strand
AGATGTGTATAAGAGACAGGTGGTACTGACCGGACAAAACGACAACAGAGCCCATCAATGCCTTCGTCCTCGCGTCAACCTGCGTTCCAGACCAAGGCGAGATGACCCATTCGAAGCATCTGGACTCTTTGATCCCTGCTTGGCTGTCACACGGATTCATGAATGTCCCGGATCACGGCGTTTGCTCGAGACATAAACTATTTATCTAAGTCCGGCTGTTGGACCACAGCGATAGTTACGGCAAGAACATATGCCTTCAGAGCGACAACCTTAGCATACCAAAACGGCTCTGCTTTCCATGCCGTGGCACCGGCTTCAATTGTTATCGGAGGGCGACGCGACCTTAGCGGGCCCGCCGCCCTCATGTTTGCCCAAAACATTGTTGGATTCTGCAGACCGGGTCGGTACTGGTTGCGTGTTAGTATGTTGCCGCCTTCATGTCCGAGTCTTTCTGGCAACGAACGATGTCGCCCCATGAGACGGTGCCGTTGGTCGGATCGTAGGCGATGAGCGGTCCCACAAAAACAAGCGGAGGGGGTGCAAAATTGCCGTTGGCGCCAGCCACTGCGTCCGGTCCCGCAGAACTGAGGCGCCACGCACCATGGTACGGTGCGCCGAGGTAATAAGACTGGCTCGTGTAGTCCCCCGTCCCTCCCCCCGGTAAGATGGCCGGATTTGCCGCATAGTAGTCCGCGTCGCTGTAATTGACATAACGGAACCGCCAATACACAGGCGGCAGCGTGCTGCGCCGGTCCCGGAACGGATCTATCAACTGGTTATCTGTAATATAGGAAATCGGCGTCGTAATGCGGTTGCTGATATACCAGAAGTAGCCCGCCGGCGTGCGGTTCATGCCGCTTGTGTCTGTTATGTCCAACGGATATTTATTGTTATCCACGGCATACGACTCCAGCGCGGTCGCCAGCGACCGGATATCGGCCTTGGCCCGGGAGACCTTCGCGCGCGTCTGCGCCTCAAGGAAGTTCGGAACAGCGATGGCCGCCAAAATTGCGATGATGGCCACGACGATCAGCAGTTCGATGAGAGTAAAGCCTTTTTTATACATCTTTTTCACCTCCGTTTCCAATCGGGATCAGACCCTTCACAGCCATACAAGAAAGCCGTTGTCGAGAGCAGATTTCCAAGGGGACGAGTCCGGCCGGCCCCGTCGCTTCCAATCTCGTTCAAAACCACGGTTCATTGGCACCGGAGGGCCACGGTTGTTACGCAAACTGGCGCCTCGGACCGCGAGGTCTGCCGCATTGAATCTTCTTCCGCTCCGCACCCGTGAATTGCTTGAAATGCCCCGACGCCCCGGCGACCATTCGCCCCAACACTTCAGAGAGTTCCGAGCGTATCGCATTTGACGCCTTCATTGATGAAAAGCGGCCGTCCCGCAAACGGCACCAGCCCGGGTTGCCGCATTGTGGCTCTGGTTTTGGCAGTCCTGTTAGTGCGGCTTTATGGCCCGGCGGTGGCCGCGCCGACGCCTTTTCCGCTGGGAGATTTACGGGTTCTGACCGACGGCGCGACATCCGGAGTGCTGCGGCTGCGGTTTGAAAACCTTAATCCCAATCCCGCCTTAGACCGGCGCAATGAAAGCCGGCGTTTTCTTCTGGCCGGCGCTTCCGGGCGTCAGCCTTCGTTGCGCATCACTGGGGCACGCTTCCTGCGGGCGCGCCGCGGCCAGATTGTCGAAGTTTTCAATAGCGTGCCGCCATCACCCTATGGCGAGGTGTCCGATTATCAGGTCGCCCGCATCAATCCCGTCGGCCGCTTTCGACAATATCAACTTTACGCTGTGCAGGTGTCCACGATCATACCGCTCGCCATCCCGGGCACCCCGGAGTCGTGGATCGCGGAGTTCATCGAATTGGAGGCCGACCTTGGCCCGCCGCCGGACGGCACTCGTGAATCGCTCGCGGCCGCTCAGGCTATGCGTGAACCGCTTGACGCCATGGGCGAACCGATCGCCCCGCTGGTAGGTGCACTGCTCTTAAATCCTCAGATTGACCCGGCCTACTACAGTGTCGAACCGCAAAAGGACTGGAGCGAGGAACGCGCTTGGGCACGACGAGTCAATCGTGCGCTCGAGAACGGCCCAGTGTCGAAGATTACTGTTTACCAGCCCGGTGTGTATGCGCTGACACGCGAATGGCTGGAGCGACAAACAGGCTCGGCATATGCGGAGGACACGACGGCGGGCGCCATGTCCAACTGGCGTCTCTTCCGCGGCGGCCGCGAGGTGCCGCTCATGACGACTGACACGCCCGAGAGTGGTTCCGTCGCGCTATTTGTCGCGCAGGACTACGACACCATCCATCAGGGTCCTGACTTCTACTACTTGCTCACCGCGCCCGACGATTCGGATCCGTCGCCTCCGTTGCGCCTGAATCCGGATTCGGCACCGAGTTTACGCGCAACGGCTGCCACGACAGCGACAACGGCCCGTTTTCGTATCGTGACCGAAAAGCAGGTGGATTACCATCCGCGGCTTCGGCCGACAGCGGATGTGACCTCATGGTTCTGGGCCAAGGCGGGCGACCGTAAGATTGCCCCGCTTGGCGTTGAACTGCCCGCCGCATTTGACCCCGCTCTGACGACAGGTCTCGTGGATGTGAAGGTTTATGCCGGGTGCGGCGAGCCGATGAACTCGCAGCCGGAAATCGAACTGATCATCAACGGGCACAGTGCCGGCGTTGTGACGGCCACGCTAACCTTTGGCAACCTTGACTTCAAGGTTGAGGCGGAGCGCCTGCGGGCCGGTCATAATGATGTTGGACTTCGCGTAGCCTATCCGGAGGGCGCGCGGGAGAAACCCGATGTGTGCTTCCAGCGAATCGTATGGTCTTGGAATCAGGTCCTCCCGGACGCCAAGCGGCTCGACGCTGCGTTTCAGACCGATCCGTCCACCACCGGGCCTGTTCTTCTGGGGGTGCCTGCCGGCCGTGCGCGACTCGAGCGCCCACTGCTGTGGCGCCTCGGCGCTTCGTCGGGAGCCATGGAGGCCGCCATATCGCGAGACGGCACGATGCTTTGGTTCGAGGATCAGGCTTCCACCAAAGGGCCGTACCGCTTGCTCGCTCCGGGGGCTGCGCCGCTGCCGGCTGCCGCCCGGGCCATGGCAGCCATGCAATTATTCGACCTACATCCGCCCTGTGATTACCTGGCCGTGGCGCATGACTCGCTTCTCGAGGCGCTGCGCCCGTTGCTAAATTACCGTCAGAGCCAGGGCTGGCGCACGGCTGCCGTGGATGTTGATACGGTTTTCGATCATTTTTCCTACGGCGTGCGTACCGCCACAGGGCTGCAGTCGTTCCTAACCTATGCCTTTTACCGCTGGCCGCAGCCGAAACTGCGCCATGTGTTACTGGTAGGCGAGGCCAGCGAGTATCGCGGCGATCCGGCGCTCGCCCCGGAGGGTGCCATGGCCAACCTTGTGCCGGTCTGGGGCGGCCCGCGCCTTGCCGATGTGCGCGGCGACCATCAATACACCGCCGTCGCGGGCACCGATGTCATCTCGGACCTTGCCGTGGGGCGGATCTCAGTTGCGACACCCGACGACCTGACAACGGTCATTCGGAAGATCATCCGTTACGAGTCTGAACCGGACGGCGAGTGGCTGCTCCGATCGCTGTTTGTGTTTGATGACAACGACGAATTCCCCGAAGTGGTGAATTCCGTCATCTCATCCTCGCGCGCGCCTTGGGCGGAACCGGTGCGCTTTGCCCAGTCCGATTATCCTTACGAACCTAACACGCGCGTTCCCTTTCGGCGTCGGTCTCACGCCGCGACGGCCGCTTTGCTCGATGCGTTTCACCGGGGCGCAGCCACCGTGAATTTCTTTGGTCATGGCGGCCCCAACCTTTGGACGCACGAGCGATTGCTCCACATCATGGACCTGCCTCTGCTCAACAATTCGGCGCGCCTGCCGTTTGTCTCGTGCGCATCGTGTGACAATGCATGGATTGATTATCCGGTCGCGCCCGTGCAGGTCTCCATGGGCGAGTTGTTCATCAAGATGCGGGCAGGCGGAATTGGCGTCTTCGCACCCGTCAGCGGCGCCAGCCCATATGAGCACAAGACGCTCATGACGATGCTCATGGCCGGCGTCTGGCGCAAAGGACTGCGGACGCTTGGCGATTTGGCTATGTTCGCAAAAAACATGTATTATGCGGAGACCCAGTCGCCCTCGATCTGCGAGCAATATGTCCTGCTGGGTGATCCCGCCACGCGGCTGGCCATGCCGCGCATCGAAGACGGCTTGGAGGTGTATCCGCCCGTCGTCGCGCCCGGATCGCGCCGCGGACTAACCATCAGCCTCCGCCCCCCGCCAACGGGAGTCTCCGACGCGCGCCTGCAGGTGCGGGCTCTCACTGACAGCGCAGAACTGGCTGACATTCCGCTCATCTTGAAGCAACCGCTTCGCGTGACCGTGGATTTCCCTGTCGAGGGGCCACACGCGGCCATCCTCTCCTATCGTAAAGTGGGAGTGCTGCATGTCCACGCCGGACGATTCGAGGTTGCGGCGCCGAGGCTGGTGGCAACAGCGCGATTGGGCGCCACATGCCCCGTGGTTTCGGACGCCGTCGAGGTGACCGGGACTCTCACGGCGAACAATGTGTCTCCGGCGCCCACAGGCCCATTTGCTCTGCGGGCAATTTTTCATGGCGAGGGCGACGAGGGCCGGCCCTTCCTAAACCGTTTGCTGGCCGATCATCTTGATTTGGCCGGCGGCGGTGCGCGGGCTTATGAATGGCGGATGCCTGCCCATCTGCTTGCGCCTTTGACAGTCTCGTGGGCAGGCGGCTCGCTGGGCACAGGTGCTGCAAACGATCTTCTCCCCTACCTGTTCCGCGAGAACAGGACTTCCCAAGCGCTTGCCCTGATGCCGCAACGAACCGCGGTCGAGCCGTCTCCGCTGTCCACCATCGACCTGCCGCGCTTCCTGTTTGAGGTGTGGAACACAGGCACAGACGAGGTCAACGAGGCGGAAGTCGTTGTTTTACAGGACGGCGAGCCACTGGCCGATGCCTCGGCAATCCGTCAAATTCAACCCGGTCAGAAGCGCGATGTGGTGGTCGCAGGTCGCTCCATGCTGCCCGAGGGCCGGCACAAACTGACCGCTGAGGTGCGCTTGCGCGACCGCGAGGCGACCGCCGGACCGCCGCGCGTAGTATGGCGCGAGCCACTGGAGGTGCGAGTGGTTCCCGGCCCGAATCTGGCATTTGTGGATGGTTCTATCCGCATTGTGAATCCCGCTGGAGGGCCACTCATTGCGCGCCGAACCATTGAGGTCAGCGCTGAGGTGATTAACACCGGACAAGCCCCTATGCCGCGTGTTCCCCTGCATTTGCTGCTGGATGATCCGGCAACAGGTCGCGAGGCGCCAACGATCAACGACATGACCTCGCAATTGTTGGGTGAATTCGCCCCCGGACAGCGTAGGCGCGTGGTATTCCGGTACGACGACAATAATCAGTCGGGGGGCGTCACGCCGATGTGGCTGACGGTTAACCGTCACCGCTCCCTCCGTGAGACATCATACGACGATAACACGGTCACCGTACCGCTGACGCCGATCGAGCAACCGGCTAACTATGTTGTGACCAGCCTTTCCATGGAGCCCCGCATGGTGAGGCCGGGCGACATCATGCGTCTTGCCCTGACTGCCAAAAACGACGGCCCGTCAACGCGCACGCGGGTGGACATCGAATGCGGGCTGCGCAATGCAGAGGGCGACAAGCGTGTACCCCGGCGCCTGATGGCGGATACGCTGGGGCCGGGTGAGGAAAGGGCCTTCGAGACCACGGTTCCTGCAACCGGTGACATGCAAATTGTTTACGCGACCATCAACGCGTCCAAGGAACTGGATGAACTGACCTATGGCGACAATAATCTGGAGGTGCCGCTGGTCTGGATTCGCAGTGTTGACTCGCTGCCGGTTGCATCCGACGGGGTGCGCAGCCTTCGCACCACTCTTGCTGACGCCAGTGTGGCCAACATGGAGCGGTTGCCGGGCGGCTCGATCCGTACCTTGGACAAGATCACTTCCCCACTGCCCAATATTATCCTGAGCAAATCACATTATGTGTCGGGCGTGCTCCAAACGACGGCGACAGGCGACGCGGTTTGGCAAGACAATGCATGGAGTCTGGACTCGTGGCTGCTGGCTGCCGGGCCGTCCGAGAAGCCGGGGCCCATCAGGTTGAGGGTTCCGGGCGCTCTGGATGAGCCGGGCTTGCAGCACGATGTCTATGTTTTGCTGCGCAGTGCGACTGCATTCCAAGGCGGGCGCCTCGGACCGGTGGCTGTGCGGATCGAGGACGAGCCCAGTTCGCGAACATTATATCCCCCCATGACCACCGCGCAGCCGGCGGATGCGCTCATGTATGCCGGTCGCCACGATTTACGCGACGGGCACCTCGACATCGAGTTTGAGCCAATTCCCGGCTTCTACTGCTATGTCCTATACTTCGACTTGAGGCCGGCCGTGTCCGAGGTGGTGTCATGTGTTTACGAAACTTCTTCGGCGGCTGCCTTGCACTTGATGCCGGTGCTTGAAGGTGCGGAGCCGGGACAGGTCTCGCTCTTTTACCGCATCCTCGGCAAGAACGGCCAATGGGGGGATTGGAGCGTCCCCCTGCACGACAGACTTGAGTTGCCAGCCGATACCCGGACATTCCAATGGCGTCTTCGGATTCAGTCGTTGATGGGTCACGGGGGCGTGACAGTTCACGATGTCTTGGCGAAGAATGGGGAGCCACATGCTGACTTCAGGTAATGCGGGTCGCAAGGAGTTGGCAGTCGTGCTCGCGCTTTGGGGCATGCTCATGATCGTTGCTGCTGCCGCCGTGGGCCTGCTCAATGCCAACGCTCACCGGCTGATCCATAACATTGAAGTGGTGCGGGCCAGCCGGCATCAGCGAACGCTGGCGCTGTACGACGAGATGGCGCGGCACGCGCGCCGGGTTTTGGAAAAGTACGGGGCGGCCAATGCGGGTCAGAAACCTCCAGAAAAAATCTCGCCTGATGATCCGGATTATACGGCGGCCGTCACCCTGTTCGAGAAGGCGTGGGCCATGGACACGCGAGACCGTTTTGCGTCCGAGCGACGCGAACATTACGAACTGATGGCCCATGTTCATGATGCCGCGGGCCGCGATTTGGACCGGGAGCAGATGCTGGCCAAGGGAATGATTGCCGCCGGACGGCCAAAACTCGCGCTTCCCCATGTGCTGGCAGCGCTGACAAGTGCGCCGACAGACCTTTCCGTACGCGCGCTGGCTGCCGAGGCATTTCTGCGCGCTGGGGAACGGCAGCGTCTCGACACCCTGATCGCCCAAATGGAGAGCGACGATGCTGCGGCTGCTACCGCTGCCGAGTTTCGCGGCCGACTCGCCCTGGAATCTGGCGAGTTCACGACTGCCACACAACTATTTGAGCAGTCACTGCGGCTGAACCCCGCCAACGGAAGCCTGCGCAAACGCCTCGCGGATCTGTACGCTGGTGAAAAGGACTGGGCGGCGGTGGCCCAGGTTCTTTCGGGCGGGATGACACTCGGCGGAGAGGATGACCCGGGATATCTTCATCTCTATGGCATCGCTCTGATCGCGTTGAATAGGCCAGCCGAGGCCATTCCTTTGCTGCGGGAGGCCTCGCGGCTCGAACCGAGCAGTTCCTCGGTGAAGTGGGATCTCGCTCGCGCGTACCAGAAAACGGGCGATGCGCGCCGGGCCAACGAGTGGCTGCGCGAGGCCGTTCGCCTTGACCCCAAACTGCAAAGTCAAATTCTTGAGTAACCTGCTGTCAGATCGAGAGGAACCGGCGCAGGATCTCTAGTCCTGTCTGCTGGCTCTTTTCGGGGTGAAACTGCACCCCGAAAAGAGCGTCGCGCTCCACCGCTGCCACAAAGGGAATGCCGTATTCTGCCGTTGCCGCAATCACGGCATCATCCTGAGGGATTACATAATACGAGTGGACGAAATAGACAAACGGCTCGGCATCCAATGAACCGAGCAGTCGCGACGACCGGCGCACATCCAGCCGGTTCCATCCCATGTGGGGGATCTTGAGACTGTCTGACCGGAATCGCCGCACCGTGCCCGGTAACAGCGATAGTCCCGCCACGCCCGGAGCCTCCTCGCTCGTATCGAAAAAGATCTGAAGCCCGAGGCAGATGCCGAGCACCGGCCGGCCGCTGCGAGCGTACCGACGGATGGCATCAACCAGACCGCGGCGGTCGAGTTCCTGCATGGCGTCGCCAAAAGCCCCCACACCCGGCACGATGAGCCGTTCTGCACCTTCCACGGCGTCGGGCGTTTCCACTATATTCGTGGCAGCACCCAACCGTTCGCAGGCCTTGGAGACGCTGCGAAGATTTCCCATTCCATAGTCAACGATAGCGACGCTCATGCTCGTGATCCAGCGAAGCAGTACCGTGGGATCTCAGCCGTTATGCGCCGCGGAGGGGACGCACCCCGCCCTCGCCGGGTCGCCTCGGCCCCATTTCGTCCGCCTCGGACGCGTCATCGCCGCGCATGAGCCGCACCAACGCGGCACCGGGTTTCGGATCGCGCATAAAGTGTTCGCCGACGAGGATGGCATCCACGCCCACCTGCCGCAGGTACTGCACATCGGCATGACGCGAGATGCCGCTCTCCGAGACAAAGATAAATCCGGGAATCGGCCCCCCAAGCAGCCGGACAATGCGTTCGGTCTGCTTAAGATCCACCTCGAAAGTGCGCAAGTCGCGGTTGTTTATCCCAATGATCCGCGCTCCGTATTCTGCGGCCAGATCGGCCTCGCGCTCAAGATGCACCTCGGTGATGGCCGCCATACCGAGGTCGTGTGCGAGTTCGCGAAAATCTGTCAGTTGATACCGGTCGAGAATTCCAGCGATGAGCAGCACGGCTGCCGCTCCCGCCAGCCGCGCCTCGTAAATCTGATATTCGTCAATGGTAAAGTCCTTGCGCAGCAGAGGCACATCTTCGAGTTCCGCACGCACAGCCTTGAGATGATCAAGATGACCCTGAAAGAATTGCTCATCGGTCAACACGCTGATGGCCGCGGCACCGTGTTCGGCATAATCAATGGCAATTCGGACGGGATCGAAGTCTGAGCGAAGGACCCCCTTGGACGGCGAGGCCTTTTTCACTTCGGCAATGACCCGCAGGTCTTCGTCCTCCCCGCGATGAATGGCGGGGGCAAAGGCGGGGGGCGGAGGGACATCAATCACCCGCCTTTTGATCTCGCCGAGCGGCACGGCAGACTTGCGGGCTGCAACGAACTCGCGCTTGTATTGGATTATTTCGTCGAGAATCACGCCGCCGCGCCTCCGGATATTTTCTTGAGATGCTCGAGTTTTGCGAGGGCTGCGCCGGACGATACTGATTGCCGCGCCCGAGTGATTCCCTCGGCGATGGACTCAGCCTGATCTGCAGCGTAAATGGCAGCCCCGGCATTGAGCAAGGCAATGTCCAAAGGCGGACCAGCGCGCCCTTCCAAGACCCCGAGTATGATAGCAGCGTTTTGCTCTGCGGTGCCACCAGCCAACGCCGCCCGCTCCGCTCGTGGGAAACCGAAGTCCTCCGGCGTCACCTCGTACTCCCGGACCTCACCTCCGCGGAGTTCACAGACAAGTGTCGGACCGGTAGTGGTCATTTCGTCGAGGCCGTCGCGCCCGTGAACCACCAAAGCGCGGTGCGAACCGAGTTCGCCCAGCACCTCCGCCATGGTGCGCGCCAGTCCGGCCGCAAAGACCCCCAGTAACTGATGCGTCGCACCCGCGGGGTTGGACAACGGGCCGAGGCGGTTGAAGATCGTGCGGAAGCCGAGGTCACGACGCACGGGCGCCACATGGCGCATGGAGGCATGGTAGTGTTGTGCAAATAAAAAGCAGATACCCGCCTCGGCTAACGCCCGCTCCATGACGCCCGCATCCGTATCAATCGCCACGCCAAGAGCCGCCAACACATCCGCGCTGCCACACTTGCTCGTCATGGAGCGGTTGCCATGTTTGGCCACGCGCACGCCGGCTCCGGCCGCAATCAGCGCAGCGGCCGTGGAAATGTTGAACGAACCGCTGTGGTCCCCGCCCGTACCGCAGGTGTCGAGCGTTGTGCCTTCCGGCCTGCGGAATGACGAGGCGTTGGCGCGGAGGACGCGGGCAAATGCGGTCAGTTCGCGCACGCCGACGCCGCGAATTTCAAGCGCGGTCAGAAATGCTCCTGCCAAAGCCGGCGGCGCCTCACCGGCCATGATGGTTTGCGCGGCCCGCTGAATCTCGTCGGTTGGGACTGCCGCGCCTTCCACTAATTTTCTTGTCAATTCTTGTAGCATTTTGACCGCCCGTATGAATTCGCGCCGTGCAACAGACTCGGCGCGGTCGTCGGAAATCCCTCTACAGCCTGACGCCCGCCGTCAACCCCGCGCAATTGGCATCCGCCGCCCGAAACCGAAGGCTTTGCTGGTGACCTTGAGCCCGACGGCGGCCTGCTGGCGCTTGTACTCGGCACCATCAATCATGGCCACAACGCGCCGCACCAGTGCATCGTCGGCGACTCCCGCCGCTGCAATTTCCTCCGCGCCCAGCCGCTCTTCCACATACAATCGGATGATCTCATCGAGCACTGGATACGGCGGAAGACTGTCAGTATCTTTCTGGTTCGGGGCCAATTCCGCGCTCGGTTCGCGATCCAACACCGTCTGCGGGATGGGATTGCCCATCGCTGCGTTGAGGAACCGCGCAAGCCGGTACACCATCATTTTCGGGACATCGGATATGACAGCCAGTCCTCCCGCCATGTCGCCATAAAGCGTGCAGTAGCCCACGGCTAATTCACTTTTGTTTCCGGTAGAAAGAAGCAGCGTCGGCGGATCGCGGAAAGCATTGGAGATCCACATGAGGATGTTGCCGCGCAGTCGGGCCTGAAGGTTTTCGTTGGCCAACTTCGACACGCGTTCCGCTGCCCCGCCGAACAACGCGGGCAAAACCGGGCCGGTTGCCGACATGAGCAGGCCGAGGAATTGATCAAACGGACCGCCTATCGGAACTTCCACATGGCGGATGCCCAAGCGTTTCGCCAACAGCGCCGAGTCGCGGCGCGTTTCAGCGCTTGTAAACGGCCCGGGCATGGAAACGCTGATAACATTTTCCGCTCCCAGTCCGGAGGTGGCGAGAGTCAGCACGACCGCCGAGTCAATACCGCCACTATTGCCAGCCAGCACCTGCTTGAATCCGGTTTTGCTGAGATAATCGCGCAAGCCAAGGATGAGCGCATCGTAGAGCGCCGTCACTTCGTCGCTGACCCGTGCTACCAGTTCATCGCTGCATCCAGCAGTCGCATTGCCGTCCGTGTCCCAAAGCGCGATCCCCTCGGAGAACCAGCCCGCGCAGGCTGCTAAGCGACCATCCGGCATCACGACACAACTGCCCCCATCGAAGATGACTTGGTCGCATCCGCCCACCTGATTCACTAACAGTACAGGGACACCCCACCGGCGCGCCGTGTGGCGCAGCATCTCCAACCGGTGAAGAGGCTTACCCGACACAAACGGTGAGGCGCTTATGTTGACAATGAGGTTGGCACCGCCGCGCACGAGACTTTCGATCGGGTCGAACTCGTACAAGCGCTGGTCTTTCCAGAACTCGTTATCGTTCCAAATATCCTCGCAGATGGAGATGCCGGCACGAATACCGCCGCCAGCGTCCACGATCAGCGGTGGAGTCTCGGCTGGACACGGTTGGAAATAACGGTGTTCGTCGAAGACATCATAAGTGGGCAGTAACTTTTTAAACGCAAAGCGGACATCGCCGTGCGCCGAAACCCAAGCAGCCGCGTTGAGTAATTCTTTTTTTCCGCCAAACACATTGGTGTGAATCGTTCCAATGATGGCTCCAATACCGGCATCTCGGCAGGCGGCTTGAATCTCGGTCAGGCTCGCCTGCGCTGCGCGGACAAACCACTGATATTCGAGCAAATCCCGCGGCGGGTATCCGGTGATCGCCATTTCTGGAAAAACAGCCAGCCGCGCCCCCTGCGCGGCTGCATCGCGAAGGAAACGAATAATGCCCTGCGTGTTACGAGGCACATTGCCGGTAATGGTATTCTGCTGGCAGAGCGCGATGATCACTGCGCACTTCCCGCTTGGTTTTTGTTCATGGTGCCAAGATCGGACTGCCGGGCTTCAGGCTCCGCCGCCGTCTTGAATCACAGGTGGCACTTTGAACAGGCCGTCCTCCGATTCGGGGGCGTTGGCCAGTGCTTGTTCATTAGTCAACGACGCTCCCACCTCGTCGTCGCGAAAGGCATTCTCCAACCGGAGGGAGTGGGAGGTCGGCGGGATTTGGGATGTATCCAATTCATCCAGTTTGGCAACATATCCAAGTATGCTGCTCAAGTCGTGCGCGAAGTGGCGCACATCATCTTCTGTTAATTCAAGGCGCGACAAGAGCGCTACATGCCGAACTTGGTCTTCGGAAATCTGTCCCACGGCGGGGTTTTACTCCTCGGTTTCCTCTTCGTCAGCCTCGCTGTCGTCCTCTTCGGTTTCCAAACTTTCAACGGCATCGAGTGCCTTGATCGAATCCGGATCAACCTCGTCCGCCGAAGCCAGAGCAGGACGCTCGGCGACCGCCACTTTCTTGATTTTGGCCTGCTTGACCATCAACTTTTTGTCGCCCCATTCGGGGGAAAAACTCACGAGAACCTTGAGCCTGTCTCCCTCGCCCCAGCGTTGCCTGATGGTTCCCTGCCCGAACTTCGGGTGCTTGATCTTATCGCCAACCTCAAAGGTCTCGACCGTTGCCATAATACCGCCTTTCCAATTGATAATAAACCTTATTTGCCCGCCGAGCGAAGGATTCGCTCGATGACAGCCGTGCTGGAAAATCCATGGTTAAACTTCAGCGCTCGCACGACGCCACCGCGGCTTTCGACAAAATCGCGGCCTACAATGTTGTCCAGCGTGTAATCGGCGCCCTTCACCAACACATCCGGTTTTAGCAACCGTATGATGGCGTCAGGCGTGTCTTCATCGAACCAAGTCACATAGTCCACGCACTCGAAGGAGGCTAAAATTTTGCCCCGCTCCACAAGCGGCAGGATGGGTCTTTTCTCGCCTTTGATCCGGCGCACAGATGCATCCGAGTTGAGCGCCACAACCAGCAAGTCCCCCAAAGAGCGAGCCTCCTGCAAAAACCGCACATGACCGGGGTGAATCAGATCAAAGACACCATTGGTGAACACGATTCGCCGGCCAGCCGCGCGCAACTCGTCCAAAATCTTTGCCAACTCATCCGGCTCGGTCAGCCGCGGCAGTGCCGGCGCAATATGTTGAGATGGATTCACTGCCCGCCCTCTTTCGAATTCGATGACGAGTCGGAGGGGCTTTCTGGTTCGTCCCCCTTAAACTCGGACGAATCCGCGCCCGGTGCCGCGCCATCGCTTGCCGTCTGCGTGGCTAGGGTCTCCGCCCCAATATTGACCTCGGCGGTTTCGGCAGAGGCAGCCTCTGTGCGTCGCCACCGGCCGAACAGGCCGCGAGAGCGGGCTGGCGCTTGCACCACGGGCGCTGATTCCGTCGCCTCTGACGATGCTACTGCAGCCGGCTCGGGAACGGTGGGCACGGCATCCGGTTCTGAGGCGAACGCGCTGCGCCGCGGGGCGATGAAGGGCGATTCTTCAATCGCAGTCGGCACTGAATCAGCCACGGCCGGAGGAACGACCGGCTCACTCGCAGCGGGCGCGGGTGCCGCAACAGGCATCGGCTCCGCTTTTTGGCGCACCTCGAAATCCTCAATCAGCACATCAATCCCGCCCAAGGAGGTAATCCCCAAGTCCTCCGTCAGCGCCTTGCGCGCCCGGTCAATCAATTGCTGCTTTAGATCAATGAGCCGTTCGTGCGAGCGAACCAGCACATAAATTTCCACCAAGAGTCCGCGGCGCCCATGTCGGAGCAGAACCCGCTTGGTCATCACACCCGGCACGCGCGCCAGTGCTGACTGAACATACCGCTTAATCGCGGCGTCGAGAATGCACACACGGCCGTCGGCTGTCTCCACTTCAACATGCATCCGCCTGCGCCGAACCAGAACCGTCAGCAGAAGAACCAGCAAGGTGCCGCATAGGAGCCCAAGCCAAAGGAAAAACAGCCCATAACCCGGTCGCCATGCCGACACGATACCGCGCCCAGTGTCACTGACCCGGTCAAACACGCCGCCGAACTTGGGAAACTCCACCATCAGCCCCACTGCACTGATCGCCAGCACAAGTAGAACCAGAACAACCGTTATCAGATCACGAAACCAGCGCATCATGAGACCCCTCGAAGCAAGCCGGGCCGTTTTCCGGCCGCTCGCACGGCCGCCGAACGCCCGGCGGGATGAGCCCGCCCGTCAGGCGGCCTTATTTTTTGCCGACGACCGCGGTTGTTCCGTGATCTGAAGCCCGCGGATCGTCACATTGACTTTGTCCACCGTAAATCCGACATAACTCTCAACCGCGTTCTTCACCGCAGCCTGCAACTTGCGCGCTGTCTCGTAAACATTTACTCCGTACTCGATCAGCACCTCCGTGTTGACCGTGCACGAGTTTGTTGCCTCGTCAATGCGCACAGACACGCCCTTGTCCACATCCTTGCTCTTTACGCCGACATAATCGCTGTAACTGTTTTTTCCGCTAATGCTGATGATCCCCTCCACCTCGAGGATCGCCAGACTCGCGTAGTGAGCCACCACATCTTCATTGATCGTGATGCTGCCCAGATCGTCCTGCCCGGTCATGAACACGCTGCCTCCAGTCGCAGTTATGTCTTCTCCGCTATCTGACCTTCGGGACTTCCGCCACAAAAAAACATTCGCGCCGGCCGTTGTCTTTCCGGACACATCGGCCGTCGAGTTAGGGGCGTCGAAATGGCAAGGCGGACGAGCAGCCCTTTTCCTGGCGCCCAAGGCGCCCGCTGAAGAGCATCTCGCCGGGGCCGAACCAGCGTACGGGAGGACGACCCTCAAAAGTCGTCGCGGTCGGTGAGTTCTTTCTCCTTTTCGTCGGCGGTTTCACTGACGGCCCGAAGGGTCATGATGAGGGTCTCAACATCGGTGTCGGCCGCGATCTTCGCGCGGAACCACGCCGCCTCCTGCTTGTTGAATCGCCCTAGTTCCCAAGCGCCCAGTTTCACTTTGGAAGTGGCACGCAGCAGGTTTCTCGCCACGGAACATGGCACTTCGTCTGCCGTGTAAGCCACAGCGCCCACCTCGCGAATTTCCATGTCACCCAGCCTCGATGTCTGCGAGAAAACAAAAGCGACATGGCTACGGCCATCGTCAAACTTGTACCCAACCTGATAGTCTCCGTCTTCGTCCACCCGATACTTCAAGCCGGCCTTGTCCAGCAAGGCTTTGACCCTAGGGTCGCCCTTCGGCGGTGTATCGGTCGCCTTGGTTTGCTCCCCTATTTGCGCGCACACAGAAAGCGCGCTCAGCAGGAGAACCGTAAGAAAACCCGGAATCATGCCTCTCATGACCAGACCCCCTGTCGAACTTAGTTAGTGAACCTGCTGAGCATGGGAGGGTGGACGGGACGACAAAAGTCTGGTCTGTATGCCTCGTGCGCATCCCGACCCAGAACCCCCCGTGGCTAACCCGTCATTGGCAGCAAGCATCAGGGGTATTGCGTCCGCTGAACACCTAACTTGCAAGCACCAAAAACCTTGGCATGACTCTGCAACGGGTTGGTTCAGCGCCGCTGCAGGGCGTAGTGAGACACGATCCATTCCTGCCCCTGACGATAGCCGAACAATTCGGCACAGGCCATGAAGAACACGCGCCACCGCACCCACCAGCGGGTAACTTCCGCAGGTCCGTAAGTGCGGGCAAATATGTTCTCCACCTGCGGCCTCGACGCGTCCATTTTCGCCAGCCACGCCTCGAGCGTGCGCTGGTAATGAGTTCCATCCACTTGCCAGTGGCCGGTGACATGCAGGTGCTCCGCAAACTGCTCGATCAGGTCGTCCGACGGCATCATTCCCCCACTGAAAAAGTGGCGCGCCATCCAGTCGTGTTCGTCTGCCGCCTCGAACAGATAGGCATAACGCCGATGGGTGAAGATGTGGAGGAAGAACACGGCGTCCGAGCGCATCCACGAGGCGATCCGCTCGAGCAGCGCAGGCCAGTTGCGCATGTGTTCGAACATTTCGATGGAAAAAATCCGGTCGAACTGTGCGCCCGGGTCGAACTCCGCCATGTCAGCCGTGACGACGCAGACATTCGCGAAGCCGCGGCGCCCGGCCTCTGCGTCAATGTGAAGTTTCTGGGTGCGGGAGTTGCTAACGGCCGTGATGCGGCTGTTTGGATAGCGCTCGGCAAGGTAGAGCGTCAGCGATCCCCAGCCGCAACCAAGTTCAAGGACATCGAGACCGTCGGCCATGCGGCCGCGTTCACAGTAAAGGGCAAGCATAGCCTCCTCGGATTCAGCCAGCGTGGCCCCGGGCGTGGGCCAATATCCGCTGCTATATTTCAGACGAGGCCCGAGGACAGTCTGAAAGAATTCAGTTGGCACTTCGTAGTGTTGTTCGTTGGCGGCACCCGTTTCGACCGCAATCGGCGACGCGCGCAGACGGTCGGTCAGCATGCGCAGGTAGGCCGCGCGGCCCGCTGCCGCCTCGAGCGCCTCTTCACGGCGCAGCGTGGCGGCATGGCGCTGGCGGATATTCCAGCGGATCAGCCAGTCCGGCAAACAGTTGTGATCGAGTAACCGGTAAACCCATGGCGCTCTACTGCTGGCCCCGGGAACGATCAAGGGCTTTGAGTCCGCTCTCGGAAACCACGGAACAAATGGGCTGGTGGTGCGCTGGTACTCGCGGTAGGCGTCGCCGCGCGTTCGCACGAGATGCTCTTCAGTGGGCGGAATTCCCGTGACCCTCAACAAAAAGTATAACATGAGGATCGGGCTGATAAGTCCAAGCCAACCAGCAAGCGCACCCAAGGCAAACACCGCGTAACCGAGCCATAGAATAAACTGGAAAAAGTAATTGGGGTGCCGCGAATAGCGCCACAGCCCGATGCTGCAAACTTTGCCGCGGTTGGCCGCATTGGCCTTGAAGGCCTGCAATTGGGCATCGGCTACTGCCTCCCCAATCAGACCGGCCGCGTACAACGCCAGCCCAAGCCAACCCGAGAGTCTGAGGTGGGGAGCGGGATCCAAAGCAGCGAGGAGAAACGGCAGCGAAAGCACCGCGCCAGCAATTGCCTGGGATTGATAGAAACGGAAGAGACGATGTGGGAAGTCGTCGCCCCACTCGCGCCGCATCTGAACATAGCGGCCCTCCTCCGGCTGACGATGGATGCGCGAGAAGTACAAGTGAAGCGATAGCCGCAGGCCATGGAGAGCCACCATGCCGAACATCAGGGCGCGCCGCAGCGGATCGCCGGGCGCCATGAGGGCGTACCACCCTGCAACCAGAGCAAGCCCCGTGCCCCATCCGACATCCACAATGGCAGCATTACGGATGCGAAAATGGATGACATACAGCACGATCAGCAGATTGACAAAGAGCAGGTATCCGCCCAGCCACAGCAAAATAGCAGTGGTCATGGTTACACCTCCCCGCGGCGCAACAGGAGGTGACGCACGCCGTCACCCGGGCGCAGCCGCACCACCTGAATCAGAAGATAAAGAGCCATTCCCATGGACCCTGTCAACAGGATGGCCAGCACCCACGCGCCAGCGGGGACCCAGTGCTGCTCTTTGTAAACAACCCACAGACAGAAAAATAGAAATGCGAAATAGGCGTCTAGCAGCGTAGCCACTGCCCACGGATTGCCCCAGTACTCCTCTCCGACATCCCAAATCGCCTGACGGAGTGATGCCGTGGTTGTTGTCCAGAGCATCAATCCCAGCACGACCAAGCCAAAGATCACCAATGCGGCCTTAGATCCCGAGGAAAGCGGCCGCGCCGTGCCGCCGGGGGTTGGATTCATCGTTTGTCCCTCCACATTCCTGCGCGGTTAAAAGCGCCCCGCCATGGACTCTGCGTAACCGGTAAGTTCCGCGTAGCCAAGACCTTTCACGGCAGTGCCGGACGATTGGCCGTCCACGCTTACGCTGCCCTCCCAGTATGTCACACCGGTTGTGCCGCCTGTAGACAGTTCCTGATCGGCGGCACGGGGCCGAACCTCGAGTTCCAGCCCCCGCGCAGGAATCTCGATGCGCCACGCCGCGGGGTAAAGCGCCCCGGAATGAGGGCTACGCCATTCGCCGTGCGGCGTGATGACAAATTCTGACGCGGTAAACCAGTACGGGTTCCCCTGCCGATCAATCAAGGTTGCCGCAGAATTGCGATCCAATCCTCCATCTTTCAGGCGCATGCGGTAGGCCATCAAGTCCGTGCCATCATCGAGTTGCAGCCCGAACCAGTCCCAACCCGCTTGATTATTTGCGAGGGTAGCGCTGCCAAACTCGTGATCCATCCAAGCCTCGCCGGTTACCATGTAGGTGCGTCCGTCAAGCGAAACTGTACCGCTGGTGGCCAGGCGCGGAATCGAATAATAATACGATGCCTGCCCCGGCGCATCACCCTTTTTCTCGACGCCACCGGGACCATGAAACACCGGCGGTTTAAGCGGTGACAGTTCCAAATTGTACGAGAACCCTTTGCCTTCAGCGCCCAGACGCCAGGGGCGGCCCGGATTCGAACCGTCAAGATGAAATCCGCCCCCCCAAATTTTCAATGTCTCGGTGGATGCGCCTGCCGTACCTGCCACCGGCCGCCGCGCCGCTTCGGTGTGATGGAAACGACGGTCCTCGATGTCACTGACTGCCGCATGTGCCAGAAAAATGTCGCGTACCGCCCACGAACTCCGGCGCCCCTCCGTCGAAGTTGTGATTTCTCGCCGAAAAATGGTAAACTGGAATCCGAATGGTCTGCCGCTGGCATCCGCGACATTGCCGGTTATGTACCACCACTCGGTCTGATACCCGGGATGGGCTCCGTGATCGCGCGGGAACACCCAAGTGCGCGGCCTTTCCGCGGTGCAAAAGCCGGCGCTATTGGTTGTTGCACAGTCTGAAACTGCCGCTGTGGCGTTCGAGACGACGATCAGAAACAGGATGGCGAGACGGACTGTTCGCATGGGTTCAGTCTTCCCGCATCGCTGCGGCGAGGCTCATGCGTCCGAGCCGCCACGCCGGATAAAGAGTGGCCACCATGGCCGATGACAAAGCGAGAATCCACGCTCCGGCAATCACCGCCGCCGAGAGCCGGAAATCTATGGTCCATCCGAAACTCCGGACATTGATCACAGTCACCAAAACATAGGCGAGTGCAATGCCGGCAGCCGTGCCCACTGCAGCAGCGACAATCCCCATGGTTGCTGACTCAACGAAAAGCATGCCGCGCAATTGCGTCATGGTCATGCCGAGGCTTCGTAGAGTGGCCAGTTCACGCGTCCGTTCGAGCAGCAGGGCCAGCAACGCCGCGAGGATACCAACGACGGCAATGAACATCGTCAGAAACTGCAGCACTGAAGTGACACGGAATGTGCGGTCAAACACCCGCAGAATCTCGGCGCGAAGCGCAGCATTCGACCGGATTATGAGTTGGTACCGGCTGCCGAGGGCGGAGCGCAGGGCGGCGGCAGCCGCCTCGGCGTCTGCCCCCGCCCGAAGGTAAGCGGCCGCATTGTTTAGATCCGTGTCCTGCCACCACCGCTCGTAAGCAGAGCGATCCATCATCACCACGCCGCCGTCGGTGGTGTAATCGCGATAGACACCGGCGATCTCAAAAGTCGCCGGTCCGGCCGCTGTATCCAATGTTAATGTGTCACCAAGAGTCAGGCCGCTGCGGCGGCTGAAGGTTTCCGAGACGATGACCGCATCGGACGATAGCAGTCGCCGGATTGCCTCGTCCCGCGAACCCGCCGTGAACAGATAGCGGGCGCGATTCGACAATACGGCAAAGTTGGCGCTAAGCACATTGACACGCTGGCCGCCGATAACGATCGATCGCCGCCGAAGCGTGTCCACGGCCTCCACTTCCGGCAACCGCCGCACCGCCTCGATCACCTCCGGCGGGAGAATCGCATCATTGCGTCCCGCAACATTTCCAACGGGAGAAACATAAACATCCGCCCGAATTGTGGCCCCAATCCAGTCAACAAGGCTCAGCCGAAACGAGCGTACCATGAGGCCAACGCCCATGACCATGGCTAGAGAGACCATGAGAGCAGCGATGGCCGGCGCAGTCCGACTGAACGAGGCCGAGATGTTGCGTACGCCAAGGAGAGCAACTACACCGGCAACACCCGCGAAAAGAACCGACAAAACGCCGACCAGCCACAGGGCCAATGTCGGGGTCAGCAGCGCAAAACCCACCGCAATGGCAAAGGCACTCAAGAACCCCGGCCAAAGCGACGGCACGGGCAGGCCGACCAGCACCGCCGCCCCACCCAGAAGCACGATCCCGGCCAAAGCAAAGCCCGGTGACCAGCGCATGAGTCGCTCGTCAATGACCGTTCGGCCGAGGGCGATCCGAGGCTCGATCCGGGCCGCCTCCCACGCCGGAACCGCCGCCGCCACAAGACTGGTGGCCAGTCCGAGCGACAAAGCCTTCGTCACGGTCGGCCATGTCAGCGCTGCATCCTCCGCCGTCACGGGAGCGAACAAGGATGATACGGTGCCACCCACTGCCGCCAGCGTATAGTGCGACAACACAGCACCAAGCCCAAGCCCGAGTATCGAGCCGGCCACCCCGAAGGCGGCAGCCTCCAGAACAAAAAGCCACGCCACTTGGGCGCGCGTGACTCCCAAACTGCGTAGAATGCCGATCTGACGGCGACGCTGGACTACCGAGAAGGTCAGAGTATTGTAAATGAGAAATGCGCCGACCAGAAGTGCAAGGAGGCTCAGGGCTGTCAGGTTGAGCCGAAACGAGCGGATCATGTCCTCAACGCGATTGGTTCGCCGATCCGAGCGCTCCACGATTACGGTGGACCCCAACACAGCCGCCAGAGAGGCCGCGGCGTCGTCCGGGGCGATCAAATCAATTCGATGGAATCCGCTGGACCGCCCAAACAGTTCTTGAGCAGCCGCAATATCCATGATCAGGGGCTGGCCGTCATCGGAGCGGGGCGCATCGGGGGTGTACAAAGCGATTACCCGGAGACTCGCCCTGCGCGCACCCACAATGGCATTCAGCGAGTTTTCAGGCACCAAATCGTGACGCGCGGCGAGTGACTCAGGGAGTACAACCCCATCCGGCCGTGTTAACAGATCAGTGAACACTTGCCGGCCTGTTTCGGCCGATCGAGTGGAGAAAGTCAGCGACCGGAAGGGCCGCTCAAGGAATGGATCCACGCCGAGAACTTGTACGGGCCTGTTGCCAAGGGCTTCCACGACAAGAAACTCGTCCACAACCGGCGCGGCGGCCTGCACACCCGGGTGGGCAAGGACATGTGCCAGCGTCTCGTCCGCGATCAACCCGCCGTCTGCGGCAGTCATCTGATGCGTCGCACGGCCTGCAACGGCATCAACTGCAGAGCGCAAAGCCGCAACAGCCCCGCGGTTGGCCATGTCCACGCTCACGACAACGCCGACGCCGAGAGCAATGCCCAGCAGACAAAGACCCGTCTGAGCAGGACGGCGAAACAATTGTTTCGCGTTGACGAGCCTAAACAGCAGCAAGACGCCTACCCTCCGCCAGCAATCAAGCGCCCATCACGCAGATGAATCACGCGGTCGGCAAATTCCAGCGCGTCGCTGCTATGTGTAACCATCAGAACCGTACGACCCTGCTCACGCGAGAGGCGGGCCAGACACTGCAACACAACGGTTCCCGACTCGCTATCGAGATTGCCGGTCGGCTCGTCCGCGAGGATCACCGGCGGATTATTGATGAGAGCCCGGGCGATCGCCACTCGCTGCTGCTCGCCTCCCGAAAGCCGGTCAATCGGGTCGCGCTCCCGCCCCGAAAGCCCGAGGTCGCTCAAAAGCCGACGGGCCCGTTCGCGGGATTCGCGCACCGTACAGCCGGCCAGTTGCGCCGGCAACGAAACATTTTCTTCCACCGAAAGCGTGGACATCAAATTGAAGAATTGAAACACAATGCCGAAATGCGTGCGCCTCAGGAGCGAACGCTGGCGGTCGCTCATTTCGGCCAGGTTGCGACCGTCCACGAGCACCTCCCCCGCTGTCGGCACATCCACACCGCAGGCGAGGTTGAGCAGCGTGGTTTTTCCTGAGCCGCTTTTTCCCGCGATGGCGAGAAATTCGCCGCGCTCAACGCGCAGGGTCACACCGCTCAGAGCCTCGTGTTGCCGGCCGGCCTCGGGAAAGGCCCGGTGGACATCAAGGTATTCTATCGCTGCTACATAATCCCTTTTCAACTCCCGGTCTCCGCGAAAGCCTGCCACCCGTTCAGGCGGCCCGGGGGCGAACATGGGACAGACCTCCATCCACACCAATGACCTGACCGGTAACCCAGGATGCTGCCGGATCCAGCAGCCATTCAATGGCCGCGGCCACATCCGCCGGCTCGCCGATCCGCCCTAACGGGTGCATGGCGACGCTTGCCTTCAGACTCGCCTCGTTGGAAACAAGGCGGGCAGTCATGGGCGACCGAACAAGGCCGGGAGCCACGCAATTGACGCGAATGGTGCGGGACGCGTAAGTCGCGGCCGCAGAGAGAGTCAAGCCGATGACTCCAGCCTTGGCTGCAGCGATGGCCTCGTGATTGGCCAATCCCACGCGGGCGGCCACCGAAGAACACAACACAATCGAACCGCCGTGCTCTCGGGAGAAATACTTGGCCGCAGCACGGACACAGTGAAACGCCGTGGTCAGATTCGTGGCCAACACATCATCCCACTCTGCCCGAGTTGTCAGGTGCGCAGGTTTGAGCAGGAGAGAACCCACACAGTTCACAATGCCATCTACGCCACCGAAAGTGTTGACGGCATCCGCCACGCAGGCATCCACTTGATCATCGTGGCGAGCATCCGCAACGAAAACCCGTGCATTGGTACTTTGAGACACGGCCTCGAGGGCCGATGCTGTTCGACCTGCAATGACGCAATTCCAGCCGCGGCGGACCACTCGCGCTGCGACCTCAGCGCCGATGCCCCCTCCGCCCCCAAATACCACAATTGTCAGAGCGCGATGCGTGACGCCTTCCAAAGCAGACTCCTCCGCCGATGGGAATGACACGGGGAGTTTAGCCGCGTGATGAACAATAAATTCTAAATTAATCTAAAAATAATTGTTCAAGCGGCCTCGCGATTCGATGCGGGCTCCGTCGAGGCGCCAGCCTTGGCTTCCGCGTAAATCTCCGGCGGCGGAGCCCGAAGATCCCACACAAGACCGAACCACGACAACATGCGCAGTATGTAGTGGGTCATGTCAAATTCCCACCAGTAAAATCCTTGGCGCTCGGAAGATGGGTATCGGTGATGATTGTTGTGCCAGCCCTCACCCAGCGTGAGAAGCGAGATGAGAGGATTGTTGCGACTGTCATCGCGCGTCATGAAGCGACGGGAGCCGGAGACATGCGCAAGGGAGTTCACAAAGAAAGTGGCATGGTACAGGCAAACAGTGCTGATCCCAAAGCCCCATACGGTGAGTTGCAACGGCCCCGTGCCAAGCCAAGGCGCGTAAACGGCCAAAACCTGCCCGAGCGCGAGCAAGGCCACAACCAGCGACGCCGGCGCCACATAATGCCAGCGATTCAACATCACCAGTTCGGGATACTTGGCGAAGTCGGGGATGGACTGGTATTTGGTTGGCTCATTTTTTGGAGCCAGCACCCAGCCGACATGAGCCCAGAGAAAACCTCGTACGCCCGGTGAATGGATATCGTGTTCCGTGTCGGCAAACCGGTGGTGGTGCCGGTGATGCGCGGCCCACCACAGAGGACCCTTCTGAGCGGCCGTCGCCCCAATGAAGGCCAGGATGAACTGAAACACGCGTCCTGTCTTGAATCCCCGGTGGGCAAAGTAACGGTGGTAGCCGGCAGTCAACCCGAACGCGCGGATGACATAAGTCAGCAGGGCCACTGTGACCGCCACGGCACTCCAGCCCGTTACCAATACGGCAAAGCAAAACAGATGGATG
Organism: Candidatus Sumerlaeaceae bacterium; assembly: GCA_026418615.1. Taxonomy (GTDB): domain Bacteria; phylum Sumerlaeota; class Sumerlaeia; order Sumerlaeales; family Sumerlaeaceae; genus JAOAAY01. Next base: position 28,679 of record JAOAAY010000024.1, on the reverse strand, counting down.
CCGATAAAACCGAGGTTGCCGGCGATATCCGGCCTTTCGTCGAGTGCTAACGGTCGGCGAATCCGGACGATGGGCGGGGAGGGCTGTCCTGCTCGCCGGCCGAGTTTTTTCATCATGCATGATCCTCCGCGATTCTCGCGGGCCGCCTATTCTCCGTAGCGCCGGAGTGTCATTTGCAATACTCCAAGCGTGCGGGTGGCAAACCCGCTCTCACAATATTGCAGGTAGTATTCCCATGACCTCAGAAACTTCTCAGAATACCCTTGCGCGGCAATGGCCTCCCGGTTCGCAACAAAACGATGGTGCCACTCGCGCAGCGTTCGGGCATAATTATCCCCGAGGTCAATCAACCGCTCGACCACGAAGCGCGAATGGTCGCGCATGGCCTCGACGAGCGCCCCCAGCGACGGCAGATGCCCCCCCGGAAAGATGTGTTTCTGGATCCAGTCGCAGCCGCGTCGGTACTGCTCGTACCGCTGGTCGGGCATCGTTATAACCTGAATTGCGACCCGCCCGCCGGGTTTGAGTAGCGAGTCGAGTTTTGCGAAAAACATCCCGAAATTCTCATGCCCGACGGCCTCTAACATTTCAATGGAAACAATACGGTCAAACAGGCCTTGAATGCGCCTGTAATCGCAAAGGCGCACATCGACGCGGTCGGCAAGGCCGGCTGCAGCAGCACGCTCACGCACAACCTCCAATTGACGCTCGGACAGTGTGACCGTTGTGACATGACAACCGATAGCACGGGCTGCATGAAGCGCGAAACTGCCCCACCCCGAGCCAATCTCAAGCACGCGCTCGCCGGGACGAATGCCTGCCAGACGCTCGATTGCCTCGAGTTTCTGCTCTTGAGCCTTTTCGAGCGAGTCCGAAGGCTTCTGGAACAGCGCACACGAGTAGGTCAGGGAATTGTCGAGAAAAGTTCCATAAAACTCATTCCCAAGATCATAATGAGCCGAAATGTTGCGCCGCGACTGCCGGACGGTATTCGAGCGCTTTCTGTGCCGCCAGCGATTGAGCCACTTTTGCGGCGACGGAAGACGCAGGATCGGATGCGAGTAAAGATCCATGTTTTCTACGAAAACGGTCAGGACAGCCGTCACATCATCCGAGTCCCACAGGCCGTCCGTGTAAGCCTCGCCGAGCCCCACATCGCCCGACGCCACAACTCTCCGGAAAAAGCGGTGTTCGCGAATGTGCATGGCGGCGCAGGTGCCCGGCTGCGCCCCCCCAAAGGTTTTCTCGGAACCGTCTGGATACCGGATGCGCAGCGTGCCGCGGCTCAGCCGGGATACATAACCATTGAACAGCCTCCTGCATAAACGGTCTGCCCATCCGGCGGAGGCGGTGACGATGGACAGGTCGCTTCGGGGCACAGGTTTGTGAAACACGGGCAAATGCTTTCCAAAGTAAAGTATGGCCGCCTGAATGTGAATTCGCGGCAAAGTCAAAAAGGTTGACAGTGGGTACCGCACTAAAGCCCGGCGCAGGGCTGCGGGGGTCAGGGGAGACAGCGTGCCCGTCAAGCGGGCATGGAAAACGGTGCGGCCTTCGCGTACAAGGTTGATGGCAATATCCAGCCCGTCCCGCAGGTTGCCGAAAGCAAACTCGTAACGGCCCTCCATATCATGAAACGGCGACACATGGAACTCTTTGTCGGCCCGAAACCGTGCTCCGTCGCGTGCAATGCCCTCCGGGCTGCTCAGTAGATAAAGGTGGCGTTCGCCAAAGGTATTGTTTACTTCAGCGACTGCACAGCGAATCTTGTCGTCCGTTCCGTAGCACAGGTAAAAACTGACCGGATTGAAAACATAACCGAACAGGCGGGGACTTGTGACGAGCATGATCCGTTTGATTCCGTCGGCAAGCCCCCGTGGCTCCAAAAAGCGCCGAAGTTTTGATAATAAGGTTCCCTCCCTCGGCCATAGGTAATCGGCATCATACACGGAAAAAACACCGAAACGATTGTGACGAAACAGAAAGGATTGCTGGCTCAGCGCGGGGAGTTCTTCCAAATCGAGCGCGAAGGTTAGCGCCGGATAACGGAAGGCATGGCGCACCGGCTCTAAGCGCTCGTGGGTGAGCGCTCCCATGCATATGGCCGAGTTCACAGCGGACATCCGAACATCTCCCCCACGGAGGCCGCCGACCGGACGGCATCTTCATGAAAACCGTTTCCAAAGTAACTGCCGCAGTAATAGGTGGCTTGCCGACCTTGCAGGCTCAGCAGACCTTCCTGCGACTGGACCGACTGGAAGGTGTAGGTCGGATGATCGTAGGAAATCTCCGCAATCACCGAGTCGGGGCGGGGCTTGCGCTTATGGTTGAGGCTGACGCAATAGGTGCGTTGTGTCTGCAAGCCTTGGAGACGGTTCATCAGGTAGGTCAGACACGCCGGATCGCGTCCGTCAGAGGTGCGTTCCCGCCTGTAGTTCCATGAGGACCAGACCCGGCGCAACGGTGGTAACAGCGATGTATCCGAGTGGAGGATCACGCGGTTGGTCTGATACTGCCACGCACCGAGAAACCGTCTCTCCTCCGCGGATGGATCCTGCAACATGTTGAGCGCTTCATCAGCATGCGCAGCGATTACGACAGCGTCAAATCGCTCGGCATCCCGGTGGCGCACCTTGACCCAGACTCCGCCGTTCGGGTCGCGACGGATACTCTCGGCAGGAGCATTGAGTTCGATCCGTCCCTGAAACCTCGCCCGAAACGCCTGAACATAGGACTGACTGCCGCCTGTGATCGTGCGCCACTGAGGCTGTTTGCTAACGGTCAGCAGCCCGTGATTTCGGAAAAAACGAATAAAGTGGGAAGCGGGAAAATCAAGCATGTCGGCCGGCGATGCGGACCAGATCGCCGCACCCATGGGGATCAAGTAGGCGTCCACAAATCCCCCGCCGAAACCGCCTTGCTGCAGATATTGACCCAGCGTCATTTCTGTCAGAGCCGGCGATTCCGCATCGCGCGCGGCGCGGCGGTTGAACCTCAGGATGTCAGCGCATAGCCGCAGAAACGCCGGGCGGAGCAAATTTCTGCGCTGCGCGAACACCGTGTTTAAATTCGTGCCGGCATACTGAAGTCCCGACCGCTCGCAATGGAAACTGAACGACATTTCGCTCGCCCGTGTGCCCACACCGAGTTCCGTAAGAAAGCGGCAAAACAATGGGTAAGTCTGTTCATTGTAAACAATAAAACCGGTGTCAACCGGCGTGCCGGCGTCGGGACCGTCCGAAATGGTAAGCGTGTTGGTGTGGCCGCCGAGGTAGGCATTGCGTTCGAATAGCACCACCTCGTGGCGCCGCTGAAGCAGGTGGGCTGAGACAATTCCTGCCACACCTGCACCCACGACCGCCACGCGCCGCCGCTCCATCGGGCTTCCACCTCCCCTTCAGCGCGCCGCATCGAGCCCTGTCAAAGGGCTCCATGCAGCGCAGGAATCGCACGCTGCCTGAAGAAATTTGCATGTTTTATGTTGCACTGAATTATATAAACGACATGAGAAACAATTGTTCATGAGCAGCCACGGCACCCGACTTGTTCCCATACGCACCGTTTGCGCGATGTACAACCTAAATCCTAACACCCTGCGCACATGGGAGCGCCGGTATGGCATTATTAAGCCTAAGCGAAGCGCCGGCGGACACCGCGTGTTTGATCAGGCAGATCTGGCCAATATTGAGACGATGCTTCGACTCATGGGCAACGGGCTGTCCCCTGCCGAGGCAGCCGAGCAAACGCGCAAGCCTGCTGCTGGCGCCAAGCCACAGCCGGCGGTAACACAACTTCAGCCGGCGGCACGACAACTTCGCGCAGCCCTCACGGCGCTTGACGCCCAAGCCAGCATGAAAGCCTGCCGCGACGCTCTTCGAACCGCCGGTTACGAGCGTGCCGTGGAGGATATCTTTTTTCCGGAACTCGCGTACTGGGGACAGCGCTGGGAAGTGAAGCCGGGAACGGGCAGCATTGCGCACGAGCATCTGGCCTCCCTCTGCATCAGGGCGATCCTTCTCGACCGGCAACAGGCGCTCATGCCCCGCGCGGCGGGTCCTTTCGTAACGCTGGCGTGCGCTCCGGGAGAGGAACACGACCTGCCGCTCCTTCATGCAGCAAATCTTATTCTGGCCTCACGCGTGTTGCGGCCACTGTTGCTCGTGTCTGGTCTTCCGATTGCCGAAATTGCCGATGCTTCGCGGCGGGTTTCCGCGGCCGCTATTGTGCTTGCCGCCACTTTGCAGCCACGGCCTGCCGTTTTGCGAGGCTGGATTGACGAATTGATTGCTGCAGGCTGGGAGGAAAGGACGGTATTGGTCGGCCCCGGATTCACGCGTAGCCGCATTTTTTCGGAGACTCGCGTCAAAGCGGTTACCGGTGGCTACGCTCAAGTCCTGGCCGTGCTCCGGAGGATGCTCGACTTGTAAGAGCGCCGCGTATCAGGCGGTCGCCGGGCAAATCGTTACAGGCTCTCCGATTCTGCCCGATTCATATGCGGCAAGCGTAACCTCCAGTGCTCGCAGGCCGTCCACCCCTGTGACCGCGGGGGGGCGATCCTCGCGAACGGCTGCGACAAACTCTGCGAGCATGAGTTCGTCGAGGTTCACTCCTGGGGCCTCAGCCGTGTGTCGCATAGAGGCATCGTCATAGTAATGAATTGCGCGCGGGAAGCAGTTTAGCGAAGCGTTTGCCCGCTCGCCTTTGAGTTCGATCTTCACATCTCCCCAAATGGGAAAGCATCGGGGTCGGGACCAACTCGTATCGAGGCTCGCGACGGTGCCCTTACAAAACCGGAGAAGCAACTGGCCGACATCGTCGCACGCAAGAGCGTGAAGTCTTGTGCCGTACTCCGCACTCACCTCGGCCACCTCGTCGTCGAGTATCCACCGCAGCAAATCAGTTACATGGACCGTATGATCCATAACGGCCCCGCCTCCGGCGCGGGCGATGTCGGTAAACCAACCGCCCGGCATGCTGCCGTGATTGCTCGTACACGCTCCGAGAACGCGCCCCAGATCGCCCGCGAGGACCGCCTCGCGGGCTCTATGCACTGCAGGACTGAATCGAACGGGGAACGCCGTCATGAATCGGACTCGCGACCTCCCGGCGGCTCGAATCATCGCACAGGCGTCAGCCACCGTGGTCGCGATTGGCTTCTCGCACAGGATGTGCTTGCCTCGCTGGGCACACTCAATCGCGACTGGCGCATGGTCGGCGTTGGCCGTGGTGATGACGACAGCATCAAGCGACACGGAGTCTAACATTTTACGGTAGTCATCAAATGCCTGCGGCGCAGACTTCAGGTCGCCCATAGCGGCCTTCAGTCGCCCCGCATCGGCCTCAGCCACGGCGACAAGGCTGGCCCACGGCGCTCGATCCAGAACACGAGCATAAGAGTATGCATGCATGTGCTCGAAACTGATAATGGCGATTCTCAGCGGTTCCATCGCTGGCTCCTTCCGGCCATGGCTGATACCTAAGTCTGGGGGTGTGGCGACGGCAGCGAGTCAACCGCGCGCTGCGGTCAAAGCCGCCTGAGCCGCCGCCACGGTTTGCTCCACATCGGCCTCCGTGTGCGCGGCTGAGACGAACCAGCACTCAAACTGCGACGGAGGCAGATAGATGCCCTGCTCCAGCATCGCATGAAAAAAGCGCGTAAAGCCCTGCGTATCGCAACGGCGGGCATCTGAAAAGTTCGCCACCTCGCTCTCCGTGAAAAAGACCGTCAGCATGGATCCTGCCCGCTGCACGCGGGCCGAAACGCCGGTCCGCACAAAAACCTCGGTCAGGCCCTGCTCAAGGAGTCCGCCGAGACGGTCCAGCGTTTCGTAGAGTTCATGTCCGCGCCTGAGAATTTCCCCGACCGCCGCCGCCCCCGCCCGCATGGTTAAAGGGTTTCCGGAAAGTGTTCCTGCCTGATAGACCGGGCCGGCCGGGGCAAGACGGCACATCAGATCTCGGGGGCCGCCGAGAGCGCCGACCGGCAGCCCCCCGCCAATGATTTTTCCGAGCAGCGTCAAGTCCGGCTGAACATCGTGAATCTGCTGCGCTCCACCCGCGGCGAGCCGGAAACCAGTCATCACCTCATCGAAAACAAGGAGCGCCCCGTGGCGGCGGGTCAACTCGCGCGCCGCACGGAGATAATCCGGCCGGGGCGGAACAAGACCCATGTTGCCTGCCACCGGCTCCAGAATAAAAGCGGCTATTTCGGGACCGTGAACTCGAAAAATTTCCTCAAGTGCCGCGTGGTCATTGAATTCGATGACCGCCGTGTCGTTGGCCACGCGGATGGGCACGCCCGGAGAATCGGGCACCCCCAGTGTCGCCGCGCCGGAGCCGGCAGACACCAGCAGCGAGTCAAGGCTGCCATGATAGCAGCCGGCGCATTTGACGATCTTGGAACGCCCCGAGACAGCACGACACAGCCGGATGGCCGCGGCGGCAGCCTCGCCTCCGCTGTTTACAAATCGGACCTGTTCGACAGACGGAATCGCGCTGACAATCAATTCCGCGAGCAAAACCTCGGGCTCGGACGGTGCTCCAAAGGTCACGCCTCGCGACGCCGTGGCCTTGATGGCTTCCGTGATGAAGGGCGGGCAATGGCCGAAAAGCAGCGGCCCGTACGACATTACATAGTCAATGTATTCATTGCCGTCCATATCCGTGATGCGGCTTCCGGCTCCGTTGGCAATCACAGGCGGCTCGCCACCGACGGCGCGGAACGATCGGACGGGACTGCTGACTCCGCCCGGCATGACTGCCCGGGCGCGCGCCATGAGTTGCGCCGAGCGTCGCGTTGGCCGACTCATGCCGGAGGCGGTGAGCCGCCACCGTGATCGGTCTCGGGCTCGCGGCTCTCTAACCATTGGCGCGGAATGCCGACGATGTTCGAAAGCGACTGGCGCACTTGGGACAAATTGAGGCTGCGGCCACAAACCGCACACTTGAAGATGTCACCCGGCGGCAACGGCAGAAACCCTGCCTCCGGGCGCGCGTTCGGGTCGAGCAGATGCTGAAACCGGTAAACAGCCTGACAACGGTCGCAGCGGACATCGGCGTTAGCGGACTTCACGATGTCGGGCTGGGTGAGCAGGATGGCGATTTCCTCCGGGGTGCGCTCGCGCGGAGGGACAGGCGGTTGAACACGAAATTCCTGTTCAGCAAGAAAATCCCCGTCAAGAAACACCGTAATCTTGTACACGCCCTCGCAGGGCAGCGGGAAGTGCTCGAGGTTGAAAACGACATTGCTGGTTTGGCCGTCAGCGGGAATGCCCAATTGGCCGGACACCTTCGCTGCCACGCGGCCGGTAGGGTCTGTGAACTCGAGTTCCACATCGTATTGCCCTGCCGGGCCGTGAAATCCCAGCAGGAGAAAGAAGCGTCGGTGAACGGCCGGGAAGACAAAGGCGAATATGGTATCGAAGATGCCAATCGCCGAAAACTTGCCGCCGTCATGGCGCACTTCGTCGCACTGGATGAAATATTTGAGCCGTGGTGACTGGATCGGAGTCATGTCCTAACCCTTACAGGGGGCTCCGCGGCTGATGCAAGACCGCAGCATTTGAAAGGTTTAGGAGCCCGAGGATTTCAACAGGCTGAAATATTGCCGCCCGGCAGCCTCCCAAGTGTGCCTGCGCACGAATTCAGCAGCGTTCGCGCCCAATTGCGCCCGGATCTCTGGGTGGTCATAAAGGTACCGGAAATAGTTGAACAGATCGGCAACCTCCTTGGCGCCCGGCCGCGCCTTCCACACGACCCGGTCTGGAAACTCTTCAAACTGTGCGCCAGCCGACACGATCGCCGGGCGTCCCATGCCCATGATGAGCGCAAGAGTTGCAGATGACTCGCCGAACGAGGGATGCCGCAGATTCACCAAAAGATCTGACATCGCAGCAACATCATACAGTTCGCTGGTCTCCCTGTGACCGGCAAACCGCACACGATGCTTGATCCGGTGGCGGGCACAGTAAGCCATCAGGTGCCGCAGAGTTTCGCGTTCCGCTGCGCCCGCAACGACGAAATAGGCATCAGAGACTTCCTCGTTGAGGTGGACAAAGGCCTCCAGCGCTGAATCAAGCCGTTTGTAGCGGCTGATCACACCAATCGAGGAAATAACAAAGGCATCGGGCGGGATGCCATAGTTGGCACGCAGGGTGGCTCGCGGCGGTCGCTCCGCCAGCACATGGGCGATGTCAATCGGCTGCAACAGCACATGAATCCGCTCTGGATCAACGCCTGCCGCGCGCACCCGCGAGGCCAGCCATTCACTGTGAACGACCACGGCATGCTGCATGGCCAGCAGTTCGACGGTGCGCGGTTCCAGAGGTGCCTGCTCGGGAGAGAACGAGGGTTCCGGGGCTCCGGTCTCAGACGCAACAGCGCGGTACAGGCCGGTCAGAATACCGTCGTGCAGAACGACAACCCCCGCAAAACGCTCCATGTGCGGAAGCATGTACGCGTGGACGGTGTTGTTTCCCAGATGGTAAAGAATGCCGTCATAGGGTCTGCGACTCTGTTCCTGCGCGAACACTGAATGATGCCGAAACGAGAAGCGCTCACGGCACAAATGATTTTCTGGTTCGTAATGTTCGATATAACAATCGACAGCGACTTCGCCTCCCAAATGAAGCAGCAACCGCTCAGTGTACTCGGAAATTCCGCTGGGACGGGGATGGAACGGGCTAAAACAGGCTATTCGACAGGTGCCGTCGGTTACGGATACCGTTCTGGCGGCAGTCGGCGGAACAGAAATTTCCGTGGCCTCGCGGGCCCGGCCGTAAGCGCGCTCCACGCGTCGCGCATGTTCCTCCGGTGAAAACATCCGACAGCGCACGCGTCCGGCCTCGGCAAGCCGGCACCTCGTCGTTTCATCGCTCAGCAGTTGTTCGAGAACCCGGGCAAAGCCGGCCTCATCGTCCGCATCAAGGACATATCCGGCATCGCCAACAACCTCGGGCAGGCTCGAGTTGTCGGCCGTCACGACCGGCACTCCGACGGACATGGCCTCGGCGACAGGTAAGCCGAAGCCTTCGTAGCGCGACGGAAAAAACATGACCGAGGCCCGGTGCATGATGACAAGCGCATCGTGATGGGGCGCATACCCGATTACCTGCACCTGCTCAGAAACCCCGACGGCGCGGGCCTCTCGCAAAACCTGCTCCCGCTCGTCGGGTTGCAGCGAGCATACAAGCACCAGCGGATGGGCCTCGCGCAGGCTCCGTGGCAAGCGCGCGTAGGAGCGAAGCGTCCCGCAAATATTTTTACGGGGATGAAATCCGGTGACAGACACAACGCCGCCGGGCCGCAAACGATAGCGCTGGAGAACTGCTTCAATCTCCGCCTCGTCCATGGCGGCAAGCGGATCCTGCCTGATAGCCACATAAACAACAGACATCCGATCCGGATCCAAGCCGAGCAACCGCTCACCGTCATCGGCCGCCGATTGGGATATCGGAAGGAATTGCTGCCAGCGAGACATCACCCGCGCACGCATCTGATAGCGCCGCCAGGCCGCATCGTCCATCATGGGGGCTCCGGCATCATGCATCGCAGCCGGAATCGCATCGGCCAGCGTCGCAACAATGGGACACGGCCCGTCGGACGGCAGCAGAATGTCAAACATTAATGGGCTTGTGACATGGTACAGGTCCAGCGCCAGTGCCTCGGGAGTTGTCCACAAAAAAGGCGCGGCACAGCCAGAGTCCAGATGACGCCGAGGATCACCCGAAGTCTTGATCTGAACATACCGCGCACCCTTCGCCATCCACTCGCCAGCCTCCGCCGGTGCGTCCGGCTGCAGGCCAAACAGCACATACTCATGCTGCGGCGCATGCGCCATCAGTGCCGACACAGTGTCAATGCATAGACGGCCCAATCCGCGCGTGCGCTCAAAGGTTTCCAGCGTTTGGATATCAATGCCAATACGCATGCCGTTCAGGGACGCAGGCAGCCGACACTTGTCAACCAGCCTGTGCCATCCTATTCCTTGCTGTCCTCATCATCGAATTCGTCGGGGGCGTCGTCGGAGTGAAGCGGGAGAAACCACCTGCGAAAGAATTCGATGGGGATCATCACAAGCGCCACGAGCACCCGCAGGACAGCACGCACACGATCCATATCAAAGGAAGCGCTCCATGATTTCCATGTTGCGGCTCGCAGAGCCTTGATTTGCCAGCAGGGCGGCCTGGGCGGCCTTTCCGAGCCTCGATCGCTCCGCCTCGTCACCCAGCAAACGGGCCAGCGTGTCGGCGAGCCGCGACGGCTCTGCCACGACACCGCCATTCCCACCCGACAGGATTTGCACCATGTCCGGCTGATTTCCGGCAAAGGGACCAAACACCACAGGAACTCCGTGCACCGCCGGTTCGAGCAGGTTGTGTCCGCCGATTCCCGGCACAAAACTCCCGGCGACCACGGCCACATGCGCGAGGCCGTAAAGCGACGCTAAAACCCCCATCCGGTCTACCAACACCACCTGACCGGGTTTGACAGGAGTATCCGTCACGGAATCGTCTGACAGACGGCGCCCGGCAAGCCCACGCTGCCGGGCCAGTGCCCAGACGGCGTCGAAGCGCTCAGGGTGACGCGGCGCAAGGATCAGCACGCAATCCGGATGGGACCGGCGCAACGACTCGAACGCATCAAAGAGAATTTCCTCCTCGCCCGGGTGGGTGCTTCCGGCAACAATAACCTTTTCCGAACCTTCCAGCCCGCACTCGCGACGAAGCCGCTGCGCCGCTTCGGGCTCAAGCGGCTGGCCCGCGTTGTCAAACTTGCAATTGCCAGTCACAAAGACACGCGATTCGTCACCACATAAAGCGGCCATTCGAGCCGCATCGGCGGGAGTCTGCATGCAATAGGCCCGTACCTGGCGCAATGGGCGCCGCAGCAACGGAGCGGCGAGACGGTAGCGCGCAAAGGATCGCTCCCCGACCTTGCCGTTGAACACAAAGGCCTTGGTGCCAACAGCACCAAGATACATCAGGACATTTGGCCACAGTTCCGTCTCCATGGTGACGAAGACCTGCGGGCGGTAGGTGGCCGCAAACCGTCGGACGACCCACGAAAAATCGGCCGGAAAATATCTTACAGCATCGGCAAGCCCGGGCGGCAAGCGTCCCGCTTGGGCCTGTCCTGTCTCGGTCACGGTTGTAAGCAAAAGCGGCAGATTTGCAAACCGGGCGCGCAAAAGCGGAAGCATGGCCCGGGCGGCAACCACCTCCCCGACACTGACCGCATGAACCCAGACGCAGCCGTTGCGCCAAAGCACCGGATTCTCGTCATCCAGATGGCGACCAAACATGGCCGGCAGGCTCTCGCGATATTTCCCGCGTGTGATGCGCCGGTGCAGCAACACGGGCGCCGCCACCGGCGACACCGCAAGGTAAGCCAAATCGAAAATCGTGGGTATCATGTGAGCAAATGAGTGTACAGCGCAAGAACCTCCCGCGCCACCTTCTCCCAGTTGAAACGCTTCACATTTTCCAAACCGCGCTCGACCATGACACGCTGGAGTCCGGGGTCTCCGTAGAACTTTTCAAGGGCCTCAACGATGCTGTCCTTATCGTCGGGATCAGCCATCAGGGCGGCCGTGCCACAGACTTCGGGCAACGACGCATGAGTTGACGCCAGCACTGGCAGCCCGATGCCTTGCGCCTCCAGCACGGGAAGCCCGAACCCTTCCCATTTGGTCACATAATAAAGTAACTCCGCTTGGGAGAAAAACACGGCTTTCTCCGCCTCGCTCACCTGCTCATGGATCCTCACCCGGCCCAGCAGGTTCCGTTCCCGGATGCGCGTAAAAACCGGATCAAAAAACCGATCCTGACTGACCACCATGACCCAGTGCAGGTCTTGGTGTTCGGGGTGGCGCTGGATAAACTCTTCAAACGCTTCGAGCATCTGCATGAGATTCTTGTTGGGGCGCGTGGAGCCGAGATAAAAGAGGAAGCGCCGCGGCAAGTCATACTTTTCACGCACCCGCTCGATCTCCTCCGGGGATGGGCGGCTGATCTCTTCCGGCGCAATGCCGCCGTGAACAACAAGCACCTTCTCCGCCACATCCGGAAACAACATTTTTATATCCTGTTTCGTGGCATAGGAAGTGCTGATCACATAATCCGCTTTGCGCAGGCACGCCGGGTAACTGAACCGGTAAAAAATGTCGTACAGCGATCGCAGGACGGGATGACGCATGCCTGTGAATTGGGGGTCGAGCAAGGGCTGGAGATCATAAGCCATGACAACGAGTTTCTTGCGCCAGAGCAGGGGTGCCAGCGGAAAGAGCGAGTGAAGCACATCCGCCTCGAATGGTGCCAGGGCGCGCTGCATCGTGCACAGCGTCCGGAGCGATACCGGACGGCTTGCATCGGTGACCACCTCGAAGTTATCCGCGAGTTCCAGCCCGCCCCGGTATGACGCGTGAGTCACCACCAGGTACTCGTTTTCATGGTCCAAGCGCGCCAACGACTCCAACAGGTGGCGCGAGTACACACCGATGCCCGTATACTCAGCCCCGAGGTAGCGTGCGTCAATCGCGATCCTCACATGAGCCTCCCGTCCTCCGCGCCCTCCAGCCGTCGGGCTATGGCATCCGTCATCGAGTCCCACGACGCATGCCGCGCGCGTTCGATGCCTCTCGCGCGCAGGGCGGGATCCGGACGGTCGAGAGCCTCGCGAACATGCCGCACGAACTCGCTCTCGTCTCGCGCTACACGCACAACATCGTGAAAGAGCCGGACGATGTCGGGCAGCGCGGTTGAGACCACGGGGAGACCGGCGGCAAGATATTCCAGCGTTTTGACGGGATTGAGCATCCGGGTGGCCGCGTTGATCCGAAACGGTATGAGAGCGACAGAGAAGGCTCGGGCGTACCCCGGCAACTGATCGTGGCGCCGCAAGCCAAGGTAATGGATGTTCGGGGCCTGCGGAAGACCGTCCTGCGTTGGCTGGACAGGACCAACCAGCACAAACGACGCAGACGGGAACTCCCGGGCCAGACGAGCGAGAAGACCGAAGTCCAGCCGTTCACCCACCGAGCCGATATACCCGATCATGGGACGGGGCAATGCGGCCACATCCGCAGGCACGGGCACTTCTCTGGAAAACAATTCGAAATCCACGCCGCATGGGATAAATTCGGCGTCTGATCGCACCGCACTTCGCTGCTCCAGCAAAGCCTGCGTCCCGGTAACCAAATCGTCCGCACGGGCTGTGAGCCACTCGTCCCACGGACGGCAAAATGCAGGCGCCCACGAGAATGCTGCAAAATCATCGATGACATCATACACAACCTTGCGCAGTTTTCGGGGAGCGCGCCGGCCAGCCGCCTCAAGCCATTGAACTATTGGGACTGCGAACGGAGTGTTGACCAGCAGATCAAGACCGCCCGGATCGCGCAGGAACGCTGATAGCCAAACCCGCTCGACCCACCTGTTTATATGGTTTATCCGTCGGCTTTTGAAATGCCCGCTGAAAACCAGCGGCGACACAACGATGAGGTCGCGCCCGCACGGATTGTCGCGCACGGGACGCCACCGCAGACCTAAGGTGACCAGCCACTGATGCACTTGGACGGGCGACACATACACAACGCAGCGGGTGCGTGCCAGTCGCCATGCAAACTCTTGAGGACGCTGCCAAACCTCGTCCCACGCGACCTGCGAGTACACCAAGACGACAGGGCCTGCTCGCAGACGCCTGCGCCGCCATGTCCGCCAAGCCAACCATTGCCAGGCGGCCAGCAGCAGAACAAAAGGCGACAGGGCCGCGCTCCCCAGAAACAAAAGCACCCGTTTGAGTTGACCCGACATGACCGCCTTTCACTTGCTCGGGGCTCTCAGGTAATTTCAACCGCAACACAATCCCTGGAGATGCCGATAGAATGCCCGCGAAAACACGGAATACCTGACACCAAACCGAACTCCACACAGCGAGGTTGATGCCATCGTGACCAGCAACGGCTCCATCACCGTCAAGATTAAGCGCCAGCGGGATTCAGACAGCGCTCCCTATTGGGAGACATTTTCGGTTACCCGCAAGCCCAACATGAATGTGATTTCCTTGCTCATGGAAATCCAGATGAACCCTGTGACGGCCGAGGGCAAACGCGTGGCGCCGGTTGTGTGGGAATCTGCCTGCCTTGAAGAGGTCTGCGGCTCTTGCTCCATGATCATCAACGGGGTTCCGCGGCAGGCTTGTTCTGCTTTGGTGGATAAGATCGGTGACCCCATTGTGCTCGAGCCCTTGACGAAATTCCCGGTCGTCCGCGACCTTGTCGTAGACCGCAGTTCCATGTTCGAAAACCTCAAGCGCGTGAAAGCGTGGATTCCGATAGACGGAACCTATGACCTTGGCCCGGGTCCGCGCATGGCTGAATCCGAACGGGAGAAGATGTACGAACTGGCCAAGTGCATGACCTGCGGATGCTGCTTGGAGGCCTGCCCTCAGGTGAATGACCACTCGGATTTTATCGGGCCGGCAGCCATTTCCCAAGTCAGACTGTTCAACGCTCACCCGACGGGCAAGATGCACAAAGCCGTGCGGCTGGACGCACTAATGGGGCCGGGCGGAGTGCACGCATGCGGCAACGCGCAAAACTGTGTGCGTGTTTGCCCGAAGAGCATTCCACTCACCGATTCGATCGCGGATGTCGGCAGGCAAATCACCATTCACGCTCTGACGCGGTTCTTTAAGTCGTAGCGACACCGGTCACTCGTCAGCGCTGGTGGTCGCACACCTGTTAGTTGGAAACACAGCGAGCGACGCCAACAGCAATGCTGGCATGACGATCATCATCCGCCGCGGGAGCGACAGGAGGCGGTCCGGCCCTTCCCCGACGCGAGCGGACAGATTCGCAAGAATCGCTGCCAAGAGCAGCGCGGGTGGCAGCAGGATCGCCACGCGCTGGCGCCATGTCGCGCGTTGCCAACCAGTTGCAAGGCCCGCCAGAACAGCCAGTCCGGCCAAACCGTACAGTTCCGGTCGCGCGAAAACCTCTGCGGTCATAACGCGCACGGCTTCGAGCAGATAGCGTCCGTTGATCACAAGAGAAATATCAAAACCCTTGACCAAGCCTTCCACATGGACGGGAGGGATAGACTGGCGTGCCAGACTCCATGGAATCATCAGAATGAAGACAGTGGCTGCGCATGCAATGGTCCGCAGGCCTGCGCCCCGATCCATGCCGCCAAACAGTCCCCAAAACGCCACGCCTGCGAGAAAACCGACGGATAACGGCAACCCTTCAATTTTCACCTGCTGGGTTGCAACCGCGAGGAGAGCCGCCAGAAGCGCCGCACCCCTTGAGCCGGATTCAATCCAAAGGATCATGGCTCGGACACAGGCAAAACCCAAAACCGCCATCAGGAACTCGCGCGCTGAGAGCCAGACCGCAGCAGAGGGGAGAACCGGCATCAAGCCAGCCCCGGCCAAGAGGGCCAAGCGTCGCCATGGAGCAGCCAGCCTGCGGGCTGCACCGGCAACCAGCACGAGGTAGCAACCGAACATCAACAAATAAGGTAAATTCCTCGCGGCAGCGCTGTATCCGCCGGCCGCAACACAAAACGACGCCTCCAAGACCGTAACGAGATACGGATGCAAAGGCTGAGCCACAAATCGCAGCGGGTCGCGCAGGCTGGGCGTAACCAGCACGCGCTCCTCAAGCAAAACTTGAAGACGGTGCCCCCAAATGGCCAAACTATCGTAATCTGTAGGCGGCAGATGAAAGGCAAGGACTGCGGCCCACAGAAAAGCCCCCAACATGCCGACGCCGACGACTCTCTCGGTAGCGGTTTGCTCTATTTTGGCTTGGTTGGCCGGGTGAGAGAGCACCGAGCGGCGCACGGCTGAGACACTCAGACCAGCAACTCCCAACACCGCCCACCACCAGCCCGCGTACCGCGCACCGCCAAGCAGGATGAACAAAGTCACCAAGCCGCCGGCGGCCGCGCCGAGGAGAAACGCAAAGGCCACTCGTTCCGGCCACGAAAGATGCCCCACCGCCGTGCGGCCGGCTGCACTTAGGAGCGCCGCTCCCACCGCCATGATGGCCGCAAGGAGAGCCATGGTTCCCAAGAGAGGCATAACGAGGCGCTAATCCAACGCCCGCAGCCACAGCGGGTGTTGGCGGTTATGGGGCTCATATCGCAGCAGGTGGGTCAGGCGCAATTTTCGGGCGGCTTTCACAAACTCCGCATCTGACAGCCAGTCTGACTCGTCGCGAGGCCAGATATCGTAGAACTCGAGAGGGTAGGTTAGGGCCGGCAGAAAAAATGGATCCTGATCCGGCGGCCGAAATGCGAAACGGGCCTGAGCACCGGCAAGTCGCCGAAGCGCCTTCGCATCGGGCCATGCCTGCGGCAGCACATGCGTGAGCACCTCATCAGGCGTGACCGACCAAAGAGGCCGACCGTACTGACGGGGAAAGTAGTACAATGTATTGATTACAATGGCGGCCGCGATGAGCGCATGGGTCAGGCTTGCCCAAGTTACCACGGCCATAGCCCATGGTAAACGCACGCTCAAAATCTGGCGCGTTCCAGCAAAACAATAGGCAAGCATGCAGGTGACCAACGCGCCAGCGCCCGCCAGTGCGACGGAGCGCGGCGCGAGCATGCTGCAGAGGCGGGTATCAGGCGTATCCACCCGGTGAGATGCCATTGCCATCAGGGCGGCGCGCCATTCCGGCACGCGCAAAACCGCATAAGCAACAACAGCAGAAGCGCCAGCCAACACCATGACGACCCCATAGGGAATCCCGCAAGCACCACGCATCGGTGCAGCCGCCCCGCCGCCGTCCATCTCTGCCATGGGCTTATCCACGCGGTCGTGCGCCCTGAGAGTCAACTGTTTGCCCCGGTGCACGGGCATGCTTGGAGTTGCGCGCGGATCCCGGGCCATGGTGATTGTCCCGCATGACGACGGACAATCAGGACGAGTTGCTGGTCGTTGTGGATGCGCTGGATCGCGTGGTGGGCGAAGCCTCGCGCCGCGTCATTCACCGCGACAAACTCCTGCATCGCGCAGTCCATGTCCTCGTTTTCAATGGAAACGGGATGCTGCTTTTGCAGCAGCGCAGCGCGACAAAGGACACCTACCCCTTGCACTGGGAGTGCGTAGGCGGCCATGTGGCACCCGGAGAAGATTACGAACAAACGGCCCGCCGCGAAGTGCTGGAGGAACTCGGAGTTGAGTCCGGACCGCTGCAATTCCTGACAAAACACGGCCCTTCGGAAGCCACGGGGCACGAATTCATCGCCGTTTACAAGACAATCATCAGCGATCCCGTCAGGCCAAAGGCCGAGGAAGTGCTTTGCGTTGAGCCCGTTGAAATGAGTGCTGTACGGGCGATGGTAGCGACTTTTGCGCGGCCCTTCTCCCCTGCTTTTACAGAAACTCTGCGCGCCATTGAGCCGCTAGGGATTTGACCGCTGCGGCTCACCCGCCGCAGGCGCATCCAGCAGCCCGAATTTTTCCAGCCGATAGCGCAGCGTCGCGCGAGAAACGCCAAGCAGCCGCGCCGCCCGGCTTTTGTTGTAACCCGTGCGCTGAAGCGCCTGCACCAACAGCGACCGCTCATGCTCCTCAAGAGAAAACCCCGACGCCGGGATTGTGAACATGCTGCCGCCGCTCACCGCGCCGAGTCCCGTTCCTGCGATTCCGAGCAGTTCCGGCAGCAGCCGTTCGCCAGTGAGCAGAATGGTCGCCCGTTCGACGGCATTTTGCAGTTCGCGGACATTGCCCGGCCACGCGTAGTGCTCGATGAGCCTGCGCGTCTCTGGTGGAATCGAGGGAACGCGCTTTCCCATCTGCGCACACGCTTTTTCCAGAAACAATTGCGTGAGGGGCATGATATCGGCGCGCCGCTCGGACAGCGACGGAATTTCGATCGGAAAGACATTCAGCCGGAAGAACAGGTCTCCGCGAAAGCGGCCGGCCGCGACGGCTTCAGCCAGACGGGCATTCGTTGCTGCGATAAACCGGATATCCGTTTTGATGGATCTGGTACTGCCTACGCGTTCGATAACCTGCGTCTCGATAGCCCGCAGTACCTTTGCCTGCAGCGCCAGCGGCATCTCGGCGATTTCGTCGAGAAAGAGAGTGCCACCGCTGGCCAATTCAAATTTTCCAACTTTGCGCTCCGTGGCACCCGTGAAGGCCCCCCGTTCGTGGCCGAAGAGGTCACTTTCGAGAAGGTTTTCGGGAATGGCAGCACAATTAACGGCTACGAACGGACCCCGCGCGCGAGGACTGAGTTCGTGAATGAACCGCGTTATGACCTCTTTACCACAGCCGCTCGGCCCCGTAAGCAGCACAGTTGCATTTGACGCTGCGACTTGACGCGCCGCTTGAAGCACGCGCTGCATCGCTGGCGACTCGGCTACGATGTGCTCAAGGTTGTGGCGTTCACGCACCTCTCGCCGCAGTTGCCAATTCTCGCTCAAAAGCCGCCCGACCCCGAGCGCACGCTCCAGCGACAACTTGAAACGCTCAGCCTCAAAAGGCTTTGTCACATAATCCACGGCGCCAGCGCGCATGGCCTCGACAGCGCTCTCGATGGAACCAAAAGCCGTCATGACGACAACGGGCACATCAGGGCGGTGCGTCTTGACGGCTTCGAGCACTTGCATCCCGTCGGCCCCGGGCATGCGCATGTCGGTTACAACAAGGTCGAACCCCTCCGAGGCAAAAAGGCGAATTGCCTCTTCGCCGTCTGCGGCAAATTTCACCTCATAATCGGTGTCGCTCAGCAGCATGCCGAGCAAACGGCGCAGACGCTCCTCATCTTCCGCGATTAGGATGCGCGGGCGTCCGATCATGCCGACACAGCCGTCGCCGCCGGCAGGGTGACCTCGAACACGGCACCCACGCCATCCGAATGATTATGGGCCACCAGTTTCCCGCGATGAGCCACCACAATTTGGTGAGCAATGGACAGACCCAACCCGGTGCCGCGCTGTTTGGTCGTAAAAAACGGGTCGAAAATTCGGGGCAGATGCTCCGACCGGATGCCCGGTCCCGTGTCGCAAAATCGCACCGTCACTGTCGAACCGTCGCTTTTTGTTTCGACCGATAAACGGCCACCTGTCGGCATTGCCTGGTCCGCGTTGATGATGAGATTGAGGAAGACTTGGCGAAGTTGATCGGGATCAGCCTCCACCACCGGATGCCCAATACAGAAGGATGTCTCGATTTCGAACCGGTCATTCTCCATTGAAACATAGGACAGTAACAGTGTCCGCAAAAGCGCGTGGAGATCCACGCGCTCGGCGAGGACGGGGCGCGGACGCGCGAACGCGAGAAAATCCCGGACGCGCGCGTCCAGACGGTGAACCTCGTCTTTGATGAACATGGCAGCCTCGCGCCGTTCTCTCGGTTTGCGGGACGAGTCGAGGATCACTTCGACGCTCGACATAATGATGCCGAGAGGGTTGCGAATCTCGTGCGCAATGCCGCTCACCAACTGGCCCATCATGGCAAGGTTGCGGCTCTGAGCCAATTGCGCTTCGAGGCGTTTGCGCTCGTCAATGTCACGCATGATCCCGACCACATATTCGATCTCCCCCGCCGCGTTACGAATGGGAGAATACGAGGTCTCGATCCACTTCTCAGCGCCGCTTCTCGTGTTGATGAGCATTTCGTGGGCCGACGGAACGGCGCCACGCTGAACCATCAACTTGGCCGGACACAGGGCATCGCTGCCCATGCTCTCACCCGTCTCCGTGTGGCAACGCATGACATCCGAACATTCGTGGACCAGCACGGCCCCTTGACTGCGTTGCCAGCCCGTCAGGCGCTCGCAAGCGGGATTGAAATAGATAATCTGATTGTCGCGGTTTACGATGAACACACCGTCGGCCGACGAATCGAGGACGCGCTCCAAGCGGGGCAATTCTCGCGACAGGTTGTCCGCAGAAAACAGCACGGCCAGCACGGGGGCTAGGGGATCGTCGAAAGCCGGTTGGCCGCTGCACAAGCAAATCAGCCTGACCGTAGAGCGGGATGCACCGGTTCCGAGCGTAAACGCATGAGTTTGCGTCTCGGAGGGACATTGCAAACAGTCGCGAAGACGACATCTGACAGCCGAGAGATCTTCGTGCGGAAACATGGCCGCAAAGAACTCATCAAACCGTCCCCGAAGCGGCGAACTATGACGCCCAAACCGGTGTCTTGCGGCCTCGTTGGCAAAGACAATCTCAAGCCGGCGATTAAGCAAAAATCCGGGGTCCGAAATGCTCTCCAACAAAATCCTGAGCGCGGGATCAAAACCGGATTTCGACTGTTTGGCAGTGCGGACTGTCATCGGGCCTGTCGTAAACGGCATTACAGTACCGGCAGAGGACCATTTCTGCCGCCTGATTCCGGCTGCCGGATTATTCCCCTGTGGCTGGCGGCTCTGCCTCTGGATCCTTTCGGGCTTTTCGGGCTGCCAAGTAAGCCTTCATATCAAATGGTTTCTTTCCCTCTGAACTATCGCCCGCTCGTTCGCCCGCCTGCTGTGCTGACGGCGGTGTAGAGGGGTTTGTTGCCGGCCCGGAGGCTTTGGCTGGCGGCCGCGTCTTGGACGGTCCGCGGCGTGCAAGAAAGGACTTCAGATCAAACCCGGCCTTGGATGGCCGCTCACCGGAACCGCCTGAGGCGGCGCCAACGATTGACGCGTCATTCGCCCCGGCCTCCGTCGCCGCAGGCTTGGGATTGTGCTTCTCCAGAGCGGCTTCCATTTCCCGCAGTAACGCCGTGTCAACCTCGATGATCCGCAACAGCAATTCCCGGGCGGCCGGATAACCGGCACAATCGTCGAGACGCTTGCGAAACTGTTCAAGGCTTGAGCGGCGCGAACGAACTAACAATTCGCTCAGGTAAACGATGTTGAGATAATTTGTGTCCGCAACGCCCTCGTCGTAAACCCCCGGCTGAGGAATGCCGCCGAGGTCAACGATCATATCCTCCAAGGCTGCCGCTTGCTCGCGGTCGCTGCGAGCCATCCGCTCCACCAGGGTTAAGAGTTCATCGGCCCCGGGGGGGACATACGGGGCGCTTGCCGTGATATACTCGGCAAACGAGCATGTTTTGCGCGACAATTCCGCATTGAGCAGGTCCGCCAGCGTCTCCGAGGGGATCATCGCGCAACCTCAGCGGAAGCGGATCGCACCGGCTGGCCGAGCGCCCGCAGGGTAGCATCCGTCAGGGGCTGCCACTGCAACTGGATTAGAATCAACGGCAGCGCCAACGCCAGTATGCACGCGCGTTCCAATGGCCCGGACCGGAAACGCAAGGCCCGGTCATCAGTACCGGAAAAACACATGACCTTCAAAATTCCGATGTAATAATATAATGAAACCACGCTTGTCAGCAGGGCCACAAAAACCACGGAATAATGGAAGAGGGGCAACGGACCCGCGGCAGCGGCCTCTACCGGCGCAAAAAACAATTTCCACTTGCCCACGAAACCCGCCGTCGGAGGCAATCCGATGAGGCTCCAGAGCATCACACCGAGTCCCACAACAATGACAGGCGAGCGATGGAACAGGCCAGTCCACCGCCCGATCTCAAATGTCCCTGTGCGGTTATGGATCATCACGACACCGGCAAAAACGCCTATCGTCGCGAGGAAATAGACGATTATGTAAAACAAAACTGCGCTAAGCCCCGAGGGGTTTGCAGCAGTAAAAGGCACAAAAAGGTAGCCGGCGTGTGCGATGGAAGAGTAGGCCAGCAGGCGCTTGATATCCCTCTGCCGGAGAGCCGCAAAGTTCCCCACGATCATGGACAGAACGGCGAGCAGCCAGAAGAGGCTGGATAGATCCGTCGGGGTGGCAAAGACATCCACCGTTCGCATACCGTACGGGGCGAGAGAGCCCGCGTCGAAGTGGGGCGAGACCACGCGAATCAGCGCCGCAAAACCGGCGCCTTTCGACACGGTGGCAAGAAAGGCGGTTACGGGCGTCGGAGCCCCTTGATAAACATCGGGGGCCCAAAAATGAAATGGTGCCGCTCCCGTTTTGAACCCGAGGCCAACCAGCACAAGAGCCAGCACGGGAATAAACACGGGGTAATTCTCCGGGCCAATCCGGTCAAGGGACGCCAGATCGAGCGAGCCGGTCAAACCATAAAGCAGACTCAAGCCATACAGCATCACACCCGAGGCGACGGATCCAAACAGCAAGTACTTCAAAGATGCCTCGGCGGCCGGCCGCTCCCCTTTCAAGTATCCCGCCAGCACATACGCGCTCAGCGACAGTGTCTCCACGGCGAGAACCAGCATAACGAAATTGCAGGCGGCGGCGGCAAACGACGCGGAGGCCGTGGCAATCAGCAGCAAGGCGTAGTACTCGCCTGCACGCGTCCTCCACAGTTCATGCGAAAAGACAGACATAAGAATGACAGCCCCCGCGGCGGCGAGGAACAACAGCCGGAAAAACGCCCAAAGCGGATCGGCTGACAGCATTCCCCAAAAAATGGCCGTCTGCGCCGGTGCTGCCGCCCATACGCCCGGCACCATCCACAGGCGGATGCCATCCCAGGCCGCCAACCCGACAATCAGCAGAGCCAGCACGCCACAGCGTTGCGAGCGTTCCCGGCGCTGAAACATGTCGTAGACGAGCACGAACAGGGCCCCGCCGCAGAGAATCAACTCCGGCAGGATCAGACGCAACTCGCCAAGAAGGACCGGGGCCGGCATGTCTCCGCTCTCCAGCCCTATAGTCCTGCAAAACCGGCTGCGGCCGCAGGCGGCCATAGCGTCAGCAGGCTGTGCATGGAACCATTGAAAACATTGAGCGCCAGATTCGGCAGGATTCCCAGCACAACGGAAATCACTGCGAGAGGCACAAGCGCCGCGTACTCGACCGGGCGCAAATCGGGGAAGTTCGCGTACTCGTCGCGGGGCTTGCCCAGGTAAACGCGCTGCATCGTATAAAGCAAGTAGCCTGCTCCGAGCACCACACCGAGCGTGCCAAGGATTGTCAGCACCTGCATGCTGTACACGACCCCAAAGGCCTGCGGCGCTCCCAGCGTGGACTGACTTTTGAATGCTCCGAGAAACACCATGACTTCGCTGATGAAACTGCTCAAACCCGGCAGCCCCAGCGAAGCAAAGAACCCGATGATCGCGATGGTCAGGTAACGGGGCATCTGGAGTCCCAGCCCGCCGAAGCGGCTGAGGTCGCGATGATGCGCCCGGTCATAAATCACACCCACGATCATAAACATCATGGCACTCGAGGTGCCGTGATTGAACATCTGGAAGACCGCGCCGTTCATGCCCGCATCCGTCAGGCTGGCCATACCGAGCAGGACATAGCCCATGTGCGACACCGACGAATAGGCCACCAGTTTCTTGAAATCCGTCTGCGCCATGGCGCACAGAGCGCCATAAATAATATTGATCACACCAAACAGCGCGACAAGTCCGATGAAGTAGTGTGTTGCGGCCGGAAACACGGGGAAATTCACGCGGAGAATGCCATATCCGCCCATTTTCAGCAGCACTCCGGCAAGAATCACCGAAATCGCCGTCGGCGCCTCCACATGCGCGTCGGGAAGCCATGTGTGGAAAGGGAACATGGGAATCTTGATGGCGAACGCGATGAAGAAGCCGGCCCAGAGCCAATTGGCCACGGACGGCCTGTCCGCAAAGGGCGGATTGGCCACCAGTTCGGGAATCGAGAAGGTGCGGCATTCCATGTAAATGACCAAAATGGCAATCAGCATCAGCACCGAGCCGGCCAGCGTGTAGAGGAAAAATTTGATCGCTGCGTACTCGCGCCGGGGGCCGCCCCAAATGCCGATCAGAAAATACATCGGCAAAAGCATGACCTCCCAGAACACATAGAAAAGAAACAGGTCGAGTGCCACAAAAACGCCCATCATGCCCGTGATCAGGAGCATGTAGAGCATGTGAAACCCTTTGACGCCCTTCTCGATGTTCCACGCCGAAAAAACGGCCAGAAAAGACAGGAGAGCCGTCAGGAAAACCAGGATCACGCTGAGTCCGTCGGCGCCGACATGATAATAAATGTTGTACTCGCGGATCCACGGGATGCGCTCTTCAAACAGGGACGCGGAACCCTCAGGGAATGAGGACTGTTTCAACCCGATGAAGGCGCGCCTAAACTCGGGCGCCAGACCGTAATACTCAGCCACAAGCACGCTGCTCAGCGCGAGGACAACCAGCGTCGTCAGCAGCGACACCCACTTGATGGCTCGTGCCCCGGCGGCGCCCGGTATGACCGACATCACGGCCAAACCGATCAACGGCGCGAATACGATCCAACTTAATATGTGCGGCACAACCATGTCAGTCCCGTTCACCTGTTTCCCAGAAAAACTGCGTCATCTTGCAAGAACCCAGAACACAAATCCCGCCAGCATGACCACGCCAACGACGCCTCCGGTCAGATAAGTGCCGACCTGGCCCGTTTGCAGACGGCCAAGTGCTTTGCCGGCTGTCATCGCGCTGTCGGCCACACCGTTGACCACGCCATCCACCACATGGCTGTCCGCCCGTCCGGTCACCCAAGCAATGGCCCGGGTCACGAGGGCGGTGAGGTTAACCAGTCCGTCCACAATCCACAAATCTGCACGCGCCACGAGCCGGCATAAGGCCATGACGGGTCGAATCACTCCCGCTTGCACGATCTCATCAATATAATACTTGTTCACAAGCAGCCGGTGGATAGGCGCAAACCGGCACGCCAACGCCCTCGGATCCACGACCCGGCGGATATAAATCAGCCAGGCGAGAACAAACCCGATCAGCAGGACGGTGACGGACGCCCCGATGGCCATCGTGTGCGCCCTCCGGGCCGGGTCGTCCGCCGCGGGGTGCTCCCCATGCGCCACACCGCCTTCTGTGGTCAAAACCGGCTGGCCATGCTCCGTGGAAACTTTTGCCTGACCTTGCTCCGCCGTTGCGACACCATATCGCTGCGCGACTTCCCCCCGCAGCGGTACCGGGTTGCCAATCCAGAACCAGTTGCCGTGCCCGCCGCCGACCGGCGGCAGGCTGAGGGCCGCCAGAACCAGCAGAGGAAATGTCATGACCAATGGGCTTTCATGGGCGTGAGAGTGCGCGTGAGCGTCCCGCGGATCACCAAAAAACGCCAAAAACACGAGGCGAAACATATAAAAGGCTGTCATCGCGGCCGCCAGCACCGCAAAGATTGGCAGCGCCAGATGCTCGGGGTGGCGAAGGGCAAATTCGATGGCCGAGGCAATGATGGCATCCTTGGAATAGAACCCCGATAGCGGCCACAAACCCGTGAGCGCCAGTGTGGCAATCAGAAAGGTGATGAAGGTTACGGGCATTTTGCGGCGCAACCCGCCCATTTGCGCCAGCGACTGGGTATGCACGGCGTGGATGATGCTTCCAGCCCCCAGAAACAGCCCTGCCTTGAAAAACGCATGCGTGGTCAAATGATAAACACCGGCTGTATAGCCCGTGACCACGAACCCCCCGACGCCAAGCCCCAGCATCATGTAACCCAGTTGTGAAACGGTCGAGTAGGCTAAAACCTTTTTGATGTCATCCATCACTAAGCCGATGGAAGCCGCAAAAATGGCCGTGAAACCGCCGACATAGGCGACAACAAGGAAAGTCTCGGCAGACAGGAGCAGGTAGGTTCTTGCCATGAGGTAGACCCCCGCAGCCACCATTGTTGCCGCATGAATCAGGGCGCTCACGGGAGTCGGGCCTTCCATGGCATCGGGCAGCCAGATGTGCAGCGGGAACTGCGCACTTTTCCCCATGGCACCGCCGAACAGGAGCAGCCCCGCCCACATCTGCGCGCTACCCGCCAGGCGCCCATCGGCCACCGCAGCAAAAATATCCGCAAACCGCAACGAGCCAACATGAAGGAAAAGAATGAGAATGCCCACAAACATGAGGACATCGCCAACACGGGTCGTCATAAATGCCTTGAGGCATGCCCAAGCCGCGCTGGGTTTTTCGAAGTAATGGCCGATCAGCAGATAGGAACTGAGCCCCATCAATTCCCATGACACATAGAGCGTCAACAGGTTGTCAGACAGCACGAGCCCAAACATGGACGCCGTGAACAATTGGAGCACGGTGTAAAAACGCACATACTTGGGATCGCCGTGCATGTATCCCATCGAGTACAGATGCACAAGAAAACTCACGACACCCACAACCACCAGCATCGAAGCCGTGAGGTTGTCCACCATGATACCGATACTCAGCGCCTCGGCGGGCGCGAATCTAAGCCACGGACCTGAAGTCCGCGCTCCGGCAAAAGGATCGTGCTGCAGCGTGACTTGCACAAAGGTTTTCACAGCCAGCGCCAATGAGGCTCCAACCAGTCCGGTCGCCAGCCAGTCGCCCTGCCGGGGCAATTTTCGCCCGAACAATCCCACCAAAAAGAAACCGGCAAGGGGCAGGAGGATAATGAGCAACCCCTGTTCAATCAGGCCCACGGCCGCGTTATCCCCGCATCGTATCGGCCCGATCCGCGTCGATCGAGCCGAATTTATTGAAAATATTAATACAGATGGCCAGGCCAATGGCTGCTTCGCACGCCGCGAGGATGATGACGAAGATCGCGAAAACCTGTCCTTCGAGACCGGCGCTGCCATTCACGCCCGGGACGCCCACACCCCGGTCGGCGTACCGCGCGAATGCAATCAGATTGACATTAGCGGCGTTGAGAATCAGTTCGATCCCGATGAGCATGCCGACGGCGTTGCGGCGATAAAGGACCCCCGCCACGCCCAGCGCGAAAAGGATGGCTGCAACAACCAGATAATGCGTCAGCCCAATTTCCGCCATCATTCGTCACGCTCCTGCGAGCGCACCAGATAGGCGGCGCCAACCAAGGCTATCAACAAGGTGAGAGAGGAGAACTCGAACGGCAGCAGGTAATCCTGCAGCAGCAGGTAGCCGATGGGCCGTGTGGTCCCCTCGAGTTGGGCAACCTCCGCCTGCGGCCAGGAGGCGCCAAGAACCATGCTCAAAAGCACCGTCAACACAGCCAGGCCGAGGATGATTGCCACCGCACGCGGCCGATGAGCAAACGCGGACAGGTCCTCCAAGCGACGATTGGTCAGCAAGACTCCAAACAGCAGGAGCACCACGATGCCGCCGACATAAACCACCACCTGAGTCACGGCTACAAAGTCCGCCCGTAGCAGCACATAGAGCCCGGCCACCGCGGCCAGCGAGAACAGAAGCCCGAAGGCTGCGTTCACAATGCTGCGCGAAAATGTCGCAACCGCAGCGGCACACACCGCCAGGGCGCTGAGCATATAGAAACTTAGGGTCTCGTAACTCATCGGGACACAGGAGCGGAAACATCCCACGGGGAGCCGCGACTGTGGAAAAGTTGGCATGCGCGCCAGTCTGTCAAGTCCCTGATGCAGCCCCTGCAAAATCTCCCAGAACAAGAAAAGGATAGTCAGGCCGGCTGGTGAAACTTTCCACCACCTGCTCAATCACCGGCTGTGCCGCCATCAGCGCATAAAACTTCGAATGAAAGCCGTAGGTTTTCTCGACCTCTCCCACTGCGTCCGACCAGTCCGCCGCGGAAGGTTCGCTTCGGTTGTGCGCGCGGGCTACAGCCAATGCGTACCACGGTATCAGCGCAGCGTTAAGCAGCAGCATGTTTAGGCCGCGCTCCACGGTCGGTGCGTCGAGCAGGTCCTTGCGAAACAAGCAGTGCCGCAAATACCGCTCGATGAGAATCGCCGACTCGGAACCGGGAGCCGGCAGGCGCATCTCCGCTAATTCGCGATGCGACACGGTGGCATCCACAGGTGCCAGCCGGACCCGGCCCAACCCTGAGGCATGTCGCGCATACTGGCAAGCAATGGTCCACACGGTTCCCACACGCCCAGCCGAACGCCACAGGGCGCTGGCAAATCCGGCAACTGAACCCATAAACATGCGCTTCAGCAGCAGCGACCGGCAAGGTTTGCTGGCCAGTCGCTGGATTTCGACGAAATCCGTGCGTCTCAGGGCCGTGAGGAACTCTTCCAGTTCCTCGCGCGGCACACGGCGCGTCCACTCGTCCGGAGCACGCGGCCCATGTCGGGCATGATCAAACAGCCGGAAAAAACGAAGCACCAGACTTGCCTCGATCAGCCGGCGGTTGATCGGCTCAGCCGAGCGGCCGAGCCTCTCGTCCAACGCGTTTTCCAGTTCCAGATAAGAAGGCCAGTCCAATTCATGCCAAGACGAAAGCCGGACGGGATCCGCCACCTTGCGCAGGCTGAAAGACCGGACGAGCCCGTCGGCAAGTTCTGCTCGCTGATCGGCTACCGGCTGCCCCCGATTACCGCGCACGCTAGGGCATGCAAATGACAACCCCACATAGATTCCGCCGGGCGTCTCCCGGTACCGGTACGGGAACTCAAGACAGACCGACGGTTTCGCCATCGGTCCGAACACGCGGTGCAACTCGCATTTTTTGTCGTCGCAGAGA
Source organism: Candidatus Sumerlaeaceae bacterium (assembly GCA_026418615.1). Lineage (GTDB taxonomy): Bacteria > Sumerlaeota > Sumerlaeia > Sumerlaeales > Sumerlaeaceae > JAOAAY01. The sequence goes on along the minus strand of JAOAAY010000024.1, from coordinate 240 downwards.
AAGACGCACGCATGGGTCCGCTCGTGCGCGCGCAGGGCTGCGTCCGTACCGCTGCCGACCACCGCTTCGTCCATAGACCGCAACGACCGCCTGCCTACGGGTAGCCGTTCGAGATCGAGCCTCCGCAGGCGCTCCGCACTGTCCTCATCCAGAGGAATGCGTGGGAAATGGCAACACAAGCCCGAATGGTGACAAGAAAACCGCTGGCCGAGTGGCAGGTGTAATACAGGCTCGCCCAGT